>CAYYWZ010000032.1:40947-42455 GCA_964475415.1 uncultured Saprospiraceae bacterium | reverse complement strand
TGACGAGAAAACCGATTATTACCGAAAACCGAAATCCTATGAGCTCTATACTGAAAGGTATACCTGATAAGCTAATACCGTTTGATAAGTCCTCAACTTATCTTTTAGATGGCTTAGTTTTATTTTCAATAATTGGCCTTGGATTTATGGGCTGCTTTTATTGTTTTGGCAGCGTACATAAACAGGTGAACTATAGTCCTCATGAAGTGCCACTCCATTTAGAGATTCAAAGTAAGCTCGTTCCACTAGAATTTGAAAATAATAAAATCAAAGTAACAGGTAACATGGAGACGGGTAGTAAAATACTTGTATCCATAGATAAGGAACTAAAACAAAATCCTCTTTATCTAGATTTTGGAGATGGGAATATAGAAAAGGCAATGGCGACTAAGGAAATTCAATACCATTACAGTATGCCGGGTAACTATACGATTAACCTTTTTACGATAGATAACCGCCAAAGAATAATCTTGTCTAGCAAAGATATTATGATGAAACATGGTGCTAGTCAGTATTCCTCTATAAAGTAAGCGCTCGAAAAAATTTGCTTTGTAAATTTAAAGTGAACAAGTATTTTTCCCCAAAATAGTTTTTCCACTCTTCATAAAAAGAAATAATTTCTCTATATATTTAGTTATACTTAGAAATTAGAGATCATTATGATAGACAAACTTAGAAGTACTGTAGAAACTTATAGCTTCGGCGTATGTAGTTACATAGCGGCCAAGATAGGTTTACATAGTTCTAGAGTTCGTTTATACTTTATTTACCTTTCCTTCATAACAATGGGATCACCTATTGTATTTTATCTGATCTTTGCCTTCTGGCTTAACATTAAAAAGTATCTTAGAAGAGGGACTAATCTTATACTAGACTAGCCTTATTGTTATCTTTCTTAATTATACTCAAAAATAAGGCCACAAAAGTATACTCTTTTATGGCCTCAAGAAATTCAAATTTTATCTTTATTCAGGTTGAGCCACTTTTTCCTTCTTTTCTTTTTTCCCTTTACGCTTTCCTTTCTTTTTCATAAGTCTCTTTTCGATCTTACTTACCTGATCTTGTGCTAGAAAAGTAGAAAGATGATTTTTATAATCTGTAGCTAAGGTTGTCATAAGAAGTTCAAAAAGAGATAAGAAATAGAAGTTAAATCAGATAATTACTTTCCATGCCTAAATAGCGTTACACAATTTGAGGGTTAAATTGGAAAATGTTAGGGTGCTAGGAAAAGTATGATTGAAATAAATCTAAAAAAAGACCAACTCTATACATCTTAGAATTGGTCTTTTTTTTACGAATAAAGATCCTACTCTAGAATCACCGATATTGTTTCTTCCACCACCTTGTCAAAGTTTTGATCGGTAGCACTAATATCTATCATAAACTAATAAGAGAGACGTAGACTATACTAAAAACAGCAACAAATAGGTAGTAATGATTTTTATAAAGTGGGTATTAATCCTGTGTATCCAAAATACTAGACACCTAAAACTATTCCGCTAGGCATA
>CAYYWZ010000032.1:11208-40847 GCA_964475415.1 uncultured Saprospiraceae bacterium | reverse complement strand
TATTAATCCTGTGTATCCAAAATACTAGACACCTAAAACTATTCCGCTAGGCATAAGTTGGGCCTATGTCTCTACTAATAATACGAATAACTAAATCTATAAAGTACTGCCCGCGCCAATGATAGAAGTGGTACTGCAAGTAGATATAGACTAGTGAACTAAGGAGATCCGAAGGCCTGCATGACGTACGTAGTACTCTGGCAGGCGTAGCTGACCGCATAGGGAAGACAAGGAGCGACTATAGGTCACAGACTAGAGGTACTTAAGCAGTAGGAACGTATAGCATGATCCGCAGGAGGCGCCCTAAAAATATATAAAATTAAGAAGCAAAATGGATTACTGAGTGAATGCATAGGATACGAGGTTAGAACCCATGCGCAGCGCTTTGAGACGTACTTCTTCTGGATCTTTATGTACAGACTGATCCTCCCAGCCATCACCAAGATCGGTCTCATAGGAATAGAAACACACTAGGCGATCTCTCCAGAAAAGGCCAAAACCCTGAGCTGGCTTTTCGTCATGTTTGTGGATCTTAGGAACACCACGATCGAAATTGTAGGACTGATGATAAACCTGATGGTCAAACGGAATTTCTACAAATTCTAATTCGGGAAATACCTTCTTCATAGCGGGTCTGACAAAGGGATCCATACCGTAGTTGTCATCTATGTGGAGGAAGCCCCCAGCGATAAGATAGTTTCTTAAATTTTCCGCTTCGGCATCAGAGAAAACGACATTACCATGCCCCGTCATATGCATAAATGCGTAGTTATATATATCCAGACTACCGACATCTACGGTGGCATAATCTGGATCGATCTCTGTACCCATGGTCTCATTACAGAACTGAGAAAGGTTCTTGAGCGCTGTAGGATTAGCATACCAGTCTCCTCCACCATTGTACTTCAGTAGCGCAAGTTTCAGCGTATTGCTATCGACAGAACGCTCAGGTAGAAAAACGACAAGAAGTAAAAAAAGTAATCTCATAGAAACATAACTGTTATGTATACAAAGATATTATTATCATAATAAGTTTCTAGTTAGCTATATTATTTCTTGAAAACTATCCTTGAACCAATTGCATGGCAGCAATGAGGCCAGCCGTCTCGGTCCGCAGCCTATTCTTACTAAGATTAGCTGTAGGAAATCCTAGTTCCGAAAATTGCGCTAGCTCAGCAGGCGAAAAATCTCCTTCTGGCCCGATAAACACTAGCTGATCAGAGGAACTTTCTAAGAAAGAAGTTAAGGATGATTGTGCTTCCTTATAATGTGCAACGGTGCAATTGTAGGAAGAAATATTATTTTCAGATAGAAGGGGAGTGAGCTTACTCAAGGGATGTAATATAGGCTTATACTTACGCAGAGATTGTTTTGTTGCGCTGAGAATGATTTTTTCTAAGCGTTCAGGTTTTATATTTTTTCGCTCGGAATGATCATAAATAACAGGGAAAAACTCATCTATGCCTATTTCCGTAGCTTTTTCCAAGAACCACTCGATTCGACTGATATTTTTAGTGGGAGCGATAGCTATTGCTAATTTTGAACCGGCTCGTTCTACGGAATCTATCTGCTCTACGGTAAAATTTGTTTGTTTTTTATTGCTAGAAATGATAGTTCCGGTAGCTGCATTGCCTTTGCCATCTATGACGTATATAGTATCTCCAGCCTTCTTTCTGAGGACTAAACTACAGTGTCTATGTTCATCATCTGTCAATAAACAGTCGCCTTTTTGCAATTCTGGACAGTAAAATACGATCATAATTCTATAGTAGGTGATATTTTGTCTATTTCAGTCACGAACATCTTCAGTAAAGTGTACTTTTGCAAACTTATGGAACAATCTGAAATATTGTTCTGTTTCACATTAGAATAATAAGAAAAATCCTTCATGGGAACATTAATAACAGTATCACAAGTTTTATTAAGTCTATCGCTCCTCATTGTCTTGCACGAATGGGGCCATTACTACGCTGCGAAGACCTTCAAGACACGTGTAGAGAAATTTTATTTATTTTTTAATCCGGGCTTTTCGCTATTCAAGAAGCAGATAGGAGAGACAGAGTACGGTATAGGATGGCTGCCTCTAGGTGGTTATGTCAAAATATCTGGTATGATCGACGAAAGTATGGATAAAGAGCAGATGGCAGGTCCACCTCAGCCTTATGAGTTTAGATCTAAGCCGGCATGGCAGAGACTGATCATTATGGTCGGCGGTGTTGTGGTCAACTTCATTCTTGGCTTCTTCATATTTGCTATGGTGTTATGGTATTATGGAGAATCTTTCTATCCTAATGAGAATGTAAAATATGGGATGGCTATAACAGATAGTCTGACCTATGAGATGGGATTTATGGATGGAGACAAGATTGTTTCTATAGAAGATGTACCCTTCACTAAATTCGAATCTAGTAATCTAACCAGAGAAATTGTTCTTAATGATGCTTCTAAAGTTATCGTAGAAAGAAATGGCCAGATGGTGACGCTCAATATCGATGAAAAATATATTGCTAAACTATCAGAATATGGAAGAGGAAGTTTGTTCCAGCCTAGAGCAAAATATGTCATAGATAGTGTTGTTGTCGATGGTCCTGCATATAAGGCAGGCATACGTAATACAGATAAGATTGTGTCTGTCAATGGTCAAGCTATAGAATACTCAGACCAGTATAGCAAGGCTATAAAAGATTCGAAAGGTAATGTAAGTGTAGTTGTATCAAGATCTGGAATTATGGATACCATGATATTCGATCCTACCTTAGAGATACCTGGTAAGGTAGGCCTTATAGGAAAACTATTTGGTAAGAAAGCAGATCCTATTATACGAAGGTCTTCAGGTATATTCTCTGAGTCATACCAGGTGCAGCTAGATCATGAAGTAAAAAATTATTCTCTAGGACAATCCATCCCTAAAGGATTTACAAAGGGAGTAGGATTCATCGGTACACAACTGAAAGCTTTCAAACAAATGTTCCAAGGTAAAATGGATCCTACAGAAAGTGTAGGAGGCCCTATTGCTATAGGTACGATGTTTGGTGATAATTGGGACTGGCATAGATTCTGGTCTATCACTGGAATGTTATCACTGATATTAGGATTTATGAATTTGTTACCGATACCGGCCCTAGATGGTGGATATGTATTATTCTTATTATTCGAAATGATCACAGGTATCAAACCAAATGATAGGTTCATGGAGATCACAACGACTATAGGGTTTATAATTCTTATGACGCTGATGGTATTTATTTTCGGTATAGATATTTCTAGATTCTTTAAGTAATGAACTTCTTTGAATTTTTCGGTATAGAGCCTAGCTTCTATATAGATGCTGCTCATCTTAAGAAGCAGTATCATGTCAATAGTAGAAAGTATCATCCTGATTTTTTTACGCAAGAAAGTGAGACCGCGAAGCAGGAAGCATTAGAAAAAACTACGCAGAATAATAAGGCCTACAAAACCTTAACTGAGGAAAGATCTAGAATAAAATATATCCTAGAGTTACATGATAAGATCTCGAATGATTCCGAAGAAACAATGGATCCAGAGTTTCTAATGGAAATGATGGATATCAACGAGGCGATCATGGAACTGCAGTTTGATGAGGATGTCGATAAACTAGCTAAAGTAAAGGAGGAAATACGACTAGCAAATGAAAACTTAGATAAGGAAGCGAAAGATTGGATGAAGGAGTTTGATGCTACTAAAAATACAGATCTACTGGACGCTATAAAGTCATACTACTTTAAGAAAAAATATCTTTGGCGTATCATGGAACGCCTAGAAGGTGGTGGGGTAGAGATGTAAATTGTTCTTACTCTCTGTTATCTTGTCATCCTGTTAGGCGTAGGCTGCGCCTCCGTCTCTATAATTCAGTCTTAATAAGAAAGGTATCTATTAGAAAAAGAAAACGTAGGCGCAGCCTACGCTCAGCAAAAGAGATGAGATTACCATTCAAGTTTTAAGAATTTTCATACAAAATTTCCTAGATCATCCTCCCAAGAATAAGGCTTGTAAACTAACTTGAATGGCTTTGTATCTATCTTTAATGTTTTGCTTAGGATACTTCTAATGCCTTTGCTTCCTCCGAAATCACCAAGAAACCACTGGAACAATTTTGTAATATGAATTTCTTTTTCTGCCTCTAGAACATCCGTCTCTCCTTCTAGGAAAGAAAGGGTACTCATGTCTAGCTGCGCGTTTATTTTTTCTGGTGAATAAAAAGCAATAGGAGGGCAAGAAGCTGCTCCACAATTGAGCGCAAAATGTATTCTATAGTCTATCTTATCTACGGCTAGATTTTTAATGTTTCGTGAAGCAAAAATGTTAGGTAAGTAACCGAAAGAAAATTTGTATCTATACTTTCTTAGAATACCATGTTCAATGTCATCAAGACTATAGAAACCTCCTGCAATCTCTATCTTTTTGGCTTTGTATATTTCTGATTTGGCAACTGAGGTATTGTTCCTGAGGATCTGATAATAAGCATTGTAACAATTGATCCAAAAAGCCTTTTTCTTATTGTCATCCTTAAGTTCTTCTATTAGATCAGCGTAATGGATAGAAGATAATTGACTAGTCCACTCGTCAGTAGATTGTTTCATCTTGACAGCAAGCAATAGTTTTTCTGAAATTTGGTTTAAGGTCATCTATGATTTATAAAATAGGATTAAGGGCAACTTTAAAATTCAAATTTACTCCAATTATTTTATCAAGTAAATTTTCAATTTGTCAATCCATTTTTCTTCATAACACCACAGAATTTCTCGATATCATCTACACCTATAATGTCTACATCTAGATCTATCAGCTTGAGCCAGACAGATTCTTTATCATTAGTATTCCAGAATCGTATCAGCTTATTATGATCGTGAACCTGATCTATAACTTCGATTAGTTTCTCGTCATACGTAGCATTAGAATCTGAGATGTCGGAAATGTTTAAACTTATAATTGGGACTATATCTGATGAGAAATTCAGGTCAGTATCATTGAGACGTCCATCAATAAATAGAAATCTATTTTCATCGTTGCTGATTAGTTGTTCTCTAGGGATTTCTCCACTTAAGACAATTTTCAGTTTGCTGGAATCACTTTCTAAGTTAGCTCTCGATACGAGCTTTTCTTCATGTGTCACAAGAATTGCATTTAGCTTTTCAATGAGATTTGCAGAATAGTTTTTTATATCTACCAATAAGATTAATCCGTCTTCTTCTATACCATTATCCAAAATAGGGAACAAGTACATTTCCTCGAATTCAGGTTTTTCTGATAAGTCCTTGTCATCATGACTTACTCTGATCTCAGATCCATCATAAGCAATATCCACTTCTATAGATCTGAATCCATGACTAAGGGCATTTGTTATTGGTACATCTTGTTCGTAGTCATTATGGGAATGTGCTATTACAGGGTAGCTTATTGCACCGAAGTCATCTAGACAATCAGGTAGTATCTCTTCACTACAATTTAGATACATCAATGCTAATATTGAGATTGTAATAATTTCTTTCATATTTCAATTGTAGCTGATCTTACGAATAGACATAATTAATTTTAGCTATCGGATTTTATTTGTAGTGAAATCTACATTGTATAATCAGACAAAATTGATCTACTTTCTTTTTACCCGATATTTCATATACAATTCTATGTTCTTGATTTATTCGTCTTGACCAATAGCCCTTCAATTGATGTTTTAAGGGTTCTGGCTTTCCAATTCCTTTAAACGGGCTTGTTTTTATCGAGTTGATCAGTTCTTTGATTTTCTTTATTTGATCTATATCGTTTTCAATCCAATAAGTTAAGTCATCCCATGCATTTTCCGTGAAAATGATTTTCATGATTCGACTATGTCATTGAGGTTTATTTCTTTTGTTCTACCAGATTTTGATTGCTCTATTGATTCAAGAAGCCTATCCCGATTTGCAGTTGTGGACATCAAATAATTTGTCTCTTGTAAAGAGTTATATTCTTTCAATGACATTATAACGACCGATTCATCTTCTTCATCGTTATTTCTTGGTATGATAAGGATTTCGGATGAATTTATTACCGTATCAAAGTAGTACTTGATTCTTGATCGTAAATTGGAAATAGTTATAGCTTTCATAAATTATATATTGTACGTATAAATGTACGTTTTATTGTACATTAATGCAAATATCCATTTTATCAGATAGCTAAAAAAATATAGACAGTCAATAAACTTCAATTTTTTAGTTAGCGCGCAAATTGAATCTATTTAAGTAGGATTCTATTTCCGAACCAACGAAAAGATGTATAATAAAAGAGCAAAGGAAT
This sequence comes from uncultured Saprospiraceae bacterium, assembly GCA_964475415.1. GTDB lineage: Bacteria > Bacteroidota > Bacteroidia > Chitinophagales > Saprospiraceae > CALCMJ01. The sequence goes on along the minus strand of CAYYWZ010000032.1, from coordinate 34,547 downwards.
ATTATAATATACATAGAGGATAAGAATTATTACTTTTGTACTTTTTCAGATTAATTGACAAATACACAAAATTTAAATCAACTATAAATGGCAAATTTTTCGAAAATAGAAGTATTACAATTACTTGCTGATCAGGGTATGGTACCTTTATTTTATCATCCTGATGTAGAATTGGGTAAGGAAGTTTTGAGGGCAGTATATAAAGGTGGTGGAAGAGTAATAGAATTTACAAGTAGAGGAGACTTTGCCTTTGAGGTATTTGCGGAACTTCAGAAGTTCGTTATCAAGGAACTACCAGAGATGATCCTAGGTGTGGGTTCCATTACAGATGCGGGAACAACAGCCTTATACTTACAGTTAGGAGCAAGTTTTATAGTTACAGCTTCTTTCAGAGAGGATATTGCAAGAACTTGTAATCGTAGAAAGATTCCTTATATGCCTGGATGTGGTACATTGACAGAAATAGGAACAGCTGAAGAATGGGGATGTGATATCGTAAAGCTATTTCCAGGAAGTGTATATGGACCTGGTTTTGTAAAAGCTGTTATGGCGCCACAACCATGGACACAGATTATGCCTACAGGAGGCGTTGTGCCGTCTGAAGAAAATCTTGGAGCATGGTTTGCTGCAGGAGTAGTATGCGTAGGAATGGGATCGAAACTTATCGGAAAAGATATTTTAAAAGATAGGAATTTTGCAGCTTTGACAGAAAAAACAGAGGCTACACTAAAGCTTATCAAGAGCTTAAGAAAATAATCTATGGATATAACTAGTAATGTTGCTACAGCTGCTAAACGACTAAGAGAAGCATCTGAAAAGAGGGTCAACTGCGAACCCGTAAGAGATTTATTAGGAACGACTGATCTCGAAATGGCTTACCAAGTACAAGAGATTAATACTGCTTTGCGTATAAAAGAAGGAGCGAGAATTATCGGTAGTAAGATAGGTCTTACCTCGCTTGCTGTACAGAAACAATTAGGTGTAGATCAGCCTGATTTTGGAATGCTGTGGCATGATACAGAAATATCGAACGGAGGACAGATATCTATACATTCTCTGATGCAACCTAAAGCAGAAGCAGAAATTGCTTTTGTTCTGGGCAAGGATCTTACTGGAGCTAGACTTACCTCAGTAGATATTATTTCTGCGATAGATTACGCATTGCCTTCTATAGAAATTGTAGGGAGTCGTATTAAAAACTGGGATATAAAAATTACAGATACCATAGCTGATAATGCCTCAGCCAGTCATTGGGTTATAGGCCATCGGCCGACCAAATTAGAAAATGTTGATTTGGTCAATTGTAAAATGGAGATGAAAAATAATGGCAAGCTGGTGTCTGAAGGATTAGGAAAAGCTTGTTTGGGCTCGCCCATAAATGCTATGTTATGGTTAGCTCAGAAGATGCAAGCAATCGGTAAACCTATGAAGGCAGGAGATCTGATATTATCAGGTGCTCTAGGACCTATGTTTGCTGTAAAAGCAGGTGATAATATAAGCGTTGCAATAGAGGGACTGGGAGAAGTAAGTTTAAGTTTTGTAGATTAGGAAAGACTGATACTTTTAATAATATGTAAAATATTGCCAAGTGTAAAACTAGATGAGTTAAACGTTTTTTCATTATAAGATGTAAAGTGAAATGGGAGATAGTAAAACTAAAGTTGCGATAATAGGTCCAGGAAATATTGGTACAGACCTTATGATAAAAGTGATACGTTTGTCAAAAAATCTGCAGATGTCTGCGATGGTAGGAATAGACCCTGATTCTGAAGGCTTAGCAAGAGCTAAAAGGATGGGTTACACAACGACGGCTAAAGGCATTACGGGTCTGGAAGAAATGCCTGAGTGGAAAGATATCAAAATTATATTCGATGCAACATCTGCTAAGGCGCATGCTTACAATTGGAGTATCGTAGAAAAATATCCTGACAAGAGAATCATAGATTTGACACCTGCAGCAATAGGTCCGTTTCTAGTTCCTTCTGTCAATTTTGACAATACACATAATGTAAGAAATGTCAATATGGTTACCTGTGGCGGGCAAGCAACTATTCCTATCGTCGCAGCAGTAAATCAGATTGCCAAAGTTCATTATGGAGAAATTGTTGCGTCTATAGCAAGCAAATCAGCAGGACCTGGTACAAGAGCCAATATCGATGAATTTACAGAAACAACAGCCCATGCCATAGAAAAAGTAGGAGGAGCAGAAAAAGGTAAGGCACTGATCATTCTCAATCCTGCGGAACCTCCCTTAGTGATGAGAGATACTGTCTTTACCCTAAGTGAGCAAGGAGACAGAAAAGCCATCAAGGAAAGTATAGAAAAGATGGTTACTACTGTACAGCAATATGTGCATGGCTATTCTTTGCACCAAGAGGTTCAGTTCGATGATATACCCGAAGACAAGCCTGTCTACATAGAAGGCTTAGGACATCGACATGGATTGAAAACAACTGTATTACTAAGAGTGGAAGGAGCAGGACATTATCTGCCAGCTTATGCAGGAAATCTAGACATCATGACATCAGCAGCAATGTCTACAGCTGATCAGTTTGTTGAAATTGAATCTGAGGCTGTATAAATTGTTTAAGCTTTAAATAAAATTTAAAACTATCCCATGCATAAATTATACATACAAGACGTAACCCTTCGAGATGGTATGCATCCTATTCAACATCAATATACAAAGCAGCAAATATTGGATATTGCAATTGCTTTGGACGAAGCCAAGGTGGATGCTATAGAGATTGCTCATGGTGATGGTCTGACTGGAGGAAGTTTTAATTATGGTTTTGGAGCACATACGGACTGGCAGTGGCTGGAAGGTGTTGCCGAGCACTTACAGCATGCTAAACTTACTACTTTACTTATTCCTGGAATAGGTACTATAGAAGATTTGAAAAGAGCTAAAGATTTAGGTGTGACATCTGTAAGAGTAGCAACTCATTCTACAGAGGCAGATATTTCTGCACAGCATATCGATGCCGCTAGAAATATGGATATGGATGTTTCTGGATTTCTAATGATGGCGCATATGAATGATCCTGCTAATCTAGCAAAGCAGGCTAAGCTTATGGAAAATTATGGAGCCAATTGTGTCTATGTAACAGATTCTGCTGGAGCCTTATTGATGGATGGTGTAAGAGATAGAATTCGGGCGTTTAAGCAAATACTGAAAGCCGATACAGAAATAGGAATTCACTGCCATCATAATTTGTCCTTAGGCGTTGCTAATACGATAGTGGCCATGCAAGAGGGAGCTAATAGACTAGATGCTTCTTTAGCAGGTATGGGTGCTGGTGCAGGAAATTGCCCTTTAGAAGTTTTGATCGCTACACTTAATAGAATGGAAGCAGAGCATAACTCTGATCTTTTCCAACTGATGGATATCGCCGATGATGTAATTCGTCCCTTACAACAGCGGCCAGTACAAGTAGATAGAGAAACTTTATCATTAGGATATTCTGGAGTGTATTCCAGTTTTTTGCTGCACTCAGAAAGAGCGGCTAAAAAGTATGGCTTAGATACAAGAACCATTCTGAATGAACTAGGAAAAAGAAAGATGGTCGGAGGTCAAGAAGATATGATAATAGATGTCGCCCTAGATTTGGCGAATGCTAAAAAAGAAGAAAGTAAAGGCTTTCCTAATATAGATAGCTAAGTATTTATATTTAATAAGCATGAGGGAGAAGGATTTGAAAATGTAAATCTAGGATAAACTTGGGGTAGAATTAGCGTAAAAAAGCTCGGCAAATAAGCCGCTATGAATACGACAATGTGGATAATAATAATTATAATTATTTCCGAACTACCAAAAAAAGGTTTAATTTTATTTTAAATTAAAAGTCCCTGCATTGTTCAAGAATGCAGGGACGCGTGAGTTAGCTCACGAAATCTACGAAAGGTCACCTCCTTGAGGTGTCCTTTTCTTTTCCAAAGAACTAACGATTTCAATACAAACAGGTACCATTTCACCAGATAAATCTTGCATTAATACCCAAGCATATTGTTTACCGTTTCTTTGGAATTTATGTAAAAAATTAATCATATCGTAACATCTAAATGCTGAGATATGATTCATTACTTATATATATAAAGCTAAAAATAGCTGCACAATGTCAATCATTATAAATCATTGTTGTTATATTCTTCATTACAAAGTAAAGGCTTATTTTTCGAACTTGACTCCTAACTTTTCCACACATGTTAGTAATGAAACCAACATATTATAAATAAGTTAAATACATAAGGTTAATACTTTCATAGAATTATAATCATCTTCAAATTTACAATATTTACTCTGTACTTTTAAAAATTAACAAATCAGTGTAAACGCTTACTTTCATTTTTCAAAACTACCGCTTTCAGAAAAACAATCATAGGACATACCTTTTTTTTGATATCGATCTATGTAAAGATGTAGTAAACTCCAATACATTTTTAATATGACTTTATTTTTAATACAATATTTCTAACGCAGACATTTAAGGAGCAAAACTTATAATGCATTGATTATCAATATTCGCAGTTACATTTTTAACCTCTTTTTTGGCGTCCAAAATGTCAAAAAAGGCATAAATAATAATTTAAGACTATAGTATTTGGATACCAGTAAATCAATATTCCGCTTCCAAGATATTATGAATAAGGACCAAAAAAAATTACAAATTGTATATTAAATTCTGTATAAATTTACAAAGAGAATAAGTGGTATACTTTATATGTGAATACCTTACGGAGTGAATAAGTGCAAGGTGCCTGGTCTTTATAGTTTGAGCTTCTACCCCCTTTCCATTTTACCGTTAATTACACCAAAGTGACCGTTCGTTACAGGAAAGTGACCGTTCGTTACAAAAGTGGGAATAGTAACTTAATTCATCTTATATTGATTCTATGTATTACTTGATGGTTGCCGAATATTTCAGAATGTCGCCTTTGAGTAGATACGGTGTTTATATCAAATTAACCATTTTAAAAACTTCACTTAAGCTATAATTTGACTTAAGTTTAGTATTAACCAAATCAATTAATATGAATTATTTAAAATTAGCAAAACAGAACTTATGGCTGTTTATTATCCTTTTATCTACCTCATTTTCGTATTCTCAATCATGGGAATGTAGGAATTATAATATGTTCAGTGATGATACTAGGATAAATGTACTGAAACCATATTCTGAGAAAATCTACGATAATGGATCAGTTATTTTTAACCCTTCACTGGGAGAAGACTTAGGAACAACTGATAATCTTCTTTCGTTGCTCAACTTACAAGCAGGAGTAACTTTTGAGATTTTTGGTATTCAACCTAGTAGAATAAATGATCAGAAATCATATTTGGAGTATCAACAATTCTACAATGGACTAGAGGTCGTTAATGGCGGCTTTGTTGTTGGTAGAAAAACTGGCGGTGGAGATGTTGATCCTGTCGACCCTTGCTCCAGCTTAATATCATTTGATCCTTATATTATTGAAGATATAACGGTATCGCTAAATCCGAATATTCCAATTGGAGCTTTAGACAACTACGTATCTGACGACATAATTAGAGACCCCAGATTAGTCATTGTGCATGACTTGCAAGACAGGTGTGATATTAATCTGGCTTATGAGGTTTATGCTTATAATAGTGAAACTGTGCTATATTATATTGATGCACATTCAGGTGACATATTATTGGAAACTGGAGTAGATAGAAATGCTATCCCTGCGACAACACCGCTTTATGGATCTGTAGATATAGGTGATACTGATCAAAATACAGGCATTACAAGTCTATTCGGAGAAGAAGTTGCAAGCTTTAACACCAGACCCCTAAATGAAGGATTTTTCATTCCTCTTTTGTGGACAGAAGATCTTTCTCTTTCTACAAATGAAGAATCTTGGGATTTTTCAAATCCCTCAATTCTTGAAACTGTAATCTTTCAATCCCATTATTTAGCAAAAGAAGCGAAAGGATATTTCTCTGAAGAGTTAAGTATCGAATTTAAACGAATTAATATTGGGGTTACAGATTGGGTTGATGAGGATACTAATGGAACTGCCGCTAATTCACAAAGGCCAGTAGATACAGATTTATGGGATCAAGCTTGGATTGTTATTTCTAATCTTAATGGCTCAACTGACTATTGGAGCACCATGGATATTATTTCACATGAAATGGCTCATAGTTTTATTGGTGAGCAACTACTTATTGATTATACAGGAAAAGCAAAATCTATTCATGAAGGAGTAGCAGATATGTTTGGAGTTTTTGGAGAATATAAATTCCAAGATGATGATATAGATTGGCTACTATACGACGACAATCCTAATTTAGTAAACCATTTGTCTTGGGATATTTCAGATAATGAATTCAAATGTTACGACGATATTGAAGAAGAAAGTGAACCTCATAGAAGAGGGCAACCATTATCATATTGGTTTTATCTTATCACTGAAGGTAGTGAAGCAGATGGTATTCCTGGCTTAGGAATAGAATGTGCAATTAAGATCGTAATAGATGCTTTAACAATCTCTACAAACAATATAGATTATATTCCATTTATGGAGAGTACACTTCAAGTAGTTGATGAAGAGTTTGGCATTTGTAGTGAAAAATCAATAGCTGTAAGAAGAGCCTGGGAAAAAATTTGTGTTCCTGTAGATTTAGAGGATTTTGATGGATGTGATATTGAAATAAGAAATATAACTACTGGAGTCTCACCAATCTGTGAAGAAGATAATGGTTTTGAGATATGTGCTGTTGGGAATGATATTGATTTAATCCCATACAATGCTTTCCATTGGCAAATAATTGGCAAAAGTGCAATTCAATACAATGCATCAACTGGATCTCAAGTAGGAACTGCAATTGATGGAGGAAAATGTCTCGTAATAGATAATATTCCAGAATTTCCTTATTATCCACAGACAGTAACAATAAGGTTAAGAATTGACGGCTTTCTATCTATAACAAAGAGATTCACAATTTATGATTGCGATGGAGATGATCCAACATGTGAAGAATTCCACGATAACAACTTCGGAAGCAATGATAATCAACAGGGTAGAAAAAGTGAGCTTTCATTTGATCACAGTTCTCACGTGAAAGTTTATAACATTATGGGCAATCTAATTTTTGAAGGCAACAGTGAAGATATTAAAATCAATTCTACATTAGAGCATGGGAATCTTTATATTTATACTTATTATGATAACCTAAATAGATTAATTGGTGCAGAAAAAGTATTCAATGTCGATTAATATGAAAATTATAATATTTATAGTTTTAGCATTCTCTCTGAACCCTTTGAGCGGTCAAATTTCAGTTACTCCCTATGTAGGTCTCAACTGGACAAAATTTGTGGATTCAGACAACGATAAAAATTATAAATACGAAGAAATATTTTCATCTAATCTACCTGATATTGGAGTAAAACTAGAGAGGCAATTACATGATCATGGATTTATAGGAACTACACTTGCCTATAGATTGAGTAAAATGTCTAGAAACTTAAAAGATGGAATTATGAGAAGTTTTACAAGATTCGAATATGAACTTAACTATTTTGATCTTGGTATGACTTACAATTTAATTGTGGTTAGGAATTTATACTTAACTACAGGTTTTACTTTCAGCTATTTATTTAATGAAGATATACAAGGTTTGTTTATGGGTCAATTAATGGAAATAGAAGATTCCAATAATTTCCCTAAAAGAGACTTCGGAATAACGCTCGGAACTGGTTACAGGATTAAAAAACTTGACATTGGAATAAAATTTTATTTCGGATTAAGCTCCTTACATTATAACGGTAAAGCCAGAGTACTACAATTTAACGTTGGATACAGAATTATTAATTGAGTCAAAAATTTTCATTTAATAGTTTACAAAAGGCTCAGCTACTAAGCTGGGCCTTTTTAATAACTCTTAGTCCAGGATCTTGTCACACATCCCCAGATGAAAGCTAATATCTGTTACCCCCTACCCATAAAAAGCAGGTGTAAAGACCAAAAACCCTTTTGTAGTAATTACCATGATCTTATCATTACATTCAGCACCTTTTATATCATCGGGTTGTATATCGTTAGTATCTATTGCTTTATAGATTAGATCTTTTATACCTGAGCTGATTAGATCCCATGAATTACCAAAGTAATGCTTAAGTGTATCTTCTATAGTGGTTGTAGTTACTTGCATACTCTAAGATAAGTATGTAGGTTTAAAGATTTATAGTTTTGTAACGAACGGTAGGTTTGGTGTAAGGAACGGTATAATTTGGCGGGTTTTCTGTATGAATTGTGCAATAAACAGTATTAATCCTTGGTTTAATTTATTTTAAGGTCAATGATCATAGAAGAAGTAGTTAAAAGTAGTTAAAAGTAGAACTATTTAACTTTTTGTACATTTAGTAAAGAAATAATCACAGAATAGAAATATTTAAGGTTACATCATGAAATTAACACGATCGAAAATTACCTTTACAATTGAAGCTTCGAATATTTTTCCAGCTTTATTTGATAAAACCTTATTGATAAAACATGATTTCATCCCTAATGATGAGAAGATTGACTATAATAATTATAGGGTTTCTAACTTAGGCAGCGTAATAAAATTGAAGGATGGCTATAAGACCGAATTAGATGTTTCCTTCAAAAAAATAACAATTAGTTCTTGTAGTAAATCTAGAATATTTGATTTCTTCTCTCTTCTACATAAAGGCTTTCCTAAATTAAAAATAGAGTCGTATTTTGTTGACACTGTTTTTCATATAAAAAACGCTGGCATAGCGGATGAGGTTTTTAGTAGGTACTCAAAAACCGATTTTGCTGATATAACATATCTTGAATTCACAAAAGAGCAAAAGAGGATTTATGTATATGAGTGTCAAAAAGATTGGCTTCACCTACAGTTTAGAAAGACCACTAACTTTCCAAGCCATCCTAATTTAGAAGAAATTATAAATCCTACTGTTTCTTTTTTGAACACTAATGAAAGCTTTTTAAATGATTTTATTTCACAGGAATTAGAATACAAATTTGATGAATTGCACTAATAAGGAAAAAGCAAGAATAGAATTTAGATCAAGTGAATGCCAAGTGATTGAAGTATCATTACTTCAAAGAAAACATCTCTCGGATTTATTTAATAAATGCAGGGATTTATATTTTCCAAGGCTAAAAACTATCTCTGAAAGCATATTTAAAAACGCTGTAATAGAATATTCTAATAGTATTCCCAAAATACTTGACAGACTAATTGAACTCGATCCATTAAATGTAAGTTTATCTGTTTCCGCTAATGCAAGTCTTCACTATATCTTTCGATTTAGAAATAATAAAATTTTGTTTTTAGAAACATTTTTAGAGGAAACTAAAAGCAACGATAGTTATTTCGAATTATACGGGAATGAAAAAAAGTTGCTATATGCTTCTAAGGAATCTATAGAAGACGGTATGCAAGAAGTTGCTCCTTTAATTAAAGAAACTAAGGAATTAGAGCAGTCAGATATTCGAAACTATAAACAGAAAAGTTGTATCCCAGCAAACTAATATCAACTGAAGAAAAAGTCGCGCTAATTAAATCAGATATTTGCGGAGATTGCACACTTGTTTCAAGAGTAGACTCAAGTGTTGAGTTAACTACTTTTACAGGAGAACTAAATGTTTGGGCTGCACTTGATTGGAATAAAATTAATGGAAAGTCACTTAATATATTATTTTGCCACGACGATAATCACCGATCAAAAAATTTAACTCACTTCGAAGATGTTAAATATGAAATTATTGGCGAAAATAGAAAAGAATTAACTCAGACTATTTTTAAAAGTAATTCTCAAAAAGCGAAAATTGAAGACATTAAATTTAAATTCGATGAATCAACTAAAGTTGTAGGATTCAAGAAAAAGGACTTAGAAGAAATTACAGATAAATATGAAAAATGGCCTAAAGGGAAACAAAAACCGTCGGTAGAATACATATTTAAAATTGAAATTCTTCACGACCCAACATTAGTAAACGCTTTTCATTTTGAAGTTAATCTTCTAGGGAGAGAGGATAAAAAAAAACCTGAAGAATTTACGAGGATAACTAAGAATGTGTTTTCAAAAAAGAAAGATACTAAAGGCAATTACATTGTACGTGATTTTTTTAAACCTATAGTTTCAAGAATCACAAATCAATTCTCAATCAATGAGCATCTTTTCATTTTAGAATCAACTAGATTTTAATGGATTTAACAATTCCCGTCACTAAACCGTCACTATTCTCAAACGAAAAAGAACCTAACACATTGAATATCAATCAATAAGCTAAGTTCTGTCTGTACCCCCGGGGGGAATCGAACCCCCACATCCGAAGATACTGGATTTTGAATCCAGCGCGTCTACCAGTTCCGCCACAGGGGCAAGTACTCCTCTCTAGTCTTTCTAGAGTATCGAACCACAAAATTAATTTAATTTTCCAATTTCGCTTATTAATAAATGAAAAAGTAAAAATTCTGTAAATTCTATAAGCTGATAATTTATTGAATGGATGTTTTATGTCATCTGTCATGGTATTATTTAAAACTTTTATTTATCAGTACATTTTTTAGAACAAGTAACTATATTGTAGCCTTATGAAATATTAAGACAGTTTAAAAATTCACTAAATTTAAGCTGTAATGAAGAAATCAAAGTTTACAGAGAGCCAAATAATTAAGGCTTTAAAGGAGAACGAAGCTGGTCGTTCAGTAGAAGAAATCAGTAGAGAGTTAGGTATCAATAAAGGTACATTTTATAATTGGCGAAAGAAGTACGGTGGTATGGAAGTCAGTCATTTAAAGCGTTTAAAAGAGCTTGAAGCTGAGAACCAGAAGTTAAAGCGTATGTATGCTGATGTCTCTTTAGATCTACAAATGGCAAAAGATGTTTTGTCAAAAAAGTGGTAGAGCCTTCCGTTAAAAGATCGGTAATTAAACACCTCTCTAAGAATTACAAAGCCGGATTGAAGCGAATAGCAAGAATTGTTGGCTATAGTCGATCCAGCTGTTATTATCAAAGCAAGCTTGATGATAGTGGGGTAATTGAGAAGTTTAAAGAATTGATAGAAAAGAAGCCAAATAGAGGCTTTGACTATTATTATCGAAGGAGTAGACGAGAAGGCTGTAAATGGTCAAGAGATAAGATGCTAAGGGTGTATAGATCCCAAGGATTGGTAAGAAGACGAAAGAAGCGAAGAAAGCTGCCAGAGGAGCTAAGGAAGCCGCTGTATCAACCACCTATAGTAAATGAAGTCTGGAGTATGGACTTTATGAGTGATAGTTTATCAGATGGCAGAGCATTTAGAGTATTGAACGTCATAGATGATTGTAGTAGAGAATGTCTATTAGGTCAAGGAAGTATTAGTTTTCCATCCAGACGCGTAATCGGACATTTAGAAGAGTTGATAGAATACTTTGGAAAGCCAAAGTGCATACGAACAGATAATGGCCCAGAATTTATCTCAAGAGAGTATAAAGAGTGGTGCAAGAAATATGAAATTACAAGAGTATATTCAGAGCCAGGAAAGCCAATGCAAAATGGCTATGTAGAGAGATTTAATAGAACGTTCAGAGAAGACATACTGGATGCTTACCTCTTTAGTAGCGTGAGTCAATTCCAAGTAATAGCAGATAAGATAATAGAGGATTATAATGATAATCATCCACACGAATCTTTAGGAGGTAAAAGTCCAAGAGAGTTCGGAAATCGAAGCCAGAATACTGTGGGCTTAAGCCCACAGTATTCTGAACATTAAACTATATTTTTAAATTATAGACTGTCTTAAAAAGCATAAGTCTTCAATATCTTACATGATATTGATTTTAGTAGATGGATTAGAATAGAAAATTATTAAGAAAATATTTTTGGAAAGATGAATAGAGTGCTGGTCATAATTTTACTACTTGGTATTTCCACTTTTAGTAATAGCCAACAAAATACACTTGGTATTACGTTTGATAGTGGAACGAGCTTAGAAGGCTATACTTTTTTCTCTCCCTTTTCTAGCACCAAGGCATATATAGTAGATAATTGTGGAAGACTAGTAAATGAATGGGATAGAGGAACTCGTCCAGGCTTGTCTGCCTATTTTCTTCCTAGTGGAAATATGCTCAGAACATATAAGGTGAATACGAATGGACCTTTTACATCTGCAAGTAATGCAGGTGGAGTAGAGTTGGTAGATTGGGATAATAATACCCTATGGAGGTATGAGCTCAATACGGACACGCAACTATCTCACCACGATGTAGTAGCGATGGATAATGGCAATTTTTTATTGTTGACCTGGGAATTAGAATTTGAGGAAGACCTTATAGAGTGGGGTAGAGATCCTGACGAGATAGCGCCTCAGGCGTTTATGTGGTCAGAGAAGATTATAGAAGTAGAACCTACGGGATCTTTGGGCGGAAATATTGTATGGGAATGGAATATCAAGGATCATTATATTCAAGATTTTGATGCTAGCAAGTTGAATTTTGGAGTGGTGAGTGATCATCCAGAATTGTACGATATCAATCTTGCAGATATCAATAGTTCTAATTCTAATGCGAGTAGAGACTGGAACCACTTCAATGCTATAGACTACAATGAAGCCTTAGATCAGATTCTTATCAGCGTCAGAAATTCTGATGAGATATGGATTATAGATCATTCGACAACAACAGAAGAGGCTGCTACACATGAGGGTGGTACTTATGGAAAAGGCGGAGATATATTATTCAGATGGGGTAATCCTGCTGCATATAAAAGAGGAGAAGTATCGGATCAGCAATTATTTGGACAGCATGGTGTCAACTGGATCAGAGAGGGCTTAGATGATGCAGGTAAGATTATAATATTTAATAATGGAAATGGTAGACCGGGGCCTGATTTCTCTACCACGGAGCTATTAGATCCTGAGCAAGCTGAACCAGGTTTTTACAATATACCTGCTACTACAGCGATAGGTCCTGAAGTATCTGATATACTTTTCGGTTCTAATAATGAAGATCCTAGTTACTCCGCATTCCTTTCTAATGCGCAACGTTTATCTAATGGACATACGCTGATGAATTATGGATCTCCAGGCACAATAATAGAGTTTGATGATGCGGGAGAAAAGGTATGGGAATATGTTATTCCTCTAAATTTTGACACGCCCCTGAATCAAGGATCTAACCCAGGAGCTAATTCTAATTTTAGAGCGTACAAGTATGCTGGATCGTATGAAGGATTTGCGGATATCGACTTAGAAGCTGGTTCTACTTTGCAGATAGAAAATGGAGATGTAGAATGTAAATTGACTAGTTCTACTGAGAACATTTATACTGATGTCAATGAGGAGTATATGTCTGTAAAATTAGCTGAGTTTGCCATTTCGATTCAGCATCTAGATGGAGAAATTGCAAGGGTGCAATTATATGATTATAATGGACAGCTTGTAAAAAACATTACTAATATCTTATCTAGCTATGCTAACATTGACATAAAAGGAATGCCGAGTGGAATGTACTTACTAATAATACAAGATGAAGAACAGCGACTATTTAGAAAGCGTCTAGTTTTCATCAATTAGATATTAAGTTGTAAATTTAATTTTTGTTCATTAGCAAACAGAGATATGGAAAGACAGTGTTTAGAATGCGGAGAAGTTGTCAGAGGACGATCCGATAAAAAATTCTGCTCCAGTGATTGTCGAAGCAGTTATAACAATAAATCCAATAGTGATTCTACAAATCTCATGAGACGTGTGAATGGCGTTCTAAGAAAAAATTATAGAATCCTAAAGGAACTTGCACCTGACGGCAAGGCAAAAATTCACAGAAACAAATTAGAAGAGTACGCTTTTAATTTTAAGTATTTTACCAGCGTATACACGACCAAAGCCGGTAAGGAATATCGTTTTTGTTATGACTATGGTTACTTAGATCTAGAGAACGATTATTATGTAGTAGTGCAAAATAAGGATAAGGAGTAGATGGTGAATTTACATTGACATATTTCTTAATCCCTAGTTGCATCTTTATTATGGGATAATTATAGGAGAACAACTATCTGATGGGAATTGGTCTATAGATGCTGATTTAATAATTGACAGATTCAATAATCTCAGAGAGCTATAAATAAATGAGACTTTCGTCCAATGATAGTATCTTACGAATAAAAGAATCGGTTACAACGTATTACCTTCTAGTTATTGATGTAGCCTAGGAGAAAATAACTTATCAATTACGATTATTCTTTAAATAATTGTTAATCCCACCTATACCTAGAAAATTCTACCTATTTTTATAGAGGAAGAGCAGCGAATTGCTTGCTCATACTATCTTATTGACATAATCTAGAAAATGCAAAAAACACTAATTATTGCCCTCCTAGGCATAGCGACGATGATCGGATTATCCTTCATGATAGCTGAAGAAGAGAAAATAGATCATGCCGAAATAGCACGTAGCGTGCAAGCAAATAAGAAGAATCCTACTATGAAAAGACAAAATAAGTCACATCCTGCTGGAATTTCTGGAAAAAAGCCATCTTCTAATGCGGTAAACCAGAAAATGAAGAAATCTCATAAAGGACCTAAACCTGGAGAGACGGTAAAAGCTGGAAATCTAGAATGGATGCATATAGAAGATGCTGGTAAGATGAAAAATAAAGCTAAGAAGAAATATCTAGTAGATGTCTATACAGACTGGTGTGGATGGTGCAAGGTGATGGACGACAAGACCTTTTCTGACCCTGAAGTACAGAAATATCTAAACGAAAACTTTCATGTTGTAAAATTCGACGCAGAACAACGCGATCCTATAGCTTTTAAAGGGAAATCTTATGACTGGGTCCCCTCTGGTAGAAAAGGGGTGAATAAGTTGGCGGTGGAACTTTTAGGCTCTAGATTAAGTTATCCAACTATGGTGTATCTAGATGAAAACCTTAATAAAATAAGAGTTTCACCAGGTTATAAGAAGCCGGATCAGTTATTAGCTGAACTAAAACAATTATAATCTAGATTTTATTTATATTCATGTATTATTTAAAAGACATTAGACATGCAAAAATTAATATTCTCTCTGTTCATAGCTCTTTTCTCGCTTGGTCTACAAGCACAAGTAGATCTTAAGAAGACTACCCACGAGCGTAGATCTATAGAAGTTGACCTGTTTAACAAAGCAGTAGACAACTATCTTATTAACCAAGATATTAGTGATGCTAAGAGATCTATAAAGAAGGGAATACTGAATATTACTTCTGATAATGCTAATATGAACAGAAATATAGCAATATCATTAGATCCTGAAAAAAGAGCTAATAAATATGGTCTTCGACAGGCTCATGTAGAAGAGAATATCAAAACAGATAGTGATTATACATTACCTGTATTTACAGCGTTACAAGCTCAGAAATACAATAGTAATGTCAATGAAATGGAAGCAATAAAATCATGGTTAAAGCAGATTAAATATGCGCTTAATAATGAAGATCAGGAGCATATCGAAAATGTGAAGAAATTTAGAGATTTAGCAAACGATTGTTTTCAGATAGAAGATAAAGCTTTCCAAAAAGCAATTAACGGATAAAAAAAGAAAAGCAGAAATTTAGATATGGCATTTGAATTAGAAGGAGAAGTACATAAGATATTTGATGTAGAGAAGAAATCTGAGAAGTTCCAAGCTAGAGACTTCGTTGTGAAGATAGCTAATGGAAATTACACAGATTATATAAAGTTCCAGTTGACCCAAGATAGATGCGATCTAGCAGATAAGCATAAAGAAGGAGAGAATGTCAAAGTACATTTCGATCTTAAGGGTAATGAGTGGAATGGAAAATATTTCACTAATCTAAATGCCTGGAGAATAGAAACTATAGCTGCTTCAGGGGCTAATGTAGAGCAGCCTGCAGCGGATAATGCTCCTTTTCCAGTCGCTGAGCCATCGGGTGATTCTAATATGATGGCTGAAGATTTTGACGATCTACCGTTTTAGAATTTCTATAAGATACTTTTTTAGTTGTTCATCGTTATAATAGTATGAGGTCATTTATACTAAGCCTATTCTTTGTTGGAATGAGTCTTCTGGTAAGAGGGCAAGAATTCTTATCATCATTCCATACCTACTGGGATGATAGTTTTTCAGAATGGGTGGTCCTTGCTGATGATGGGGAGATAACGGGTACCCTAGAGATGAAGTGGAAACTCAGAAATGATTGGACACAATGGATAGTAGAAATAGGCGACTACAGCGGACAGGTAAAAATCAAATGGAATAATGATCCTGGCTTATGGGAGATGAATGTCAATGGTAATTTGATAGAAATCAGAACAGTCTGGCCACGTGATTATTCTGAATGGAAAATTAAAGGTGATGGTATAGAGTTGCGTCTTAAATCTAAGTATCGAAATATTCTAGAAGAATGGACTTGTGACCACAAAGAATATGGTTATATGGATATGTTCACAACTAGAGAAGGAGATGTAAGAGACTGGGAGATAGAAGATCGATTGAGTGAGACAGTAAGTTTTGAGATGAAACTTGCCTTAGCGTTTATAGCAATATACCACGCTACACCCAAATTATAATATCTAGATGTAGCGCAGATTTTTTTTAGCTAGCTTGAGGCACTTCATTGATTGCAGTAAGAACTTGCTCGCCGTGATCTTTAGTTTTTACCTTATCTATGATGTTAATAATTTTCCCATTTTCATCTACAATAAAGGTAGTTCTATAAACCCCTACTATTTCTTTACCCATAAATTTTTTAGGACCCCAACAACCAAAGGCATTGATCATTACTTTATCTGGATCAGAAAGTAGATCGTATTGGAATTCATACTTAGCTATGAATTTACCATGTTTCTTTGTTGTGTCAGGACTTACTCCGAAGACTTTGAATCCTTGCTTCTGGATGTTTTTATATCTATCTCTAATGCTGCAAGCTTCTTTCGTGCATCCAGGAGAGTCATCCTTAGGATAGAAAAATAGTATGTATTTAGACCCTTTTAGGGAACTAGAAGATATTATTTCATCGTCTTGATTAAGTACTTCGAAATCAGGCACATTATTACCAATAGTTAATTTCATATTTGGAATTTGTTTCTATTATAACCTTAGAAAAAGTATTTTGTTCAGCTTTTTTATGAAAAAGTTAAACAAAATATGTCTTCTAAAACATATGCTTTATGAAATAAAGTAAAAGCAAAAACGGAATAGACTCTATTAATTTTGGATCAGTAAAGATTATAATTAGCGCTTTTTCTAAAGTATCTGAATTATACAAACGAAATAGATATTGGTTGATAACTATATTATTCTGAGCTTTTTATCTAGCTTTTTAGTATTCCCTCTGTCATCAACGACTTTTATAAGTAGTTGGTGTTCTCCGAGGCTAGTATTATCTGGGATGTGAACATATATCGTGTCAGATTTTAAATCATAGGAGCTAAGTACCCATAAGCCATCGATATATACATCTACTTCTAGTTCATTAGCCCTACCTAATAGGCTGAAATTATCAGAGATCTTAAACTTTAGCGTAGATCCAGGTTTCTTAGAATAGTTTTTATTTTTAGAAGTTATTGTGGGGGCTTTAGTATCCAAGGTAAGTTTATATTTTCCCATCCTATTGGTACTCACAAGGAAGCGGTCACCTTCTGCACGACCTCCTAATGATTTTGACTTACCTCCATCTAGATATTGTAGGCAGAGTTTAGATCTTATAGAATCTGGCACCTGTGAGATATCTAATTCTAGATCGACATAGCGATGTAGAGGTATCGATTTATCCCCGAATTGGATAGACATAAAATCAGGAGCATTTTGTTGTTTTATTACTGACATGCTTATACCCATATCATTGTAAATAGAACCTTCTTTTAAGTATATAGTACAACCGTTATACCCTATAGTATTGTCCTGATTATAAGGAAGAAAATAGTTGTAGCTTTCAGCAATGTTTTCGCTTACTTCAGGCTTTCTTTTTACTAAGAAGTTTAACTCACTCTTATTCTGATTAAAATCTTCAGTAATAATTTTTACATTTCGTGCCTTTTCAGCATATACTGGGAATACACCGTTCTGACCTTCAGGGCTAAATGATGTCATTCGATTTCCTGGCTCTCTATAGAAGCGAAGTAACTTGATACTTTTTTTACTCTTATAAGTATAGTCTATACAACTGTTGAGATAGCGTGTCTGGTCAAAAGAAAATTTATCAAACACATATGAATAATGTAAGCTATCATCTACCCAAAGACTGTATTTGTAAACGCCATTTTTGTTCCAAACGTCATCCATGAAATCGTAACTTTCCACTCCTATAGCTGCTCTCCATCCATCGACTTCTATAATGCTATTGTTAAGAACATATTTGTTACCATTCTTTTTTGCTTTTCTTCGGACTTGGTTAACCGGATTCTTTTTCTCATCCATGCTGTAGATCATAACATTTTTGATGGTCGGTCTTACGGCATCTTTTGGGAATATATCGAATAAGTAAGGATTCATAGGTTCTTCTGTAAGCGTCTCTCTGATTTCGAAGTGTACGTGCGGACCATAAGATCTACCACTGTTTCCCATTATCGCTATGGTATCTCCCTGAGTAAAATTAAATTCACCATCATTTAGATAGATATCCAGTGTATAAGATTCTGCTGCATATTGTTGTGTTTTTATAAAAGCTTCGATATCTGGGTGGAAACTCTTAAGATGTCCATAAACTGAGGTGTAACCATTGGGATGGTCTATATATAGTGCTTTGCCATAACCAGATAATTGGATTTTGATTCTAGATACAAATCCGTCTTCTACACAGACAATAGGATCGCCACTAGAGCCATTAGTAGATTTTATATCTATTCCAGAATGGAAATGGTTAGACCTGAGTTCTCCGAATGTACCAGATATTTTGAGAGTATGTGTTATTGGTGAGATGAAATTAGTCTGCGATGGTTCCACTGGTTGAGCTGAGGATTCTAAGCAAAAATATAGCGTACAGATTATGTAAATTAGAAATTTATACATCATATGTTCTTATCCACGTTTTCTTTCATTTCGTAAATGGCTTTTGCTAGAGAGGTTTGTCCTTCTTCTATCTTGTTATGGAGCTGGAGGTTGTGATTTTTTATCTCAGGATTCTGTGTTGCTCTATCTAAGATATATTGCTTAGTCTTTTGATCAAGCAATTTAATATTTTGACGTTTTCTTTCTTCTTGCAATAGGCCCGATGTACTTCTAGCAGAAATATAATTTTCTATTGTTAGTAAGAGGTTTTCCATACCTGTATTTTCTAAAGCAGAAATCTCCATGATCTTTGTGGACCAATTTATTCTTTGGTTTGTAAGAAAATGAGTTCCGTTCTTGTATTGTTTTGCAGTAAGTAAAGCTTGTTGTTTCTGATCGCCATCAGCTTTATTTATACAAATAATATCTGCCATTTCTACTATGCCTCTCTTTATGCCCTGTAATTCATCCCCTCCACCGGGGGAAATTAATAAGAGGAATAGATCACTCATATTATAAGACAGATATTCGGACTGGCCTACACCTACTGTTTCTAAGAGAATGTAATCAAAGCCAGCCAGCTCACATATACTTATTGTTTCTAGTGTAGTACTCGTAACACCTCCTAGATGGTTACCTGATGGGGAAGGTCTTATAAATGCCTTATCTTCCATCGACAGCTCTGCCATTCTCGTCTTATCTCCTAGGATACTTCCTTTAGAAATAGCAGAACTAGGATCTGTCGCAAGAATAGCAACAGATTGACCCCTTTCGATAATAAGCCTACCCAGTGTATTGATAAAAGTACTTTTGCCAACACCGGGAGCTCCGGTAATAACTATTCGCGGAGTAAATTGCTTATTACTATTTATTTTTTCTTGTAGCCTGATGCTCTTCTCTCTATCTTCTTCTCTAGTGCTTTCCACCATAGTTATGGCCTTGCTAAGCATATATCTATCTTGCCGCAGAATGCCATTATAGATTTCTTCTACCTCTAGATTGTGTTCTTGAGATTTAATTTTTTCCTTTAGCTTTGGATTGATATGACGCTGCTTATTATCCACTTTTTAGGGTTAAATTTTATTAAGATTTGCCCAGTTAACAAAGTTAAAACAATTAACACAAAATACATTATAATAAAACATAATATGTAAAATCTTATAATTCTTTCATTTATCTCACTAAATATTTTAACATTTCGTTTTTCTAACCCAAAAATAGTTAATACCGATTAATATAGCGTTAAGCATATTCTTATTCCTTTTCTAAGAAGATCTAAGCCCTAACTTGCTGATATGAAATTCCAATATATGAGAAAGTTATTGACACTACTATGTATGTTTTTAGTACTAACGTTTCACCTTTCCTGCGAAGTATATGATGAGGATGTGGTAGAACTTATAGGATCTTATGAAGGACATGTAGCTACCGTATCTGGTCCATTCTCTTTTAATGTCATATATGATGCAGCAGATAATCTTATAATCGAAGCTCCTTTTTTCGGATCAGATTATACAATTATTTCTGTGGACATAGACCAAGAAGAGCAATTTGTAAAAAGTATAGATGTGCCGACGCAATTACTCTTTCCAGGCGTAGAGATTTTTGGAAGTGGATTTTATGTAGATAGAAGCTTACAGATAGATTACGTGATTAGAGAAGGCTCTATAGAGCAGAGCTTTACATTAGTAGGAACTAAGAATTAGTAAAATGGTGGCTGGAAATTACTTATTGAACCATCAGTAATTTTATTCGACTCTTTTGCTCCGGCCACCTTTTTTTCTGAATTTAGTTAGGATTAAAATAATTCTTCTTCTATAAGTTCGCAAATAATATGACCGATTAGAATGTGAGCCTCCTGTATTCTAGGTGTATCATCTGTAGGTACTTTTATTATATGCTTACATATTCCATCCATAGAAGAATTTGTAATACCTGTTAGCCCAATTGTTATCAATTGAGATTCATTAGCATATTCTATGGCTTTGATTATATTTTTAGAGTTTCCTGAAGTACTTAGAGCTATCAGAATATCTCCTGGCTTACCTTTAGCCTCGACGGCTCTTGCAAATACGTGGTGATATCCAAAATCGTTGGCCACAGCGGTCAGATATGAACTATTGACATGAAGCGCCTCGGCATGAAGTGCTTTTCTGTTTTTATAAAATCTTCCAGATAACTCACAAGCAATGTGTTGTGCATCTGCTGCGCTACCGCCATTCCCACATAACAATACCTTTCCTCCTGAACCTAGGCATCTTACTATTTCTGCAACTATCTTTTCTATGGTACCTATGATAGTTGTGTCAGAACCAATAGACTGCGAGACTGAAACAGCTCGGCTTATTACTTCTTGTATTTTTTTCATATCTAATACTAAAGTATCTAATTTTTTATTCTTAATAATAATATAGCCAAGAAGCTTTTTGGATAAATTGTTCGTTCTCTTTATGCTTGATTATATTCAAGTTAACAAAATCTAAAATTTTAAAACTAATCAAATAATTATTATGAATAACATGAAGTTATTATTCCTTTGTCTTTCTCTATCGTTTGTACTTAGTAACTGTTCAGATGATGATCCTGACATAATAGATAATACATTTGAGAACGAATTTTCTTTTACCATCGAAGGTACTGATTATGATTTTAATGATTTTGAAGTTAATTTGACATGGTTAGATTCTCAGAATAGAATTTTTATTAGCAAAGAAGACGGAGATAATGAATTTACATTTAACCTTCCTCTGGATCTAGCCGTAGGTGAGCATGGAATGGATTGGAATATGGGGGGACAGTTCTTTTTTATGGATATCCCGGAAGGTGCATTTTTCACATTAGACGGTGATACTAACAAACTACAGGTATTAGAAATTGACACCACTGCTCGAAGAGTTAGTGTAACTTTCAATGGAGTAGGAAGTCAAGCTATCTCTAGTGATGTAGCGACTTTCACTAATGGAGTTCTTAAAGTCAATTATTAATCTGCTTATAAATTTCAATTCTTTTAAATAAAGGAATAGACAGCATAACCATCTAATCCTTTATTTTTCTAAATTGATCTTCTTAGAAATCTTATATCTATTTCGATCAGTTGCAGTCCTAGTGATAAGTTCTGCTAAGAAACCAGCAATAAATAATTGTACACCTACAATGGTCAGTAACATCCCCAAAAAGAAAGCCGGTCGCTCCGCTATTCCTCCTATATCATAGATAAGTTTTTGTAGAGAAAGGTAAGAAAGCATAGCAATACCGATAAGGGAAATAAAAATCCCTAAGCTACCAAAAAAGTGCATCGGACGTTTTCCAAATTTGCCCACAAACATTATGGAGGCTAAATCTAGTGGGCCATTTATAAATCTGCTGAGTCCGAATTTTGTATGACCATATTTTCTAGCCTGATGTTGTACAACCTTTTCTCCGATCTTAGTGAATCCCGCCCACTTAGCAATGACAGGAATATAACGGTGCATCTCTCCATAAACCTCTATATTTTTCACAACGTCTGAGCTATAAGCCTTTAGCCCGCAGTTCATATCGTTAAGTTTTATACCTGACATCTTTCTTGTTATCCAGTTATATAACTTAGTCGGAATGGTTTTACTGATAGGGTCAAATCTTTTTTTCTTCCAACCAGAAACCAGATCATACCGGTCTTTAATGATCATCTCATATAATGCTGGAATCTCGTCAGGACTATCTTGTAAATCTGCATCCATTGTAATCACAACATCACCTTTGCAATCCTCAAAACCTACATTTAATGCCGCTGATTTTCCATAATTCCTTCTAAACTTTACACCCTTTACTTCTGGATACTTGTTGCTTAGTTCCTTTATTATTTTCCATGAATTATCTTTAGACCCATCATCTATAAAGAGAATTTCGTAGCTATAGTTATACTCATCCATTACACGCTTAATCCAGCTATGTAATTCTGGTAATGATTCTTCTTCATCTAGTAGAGGGATAACAATAGATATATTCATATTGAGTTAGCATTCGTTTATGTTACAAATCTTATGCAGCGTACTGATCGTTTTTCATAAAAGCGCTAGCTATTAGACCTACTATCAGCGTTGTTATAGGCGTTGCAATAATGACCATAATCGCCATAGCTCCGGGGGCAAGAAACATAGTTGCATAAGACATAGCAGTTTCTATTTCTTGCTCTGACATATTAGGATTAGTTTTTTCTATATTAGTTCTCGTTGATTCTGTCAATAGTTCTAGAGCTCCTGTATCTATAAAGTTGAAAAACATAAGAACCCATATTGCAGAAATTATACCCATTACTAATCCAGTAATAAGACTAGTCACTACACCTTGACCATAAGTCATCATTCCGTCATTAGAATCTTTG
>CAYYWZ010000032.1:0-11108 GCA_964475415.1 uncultured Saprospiraceae bacterium | reverse complement strand
CAACACCTATAGCAGTTATTCCATAAGAGAGAAGTTGTGAAATTATGCTTTGTTTGCCTGTAGAAAAATCTTGAAGTCCCGTAAGATACATTATTAGTGCTAAAACGATGAGAACCAAGCCAGTCATCATTCCATATCGCAAACCTGCTGTCATTGTGCTTATATTATCCATTTTGTTTTCTTTTAGTCCTACAAATTAAGGATAAATTCTAAGAAATGAGTTTCACCTTATTATTATTAAACACGGCTAGTACTTTACCTTTGAGCGTTGTATTGTAGAAAGGATTATTTTCTGTTTTTGATTGATTAGATTTTGCATTATAATTCCATTCTACTTCAGGATCAAAAACAGTTAAATTTGCCGTCGCATCTTCCTTTATTTCTGGGATATCTAGAGCTAGTATCCTTCTAGGTCCGTAGGCAATTTTAGATATTATTTTTTCTAGACTAAGTGTTTCTCGTGGTATACTGATGAGCCCAGAGAATATCGTCTGTATCCCTGTTGCTCCGAAGTCAGCATAAGGAAACTCCTTATGTTTTAATTCTTTTTCTAGCGGCCTATGATTGGAAACTATGGCATCAGCCATGTCATTATTAACAGCTTTCAGCAACGCTTTTCTATCACTGCTATCTCTAAGAGGTGGAAATATTTTGTAATTGGAATCAAACTCTAATAAGACCTTATCTTCTAGAATGAGATTTAAATAGGGCAGCGTATAACTAACCTTTTCTGAACGCTTCTTAGCATCATGTAATATACCTATAGATTCTTTAGCACTTATACAATGTAGTATGATATCACTATCCATATATTCGCTTAGGTTTAAGTCTCTTTCTACAAGTGATTTCTCAGCAAGAGATGAGATACCTGGAAGCCCTAGAGATATGCTTACTGCTCCTTCATGTATCTGCCCATCTTTATTGAAATTTCTATTGTAGGGATGGTGTAATATCTTTCCTTGGAAACGCTTCTTGTATTCCATCGCTCTGCCTAACACACCACCATTTTGTACACTTTCTAGACCATCTGAAAAAGCTACAGCACCAGCATTTTGTAGATCGATCATCTCTGTAATTTCAGATCCTTCATTATTTCTTGTTAGTGCTGCAATAGGCATGAAATCTACTAAGAGGTTTTCCGTATTTCTTACAACAAACTGTATGTCACCTTTGCTCTGAGTAGTAGGTGTAGTATCAGGGATGATAGCCAGCCCTGTATAGCCTCCAGCCATTGCAGCAGCATTCAGTGAGTTTAGCGTTTCTCTATGTTCGTTACCCGGCTCACCACAATGGGCTCCGATATCGAACCATCCTATAGATACATGTAGATTATTCGAACTTATAATTTTTGCATTTCCAGCATCTATATTTTTACCTATCTTTTCTATACGTCCTTTATTAATAAGGATGTCAAGTTTTTTCATATGATAAGTAGAGCCTGGAGCAATCACGATTGCTGACTGAAGCAGATGTGCCATCTATATCTTATTTAGTAGGTTTTCCAAAATCTCAATAAGAGTGTTTCTATCAGTAAAAAGATCAATGCTGCTATTAGGAACCATTTCCAATACTTTGTACCCTTTTCCTTCTGCTCGATAATCTCAGTAAAGTTGGCATCCATTACATTGTCATATATATTATATCTATCTCCGTACTTTTCTTTTAGCTGTTCGGTAGAAAAGAAATCCATAGATGATTCCATTCTATCATAATTAAAGGCAAAAGACTCTAGGTTTTTGTTCTCAAAAGTAAGATTGTAGAACCCTTCTTCCTTGATCATATTATTCAGATCTATCAGTGTACTGTTACCTAGATTAGTTTGGCCAGGAATAAATTCTTGGGCACCTGTTATCGTGTACACTAGATCATCTCCTTGAGTTCTGTTCTGTACTTCTATCAGTTCATCTTGGCCTATCGTATATGAGATTTTCTTATTATCACCTGAATAGATGGATGCTTTGTATATGAGAGGTACAAATACTTCAGCTTTTTGTACTAAGTCATTTTGATCAGTATTAAGTGGAGCAGCACAGACGAACAGATTTCCTTTCTCTAACTTGTAAGCGCTCATATACTTGCTACCATCCCTATAGTACAATAATCCTCTTGCACCCTTAGTAGAAAAATCTGTTGAATTATAATTACCTTTTGTTTTGGGCAGCGAAAGGTTGTTGCTTAAACGTCCGAATACATCCTGAAAAACAAATTCATTAATATTTATTTTATGGACTTCTTTCTCAGCAGTATTCCAGTCTTGTAAGTTATTAGCTTGACATAGGTTGAAGAAGTTATTATAACTTTCTTTATTTGCATTTCTAGATGGGAATACCATTACATTTCCACCACTCCTTATATAGTTAGATAACTCAGAAGAAAGTCCTGATGATATGTTTATCAGATCTTCTAATATAATGAAGTTGTAACTAGGGAACTCACTATAAGAAATGTTTTGAGTATTCTGAGTTTTTAGACTGTAGTAGTTTAGGCCGTTAAATAACGCCTTGAGATATCTGCTACTAGCACCGTTATTGATGGACAGAACTTTTATGTTTTCTGGCACTTTGAAACTTAGCTTATACTTATCATCGAACTGCACAGGATAATCTGTTATATTCAGTTCTATATTTTGAAAGCCTGGTTGAGTTACACTTATATTTATAGTATCCTGCCTATATGATTGCGCGTCTATTTGTACAAGGCCGATAGGTTTATTTTGACCACCTTGCAACATTGATAATCTTACATTCTCAGCAGGTGCATTTCCTCTGTTGTTTGTTTTCACAACTAGCTTATTTACCTGATTGATCATTGGTACAGGTGTCAGAAACCAAGCAGAATCTATACTTACATTATTCTCTTTTACAGACTGAAAAGGCAGTAGGTTGATGGCAATAGTAGAATCTGTATCTGCAGAAATATCTGTTATGATTTTCTGAAAATCGGAAATTAGATAGATAGACTTTTTCCCATCTGTGTAATCTTCTAGCACCTGATTCTGTCTAGTCCTTATTCTAGACAAAGCCTTCACCTCAGGACTGATCGCAATCTCATCTATCAGCGTTAGCGCATCTTCCTTAGAAACTAATCGCTGATGTCTAGCTTCTAAATCATGACTTATGATTTGAAATTTATCCTCATTATTAAATGCAGAAACAATTTCTTTCGCCTTTTTCTTAGCTTTTTCTATAAGGGGTACATCCTCACTTAGAGCCTGCATACTGTAGGAGTTATCTAGAAATATACTGACAGCATTAGAAGTTTCTTCTTCTCCATTTTCTGCAGGTATAAATGGTTGTGCGAAAGCAAGTACTAAGGCTGCAAAAGCTAGTAATCTAGACAATAATACCAACAAGTTTTTTAGCTTATTTCGATTACTCGTCTCCTCTTTTATCTCTTTCAGAAATTTCACATTGGTAAAATATACCTTCTTGAATCTCCTGAAATAAAAGAGGTGAATGATAAGTGGGATCGCCAACACAAGTAGCGCCCAGAGAAATGATGGATATAAAAACTGCATATTCGCCGCTAAATTAACTCAATCTTCGACATAAAAGAAAAATACTTCAGTAGAACGACTAAAAACGACTTATTATTCAGAATCCATCAGCTATTTTTGATTTGGACATGTCCGCTCATACTTCGCGGTCGCAGTCTTCCTGACGCGCCATTCGGCTTGGTCCCTAGCTTCCCGCTTTGGCTCATCACGGACTACCTCCCTAGTATAATTTTACCTACTGCAAGCTAAAGCTCTGATTATCATTAATATTAGTCTTTTACTGATTCTATAATGGTCGGTATCATACAGGTTGCTCATGCGGGTTATACTTTATAAACTTATCTACATCTAATCAGCAATATGTAATTATTACTATATTGACATCATGAAGAATTGTCCTAACTGTAAGCAAGAAGTTTCTGATGAATTCCATATGTGCTGGAATTGCAGCTATGATTTTCTCACCAAAAAAGTATCGGGTTTTATCAAAAACGAATCCAGTTCCGCTAAGAGAGAAATAAACTGCCTTCGGTGCTCAGCTGAAATGACCTTCAAAAGAAACGCTGCATTCCAGCATACGAAAATTGAGGGCGTAGATGAAGATCTTCATCCTATGTTTAATAGCGATAATAATTTTGACATATATAATTGCCCCAAATGTGGTAAGCTAGAATTCTTTACTTCTTGATTTGCCTGAAATCTTTGAAAGATAAAACGCATTTATCATAGCAAGATTTCTCGACTACGCTCGAAATAAGACAAGTATTAGCTTTTTAAGATTCCTCGACTCGCATTCCTCTCTCGGAATGACATTTTTCCCTTCACATAAATACCAATTTTTACTCTAACAGACTAGCTTATAGCCCAAATGTGGTAAGCTAGAATTCTTTACTTCTTGATTTGCCTGAAATCTTTGAAAGATAAAACGCATTTATCATAGCAAGATTTCTCGACTACGCTCGAAATAAGACAAGTATTAGCTTTTTAAGATTCCTCGACTCGCATTCCTCTCTCGGAATGACATTTTTCCCTTCACATAAATACCAATTTTTTACCCTAACAGACTAGCCTATATTCCATTGATACAATAGTCATCTTGAGCAAACGAAGTGCGCCGAAGGATCATACAATTATCATTAGATTTAATTTCGACCCTAGCGGAGAAATCTACTACTTTAAAGCTGTATTGTATATCTAAGCTAGTATTGCTTTTCCGCCATAGTAACGCTCCCAGAAAACTCGTGTTCTATTCCATCTATATCTTCTACTATAATATAATAGATATACACTCCTGCTTCTATAACTCTGAAGTTCTTTCTCCCATTCCATCCAGCTGATTCATCATTGATGGGAATATTTGTTTCGTCATAGACGGGGTTGCCCCATCTATCATAGATAGACATTTTCTTTATAGACGCTACTTTCCTAGAGCTTCCAAAAGCAGTAAAAAAATCATTATTGCCATCATTGTTAGGGCTGAAAGCATTAGGGATATAGACTTCTACTGTTTTATCTACATTGACTTGTATCGTCCGCTCCTCTAGACAGCCGTAAATATCTTCTACTAGTATATTGACAGTAACATCATCGATAGGTCTTACCGTAGTTATTTCACAATCTACACAAGACAATGATGCAGTTGTATTCCAGTTAAAGGATACTATTTCCGAAATATCTCTATTATACCTTACATCTAGCTCCACGCTATCTGGCCAATTAATGGTTGTATCTATGATCACGGAAATTTCTAGTACTGGTCTTATCTGTACATTGAAACTGGTATCATAAGAGCAACCTTCGCTATCCTCCACACTTATAAGGTGATCACCACTTAGCAATTGCAATATATCGCCACTATTCATAAGTTCACCATCTAGTCTTAGGCTGTAGGGGGCTGTTCCACCATTAATATTTTCTAGTATTATCTCTACATCTTCTTCTCCACATCCTACCTCATAACTAAAATCAAACTCATCAGGAAAATCTCTAAAATCTTCTACAACGATGGTGTCAAGGTGTATACAACCATTGACAGTATTAGTACTTTCTAGAATATATGATCCTGGTTCATCTACAGTGATAGCATCACCGGATGACAAGAAATTTTCGTTTTCAAACCAAGCATATTCTACAGAGGGTTCTATAGTTTGTACATTGATGGTGGCATCCGTATCTGTGCATTCGAAGGATGTTGCTTCTAATATAGGTTCAGGATAATCTATAGTTGATGTCACTGTCATAACGGTATCTGTCATACAACCATTCTCTGGATCAGTAACGATTACTCTATAGTTCCCTGATTCTTCAACTAGAATATTTTCTAGAGTATCTATTGTTATTCCACCCCATTTCCAAGAAATATCATGCTCAATTACGTTAGAAGTTACAGATAGCTCAGCTTGCAAATTTGCACAACTTAGATCTTCTGAGGTAGCTTGTATGATCGGATAAACTATGTTTTCTACAACCTCAAATTCATAAGTCTCTGTACAACCATTATCTGCAACGGCAGTCATCAAGTAATTGCCTATCATATCTATCTGAGCATCTTCACCCTGTGCAATAATTTGCCCCATAGTGTTATACCAGTTGTAACTAAATATTTCATTATTAAATGATGCGGAAAGTTGAGCCTCTGGGTTTTCACAAGTAATATCTCCTACTGTTATTTCCACAAATGGGATAATCGTATCATAAGGTACATCTATTATCATGTCACTAAAGCATCCACCAAGCTCAGCTTTAATAACATGGCTTCCTCCTCCAATTATTGTGTTTTGATTATCTTGGACTAAAACATCATCAATATAATAGATAAGGTCATCTGGATTAAATACGATTGGAATCGAATCCGTATCACAATCTACTGAGTCAATAACCATTACCTCAAACTCTGGTGGCGTTGTACTCTGACCTACTGTGAAATTTTGGTCACAAGTAGAACCATTTGACATAGTAGCGACGATCAGATATTCTCCTGGTTGTGTTATAACCAAATCCATGTTTTGAACCTGACTGCCATCTAGTAAGACCCAGTGGTAATCTACGAAATCACTTGCATTGGTCAGTTTTGCAATTACGGGCGTACCATCACAATCTAGAAAGGGTTCAACTTCTAAGGTTATGCCCGACGCTGTTGTATTCGAAGAGGCAAAAGTTATTTGACACAAACTGACAAACAATACTAATAGTATAAAAATAGTCTTTTTAATATTTTTTGTTTTAGGACCGTAAAATTCTTATAATTCTATAACTTTAGAAAGTATCAGCTTATTATTTTCTATTTATAATTATCTGATGTAACCTTATTCTAGGAGATACTTGCTATGGTTTGTTACTAATTATGGTGCATAAATACGGCTATTTACAGAATCAAGCTATACTTTACAAGACATAAATACAATTACTACAATGACAAGACTTATTTTCTTCTTTATTACGATCATTCTCTTTCCATTTTTCTTAACTGCTCAGACTTTAGATTTAGACAATTTTGAAAAGCTGAGTATGCGAAATATAGGTCCAGCTGGAATGAGTGGACGTGTTACGGCTATAGACGTAGATCTTTCTGATGAAGATAGAATATTTGTAGGCACTGCTTCCGGAGGAGTTTGGAAATCTGAAAATGGAGGCATTACTTGGGATCCTATTTTCGATGATGCAGCTACACAGTCGGTAGGTTCTTTAAAAATAAACCAGCAGAATCCGGACGAAATATGGGTTGGGACCGGAGAAGGAAATCCACGGAATTCTCATAATTCTGGCAAAGGTATATATAGAACTATAGATGGTGGAAAAAACTGGTCTCTGATGGGATTAGAGAAAACAACAATTATCCATAGAATCGTAATTGACCAAAATAATCCATCTACAGTATATGCCGGTGCTTTAGGTTCTGCTTGGGGAGATTCAGAACATCGAGGTGTATACAAGACAACGGATAATGGTATGACATGGGATAAGATATTGTATGTAGATAAGAGGACTGGAGTTGCAGATATGATTGTAGATCCTACGAATCCGAATAAGTTATTTGTTGCCATGTGGGATTTTAGAAGAACACCTTGGGATTTTACCTCTGGTGGGAAAGGATCTGGATTTTATCGTACAGTAGATGGCGGTACCAAGTGGGATAAAATTTCTGATGAGGATGGTTTGCCTGAAGGTGATCTAGGAAGAATAGGAGTTGCAATCTCTGCTAGTAAACCAAATATATTATATGCTCTAGTTGAAGCAAAAGAAAATGGATTGTACAAATCTACAGATGGAGGATATAAATGGTCCCTTGTTTCCACAAAAGGAATTGGAAATAGACCATTTTATTATGCTGAATTATATGTCGATACGCAGAATGAGAATAGATTATTTAATCTCTATACTTATCTTTCTAGATCTGAAGATGGAGGTAAATCATTTAAGGAAATTGCTAATTATCAAAACAACGTACATCCTGATCATCATGCTTTTTGGCAATCTCCAACAAATCCCTTGTATCTAATAGACGGAAACGATGGTGGAATGAACATTTCTAGAGATGGGGGAGATACTTGGAGATTTATAAATAACTTACCTGTAGGACAATTTTATCATGTCAATATAGATAGAGACTTTCCTTACCACGTCTATGGAGGAATGCAAGATAATGGATCATGGATTGGTCCTGGTTTTGTATTGAAATCTGGAGGAATATCGAATTACGATTGGCAAGAATTGTATTTTGGAGATGGTTTCGATGTATCAGCACTTCCTTCAGATAGTAGATATGGTTATGCTATGTCTCAGGGTGGGAATATAGGATACTATGATAGATTGACTGGAATGACAAAATTTGTTAAGCCGGTAAGTCCAGATACCACGACCTTACGATTTAACTGGAATGCGGCTTTTGCCCAAGATCCTTTTAATGATTGTGGTATTTATTTTGGTTCTCAGTTTGTGCACTACAGCAATGATTGTGGAAAAAGCTGGACTAGCATTTCACCTGATCTTACGACGAACGATCCAGAAAAACAAAAGCAAGATAAGAGTGGTGGACTGACTATAGATGCAACCTTTGCAGAAAACCATACGACGATCTTATGCATAGAACCTAGTGTACATAACAAGGATGATATATGGGTAGGAACAGATGATGGTAATTTACAACACTCAATAGATGGGGGTAAGAACTGGAGTAATGTGTACAGTAAACTTCCAGCTGCACCAAGAAATGGATGGATACCTCAGATCAAGCATTCGAAAATTAATGAAGGAGAAATTTTCGTAGTGGTCAATAATTATAGGATGAACGACTTCGCTCCTTATTTATATCACAGTAAGGATAATGGAAAAACCTTCAGAAGAATTGTTGCCGGTAAGGATGTTGGAAGTTTTGTGTGTAGTGTAATTCAAGATCATAAAAATGAGAACCTGATATTCTTAGGAACAGATGCAGGTTTATACTATAGTTTAGACAGAGGTGCAAGTTGGTCTAAGTATGACAAAGATTTTCCTTCAGTTCAGATTAGAGATATGGCTATTCAAGAGGATTTCGATGATCTAGTCTTAGGGACTTTTGGAAGATCATTTTGGGTAATGGATGATCTAGAAATATTCAGAAAAATAGCGGATGATAAAAGTATTGTAAAGAAAGACTTAGCAATTCTAGCGGCTAATACGGGATATAATTTAGAAAGAAGATCTTATGATGGGATTCGTTTTTCTGGACAAGCGGATTTCCGAGGAGAGAACAAGTCCATGTATGGTGCTGAAATTAATATTTGGAAAAAACCCAAAGATAAGAAGGACAAGAATTCTACAGATGCAGAAATAAAGAAAAAATCTAAAAACAAGAAGGACAAGGACAAGAACAAAAAGGAAGGAGATAAGATGGGAAAAGAGTCTGAGAAGGATAAAGAAAAATCCAAGAAGAAAGCCACTCTATATGTGCTCAATATGGAAGGAGATACACTTAGAACCTTATCCCCAAAACTTAAAGGTGGACTTAACAAAGTGAGATGGTTTCTAGATAGAAAAGGAGTGCAAAGACCTTCTAGAAGAGAGAGGAAAGAGGATGATGGAGAACCAGGTGGTACTCCAGTTATGCCAGGTACATATAAAGTCGTAGTTGTGGATGGAAATAATAGAGACTCCGCTATGGTGGATGTAAAACTAGATCCTAGAATCGATCTTAATGTAAATGATCTTGCAAAAATGGAAGCGAGTATAGATGATTATAATAGTAGGGTAGAAGCAACAGCAAATGCTTTCGATCAGTTAAAAGAAGCAAAGAAAAGCATTAAGCTTGTCAATGACATGATGGTCAATCAAGAGGATACTGTAAAAATAGAAATTAAAGATTTGGGTAAAATACAGTCTGAACAGATAGATAGTCTCATGAATCTGTTCATGGATCCTGTAGGACTGAAAGGTATACAACGAAATCCTAAAACATTAAATGCTTTGACATGGAGAACAAGAACTTACATCTATGATTCCTATGGTGCACCTACAGAAAACGCTAAGCTTATAATCAACAAGTACAACACGCTTTCTGATCAACTTATAAATGGCGTTAACGATTATATCTCCGGTGATTGGAAAAAGTATCAAGAAAAAGTAGAAGCGATACCAAAGCAGATTTTCAAGAAATTAGAACCTGTAAGGATAGAGTAGACTAGTTTGTATGTGAAATAAATGCCTTGTGAAGCTACTTTACAAGTCTAGAAATCCACCTCCTTTGGTGGTGGTCATGTACTTGTTAGCCTTGCATGAAAAGCTAACAATAAGAAGTTGTCCCATGTAATATACTACTATGTGTATCATATAGTTTGGACACCAAAATATAGGTATAAAGTATTAGAAGGAGAGATTAAGATTTTTTTGGAAGAACAAATAAGGATGTTGTGTGAATGGAAACGGTTAGAGATATTGGAACTGAATATACAGTCAGATCATGTGCATGTAGTGCTAAGTGTGCCACCAAAGATGTCGATATCAAAAGTGATGGGGATATTGAAAGGAAAGACGGCAATAAGGATATTGAGAAGTTTCACAGGATTACGAAAGAAGATGTATTTGGGGAATCACTTTTGGTCAAGGGTTTACTGTTCATCAACAGTAGGTCTAAATGAAGATAAGATTAGGAAGTATGTAAAATACCAAGAGCAACAAGAGAAACTAGTCGAGAGTCAACAAAAGAAGTTTGACTTTTAAGGGCCCTTTGGGTCTTACCTAAATCCACCTTCTTAGAAGGTGGTTGTTTAATAAGCAGATTGGACTTATTTGCTTATATGCCGTTTATTAGATATGATGCTTTGGTTGGAACGAAGCTACTTCTATGTGTGTTCGTTATATGATAGAAATAACTTTAGAAGGTTTTTTTACTTTGGACATATCTTTTTTAATTGATTATTCAGTTTAGGCTATTTCAGTAATACGAAAGAAATTAATTTTTTTCTTAAAAATTTAGTAAAGGTCTAGACTTTAATCTATCCGCACATATAGGAATTAATACTTATTACGTTCATTATAAAAACATCAATTCGGATTACATAGACTGTAAATCAAAAAGAGATACTGAGTAAGTCTATTTTTACATTCAGATTTAATAATTAAAGGAATTATGGCTAAA
>CAYYWZ010000031.1:0-42577 GCA_964475415.1 uncultured Saprospiraceae bacterium | reverse complement strand
TAGGACCATAATTTGTAGATCCTACTTGAGCAGTAGAACTTGTTAACAAAAAAAGAAAAAGAAATATCCCTGCTAATTGTTTAAAGTTATA
Organism: uncultured Saprospiraceae bacterium; assembly: GCA_964475415.1. Classification (GTDB taxonomy): domain Bacteria; phylum Bacteroidota; class Bacteroidia; order Chitinophagales; family Saprospiraceae; genus CALCMJ01. The sequence goes on along the minus strand of CAYYWZ010000031.1, from coordinate 42,486 downwards.
TCGTTTCATATGATTTATGCACTAATTATTATTCTTGTCCGAAATCTTTTAGTTTAATTTTTCCTTCTTTCCAGGCTGTGTTTAAAATATTCCAAGTTAATTTATAAACTGTATCCAAAGAACAGTTAACATCTTTCAATTTTGAAATAGTTGTTGGCATTCTTGCATTTATATAAATCTTTACATTCGACATTCCATCTATTTCATCAATCATATCATACAAGTTATCTATTAAAAAATGCATTTTAGCAATTTCTCTTTCGTCACACTCAAAATTCTTAGCTAGGTTCATCATTTCGTTAAATAAAGCTTTCCCCCTTAATCTATATTCATCTGTAGTTCTATAATAGACCAATGAACTATTCTTATTAAGATCATCCAATAAAAACATATTCGCCCTATTATCTCCGAAGAAAGCTAATTGATAAATACATTTGATCTTTTTACTATAATTTACTATACTATAGCATTCCATAAAAGGATAATTCTCAGTAGAATCCAACTCACTATTTTGATTATGAAAATCTTTTCTATTAGAAGCACAGCTTATCAAAATATAAAAGAAAAAATGCGCTATATAAATATTTTTTAAACTCATTAATTGTTTTGCATTTTATCCCATTGATATTTTCTTAGTTTATATTTATCAATATCATGAGTAGTTTTAGAATAAATATCACCACTATTCATGAAATTATAAAAATCCATTGAGGTACTATCTTGCAATCCATCTTCCATTATAGCCGCACCTCTCTGATCAGGATGTGCTAAAGAATAATAAGCATGACCAATTTCATGTGCTATAGTTCTGTTAGTTTTATTTTTTATACTAATAAAGCAAGCATTTGTTCCAAAATCATTAGCTGCTCCTCGAATTGTCGCCCCTGAGCCATTTATAATTTTATCTAATAAATAAACAACTACTTTATCTTGATTAATTAAAGCCTTATTTAAATGTGTTCTATCTTCTCCATATTCCATTACATGAGAATAGTAAGATTCATTACTAGTTTCTAATTTATTATCTTCTTTACGACAATCATAATTAATATTTTTAAAGCCATTATAATTTACTATAACTTCAATACCACCTTGAGAAAATATTTTGTTGGCATTTTCTTGTATTTTAACTATTTCATTTTCTGAAAGCATTTTAGAGCAATCAATATTCTCTGGAAGAGGTTCAGAGTTACAAAATAAATCCTCACCAGCATGGACTCTTAATGTGTGGAATTTAATATTGGATTCTCTGCTCAATGAATCTAGCTTTTTACTTTCATCAACTTTTTTTTCCCAATGATTATTATTCGGATCTAAAACATAAAAAAGATCTAAACTCCCATCTGGACCAGGATCTATACAAACAAAATCTCGTGAATCTATAGAATCAATACAATTGGCTTTCAAATATCCGTTGTAATTCCCATTCGAATCAACACAATAATTTACCTTATCATCATCAGATTCACAAACTGAATATAACTCAACTGTCAGGGTTTTATCAGGATATACATTAGCATAAGCCAGATCTATATCATTACATAAGTTAATATCTATTATTTGTTCTGGACTTTGCGAAAAACTATGCATTCTTAGGTAAAAGTCTTTATCGTGAGCAGGTGTATAGATGCCGTCTTCTGGATTAACCGTAAAGTTTAACGCATCTAAAACGCTTTCTTTCTTACCCCGCCTGTTTGGGTTAAAATACAAGAAGCTTAGACCATAGGGTCTAAGAAACAGCCAAGGCTCTCCCGTTTCACTACCAGGATAGGCAGAGATATCATTATCATCATAGCCAGCAAAGTTTTTATCGTGATTCTTTTCATGTTTAATTTCTGCTTCATATATAGTTCTTAGCTTAAACTTCAATTCCACCGCATTATTACCAAACAGAATTCTTACTTATATGTCCTGCTTACCATCGCTTCCAAAATTATCATTGGTAGCATCACTAATAGTCCCTATTGTAAGGTCATTTGGATCTACTGCTACATATGGATTATTATCCCAAGACACATTGTTTGGAGAAATAGTGTTACCCTGATCATCAACTATTTGAATTTGTTGAGGTAAGTCGCTTAGACAGATGAAAACATCTTTATTTTCAGGATATAACTTATTATTAAATTTAAACTTATAATCATCATTTGAGGTTACAATTTCTAAGCAGCTTGTTATTTTAGCTTGATGATCATGGGCTTGAGAAAATATATTTGAAGAACAAAAAAAGATAAGTAGTACTATGCCAATAATACGTTGCTTCATGATTTAAAATTTTAACCAAACATAAAACGTATATTAGAAAAGAGTGTAAGATTCAAGTTATTTTTGGAATATTACTTTAACATATATATAATTTCAATTTATGTAAAGAAAATTATCCCAACCAATTATGTGATTTTGGATTTTAAATCCCCATTATTATAACTTGTACTTGACTTTTGAATTTATTAGATGATCACAGCTGTTTATTAAAATCTCAACATCTAAATTGACGAGATTAGAACAAGGGATTAAGTTCTTTAAACCATGTAATGCGGCTTATATTTATACAAGGCACCTCCCTTGCTAAAATATTTATCCACCTTCTCTGCTACCTTCTTGTCTCTGACTAGCTCAGGTGCATGATGAGGCTTTATTCTAGCATCAATTATAAGCGAGCCTGTGCATCCCCAATGCTTGTTTACGGTCTCACTTCCAACTCCATATATATCGTGACTTGGATTAGCTCTAGTGAAACTCACCCAAAGAAAATTATTCAATTCTGCTGCCGTAAAGGATGCATCATCGCAAACGATGATCAAGGGATAATTATCTAAATTCTGATCTTTACAATAAGCTGATAATTCATCCATTTCTTCCTTCGCCTTTCTAGCATCTGTAAAAGGACTTAGGGTGATTGCTAGGACACCGGGCAGGGCAAGAGATATGTCAGCTACGCTCGATGGCAAGTTTAGATTTGTAGGTAGTTCATTTCCTAACTCTCGCAACTCTGGACCATTACAAGCAATCACAACCTTAGAACCTGTGTTCCATCCATCACCAGAATAATCCAAAGTGTCTATTGTCGTCTTGGTCTGAAAATGTAGGTCTCTAGTCCAGTCTACCCTCCTCAAGAAATGATCGAAATAAGAAGCTATGTCATGTGTATTAAGATCTGGATGATCGTTACCTGCAGCTATAAAAAGGAACTTCGCTAAAGAGGTCTGACCACTTCCTAAAATCCTATTGGCTATGGTCAAAATTTCTTCCGGTTGCTGCTTCCTAAATGGCATGTATCGCTCATAACCGATAGCTATCAAAAGTGGATGTACTCCAGCAGCATCTACTGCATTTAGCTCTTTGAGTCCAGGGAATTCTTGAGGCGCTAATTCTTCTACTAACTTGTGAATCAGGTAACCGAAGCCTGAATCTTCCTGCGGCGGTCTACCCACAACCGTAAAGTGCCATAGTGGATCTTTTCTATGATACACATTATCTACTTCTAGATAAGGAAAATCATGCTGTAGACTATAATATCCCAAATGATCTCCGAATGGACCTTCTGGTTTTTTCTTGTTTTTCACAATAGTACCTGTGATAACAAAATCTGCATCCGAAGGGACAATATGTCCATTACCATCAAAAGCATATCGGTATCTTCTTCCGCCCAGCATTCCAGCAAAGGTCATCTCACTAATCTGTTCTGGCAAAGGCATAATCGCTGAAAAAGCAAATGAGGGTGGACCACCGATAGCTATCGAAACGCGGAATGGTTCATCACTCGCATTGTATGCGGTATGATGATTGCCTATTCCTCTATGTAACTGATAATGCATCCCTATTTCTTTGTTCTGTATATAATCGTTGCCGCCCAACTGTATCCTGTACATTCCTATATTAGACTTCATCGCCTTTTTTGTACCAGGAGGAAAAGAAATTACCTGCGGCAACAAAACAAAGGGGCCTCCATCCATAGGCCAAGAAACTATCTGTGGTAATTGGTCTATCTGAGTGGTACCATACTGTGCTGGTTTTTGGAAAATAGATTTTTGCGGTAAAGCTTTTAGCGCCGTAAAAGCAGAAGAAAAATAATGAAAGGGTCGCTTCAAGGCTCGCATTGGATCTACCTTCAGTTCTATGACTTTCTTTACAGAAGGAATTGTTTTTCTAAATATAAATTCTGTACGTTCGTTTGTGCCATAGATATTAGAAATAGCTTGAAAAGGACTGCCTTTGACTTTTTCGAAAAGGATAGCAGGTCCTTTAGCATCATAATATCTTCTGTGTATTTCCGCAGCCTCTAGATAAGGATCCACTTCAAAAGGTATCCTTACCAGCATTCCATTTTTCTCTAGATCTTCAGCACAAGCCCTTAGCGATTTATACATCTTATAATATGATTTTTCTTATAATAAAAGTATAACATAAAAATGCTAAAAGGGTTCGGCAGCTACCTCTTCAATGGGGCACATTGTATTTATTTTTCGTAGAGATTATAAAATCATAGGCGCAGCCTACGATTAACAAGACTCGAATCATCCTGCTAGGCATAGGCTGTGCCTATGTCTTCTAAGTCTTTACAGAAACCTAAACCAAAGAAAAACAAAGGTGATCCTTTTTATTTTAGAAATCATAACTAAAATATTATACCCTTCAAATATTATAGAAAGGCGCAGCCTACGCTTAACGCAAAAAGATTGATCAGAAATCAAGTAAATCGATGTCTATAAGTGTATGATCTCTATCATAATTTCTTTGACTAGAATATTTCCAATGTGTTGGATCTAGTACATATCCTGCTCTAACAGGATTTAAATGTATATAAGCAAGTTTTTGCAGGGTAAACTTAGAGCTTTCTAATTCTATTGCATGATTATAATGATGCCAAAATTGATATTTAATATTTCTTTTATGCTTATTCGCTTCCTTTTGAAAAATAGACAACATCCAGTCTTTTCTACTTTCTGGCTCAGATTGAATTAGTTTTAATATAGTGGTAGCTGAATGTCTTTTAAAATCTCGTAATATATCCGAAAGATTATTATTATCTGCACTAAGAATAACATGTAAATGATTACTCATAATTACAAAGGCATATATTCTCATACCTTTGTTTTCCCTACAATATCTAAGGCTATCGATGATAACTTGAGCATAGATTTCTCTTGTAAATACATCTACCCATTTTACCACACGAAAAGTAAGGAAATACATTTGATCTTGATGATCTATCCTGTAACCAGTTGTCATAATGATTCATTTTGCTAATGATTTCAAAATAAGTTTTTTTTATAAAACGGATAATACTCTTTTGAAAATCGTAGGCGCAGCCTACGCTTAACGTGACACATTATTACACGCTAGGCATAGGCTGTGCTTATGTCCTTTTTTTCATTAGGAACTAAATCTATTATAGTGTCAGCACAAATTTTGGCAATCATAGGCGCAGCCTACGCTCAGCGTGACACTATTTTTATCCTTGTTAGGCATAGGCCCGTGCCTATGTCTTATAAGTTATCTATAAACCTATAATATTAAGTCTATCAGGCCCTCCATATTAGATTTATCCAAAAATCGTTTTGTTATTGCCAAATAGTAATTTACCTTAAGGGTCGATTTAACTTAACCATAAGTAGATATGATAAACAAAACCATCAACAAAATACTATTCTTATTTCTATCCGTCATGTTTCTTCCTATCCTTGGTTTTTCACAAAACAGTGAAGAAATGGGTTTGGACGAAAAGATAGATGCTGCTTTTGCACCATTCTCAAACCTATGTCAGGAAATTGTCTTTGTACAGGTAGCTGGTATCCCTATTGTTTTAATACTACTAGTTGTAGGAGCTTTATTTTTTACAATAGCCTTTGGTTTTGTAAATATCAGACATTTTACGACCTCCTTGCGTGTTGTAAGAGGAAAGTATGATGATATAGAAAAGAGTTCAGAAGTAAAAACCGAACTTTCTATAGATGGAGATATTCCAGATACCATAAGAGATGAAAGCAAGGATGGAGAAGTCAGTCACTTCCAAGCGCTTGCAACTGCTGTCTCGGGTACAGTGGGTAATGGTAATATAGCAGGTGTGGCACTAGCTATAGCTATAGGTGGGCCAGGTGCAACTTTCTGGATGATCATTTGCGGACTTCTAGGTATGTCTTCGAAGTTTGTAGAATGTACACTAGGTGTAAAATATAGAGATGTAGGACCAGATGGAACTGTCTATGGAGGACCTATGTATTACTTGTCAAAAGGTCTTAAGGAAAGAGGATTTGTAACTACAGGTAAGGTTTTAGCTGGTATCTTTGCTGTGCTTTGTGTTTTTGCTTCTTTTGCGGGAGGAAATGCAGCGCAATCCAATCAAGCAGCTCAAGAAATAGCAGCCTTATTCGATATACAATCTTCATATGCTGGTACCATTATAGGTGTTATACTAGCCGTAATAATAGGAATTATTATCATCGGTGGAATAAAGAGAATAGCATCCGTAACAGAAAAGATAGTGCCTTTCATGGCAGGGATATACATGCTAGCATGTTTATATATTATCTTTAGTAATTTCAGCTATATAGATGATGCATTTGGATTAATATTTTCTCAGGCATTTTCACCACAAGCAGGGTTGGGCGGAATGTTTGGTGTATTACTCCTAGGATTTAGAAGAGCAGCCTTCTCCAATGAAGCTGGTGCTGGATCAGCTTCTATTGCTCACTCAGCAGTAAGAACTAAATTTCCAGCATCAGAAGGACTTGTTGCTTTACTAGAGCCTTTTATCGATACAGTTGTTATCTGTACGATGACTGCCTTAGTTATCATAATGTTTAACTCTGGTGGAGTGTTCGAATATGGAGATGCAGGAAATGGTGGTGTACTTATCGATGGCATAGAAGTAAAAGGAGCAGGACTTACAACAGCAGCTTTTGCCTCATTTATACCTTATTCTAATATATTCTTAACACTCTGTGTCGTTCTATTTGCTGTATCTACCATGATATCTTGGTCTTATTATGGACTACAGTCATGGATGTATCTATTCGGAAAAAGCAAGATATCAGATCTAGTATACAAGTTTACCTTCTTACTATTTGTAGTTATCGGAGCTGCTGCTAATATGAAGTCTGTTTGGGGATTCTCAGATGCCATGATCTTAGGGCTTGTATTTCCAAACATGATAGGATTGTTCTTCCTCTTCCCTTATGTCAAAAAAGAACTTGCAAAATATCTAGACGCTATAAAACGCGCTTAGAGCTATATATCTATCTAAAATCTAAAAATAAAAACCTGAATGTTATATTCAGGTTTTTTTTATATATGTATTATCCTCATATATTCCTCAAGTATTCCTATTATTGCAGAAATACAGTTTAGTGGCTTCAGCAATGCTTCATCTTGGTTCCAATATGGGAGATAGAAAGTCTAACATCCTCAATGCTTTAGATCAGATAGCGATCTTAGTAGGTAAGATTGTTATGAAGTCATCTATATACCTTACAGAAGCTTGGGGCAAGGAAGATCAAGAAGATTTTTATAATCTAGCTGTGGAGGTAAATACTGATTTAAAACCGCTGGATGTTCTTGAAAAAACGCAGCAGATAGAAACTGATCTCAAACGGGAGCGTATAGAAAAATGGGGACCCAGAACCATAGATATAGATATACTGTATTATGACAATATTATAATGAATCATAAAGACTTAACACTACCTCATCCGCACCTTGCAAAAAGAAATTTTGTTCTTATACCCTTGATGGAGATAGCACCTTTTGCGGAACATCCGGAAACGAAAGAGACGACCATCGACCTATATCTCAAATCCACAGATCAAGGAGAAGTGTATCTTATAGATAATGAGTGAGGATAAATTTCCATATCGATATATCTGCATAGAAGGAAACATAGGTTCTGGCAAAACATCTTTTTGTAAAAAGGTAAAAGAGGAATACAACTGTAGACTAATGTTAGAAGAATTCGAAGAGAATCCTTTTCTTCCTTTTTTCTATAAGGATCCAAAAAAATATGGATTTACGGTCGAGCTATTCTTTATGACGGAAAGACATAAGCAACTTGAGAAAAACTTAATGGCTCAAGATATGTTCCATGATTTTCTATTGGCTGATTTCTGCTTTATGAAGACTTCTCTATTTGCTAGAAAAAATCTAGAAGAACGTGAGTTCAGAAGATTTCAGAAATTATTTACGGTTCTTAACAATGATTTTCCGCAGCCAGATATTATCGTATACTTTCATAGAAGTGTAGATATCCTGCAGAAAAATATTGCGAAAAGAGGTAGACCTTATGAAAGCAATATATCATCAGAATATTTACAAAGTATTCAGGAATCTTATTTTGAATATTTCAGACATATCCTTTCCATCCCTATCTTGATAATAGATCTGAACGAAATAGATTTTGTTCGAAATCCTAATCAATATCAAGAAATAAAAAAACTTATTCAGAAAAAATTCCTACCTGGTGTGCATCGCTACAGCTTGCATATGTAGAAACCACTTTCAATCGATTGCAATGGAAAAACCAATTTTCATTTTATTTGTCTTCTTTCTCATATCATGTGCTTCTGACACTACAGAATATGCTGCTAATGATAACATAGATCAAGCATCTATGGAAATTCTAGATAGTCTAGAAAACAAGCTCCTTAATTATCTATCTGATAAACAAGTAGGTCAATGTAAGGCCATGCTCTCTAGTGAGTTCATAAATTCTTACCAAGGTGATATAAATGATTTTCTCTTTAAAACAAGTGATCTAATAAAAGACTATCCAACCAATGTGCTAGACAGATTCCATATCATAAGTCCTAAAAACAAACTCACTTCAGCCATCAAATCAAATATCCCAAAACGTAATTACCACCTTAAGTACTCCCCTTCTAATAAAGAATCATATATCAGCCTTAGGGTACTAAATTCCGTACCCTATCAAATGATGGTGACTACAATTTATTCTAAATATGATAGTGGCTGGAAAGTAGATCTATTGAAGGTAAAAAAATATGCTGCTCATAAATTAACAGCTGATGATCTCTATAACTCCTCTGCAACAAATTATAAAGAAGGCAAGATCGTAAATGCTTATAATGAGATCTTTCTAGCTACCAAACTGTACAAACCCAGTGGTAAGTTATTCTATTATGATTATGCTGACAAAATGCAGGAACTACTAGGTAGGATCCTTAAAGAAAGAAAAGATAAATTTATATTCCCGATAGAAATACAAGCGTTAAGTTCAAAACCTAAAATTCTTAACTTCAGCCCTATCGTTACTGAAGATGGAATCTTTTCTAATATTTCATATGTCTCAAGCATAAGTATTGCAGATACGACGGCTTTAAGAATAGAAAATAAAAAAATCCATGATCTTATCCCTACTGTTTTTGAATATATCAAACACAAGGATAATACCATTTATTATCAAGTAATGAATGAAATTCCTGATGGATCTAAAGCAGTAGAGACCTTTAGTTTTAAACAGAGGTAATTAAGCTCACACCTTAGTTGCTGGTGCTAAAGAATCAGGCTCCTTAAAGAAAGAGATTCTACATATTACTTTTTCTGTTAGAATTATCCAGATGGGACTTATACATATCGTCATCGAAATGAGAGAGATGGTAAAGTCATAAGCATAAGAGGTAAGAATTTTTAAGTTAAATGCTGTTAGACAAATCAAAAAACTAAGTTCCCCAATCTGCGCTAGCAATGCACCTCCTAACAATGCATCTTTCCAGGTATTTTTATAGATCTTCAGTATCACAGTATTGATAAGATGATTGGTAAGATATACAGCAAAGAGCACTGTTACTAACTCCCTCCAATTCTCTAGAATAAAATTAGTATCAATCTGCGCACCGATACTTATGAAGAAGATAGCAACAAAAAGTATTCTAAAAGAATGGATAGCATCATGTATCCACATCGTAGCTTTACCAGCATGCATAACTAATCCACCGACAAAAGCACCTAGGGCCTCAGAAATACCAAAGGTACTCGCTAGCAAGGCTCCTGCAAAACAGAAAAACAAAGCCAAGAAAACCTGCAACTCATGATCCTTCAAAATCTCTTTTTTAAAAGGCAGCCACTTGATTTCCTTTTTGACATAAACATATACGATTATTCCAATGATAATTATCCCTCCAATAATCTTCATCAAGATAGCATGGGTAGAAGTGTTTTCTCCTCCTACTATAGAAATAATAATCAATATAGGTGCTAGAGCAATATCCTGCGCTAATAGTATGCTTATTACATTTTTACCTACACGTTTTTTCATTAGAGATTTCTCTTCTAATAATTTAAAAATTACGGCCGAACTCGAAAGAGCAATTACAAAGCCTAACACCACTACCCTAGCTATAGGCCAGCCATAGACAGCTCCTATAGCATAAACACTGGCAATACTCAGGATTATCTGACCTAAGGTACCAAAGAAGGCAAGTCTCCATTCTTTGACAAATGAACTGAGATCTATTTCCATTCCGATAAAAAAGAAAAGTAATATGATACCAAGCTCTCCTATAAACACAATGGATTCTTCATTTTCTATAAGGTCTAAACCATGACTTCCAATTAGAACACCAATAAGAATATAGGCAACAAGATTAGGCTGATGTAACTTCTTAAGCACAAAGCTCGCTACAACAACAAGGAGACCTACTATAGAAATAAAAGTAATAGAATCTCCGAATGCGGACATGAGGTTAAATGACATAATTAAAGATAGAAATTATAAAGTAGAAAACGGACGTGAAAAACAAAAAACGAAAAGGATAATCTATAATCTTGGACTTTCTATTTTATAGATTCGTTGGGTAATAGGAAATAGATAAGAGAGCGTAAACTCAAAGGCTCCTTGTCGATTATTAGCAATATTGAGATCGGAAAGGGTTATATCATAACTAAAACCAAACTGATAATCAGAATACTCTAACATAGCACTTGCTATAATTGCTTCTGCAGATAAACTAGTATTGATATCACTTACCATACGCAACCAAGCGCCCACCCTGAGACCTATCTCTCTGTTATCAAAACTATTATACCTTACTCTACTTCCCAGCTGATACAGCTTATGCGATTGCTGCAGTTGTACCTGGAAGGCAGGTTGTAAACTTAGACTCTCATTCAACAGCCACTCCCCCCCTCCATGTATAGATAGGCGGCTAGCCAGTTTTACACTAGAATCATTAAATAGAGAAATTACGGGTTCGTTGATATGGTGCATAGCTACACCCGCATAGACATTTTTGCGGTCATCAAAAATTGCTATATAACTCAAGCCTGCTCCTAGGTCCACAAATATTTCGCTCGTTCCAGAGCCTATAAGAATATCTGGTTCTCCATTATCTAATTCTAAATTTTCTGATAGTATACTCGCATCATATTGATTTCCAAACCAAAGCTGGTCCCAGTTAACACCATGCTGACCTACTCCAGCTTGCACACCTCCAGCTATAAATTGCTTTGCAGTGTTTCTACCACCAAATAGTTTTTTCATATAGCCGCCACTTAGATGCCCATAGGTCTGACTGTAAGCTCCTGCACCTGCTTGATCTCTAAGTAACTTAATACCAAAACTTGCAAAATCATCACTTACGATATGGTATCTAAAATCCACACCCGCCGCCATTGTTTTATAAGAAGGTCCCAGACTAGACCACTGATCCCTGTAAGCAAGTTGAACTCGATATTGACCCTCCATTACACCTGTTAGCGATGGATTAAGATTCATTCCACTAGATGTAAATTGCGAGAAGTGTGGATCCTGCGCTTGCAATACATAAGCGCAACTGATAAACAATATGAATAGATAGATTTTTCTCATTTATCTAATCAAATTTGTCATTCCCTTAAAAATAGTAACTGTTCCATCCAGATATTGCGCTTCGACTATCCATGCATATACGCCTGGTTGCAATAATTTATTATCCACTCTACCGTCCCAACCCTGCGTATTATCATTGATCTCAATTGCTCTAGTTTCGTAAACCTTATCTCCCCATCTAGAAAAAACGATGAAGGAATTAATTTGCATTTCTTCGCTTCCGAACACACTCAAGATATCGTTCTGCCCGTCACCATTAGGAGAAAATCCTGTAGGAACCTTGATCACTATATTTCTTTCTGGTCTTATGGTTACAACATCTTCTGCAAAACATCCTAGGCCATTAGACACTTCTACTTTAATTATAATTTGTTCAGTAATATTACTTATGGTAACCATAGGACAGTCAAGACAATCTATCTGATCTTCATCCATAACAGTCCATTCGTACATCAGATCAAAAGTATTACCGCCCACAAAAGGATTTAGCTGAACAGCTCCCCCGTATTCTACAAGCAGGTCATCTCCTAGATTAACTCTAAACTCATCAACCTCTGGAACAAAAACATTCTCGACTATAAAACTACACCCTTTAAGATCCCTGACCTCTACATTATAATTTCCAGAAGCTACACCTAGTAAGAGTGGATCAGTTGTAAAGTCTATACCATCAATTGAATATAAGTAAGGTGGAAATCCTCCCATAGCCTCTACACTTATAGTTCCATCTTTGCTACCTGCACAAGAAGGAATATCTCCTACAGCTGTTGCTGTCACAGCCGTCTCTGGCTCTTCTACTGAAAAGGATATCTCTGATGTACAATTTTGGCTATCTGTTATTGTAACAGATTGCGATCCTCCTAGCAGTGTTACAGTGCTCTGTTCCATCGTACCATCAGACCATAGATAGGTGTAAGGTCCTACACCACCTGTTGCCTCGACACGTGCATTTCCAGTCGGAATACCTTTACATTCTAGAGCTGTCAAGCCAGTAATCTCTAAGCTGATAAAGTCATTTTCTTCTACCGTAATAATGGAATCTAATTCACAAGATCTATCATCCGTAACTACAAGTTCGTAAGGACCTGCCGCAAGATTATCTATATTCTGCATAACAGAGCTATAGCCATCTGGACCTTGCCAGTCGTAACTATAAGGTTCTGTTCCTCCTATAACTGAAATAGCTATGGATCCAGTAGTATCCGCAGCACATATTACATCAGTGATACTAACATCTATCTGCATACCAGGCTGTGATCCCACCTGAAAACTGAAGGCCGCCTCACAGTCTTTCTCGTCTGTAATAATCAGCTCATAAGTCCCTTCTCCTATATCTACAATATCCTGTTCATCACTAGTAAAATTTGGACCAGACCAACTATACATATAATTTCCATTACCACCATTTACAGTAAGAGCAATAGCACCATCTAGCCTACCCTGGCATGAAGTTTTAGTGATAACAGAATTTGTACTTATTTCCGATGGTTGATTGACAAGAATGCATCTTGTATTTGTACAGTCATTTTCATCAGTAACCGTCATACAATAGGTTCCTCTTTCTAAGTTTTCTCTTACCGTTCCAGTAGGTCCATCATCCCAAGTGACTATTTGATTTCCAAAAGCAGGATCTAGTATAATTTCTATTTTACCGTCATTGCTTTCAAAACAGGTAAGGTCTTCTTTTACAAATACGATCGGTATGGAATCAGGTGCTGTAACACTTGCAATAGCTGCAATCATACATCCCTTATTGTCTGTCAATGTTACACTATAATCGCCCGCAGTCACGCCAGTAAGACAATCTTCTGTTGTCTCATCTTCCCACTCATAAGTATACGGACTTGTACCTCCAGACCCAGAAACCTTCGCTACTCCATCGGTATCAAAATAACAGTCTAGCATATTGCCTGAGGTCGTAATTTGTAATTCATTAGGCTCGTCTATTACTATCGAACCTTCTAGCTCACAATCATTGTCATCTGTAATCGTAACGGTGTACATACCAGCAGCAAGATTTATGGCGGTCTCTGTTGATTGCATATCACTCCACATTATTTCATAAGGTGCTAGTCCTCCGGTAAAGATTACAGTTGCAGACCCCGTCTCCGTATCAAAGCACTCCGCATCTTCCTTTGTAATTTCTGTAAGTATAAATTCATCTTGATTATTAATAAAGATACTATCTACTCGCTCACAGTCATTAGCATCTGTTGTACTCACAACATACCAGCCTTCAGCAAGATCTGTTTTTACAGATTCATTACCGCCTATATTCCATGCAAATTCTAAAGGCGGAAAATCCCCACTAGCTGATAATTCTATGCTTCCATCATTCAGATTGTAACAACTGATATCCGTTTTTTGTATCAGCAGACCTATAAGATCAGGCCTTACTATTTCTATGTCAATGGGGGCAGGACATCCTACATTATCTGTAATAATTACAGTGTAATCACCACCAACTAAATTTTCAAAAACTCCTGTGCTATTTATCTCTCCATCCAATTCGTACATATACGGTCCTCCTGATCCTCCTGATCCTGTAATCGCAATACGACCATCCTCCGCTTCGTAACAAGAAGTACCATCTACGTCTAAACTTTGTGCAATGGGCCCTGGGCAACTTAAACTTTTACATTCTAATTGTAAAAACTCTGAACTACAGTTACCTTGAATAGCACGAACAGCAAAATTGACATCCTGAAGAAAGTCCAACATAGTAACATCGTACATTGTAAGATTACCTATATCTATCCATACACCACTATTATCTATCTGGACTTCATAAGAGGTCGCATCTGGAGAAGCTATCCAAGAAAACAAAATATTATTGAAACCAGGCTCACATTGTAAATTAGACGGTGCTGCAATTGGAGGCGCGATGCTTACAATTATTTCATCGCCTAGATTACAACCATAACTATCGTTAAGCTCTAGGCTATATGTTGTCTGTTCTGTAGGTTCTACATCTATGCTTTGGCAATCAGGACAGTCTATCAATGAACCATTTTCATACCATTCAAAACTTACAGTATACGAAGGTTGGAATTCTAAGGACCATCCCCGAAGTTGACTGAAACCAAGTGGAATATCTGTATCAAGTATTTCTTCATCCGCTACAACTACAAGATCCCAATTTCCATTAGGCGTGCCACTATTAAAAATATTTTGCCATCTACCCTCTGGTGAAAAATCTCCTGTGTATGTGGGAATAGATATAAATATAGGACCGTTTACAACATCTCCATTATTTATTTTTTCCGTTGCATCAACTGTAAAACAGGTATTCAACATTGTATCCAGATCTATGGCGTTCAGATTTTTAAAACCATTATCTGTAGATAATTCTAGAATTCTACCATTAGGAGCTACAAGGTAAAAATCATAATCATCTAAATTCCTACCAATGAATGTATCTATACATATAGATTTGAAAGCGTTAATATTCATCCTATCTGGCACTACCCCATTGACATTAATAGTGGACTTATATTCTATCTCTTTTTCCTCTATATCGATTATGGTGTTATTCCTAAAAAAAGGAGTAGAAGGAATTTCAAAATTTAGCGGTAATAAGGCGGCAATATTAAGATTATCGCCCTCACATATAATTGTATCCTCAGGTAACTGAATAAGCTGAAGCAGATTATCCCTTATGGGAATAGCTATAGTATCTCTAAAACAAATATTCTTAAACACATCTAAGTAAATAAACTCGTCACCTTCTTCTATATTATCAGCAATTACATCCACTTCTATAGAAACTGAAGTTTGTCCAGCAGGAATAGTAATTTGGTCAGGCCAAGTAACATAATCTACCCCTTCCTCAGCCATGTCAGGAAAAATAGGTGTATCTATGAGATTGAAGTCTAGATCAACATCAATATCCTGAGCATTAGGAATAGAGAATCTGAGTTCTCCTGTGGAACAGCCTTCCGCTAAACTTCCATCAAGACTTGCTGCATTAAAATTTACACTTATAGTTCCCGTTCCAAAACTTTTAGCTTCTAGGAAAACGCCAGAATCTATTGCATCATCTCCAGCATCACCTATCGCTATTTTTATTGTATAAGTTTCACAAGGAGTGACCACTGCTCTAGCTGAAAAAACATTAAGATACCCATCGAAGGTAGGATACTCATTCTGTGGTACAGTATTATAATATTGCGCATAGTCTAGTGTACCAAAAGGGGGTGCACAGTTTATAGGATCTGTTGTATTGCTTTCACCTTGGATTCCTGTATTGACATTATTTATAGTTACTGGTAGATCAAGAAAAGTACTTCCAGACGGATCTGCCGGATCTGGTATCAATGCAATATTCTCTGCATTATAGTTTCCTCCTTCTGGATTAGGTCCAGTTATGAAAAAACCAAAAAGATCATTGAAATCTGCGCAAACAAATTCTGGATATTCGTCTGAAGCGAAAACATATCTAAACTCCAAAGTGTCGGAAAAAGGTATGAAGGTAATCTCGTACTTACTAACGTCTGTTACCGGAACGGTGCCTGCTATATTTTGCAAATCATTATCCGATATATCATTAGGAATAGTTCCTGTTGTCGCCTCATCATTATTGACTATACCCACGCTATCTACAAAACCAGTGGACATAACAATGCCCCTTTCTAACCCAATGTATTGTTCAGCATTATCAAAAACACCTACCGATCCTCTATCTCCTCCATATTCTACATTAAGAATTTGAACGCCATCACCTAAGAATACATTAGAAATAATATTGTTAGGTGAGTAAGGTGCTACGTCAGCTGGATAAACAAGAATCTGTGCAGTAACATTACTGAAGGCCCAGCAAAACAAACACAAACTCCATACTTTTTTGAAGAATTTATCCATTAGTTTATTAGATGTTCTTTGTACTATTAGACTGTAAATATCTCAATTATGCTGCTTATAATACGTGTAAAAGCCCAATTGTAGTACCTAAAATTATAATTCCAAACAAAGATACAATGAATACCTTAGCAATACCGCTGATATTGTCGCAATAATCACAAAGCCGGTAAAATTATACACAGATCTATTAACTTGAGTTTTCTATAGACAACATAGGAGGGAAATCTCTATAATTACCGTATTTTTAGCGAATGAATAGCTAAGTGATTATGAGAAATTTCTTTAAAATATTTACAGCGTCCTGCTTGGGGACATTAGGTGCACTACTCCTTTTGGTTTTAATACTTACTTTTATTGGCATATGGAGTTCATCATCTAAGTTTGATGTAGAAAACAAATCTATTATAAAAATAGAATTTAAAGGTCCTATTCCAGAAATGACGGATAATATCTCTGGATCATCTTCTATATTTAGTCAGCAAGATAGAGCTCTAGGCCTTAGAGCTATAAAAAAGCTAATTCGTAAAGCATCAACAGATAAAAACATAGCTGGTATTGTTATCAACGGTGGAAGTTCAGACATACCTCCTGCTACTGCATTGAGTGTAAGGAATTCTCTGAAGGAATTTAGAACTGAAGGGAAATTTGTATACGCCTATGATGAGTATTATTCTCAGTTAGGATATTTCCTCAGTTCTACAGCGGACTCTATTTTTCTTAATCCTAACGGCGCTATAGAGTTTAAAGGATTTTCAGTAGCTATTCCTCACTTCAAGGAAGTAATGGATAAGGTAGGTGTTGAGATGAATGTCTTCTATGCAGGAGATTTTAAGAGTGCTACAGAGCCCTATCGGAGGATGGATATGAGTGAGCAAAACAAATTACAAACGAGATCATATCTTCATAGTATTTCTGATTCCTATTTACAAGAAATATCAGATTCAAGGAATATAGATACAGACCAATTGTACACTCTGATGGACGAGCTAAAAATACAAAATGGAGAAGATGCTGTCACCTATGGCTTAGCAGATAACTTATTATACAAATCTGAATTTTTAGATTTTGTTAAAGACAAATTGGGATTTGATGACAGAAAAGATATTCCGTTTATAAGTCTAGAACAATACGAAGCATCCTTTGATGTAGATGATTACGAATCGGATAATAAAATAGCACTCATCTATGCTGAGGGAGAAATAATTTTTGAGGATCAGGCTAAGGGGGCAATCTCAGAAAATAGATACGAAAAAATATGCGATCAGATACTTGAAGATGACAATATAAAAGCTGTTGTCCTTAGAGTCAATTCGCCCGGCGGCAGCAGTCTCACCTCTGATATTATCTGGCACCGCATCGAAGAGCTCAAGGCCCAGGATAAGTTTGTTATGGCGTCTTATGGAGATTATGCCGCATCTGGAGGATACTATATTTCTTGTGGTGCAGATTCTATCATCGCACAGAAAAATACTTTGACAGGTTCTATAGGTGTTTATTCTATGTTTCCTAATGTCAAAAAATTAGTAGTTGAGAAAATCGGTATCCACTTCGATACTGTAAAAACTGCAAGTCATGCTATCGTGGGATCACCTTTTTTTGATCTAAGTAATTCAGAAAAGGAAGTCTTTCAGAATAGTACAGATGAGATTTATGATAATTTTCTTACTAGAGTTTCTGATGGAAGGAATATGTCAAAAGAGGAGGTTCACAAAATTGCTCAAGGTAGAATATGGAGTGGCACACAGGCCAAAGAAAATGGTTTGATAGATGGCATAGGAAATCTAAATGATGCAATCGCTATCGCTGCAGAAAGAGTTGGGATAGAAAACTACCAAGTAGTAGAATATCCTGAAATAGAAGAAGATTTTTACGAAAGTTTACTGCGGTCTATTCCCAGCGGTGTTTATTCTAAGTTAATTCCACCTACCCATGATTTATTATCTGCTGGAATGAAAGAAAAGTTAGAGTTGCTGAACAAGTGGAGTTCTACTAATGAACCTTTAGCAAGGTTGCCGCTTACTTTTGAGTATTAGACTTACTTTGTTTATACTTTTTGATTAATAAATCTATTCAACACCTTATTAGGGTCGAAAAATTACTATGGCATTAATAGTTATAAAAACACTGATCCATGATTGTGTATATATGTTTATGTAAATCAGTTCGGTGTAATAAAAGTTCTACTTTTATTCATCTGGCTTTATCTCTAGCACAGCGCTAGGATCTAGTATAAGATTGTTATTGTCTTCTATATATAAAGCTCGTATCTGTGAAGAAACCATAGGGGCCAATCTTAATTCTAGTGGCAATACTGATGCAGGTAATACGACTGTATCGCAAGGCAGTGGCACATAACCATTACTCCATACACTACTATCCGTCCAGTCACTGGTAATCCCTGCTATAAATGTATTGACAGATGGTTCATGCAAGGATATCTCTAGTGTAGAAGTTTCTCCCATAGCATCGATACAATTATAAGGAACTACTTCTACAAGATGTTCGCTCGCTTCAAGATCCCATGTTATTATAGCAGTATTGTCTATGCTACTCTGCTGATCAAAAACACCTCCTGAAACACTCCAATCCCAATTCGTTGCATCCGTAACTGGTATTGTATATGCTTGTTGTAGATTACTTTCGCATAGATTTTCAGATCCTAAAATGTTGTGAGAATCAGGTATCAAATACTGATCAAAAAACCAATCACTAATACCAGGAACAATATCTGAATACAAGGACGATCCCGTCTCTTCATGCACGTCATGGCCTCTATCAGTATAGGAGAAAAAACTATATGGAAGACCTACCGAATCACATCGTTCGGCGATAGATAAGCTGCCATAAACATCCGGCAAGTCATCTCCGATAACTAAAATTAAAATCGTACTAAAGGGACCGCCTTCGTCATAAGGAACCGTACCATCATCCTCACTATGAAACATAACGACCTTCCCGTCATCAGCTGTCTCTATAAACGAAGTAAAACCTACAGCACCTGCTAAACTAAAAACCGCCGTAGCATCACCAGAATATTCTTGATTATCGCCTACACAATCTAAGCACCCTAGATCTGGTATAGAAATTCCCTCTTGTTCCCAATCAAAGGTAGAAATAGGACGTTCTGATTCTTTGTCAAGATAGATGTTATGCAAACCGATAAATCCTCCTGAACTATGACCACCAATAAAAATATTATCTGGATCTATCCTGTAATTATCTGCTCCATCACTATCCGCTCTAAAAAATCTTACAGCAGATCGTCCATCTTGCAGTCCTCTATAAACTGCTCTTGTAGATAGATCTGCATCAAAAATATTCATGCCCAATCTATAATCTATAGTAGCAGCCACATAACCTCTTCTAGCAAAATCCATAGCAATCTCTCTCATACTCCAATGGTCTCTAGAACCAGATAAAAAACCTCCTCCAAAACAAATGATAATTACTGGTCTCTTTTCTAATTCGTCACCCGCTGGCTCAAAAATATCCATATAAAGATCTATAGGTTCCGTATCAAACTCATCAACGTTTAAGGGGTACCCTGTAAGCCATTCATAGAAGCCACCTCCCGGTTGTACTTCTGGAACAGCAGTGCTAAATAATACATTAGATGTTTCTATTACTTCAGGGAAAACTTCAGCATTATATCTCTCCTGCCCTATTACATTTTGACATAATAATAAGCTAAAAAATAAAAAAAACGATATTTTATATTTCAGACTATTTCTCATCCTAATTGTTTTTAAAATAAGCTTGGAAATAAGGTCTCAATATATATTGGAAAGAAATATCAGTCTTGTATTTATGTAAAACAAGATCATATCGCTCTTTTGTAATTCCATGTTTGTCACATAGTCTGTTTAAAATAGTAGCAGAGGTCCTATCATAAAAACTTTGTGTACTATAGTAGATTCTCCTCAGTTTTTGATTTGCATCAGACTTTTTAGGATTCTTTCGATAAGCTTTCACTTCATCCGCTTCTATATTATTTTTTCGATATACGGATTCTGCTAAGGCGTTAGCATCAGGTTTTTCAGTCTTAAATTCTTGATATACTACAACGAAAGCAGTTTTTTCTTGATCAGATATACTCGATTCTTCCTGTGCATTCAACATAGGCAAGTTAAAAACATGAAGGCATAAGATCCAAATAAAATTCTTCATATACTTAAATTTTTATTGGTTCTTTTAGGGTAGTCCTAAGATAGCAAAAATAACTTAGAATTCCTTTCTACT
Source organism: uncultured Saprospiraceae bacterium (assembly GCA_964475415.1). Taxonomy (GTDB): domain Bacteria; phylum Bacteroidota; class Bacteroidia; order Chitinophagales; family Saprospiraceae; genus CALCMJ01. The sequence goes on along the minus strand of CAYYWZ010000031.1, from coordinate 21,566 downwards.
TTTCTTTAGCCTTGATAATAAGCCGGAGTGACTGATCATAGGTAATATAATTCCAGAACCAGTTAATCATAACAAAGATCTTGTTCTTCGTACCTATGAGAGCAAAAAGATGGACAAAAAGCCATAGTATCCAAGCAAAGAAACCTGTGGTTTTAAAGGACGGCAAATCCGCAACAGCCTTATTTCTGCCTATGGTTGCCATAGAGCCCAAGTCTTTATATTTAAAATCCTTATCTCTATTTTTGATTAAGTTTGTTGACAAATTTTTTGCCTGCTGGATAGCTACCTGAGCCACCTGAGGATGTCCTCTAGGATAATCTTCTGTTTCCATGTAAGCCTGATCCCCTAATACATAAATATCTTCGGATCCTATGATCTTGTTTTTTCTATCTACTTTTATTCTATTAGCATATCCATAATAATCCTCTTGCAAGCCCTCTATTTTATTACATATAATTCCAGCTGCCCATATGAGCTTATTAGATCTTATTTTAGTGTCTTTGTTTGTATATACATATGTTCCATCAGCAGAGGTTACTCTTACATTCTTAATTACATTTACACCTAGATTTATTAGAAATTTCTCCGCTGCAGCACTTGCTTTTTCAGACATTCCTTTTAATAATCTATCGCCACTTTGGATAAGGTAGATGTCTACCTCTTTTGAATTGATTTCTTTATAGTCCTTAGGCAGAATATATTCTTTCATCTCAGCAATAGCTCCTGCAAGTTCCACACCTGTAGCACCACCTCCTACAATTACAATATCTATATAACTTTGTCTTTCCTCATAGTCTTCTGTGACAACCGCCATCTCTAAGTCTTGTAGAATACTATTTCTAAGACCTATAGCGTCAGACGTACTCTTAAGTGTATAAGCGTGATGTTCTATTTCTTTGTTACCGAAAAAATTAGTCCTAGCACCTAATGAGAGAATAAGCTTGTCATAATAGATTTCACCATCAGCAGTTAGTAATCGTTTGGTTTTTTCATTTACAGAGATAAGCTCAGATTTACGAATAAGGACATTATCACAAGACTGAAAGAGTTTCCTGATTGGAAAACTTATAGAACTCGGCTCTAGGCCTGACATAGCTACCTGGTATAATAGCGGTTGAAACTGATGGTAATTATTTCTATCTAGCAGAACAACTTGATATTTCTTTCTTATAAACTTCTTGGCTAGATGTAGTCCAGCAAATCCAGCGCCTACGATTACTATTCTAGGGTATTCAACATCAGGAAGATTAAGCGCCATAATTAACTATTAGTTCTGTTTATCAAAATTACTAAACCATTTATCTAATTTTTAAGGTTTCGCTAATATTATTTCTGACACTTTTTTTATATTCAGTCCATGACAGAAAAACTTGCCTTATTTCCTCTAAGTTTGGTTGCCTATCCCGGCGAACCTTTAAATTTGCACATATTCGAACCTCGATACAAACAACTAATCAAAGATTGTGATGAGACGGGTATGCATTTTGGTATTCCTGTATTTGTTGAAAATAAGGGCATGACCTATGGTACAGAAATGAAATTAGAAAAAATAGAGCATATACATCCTGACGGCAAAATAGATATCAGCACTACTGGACTTCGTATCTTTGCACTGAAGGATTACTCTAAGACCATGGATGGTAAGCTTTATCCAGGTGGTGTTGTAGAATATAAAACCATCAACTATGAGACAGATCTGAACTTATTACGATCTGTAACAGAACTACTTAAGAAGTTATATAAGGTTATGAAACTGGAGTACAAATATTCTGATGATCCTAGCAAGTTGAATGCCTATAAATTATCTGTCAAAGCGGGGCTCTCTCTAGAACAAGAATTAGATCTCCTAAAACTTGCCTACGAAACAGATCGACTGACCTTTCTAAAAAATCATTTACTCGCTTTTCTACCTGCTGTAATGCGTATGGAAGAACTCAGAGAAAAGGTAAAAATGAACGGGCATTTTAAGAATATTATTTCACCGGATGTGTGATCTATAAAAGTGAGCAATTTAAATGTAGTAATTACTCTTTAAGAAAAAGTCGAAACTATTATTACGACTTCTTAACCTTAGTTGTACAATTGGGTATACATAATCCATATAATTGATCGCATGTACAATTTGGCTATTCTTTACATACTTTTTCTTAGAAGCGATTAGCAGATCAGTTTTTAAATTATGTCATACAAAACTAATATCAATTCTACTTAACTTCTAAACATTCTCAAATAATAGGTTGTGAAATACACGATTTTGGTTATGAAATACTTCTGAGTATTGAAAGACTTGGAGTAAAGGGATAGATGAAGAGATATGTTAAGAATATTTTTTTACTGGATATTTAATCCCGCTCGCGTCAAGGATAGAAGGAACCCCTTGTAGCGCAGCGAAAAGGGAGTGCGAAGCACCAAAGCGAACGCGAAGTATCGAATAACCTGACCTCGAGTAAAGCAAGGGGCCCGCCTGCGCTGAAGCTTCGGCAGGCAAAGGTGACGCCCTAATAATAAAAAAACTAAATCTTCATATATAAAATAGTAGTAAGAAAAGCGGTATTCATTTAACTTTGCTCCCTAGTATTCATAAGTATAGTTGGTTAATTTAAATCCAAAGCTTATTTTGTCTTCGCATAATTATTTTTTATTAGTGTTTCAAACTAAAATTCATTCTATGTATAAATTTCTTTTTGTCTCTTGCCTGCTATTTATCTTTTCATGTAAGCAGGGCGTAGATGTCCAGGATCAGCAAAAAGATATTACTGTAGAAAAAGCTGCTGTAGTAACTGCTCATCCTGTTGCTAGTGCCATAGGTTTGCAAGTACTTAAGGATGGAGGCAATGCTGTAGATGCTGCCATCGCTGTGCAGTTTGCATTAGCCGTATGTTATCCTAGAGCTGGGAATCTAGGTGGTGGTGGTTTTCTCTTATATAGAGAAAAAAGTGGCGGTGCTTATGCATTGGATTTCCGAGAGGTAGCTCCTAAGGGATCGACAGAAACTATGTACCAAGACTCTACGGGTCAGGTAATAAAGGATCTAAGTACACGTGGTCATCTAGCTGTAGGTGTGCCAGGCACCGTCGCAGGTATGGTGCAGGCTTACGATAGGTTTAGCAAACTAAAAGACTGGGCAAGACTCGTTCAGCCGGCCATAGACATAGCAGAAAATGGATTCCATATTACGGAAGCTCAAGTGGAATCTATCAATGGTGCTGTAGAATCCTTCAAGGAACAGAACGACTTCGAAAATCAGTTTACAAAAAAATATAACAAAGGTGACAAGTTAATCCAAAAAAATCTTGCTAAAACTTTGCGTGCCATACAAGAAAAAAATAGACTAGGATTTTATTCCGGATGGGTATCAGACTCCATAGTCGAAAACATGGCGGCTAACGGTGGATTGATCACCCATAAAGATTTACTATTCTACAAGGCTAAGTGGAGACAACCTACCTTCACCTACTACAAGGGCAATAGAATTATATCCGTTCCATTGCCTTCCAGTGGTGGCATTTTATTGTCACAGATGACGGAGATGATTACGCCTTATGGGTTGGGCAAATTTGCATTCCACTCACCAGATGCTATCCACCTGATGGTAGAGGTGGAAAGAAGAGCCTATGCAGATAGAGCTATGCACCTAGGAGATATAGATTACTACAGAGTTCCTTTATTCAATATTATGAGTACGGATTATCTCAAAGATCGAATGCTAGATTATAACCCAGAAAAAGCTACGCCTTCTACAGATATCAGAGGAGGTGTTTTTACAGATCGACTTAGTGAGGAGACGACACACTATTCTATCATAGACGAGATGGGCGATGCCGTTTCTGTCACAACAACGCTTAACGGTGCTTACGGTTCTAGAGCAGTCGTAGCTGGTGCAGGATTCATCCTTAACAATGAGATGGATGATTTTTCTGTCAAACCAGGTGAACCTAATTTATACGGATTAGTAGGTGGTGAAGCCAATAAGATCGAACCGGGTAAAAGAATGCTAAGTTCTATGACGCCTACCATAGTCGACAAAGATGACAAGGTAAAAATGATCGTCGGTACACCAGGTGGTTCTACCATCATCACCTCAGTTTTTCAAGTGATCTTAAATGTATTGGAATTTAATCTTTCTCTTAAAGAAGCGGTTCATGCTCCTAGGTTTCATCATCAATGGCTACCTGATGTTGTCTTTGTAGAAGAGGGATGTGTAGACGATGCTGCTAAGCAAAAACTCGAAGCCATGGGACATACAGTAGAACAAAGAGGTCCTATAGGGAGAGTGGAAGCTATCTTAGTTTTACCTGATGGAAGTATAAATGCAGTGGCAGACTGGCGTGGAGATGACCACGCTGAGGGATATTAAGTCTTTTCCTTATCATTTAACTTGATTAATGTGACCTTTTAGGGTTTTATGACTCTCTATATGGTAGAATAGCGTTATATTACTGGTGTTCTACGACAACCCTTTAACACCTTTATGAGAGTCAATAGCTCCTTTATTCTCATTTTATGTCTGTTATGTCAAATTTCTTTTGGCCAGATAGAAGCAGATTATAGTTCGACTGTACCTTCTGCACAGCCTGAATGGGTACAACTAATGTATGCCAAAGATGCTGATCCCGGAACGATAAAATCACTATACGAAAGTTATTACAAGGATCGTGAATTTGTCAAAAATGAACATACTCAATATTTCAAAAGGTGGTTAAGAAATTATAGCCGTGTCTACCCTATGGACAAAAAATCCCTCGACAGATACAATAACTTAAGAAAAGAAGCAAAGAATAAACTTAGTCAGGTTAGCAATTGGATACCTATTGGACCCTATGATTGGGACCATGAAGCAGCAGCAAGATCCTATGCTCCTGGAGCAGCACACGTATATACTATAGAACAAGCTATTTCTAATCACAACACCTTATATGCTGGAACAGCTACTAGTGGCATATGGAAATCTATCAATCACGGTGACAACTGGGAACTTATAACAGCTGATCTATTAGTCAACACTTGCGATGCTCTTGCCATAGATCACACGGATGATCTTGTAGTCTATGCAGAGATTTTGAATTCTGTCTATAAGACAATAGATGGAGGAACTAATTGGACACCAACCGGCGATGCTGTTTTCCAGAATATAGCAATGAATGTCAGAGACATAATTATACATCCCAATAATCAGGACATTATTTTCCTAGCATCCAATACTGGAATATATAGAAGTATAGATGGCGGGACAAACTGGTCTACTATAGTTAGTGGAGAATTTCAAGAATTAGAATTACACCCTACCGATCCCAATTATATGTATACCGTAGAAAGAGATGGAGATATAACGGTTTTTCATAGATCTATAGATAATGGTCTAAGTTTTTCCGCATTTAGTAATGGGTGGCCAGCTCCCGATTTAGGTGCAGGAGATCATAACAGAAGAACAGAGATTGCCGTTTCCGCAGCGGCGCCTGATGAGATATATGCTCATGCAACTGGAAGTGCTAATGGAGGAAGTGGATTGTATGGTATGTACGTAAGTAGAGACAGAGGCGAAAGTTGGTTTTTTCAATGCTGTGGACCCCAGCCAGCTGGCGTACCTTCAACTACTAATATGAACTTGATGGGATGGAGTGACGATGGTACAGATAATGGTGGGCAATATAATTACAATGTAGCATTCGAGGTAGATCCGACAAATGAGAATCATGTCTTACTTGCAGGAACTAATCTATGGGTATCACAAGATCAAGGAGTATCTTTTACCTGTCCCGCAAAGTGGAGTCATTCTTATAAGCCCAACTATGTTCATGCCGATATTCATGATATCAAATATTTTGATCACACTGAAGAGATTTGGATAGCGAGTGATGGTGGGATCTTTTTCTCCGATGATAATGGTGCGAACTACACAAGAAAAATCCTAGGAATTTCTGGAACAGATTTCTGGGGATATGGCCAAGGTTTTTGGTTTGGAGATGTTATGCTCGGAGGCGCTTATCATAATGGTACAATGCTGAGAGAAGAAGGTACTTATGTCAATGATTGGATATGCACAGATGGCGGTGACGGCATCAGAGGATTTGTCAATCCAGGACTAGACCGTCAGGTATATTCTGATTACAATATAAAAAAACTTAAAGGAGATAGAACCCAAGAACCGGATACAAGAATCTTTCTTAATAAACCTAATGCATCTTATATCGTCGGTGAATCTACAGATATGCTTTTTCATCCTGCCTATTACGGATGGTGGTACAATGGTGTAGGCAATAGATTGGTCAGAACAAAAGATAATGGTATCACCTATGATGAACTATATGACTTCGGTGAGAAGGTTGTTTCATCTTCTATAAGCTGGAGTAATCCTGATGTCATCTATGTGTGTACCTGGCCAGACTGGTGGGGTACCAAGAAAATATTCAGAACGAATGATGCAGGCATAAGCTGGACTGAAATAACACCTGCTGTTCCTGCAAGATCATGGATACCATACGATATAGAAGTAGACCCACTAGATGAGAATAAAGTCTGGGTTGCTAGAACAAGTCAGTATGGCACTCCAGAAGTAGATGGCTCCTCCCTCTACTATAGCAATGATGGAGGAACTACCTGGTCTAATATCAGCGCTACAGGTCTAGAAGGAGAATCTCCTAGTGCAATGGCCTTACAGAAAGGATCTGATGGTGGAATATATATAGGTACCCGAAGAGCTGTTTTTTATAAAGATAATAGTATGGCTAGCTGGGAGTTGTATGGTAATAATTTACCCGCCGCTACTTTCTCTACAAGACTAGAGCCCTATTATAGAAAAAGTAAAATCCGTAATGCCACAAATAGATCTGTATATGAGTCAGATTTCCATACTGCCAACAACTTAGTCATAGCCCAAGCATCTGTGCAAGCCGACACCCTGATCTGTAGCCAAGATACTGCCTACTTTGTAGATCATTCTATCGTCACAGATAATAATGTAAGTTGGCTATGGAGTTTTCCTGGCGGGACTCCTACGACTTCAACGGAAAGGAATCCTAAAGTCATCTATGACTGTCCAGGTAACTATACTGTAGAACTGACTGTAAGTGATGACACGGGTACAGATACTCAGGTAATAGAGAACATGATCCATATAAAGGAAGACTGTAATATACCAGAGACAAACTTCAGTCTGTTCTGTGATGGAGAAGAGGGTCATGGAATAATTCCTAATCTGGATATGACAACGACTACGTTTACTTTAACAGCTTGGATAAAGCCAGAAGGAATTCAAAACGAATATTCTGCTATCATGATGAATGATGGATCTGAAACAGGTGGTTTGAATTTTAGAGAAAGCAATAACACTTTAGGCTATCACTGGCCTAATGGTCAATGGTACTGGGATAGTAATCTGGAGGTAGCTTCTGATGAGTGGTCTTATGTCGCCATGGTTGTAGAAACTGATGGCATTACCTTATATCTAAATGATGAGAGCGAAAAACATTTTTTCACTCCGGGATCAGTAGAATTTACAAACATAAGGTTAGGCTCTTATAAGACCTGGCCTAACAGAACCTACAATGGAGAGATAGATGAAGTATGCATGTGGAGTCGAGCACTTACGGAACAGGAAATAAGAACTTATAGACATATCCAAAAAAATGAGGTAGGCACAGATATGATTATGGCCTACTATAAACTGAATAGATCTGATGGTCTTATAGAAGATGCCTATGGCGAAAAGGATGGCATGATAAGTGGAGCCGCTGAAAAGATAATGTCTACCTCTCCGACTAGTTCCGGAGTAAGTGATCTGATAAATATACAAGCTGGCGGGACGTATACTTTTCCTAACACAGGTGTAGAATTTACGTTGCCAGAAACTGGTATATTTCCTAATGGAGACGTCGTGATATCTAGATTAGACGGCTTACCACGGAACTCAATTTTTACAAAAACACCTTTGTGGGCGGGATATTATATTATCAATAATTACGGAACAAATACAATAGTAAGCGATTTAGAAAATCTTACTATGTCAAAGGAAGAATACGTAAATCCTTATACTGCAGAAACTGATAATTTTGTCAGCCTCCATAGAAGATCCGAGAATCTACATCTCCCGATCTGGAGCACATGGCTCGATAATAATCCTAGTGTAATATCGGGAACGCTAGGACAGGTGAGCTATAATGATGCTAGTGCTATTATTCATTTGGATGCTCAGTTTATAAATCTCAGGGGAGCGTTTCCGAAAAGTACACCTAAGGTATATTTTGCCACAGATCCACTAGATGATGGATTAGTCAAAGGTGGTCAATCTATGGCATTGGGATTGCTCTCAGAAAACCAAGGACTGATATTACCCATCCTCAATAATACTGATCTAGAAAATGTAGGTAATGCAAATGCTGGTCTGTTAGCTTATTACGATGAAAACAATTGCCTCTTATATTCTGATGGAGTACAGTGGTTAGAGATCAAAGGTACTGATCTTATAATAGAGGTAGACTTAGAAAATATCCCTCCAATTACTGGCACCTCCATAGGAAATGAAAATATTGTATCTAGTGGACTATTACGTATTGCACCTAACAGTGGCTTAGTGCAGTTACCTAGTCTATTAGAAGAGGAACTATCTCAGATAGAAACGCCTGTAGTAGGTATGCTTATCTATAATGTTACAAAAAAATCTTTGCAATATTATGATGGGATACAGTGGAAAAAACTCAAAGCTCTGTTATCTTCGGCTACGTACAATATTGGTGATATGCAGATTGCTACTGATCAGGGTATCTCCGTATTACACAATGATAGAGATAATAATGCAGTACTAGATATAGGAGGACTTTCTAAGTATACCTTGGGGATGAAACCTCTAGATGCAGGTGCTATTATACAACCTGTCAAAGGATTGTTTGTATACGATATAAATACTCAAGGATTTATCTATTACAATGGCACCAATTGGAAAAAAATATAAATTGAGTTGAGATGCTTAAAAACATACTTGCGGTCATCGCAGGAATTTTTGCTGGTAGTACCGTCGTATACCTTCTACAAAAAATAAATGAATCTGTTTTTCCCCTTCCTGCAGATCTAGATTTTTCTGACCCCCTAATTGTTGTCAAAGCTATCGGCGAACAACCCACTGGCGCACTGCTCATTATAATTGCTTCTCATCTATTAGGAGCTGTAGTTGCAAGTTATATTGCCGCAAAGATCTCCGAAAATAATGCTCGAAGACAAGCACTCATCACTGGTGCAATTTTTATCATAGCTGTAGTAACAAGCCTGACGATGATACCCTACCCTATATGGATGTATATCGCTGACGTATCAGGAGCTATTATTGGCACGCTATTAGGAATTTTTCTTGCTACAGGACACAGTAATAATAGTGTGCTTAATACTTAATATTAAATTTTTAGATAAAAGGCCACCTAGCATTTTGTGGTCCCTTAAAATCCTTATCTGATATATCATTCAAAAAACAGAACTAAAATAAGTTATGCCAGTCACTTTAGTGGGACCGCGGGATGCCGGCCACGAGACGAGCAATTAAAGCGACAAGAATTTTGGTTCGTTTTCCGATTGAAAAATGAACAAATCCTTTGGGTAGAAATCTAAATTTAATCTCAATTGAAATTGAGATACCTAATTTTCAATCTAAACCTAATACTAGGTGTTAGAAAGAATATTAAACCCTTTATTTAGCATAAGCTAAATCAAAAATAAGATCCTGCAAAATATCTTTACTCGCTGCTCTTCTAGCTCCTATTCCTTTGGCGTGTAGATCTGCTCTTTTTATAGTAGAAAAAGATTTTTTTATTTCGGGCAAGGAATAGATTCTTGCTGCCTCTTTATATTCTTTTACAAAGTATGGATTTACACCTATAGCTCTGGCCAATTGCTGATCAGGCAAACCACTATTCATCTTAGCAACAAAGAGTTGAGAAAAGAATCCATAGATGGATGGTATAACCATCTGGATCGGATTAGCCTTGGGGTTATCACCGAAGTATCTGGCTATAGAAAGGCACTTGGTATAGTTTTTCTGCGACATAGCTTTTCTAAGTTCGAACACATTGTATTCTCTGCTTATCCCTACACGCTCTATGACATCATCATAACTTATGTCCTTATCAGCTTTTTCCTTTACCATGAGTTTTTCTAACTCATTAGATAGCTTACCTAGATCTGCTCCTACATATTCAGCAAGGATAGCCGTTGCCTGAGCTGAGATATTATACTTTCTAGATTTGACATATTCCTTTATCCATGTAGGTATCTGATTATCATAGACCTTTTTGGATTCCCATACAACAGCATTCTTCTTAATAGCCTTAGCAAAACTTGTTCTACCATCGAGTTTCTTGTGCTTATGTGCTAGGACAAGTATGGTCTGAGGTGATGGAGTCTTAATATAAGATTCTAGTTGTGTAAGGGTCCTTAGATTCTGTGCCTCTTTGACAATTACCAATCTTCGTTCAGCCATCATAGGAAACTGCCTAGCCGTATCGACAACCTGCTTAAAGTCAACATCCTTACCATACATGATAATCTGATTAAAAGCTTTTTCAGATTCTGATAATATTTCCTTTTCAGCTACTTTGACGATCTCATCAATAAAGAAAGATTCTTCACCATGAAGAAAATAGATAGGTGCATAATTGCCTGCTTTTATATCAGCTATGATTTTTTGATGCATGATGTAAAGATACAGAGATTATAACTGAAGCTCATATTGTGGGGCACAAAAAAATTGGTCATTTCTTTTAATCTGTTATTTTTCGCATCATCCATTCTAAAGGTCCTGACTTTTTATATCGAAACCAAATCTCAGCGAATAACATACAAATAAGACTAAAGCATACACGAATAAAATTTTAATAGTATTTTCTCCTAATTTTAATGGACCCATTTCTTCCATTATTCCCATTCCCAAAATCACATGAACTACATAGAAAGTTAAGGCCAATTGACCAGTCTTATTTAAAATATCAATTATTTTGGTGTTTTTGTATCGTTTAGCAAATAATAAGCAAGAAGCTATTATTACTATAGATATAGAAATTCCATTTATCATATAGATAGGCATTACAGGCATAGGCCCTGTTCCTAATAATGGGATCAAACCTTCTATTACTTCCGGACTGCTTTTCGATATCAGTATTCGTTTTCATATTTTCACCTAGTTGCCTTTAACTATGTAAATAACATTGTAACGTACCCTAGACGTCCCCATCTAAAATACCATTCAATATTCCTATGGTGATGAGATAGGTAGGCTTAACGCCTGATTTACCTAAAGCTCCTGAAGATAATGTTGCACCAGTTTCTAGTGGATTATCAGAAGCGTAATACGCATACCGAAGTACAACATCTTTACTTATACTACTTCTAATCTTAGAGGCTGCTTGGATAGCTTTCTGGTAGTGTGCACCTTCCATTTCCAGTCCTACAGATTTCCATGAAGACTTGTAAAAATATCGTAGTATATCCTTATTCTGCAAGGAAGTTCCTAGAACGGTAATCATTGGACCTTTATAAACATTAAGACCTGAGCCATCGAATATAGCACAGTCCATCTTGTTCTCAAATGGATAATTGTCTGCCGTGCCTTCAAAAATATGTGCACTAGGGATCATAATATCTCCTTTCTTTCCTTCGAGGATACCTGCCTTTCCCATGATATTAATTGACCTTATATCTAAGCTTATTTTATCCCCTTTATGCTCTGCTGGTTTAAGTAACTCATCCATACATTCGTAGGCTTGTTCGCCAAAAGCATAATCCATTACTACTAAAACCTTATCTGCATTTTTTTCTTCGAAATCTTCTCCACTCAGTTCTTTGGGAAAAAAGCCACTATGCATTTTTGCACAGTCGAATATCTGTACACTGATATTTACACCAGGTGTATCCGTAATTTCAGCCATGCCATTCTTGAGTGCATAGTTTTTGACAACGTTTCTTAATTCCTTATTTTCTCCTATAGATAATTCTTCAGCTACTTCGAGTAGGGAATCTATTTTTAATTGCTTCTTCAGCGCATCCTTAGCATAAAAGCTATTCATGACGCTATGCAAATTAGAACTAATAATATGAATAGGTCTGTCTAGAAGATTATTTTCTATCAGATAGGTTTTTATTTTGCTAGCCCATAATTCTCCATAGATGTGGTGACCTAGTCTTTCCCTTAGTGCTGTAGAAAAACTTATCTCTCTGTCATTTCCTTCTACATGCTCTTCTATGGCATACTTCCCTAACCAATAAATTATATTAAATAAATTATTGATCCCCTTAGCCTCGGAAAATTTGTAAAAAGCTACTTCGGTATCTTCATAAGTCCTACCTATCAATGTACTGAGATAACTAAATCCTACTGCTCTATCGTACTCTTTATCGTGTTGTATATCGCCTACAATTTTCTCTAGCATCTGCCACTCTCTAGATGGCCTATTCTTAGAGTCTAGTGCATTCTTCATAATCTTCTCTGCCTCGATATACATAAACGTAAGATGTGTAAGTACATCATATATATCACTTCTTCCCCTAGTCATTTCCAGATAGTATTGCTCTTCATCTATTCTGTAACAATCTCTTCTTCTCTTGTTCGCTATCGTTGCTGTAAAGGATTTTTCATATCCTTCTCGGGTAATCAATTTTACATATCTACATTCTTCTATTCCTTGCGGTAATCGCTGAAAAATATAAAGTAAGCCATCTAGTTCTAATCGCTCTGGGTCTGCTATAGATCCATATATCTCTGGATTGAGCTCCAATAGGGCATTAATCATTGCTTCTCCAGATGCACCTAGCGGCTTATAGGATCCTCGTATAAACAAATGACGCATAGCGATATACAACCTACTTATAGCTGCTCTAGATGCCTGGGCACGGGAAGATTGTATTTCTAATTCACTCATATCACTGATTTAACATAATAGTAATACAAATTTCTTGCCGCATTGTTAAGTCTAAATTATTAAATCATCAATTTCTAAGCAGATCTTTCCGCCTCTACTAATTTTCTGATAATAACTAGCTGTCCTAGATGATAATAGCTGTGCTCTATTACACCTTCGATATTTCTTCTATAATTACCATAAGCTTCTTTGACAAAAGGTTCTTCTAATCGTTCTGCTGGTAAGTCTTTGACATGATTATAAAAAGCTTCTGAATTAGTAACTAAGGTATCTATCATTTTTCTCCACTGATCTTCTGTTTGTAGAACCGGTAGATCGAAACTGTACTTATCTCTTATAAGCAAATCACCTCCTTCGAAAACTTTATTTATTCCTTCGATATAATAGTTGATATGAAAGGTAAGCGCTGCTATAGTATTTAGGTTTCCTATTTTATGGGCAGCAACTTGCAGATCTATCGTAGAGAGTTGATCTTTATAATTGGTATAAGCAATCCACTTACCATCTAATATTACATCCTTAAATCGATTGGCTAATTGCAATGCATTTTCCATAATACAAGTGAGCATTTTTATTCTGAAATAGTATTGCCAAACTGGCAATAATGCCATAACACGCCTGATGGATCATGAAGAAATATTTCCCTACCCCAATCAAATGATGTTATCTTAGAAATTTTGACACCTTTGAATGTACCTGGTAGAACCTTGCTCAATAATTCCTGCTCGCAGACTTCTATATCATCCACCTCGAGAAAAATCATAGAGTTTTCTACCCAATTTTTGACATAATAATTTTGTAGATAAAATCCCAAAGAATCATTTACCTTAAAGAGGCACATATTGTCACTTAATTCTATTTCCTCGTAACCTAAGGCTTGATAAAATGCTCTAGAAATTTCGTAGTTTTTTGCCCCTATAAATGTACGTATATTCTTTGCATGAAATCGCATATGGCAAAAGCTAACTTAGCAACATCCTGATCCAGGCGCACAGCTGTTAGCCGTCATTCCAGATAGATCGAACACAGTTGCTGGCTCAGGAACTGCGCACTTATCTCTTGCAAGACAATCTGTTTGTTTAGCTATCAACTTGAAATTACCATCAGCATAGTCCAGACTATACTTTCCTATGGTATCACTTTGGTACTCTACCTCTATTTCTAGGTCTCCAATGTTTAGTAATTTCTGAGATAGTTCTATGATATCTACTAACTTCTCAGGATGTAATCGGTGATCGTAATCATCTGCTTCCCATAGTTGAAAATTGGCTACCAATTCATTTCTGAGCGTACCGCCACAATCAATAAATTCCTTAGTAATCTTTCCCACCTCTGTAACATGAAAATGATTAGGCACTAGCTTGCCATTAGGTAATTCAAAGGCAATCTCTTTTGAATTTTTGAGATGATTTTTTATTTCTTCTATAGTCATGCTGTATATTTTTTTTTAATCATTGAAAGCTTCAGCAAAAATAGAATAAACAATCATGGAAAACAAGTCTAAAGTTACTTGCTCCCATCTCTAGATCGCATTTCACTTAGGAAGACGAATATTTATAATTGTTCCTTTACCTATAGCAGAAATAATTTCTATCTCTCCTAGAAGGTGTTCTACTCTAGAAGTCATCGATCTTAGTCCTATACCCTTGTATTGTTGAGAGGTGTCAAAACCTTCACCATTATCTTCTATCTTAATATCTAATGAGTCATCTATTTCGTGCATTCTTATGTAAATTTTTGAAGCATTAGCATATTTGATAATATTATTGGTGGCCTCTTGTATGATCCTGTAAATATATATAGACTTCGTATCATCCCTCATATTAGCAAAACCTTTTATCTCAGTAATTACCTCTAAGCCATGTATTTCGAAGATTTCTTTTCCCAAAAACTTTACTGCAGGTCCTACTCCTTCTAGCCGAAGATTTCCTGGCAAGAGATTATGAGAAATTCTCCTGACTTCCTCACAAGCTTCATCTACAATCTGAGATGTTCTTGCATAGGCATCGTAACTTTTTATCTGTTTCACCTGCTGATCTATATGACTGAGTCTGTGACTCACAGACGATAGAAGTCCTCCTAGTCCATCATGAAGATCCTTAGCTATTCTAGCTCGTTCAGATTCTTGGCCGTCTATCATAGAAGACATGGCCGTTATCTTACGTTCCTTTTCTAATTGTTCTATCTGTGCTGACTTAAGTTTAAGAGACTGAGCAGCCAATAATTTATTCTTTCTATTTCTATAAAAAAAAGCTAATGCAACTATCAAACTAAAACTTAATAGAGATAGTAAAAGACTGATTATAAATCGCCTCTCAGATTTCTGATTTTGGATAACCAGTTGTTGCTTTTTTATCTTGACATCTTTCAGTTCAGTTTCATATTGAATTTGCAATTTTTTGACTTTTTCGTTAAGTGTTAGCTCATCTAAAGAATCTTTTATTGCATGATACTTGTTAGAATTAACCAACGCGTTTTTCCAGTCTCCAGTTTTTTCATAGTAACTCGATAGCACCTGATATGATTTCGTTATACCAAAGGAATTATCTATTTTTTCATATAATTCCAAACCTCTATTGATCAACTTATATGCTTCAGGAAAATTATTTTTTTCAAGATATACTAGGCCTAAATTCTTACTTGCATTTGCCAATAATCGATCATCACCTATATTTTCTGAAAAAGATATGGCTTGCACAAAATAAGAAGTACTCTTCTCATAATTCTTCTTATCATGGTACCAATCACCAAGAGAAATATTTGCTTCAGCTAATCCTCTTGTGTATCCTAATTCTGTAAAATAATTATAAGCTTTTGTAAAATAATAAAATGAAGAATCAGCATTTTCCTTTTCCTCATAATACAAACCTAGATTTCTTGCAGAAACTCCTGCTGACTGAAGATCATCATTTTCTAGTGCATTTACATAAACTAATTTATGATTCTTAAATGCTTTTTCTGGTTCTCCTATATCCTTATATAACCCAGCTAATGCGCTCAATGCAATGATGTAAGTGGAATTATCTTGCATAGCACCAGCAATACTTACTGCTTCCATTTGATATTTTATAGCATCCTCATATTGTGATAAACTAGATGATACTATGGCTAGTGAATTTAGGTTGTTAGCCAAATTAGAAGAATCGACCCCTGGTAAAGTTTTTTTTATCTGGAACGCTGTATCTAAATAATACAATGCGCTATCGACTTCATTTTTATAATATTTCAGAACACCTATATTTCCTAAAATAGATGATATCCTTTCTGGATCATCTAGTTGGAGCGTTAGATCGTATCCCTTTTTCAATTCTTTTTCTGCCAGATCATATTTACTAGTATGCGTATAAAAGGAAGAAAGCGTTGCATGATATTGGCAAAACCCTAATATGTCATCTTGTTGGGTAGCAATTTCTAGGATTGCATTAATATGCGTCATTACTTTAGCGGTATCCGATCGAGAATAATATCTTGCAAGATCTTGATGGGCATTAATTTTATCTTTCCATTTTTCCGATGTTTCTAATTGCAATATCAAGCTGTCGAGCTGAGCAAAAATCCCATTAGATAAAAAGAGTAAGAAGCAGGTATAAAAAAGGATTTTCTTCACAAGATTATTTTATCGTTTTCTAAAAATAAATACTATTATAAAAATTAACTGCATTTAGCTGCTCAATCTTTAATCTAAACAAATCGAGATCTATAGTTCTTTCTCAAAACATACGCTATTCTCCATCCCCACATATTGTCCATAATTAGGAATAATCACGTACTTCATATTCTTGTAAAAAGCTATAGCTTCTTCCTGCCTTTTACCCGTTTCTAGAATACACCTTTTATAAAATAATTCCTTTGCCCATAGTTCCAAAGCTTCCAATACAGCTGAAGCATATCCTTTTCCTCGATGAGCTTTCTGGGTAAACATCCTTTTAACCTCCATCACATCAGGATAGAGTTCCTTTATAGCACCGCAGGATACAGCCACCTCATTGTCATAGAGCATCACTGCATGTTGTATATCATCTAACTTATTGTACTGATCATAGAAAGCATGTTCAGAACCATCTGTGATGGCTAGATACGCATCCAGCTCCTGTACTAGAGCTACAAAATCTTTGTGTTTAGCATTAGTTCTTATTATAGTAGGCATGTAGGTAAATTCTGCTACTGCATATTAGGGATATCCTCCTTGGTAAACTCATACAAGTCATCAGCTTCCTCTTCCTTAAATTTCTGAACTAGCTTCAGTGCATCTGGCACCACATCACTACACATCGTTACAAGAGATCCTGGCTTAGCATTTTTTATAGCATGCGTGATGGCTTCTTCTTCTGACTTAAACACCGTAACTTTTTTATCAGGATCGTAATCTTTTATCCCCTTCATCAACATTCCGATTAACTCCTCTTCTGTCTTCCCTCTTAGGTGCTTATCCTGACGGATTATGATCTCATCGAACATTTCTGCAGCGGTTCTACCCATGCCGATATTATCTTCATCTCGACGATCTCCTATTCCAGCTATAATACCCACCTTAGGAGATCCTTCTAGATTGTCAATAAATTTTTGCAGCGCCTGCATACCTGCAACGTTGTGCGCATAGTCTAATAGAACACTAAAGTTTTTAAATCTAAATAAATTCAATCTTCCTGGCGTCTGAGAAGCTGAAGGTATAAATGATTCTAAACTCATCTTAATATCTCTGAGATCAAAACCTCTTATATAACCGGTAAGAACTGCAGGTAAAACATTCTGTATCATAAACCTAGCCTTACCTCCGAAGGTAAGTGGAATATTGACAACACGAGCAACCCTCATTTTCCAAGTTCCCTTGCAAATGGTTACAAATCCATTTTCATAAATAGCGGATAGTCCATTATTTTTGGCATGCCTTTTTATCCTAGCATTATCCTCATCCATCGAAAACAGAGCGACATTACATTTGAGGTTATTACGCATATCGTAAACTAATTCATCATCAGCATTAAGTATGGCATAGCCTTCTGGAAGAACTGTTTCTGGTACAACCCCTTTCAGTCTAGCCATCTGCTCTACCGTGTTAACACCTCTTAGTCCTAGATGGTCTGGAGCAATATTCGTTACAATACCGATATCACAATGATGGAAGCCTAGTCCAGCTCTGAGCAGACCTCCTCTAGCTGTTTCTAGAACAGCAAAATCTATGGTAGGATCTTTCAGCACAAACTCCGCACTTACAGGTCCTGTACAATCGCCTTTGTCTAGCAAGTGATTCTGTATATAGATTCCATCTGATGTCGTATATCCTACCTTATGACCCATCATTTTGACCATGTGTGCTATAAGTCGAGTAGTAGTCGTTTTTCCATTAGTTCCTGTTACAGCTACGATAGGAATCCTAAACTTAGATCCAGCTGGATATAACATATCTACAACATGAGAAGCAACATTTCTTGGCAGACCAGATGTAGGCGCTAGGTGCATTCTGAATCCTGGCCCTGCATTCACTTCTAGTACTGCTCCACCCGTCTCTGACAATGGCTTGGAAATATCTGTAGTCATCACGTCTATACCACATATATTGAGATCTATAACTTTAGATATACGCTCAGCCATAAACACATTCTCAGGGTGTACCATATCCGTAACATCAGTTGCTGTTCCTCCCGTACTCAGGTTTGCTGTGTCCTTAAGATTAAGTATCCTATCTTTTTCCAAAACAGAATCTAGCTCTAGTCCATTGTCTTTGAGAATATTTTCTGTCATCTCGTTGACCTTTATCATAGTAAGAACTTTCTCATGACCATAACCTCTTCTTGGATCTTCATTAACCTTATCTATAAGTTCTTGAATTGTAGACTTTCCATCTCCTACAACGTGAGCTGGTGTTCTCAGTGCAGCAGCAACTAACTTGTTATCTATAACTAATAATCTATAATCATCTCCAGTAATATATTTCTCTACAATAACCGATCTAGATATTTCTTTAGCAGCTTTAAAACCTTGCAAGGCCTCTTCCCAAGTTTTTATATTTATGGTTATACCTCTTCCGTGGTTTCCATTGATAGGTTTTATAACAAGTGGATAGCCTAGGTATTCTACCTCTTCTTTCAGGCCTCTCTCTGATCTAACGATTTCTCCCTTCGGTACCTGAATATTAGCTTGTTCGAGCAAGTGCTTCGTATCTTCTTTATCGCAGGCGATCTCTACTCCTATACTACTTGTAGAAGATGCAACTGTTGCTTGGATACGTTTTTGGTTTACACCGTAACCTATTTGACATAGAGAGTATCTATTTAATCTTATCCAGGGCATACCTCTAGAAACAGCCTCATCTATTATGGAACCTGTGCTGGGCCCTAATCGCTCACTTTCTCTTATCTCTCTCATTTCTTGGATATCAGCTTCTAGATCGTAGGGAGTATTCTCTGTAAGCGCTTCAGCTATTTTGACAGAAGCCTTAGCAGCATATCTCCCCGCTTTCTCTTCTAAGTAGCTGAACACAACGCTGTAGACGCCTTCTTCCCCAAAGCCTCTAGTCCTACCAAATCCTACCTCCATTCCAGCAATACTTTGTATCTCTAATGCGATGTGTTCTATAACGTGGCCCATCCAAGTCCCTTCTACTACACGTTCGAAAAATCCACCTGGCGTACCTACAGAACATCTATGCTCATACATGCCCGGGAACATCTCCTTAAGTCTTGTATAGAATCCATCGATCTTGTTCGTAGGCATCTGCTCGTATTCTTCAAGGTCTAGGGTCATCACGATTAGTTTATGTCTTCTTATGGACCAGTAGTTAGGTCCTCTCATTGCTCTTATCTCTCTTATCCGCATTTTGTTGGTTTTTGTTGGTTATAAAAGTCTTGCTTTGGCAGAATAGCTTCTTCTTCCTTATAAATATAACCAAAGGATAGAATTTTACATTATTAATGATTTATTTTACATATATTTTTAAAATACTAATATGGCTTACAAAGGAATATTGATACCAATCGGGGGGAATGAAGACAAAGGAGCTCTTTCTAGCGAGAGCAATTCCTTAGATTATGTCAAAGAAGGTGTGCTCAGCCAGGTGGTAAAATTGAGTGGTGGACTGGATGCTAAGATCTTGGTCATTACAACAGCTTCTAGAATCCCAGTCGAGGTAGGTGAAAAATATATCGAAGCTTTTAATAGACTTAAATGTACGAATATACACGTCCTGCACATTAAAGAAACTGCAGATGCAGAATCGAAAGAAAATATAGAACATTTCAAAACTGCTGATGGTATTATGTTTTCTGGAGGAGACCAATCTAGAATAGTGGACATTATTGGTAAGAGTACAATTCATAGTATTTTGAAATATAGATTTCAGAATGACCCTATAGTTATTGCAGGAACAAGTGCTGGGGCTATGTGTATGTCTAGCGAAATGATCGCAGGAGGAAGTGCTTCTGAAGCATTGCTTAAAGGTTCTGTAAAAATGCGCGAAGGGATGGATCTTATTCCTAGTCTGATAATAGATTCACACTTTTTCCAAAGAGGCAGATTTGGTAGATTAGCTGAGGCCGTAGCTATGCATCCTCATCTATTAGGTGTAGGAATAGCTGAAGATACCGGACTCATCATAAAGAATGCAAAAGAGTTTACGGTTATAGGGTCAGGTATGATTATAATTTTCGACCCTAGCGATCTGCAACATAACAATGTAGAAATTCTAGAGAAAGGTACTCCGATGACCATGGCTAATTTGCGTGTACATGTCTTGGCTAATGGTGATTCATTCAACATTGAAGACCGCTCTATAAAAGTGTTAGAAATCGATGCAGAATTTATTTAATTTCTAAAAACTATTTTTTATTTTTTGGGCGTCACCTTGCCTGCCAAAGCTTCAGCGCAGGCAGGCCGCTCCTCGCCGCTAGAACAATATAAACCGATGTTTCTTTGCCACGAACACATAACCATGTCTTACCATTATAAAGCAGCCAAGCAACGCTAGCTCCACACATTCACTTTAGCCTTACCGCAGGTCGGGTCATTCGGTACTCCACTTTGTTTCGGTGCTGCGCACAGCACCTTCATAAGTTTTGTAGTCCCCCGACTACAAACTTAACGGCACTTACCTACTACCCCTGACACGAGAGAGATCATCTTATTTAGATAAGAATCAAAAAGTAAAATATTCATTTGGTTAAATGATATATTATGTGATCCATAATGGGTCTGTTTTTTTTAGCTAATTGTTGCTATAAATGTTCTATCCCTACGGGATAGTTCCCATAATCTTGTACGAGTTTTAATATTGATTCGATAGCAAAGAATCCAACATGAATTGTTGTGATTTGATACAAATAAAATCCGTAGAATTCACACATTTATAGCACCATCAAAGCAACTGTTTCTCGACCCTGTAAGGTGTCGAGTAGTTTTAATTAATGACTCACTTTTGAAATCATAAGGAAAACATATGTTTCAAAAATCTCGCTTTTATTAATCTCTATAAATTCCGATAAATGTATGTCCCTTATTTTTGCTTGCTCGATACATACCCTCACTATTGAACGGCATGTGGATATTTCCTGCCTTGTCAATGCTTACAACTCCTCCATCTCCGCCTAAATCTAACAGCGTTTTCATAATAGCCTGATCTCCTGCTTCTACTAGAGACATATTCTTATATTCCATCAAAGCACTTATATCGTATGC
>CAYYWZ010000030.1:0-42712 GCA_964475415.1 uncultured Saprospiraceae bacterium | reverse complement strand
TTACACCACATCTATATAGAATTCCTATGTATTATAGAGGTATGGTCGATCCATTATAAGCGTAGATATAGAATAATTGCTTACAACAATCACATTTTTCAATAATATATGTATGTTTGGAACTATTATATAACCTTTATTTGCATTTACACTTTGGGAGATATCAGCCAAAAACACGAGAGAATATTCGAAGATGAGCTACTACCGCACATCGATGCACTAAAAACCTTTGCTTTTCACCTCAGCTATAACGAAGATGATGCTAATGATCTGGTCCAAGAGACCTACATGAAAGCATTAAGATTTATAGATAAGTACATTGAGGGAACTAATGCGAAGGCTTGGTTGTTTAAAATTCTGAAGAACGCGTACATAAACGAGTACCGAAAGAAAAGCAAGCGGCCTAAGAAAGTAGATTTTGAGGATATCGTTAGTTATCACGATAGCGACGATGCAGGAAGGCAGGGTTACTTAGACCTAAGAGAAGAACTTTTTGATAGTATGATGGGCGATGAAGTCACTACAGCTATCAACGCATTACCGATAGATTTTAGAACAGTCATATTATTATGTGACGTGGAAGGATTTACCTATGAGGAAATTTCTAAGATCATCGATGTACCTATAGGAACTGTAAGGTCTAGACTTTTCAGAGCAAGGAATATGCTCAAGGAAAAGCTTAAGAAGTATGCAGAGAAGATGGGTTACAAAGACAAGAGAGGAGACAAAAAAGAAAAAATATCAGAAAAGAAATCAGATGATACTAAGAGCGAAGAAGAATAGATTATTTTCGCTATATTTGATTTATTACTGATGCTTATTAGTTAGAATTATTACTTAGATTATTTGTTTATCAATTTAGACTTAAAGTAAAACTAGAGCCATGGAAAGATTCAAAAACTCTGGAGATTTAAGACATTCTATCAGTTTGTATTTTGACAATGCCTTAAACACCAAAGACGAAAAAGACTTAATAGAGAGAGTCAATGCCGATCCTACCTATTCAAGAATTTTCAACAAAGAAAAAAACTTCAGGAATTTTATCAAGAACAATGTTAAAAGACCTACAGTATCTCCTGATCTGATTCAGACAATCAGGAGTAGAGTGAAAATAGATTAGTTCTATTTTTCCCCTAACACAGAAATAAAAACAGATCTTCATTTTTTTTGGAGGTCTGTTTTTTTTATTTACATAGTACAATACGGTATGACTAATGTGTGATCTTATTATAACAGAAGTACAGCTATCGACTAGTGAGAAATTACTAGAATGCTAAGTGTTTTCTAAATAATATTTCAACGAGACATTTAATTGTTTCTACAGGATATCATACCTTTCGGACAGTCAAAACAGCACTTGGGACATCTGCAGATAATATTGTTAATATTTTAATCCATATTTACAATGCTCTTAAGGTAGAGGGAATACATTATAAAAATTGACGATATGGATAAAGCGAAAGAAAAAAAGTAATGGTGGTTGATCAGAATTTTATAACATGGCATGCATGTAATTAAGCTGCTAGGATCTAAAGGTTATAAAGTTCATGAAGAGGTGGTGACTAGAGATGAGATGCAATCGATTTGCGATTTCTATGCAGAGGCGTACTATAAGAAAGCTATAGAGCTTAAGGAAGGACTAATAGATACATATCTGAGTGAGTTTTTACCTTTCTATTAAAAATATAGATCAGACAGAAAAGTATTATTTACAAGCACTATAATTCGATCCTAAAAATGCCTATGCCCAAAACCAATTAGGGAGATTCTACAATCAGCTAAAAAGGGGACCCGCCGCAGAATACCATCTAAAATAAGCAACAATCTTAGACCCACGTGTAAGTCATTATTTCTTTGACTTAGGAAAATTTCACTTAGATGCTAATAATGGGATGGAGGGTGAAAAAAACATGATCAAAACCTGAGAGTTAGATCCAGAATTCATGTTTGCTTATTATCACCTTGGAAGATACTATCGTCTAGCAAAGAAAGATGCCGAAGCAGAACATTATTTGAAACCAACAGTACCGCTGAATGATTGCTACATGAGTATATATGACGAACTAGGCACCCTGTATAATAGCCAAAAAATATATAAAGACGCAGAAAATTATCTTCAGTTAGCGATCAATAAGGATCCTACTTATCAGAATTACTTAGTGAATATGGGGAATGCAAAATATTACCAAAAAACTATGACGAAGCAATAAAAAACTATAGCAAAGACGTAGACTTAAACAAAAGTAATGTTCATGTATATGTAGGTCTTGGCAACACTTATTTTATTACTAGAGTATTTGCAAAGCTACCTCAGCTTATGAAGAAGTTATAAAATTAGATAATTCTAATGTGTTGGCTTATTACAATCTGAGTAATGTAAAAGCTTTGCAAATAAAAACAGATAGTGCGTTTAAGTATTTAGAAAAAGCATTGGAGAAGGTATTTAACAATTTTGATCATATACAAGGAAATGAAAATTTTGTGAATCTTAGAAAGAAGAAGGATAGATGGAACAAGTTGCTAAGAAAGTATGTAAAAAATTAGTTCTATAAAGACTTGTTTTTTGAAAGTTGAAGTCTGAGATGACTTCATAATGGTTGAATGCATTATACATTCAATTCCTATTCTCAGTTGTAATGTGCTTAGAGTCGAGGCTGCTCATAGGGGCAGACTTTTTTTAAGAATTATCTATCGTATAGATGGAAACAGATTTTTTCACATATAACTTACCTTCACTAGCTTAAGGTTACTATTCTTTTCGCTAGGAACCAGAAATTCTTCATTGCTTAGCTGTACAGCATCTCTAAATCGTAACTTCAGTTCTTGGTATTTAGTACTCATCAAACTCTTTCGCTTAAGTTTTCCAGAAGGGGATAAGACATATTCACTGACGATATTGTCTTTCTTTATCTCATCATTAAAAATTATTTTTAGTCGAGACGGACTTGTAAATAGGAAGTAAGAAGAAAAGACACCGTTGTCATCTTGTGAAAATTGTTTCTTATGCAATATGGAATTCCATCTAGTTTCTCCATTGGGACTAATAGCATGAAGACTCATTTCTTCTAAGTAAAAATCCATATATCTACCTACGCCACCGAACCCTGGATCTCCTCTATAAGACTGGAAGGGTGCTCTCCGCGAATATACCTTATTAAATTCCGTAAAAACCAGAAAACCACCGTCGTCTGTGAGAATAATATCCTTGAGTTTGTGGTGTTCTAGTTTGTCAGGATTCTTCTTAGTATTACCATAGATATCCCTATAGAAAGCCTTGTCGAACTTATATAAACTTATAGCATCATTTTCTTTAATGTACTCATCTAATTTATAATAGAAAATGCCTTTAGAGTGATTATTAGCTTTGGTATTATATAACCCAGTTATCAGGAAGGATTCATTTAGTTCGTCATATTTTATAGCCAGATCTATGGTATACATATCTCTAAAAGGCAGCAGGATTTTTTCATAGGTATCACTCACAATATCTAAGTCAAGCACGACAAAATGATGATTAGAGATGTTTGGTTTTTTAGTGTTTTTATCGAACAAGAAAAATATTCTTCCTTTGTTTGTAAAAGTTATTTTTTCGAAATCATTAAATAAATCTGTATCATCTACTTGGAGCACTTCATTATATATGAGTTCTGCTTTTTTGTGGTCTATCACTTTGACAGATATTCCAAATTTCTTATTCATATGATAAAGCAAAGTAAGGGACTTATCCTCATTGGTGATCATCCGATATCTTGTTCCGCCATCTTTCTTTTCGACATAAAAAAGTACTGTAGTGTCTAGCGCAATACCTTGGTCATTATATTTTCTTAGCACTGTTACTATAGAATCTGTTTGATAAGTATATAGGAGGTGAAAACAAGTGTCAAAAGGTACAACACCATGGAGTAAGACCTTCTTCTTTTCTAAGTTAAGGGTGCGTTCATATTTGTAACGAAGATCAGGTTTGAAAACATTGATTATTTTATCTGCACCACTATCTCTAAAGACGACTATACTTTCATTTATCTTTCCCAATAGATCATAGGAGTAGTCATTTCTGATGTTAATTTCCTCTGATATGGTAATATTCTGAGCAGACAAACTCTGAAAGCAAAATAGTATAGGGAAGAAAAAAAAGAATTTACATATAACGGCATATCGCTCCATACCTATAAAAATCAAGTATTTATTTTACAAAAGCAAAAAGAACCTACTTTATTATTGTCTTCTTAGGATATTCTGTCGGTAGAACTTATATCTAACGGTGTTCTGAATAATTATCTGGGATATAAGTAAATATTTGAATTTTTTGTTTGATCCATATCCTTCTTAAAAGACTTATATCGTAGCTTTACATTATGAGTAGTAAAAAACTAATAGAGTGTGTTCCCAATTTTAGTGAAGGAACCAATATGCAGATCATAAAGAAAATCACTGATGAGATAGAGAAAATCGATGGTGTGAAGTTGTTAGATGTAGATCCAGGTAAAGCAACAAATAGGACGGTAGTGACTTTCGTAGGGGAGCCAGAGCCAGTTATAGAAGCGGCATTTCAGGCTATAAAGAAAGCTGCTGAGCTTATAGATATGAGTAAGCATAAGGGAGAGCATCCTAGGATGGGGGCAACGGATGTATGCCCGCTTATACCTATATCTAATATATCTATGGAGGAAGTAGTTGTCTATGCTAAGAAATTAGGAGAGAGAGCAGGTAAGGAGTTAGAGATTCCTTTCTATCTATATGAGGCGGCGGCGAGCACACCAGCTAGGAGAAACCTCGCTACTGTTAGAGCAGGAGAATATGAGGGTCTTTCTAAGAAATTAGCAGATCCTAAGTGGAAACCAGATTATGGTCCTTCTAAGTTTAATCCTAGGGCAGGAGCTACAGCAATAGGAGCTAGAGATTTTTTAGTTGCTTATAATGTAAATCTTAATACAACTTCTGTAAGAAGAGCTAATTCTATAGCTTTCGATGTAAGAGAAAAAGGTAGATTGAAGAGAGCAGGAAAAAAATTGACGGGAAAAGTACTTAAGGATAAAAAAGGAAATCCTCAGAGAGTTGCAGGAAAATGTAAATCTGTCAAAGCAATAGGATGGTTTATAGAAGAATATGGGCTGGCCCAGATTTCTATGAACCTAACAAATATAAGTGTTACTTCTGTTCATGAAGCTTTCGAAGCTTGTAGAACTTCTGCTAACAAACGAGGTATGCGGGTAACCGGATCTGAGATTGTAGGTCTAGTGCCTAAGAAGGTGCTGATCGATGCAGGAAAATATTTTCTTTCGCTACAGAATAGATCTATAGGTATTTCTGATGAGGAGATTATTCATGTAGCTGTAAAGTCTCTAGGGCTAGATGAATTGGGTCCGTTCGATCCTAAAAAGAAGATTATAGAATATCTTCTAGAAGAGGATGATCAGTTTCCATTACTACAACATAACCTTAGAAAGTTTGCTGATGTAACTGCTTCAGAATCGCCTGCTCCAGGTGGAGGAAGTATTGCTGCTTATGTCGGAGCGCTAGGTGTATCTCTAGGGACTATGGTTGCTAACTTGTCAGCACATAAGAGAGGATGGGATGACCGCTGGGAAGAGTTTTCTGCCTATGCAGAAGAAGGCCAGGGCATCAAGGAAGAACTGCTAAGATTAGTAGATGAGGACACTAATGCTTTCAATAATATTATAGAAGCTATAAGACTTCCCAAAGCAACAGTGCAGGATAAGGAGATGAGATCAGTGGCAATAAACCTAGCTACTAAAAATGCTATAGAGGTTCCTCTCCAGGTTATGAAAACGTCGGCAAATATGTTTCCTCTACTTAAGAGTATGGCTAAAATCGGTAACCCTAACTCAGTATCTGATGCAGGCGTAGGAGCGTTATGTTGTTATGCAGCTATACACGGCGCCTATCTAAATGTACTAATCAACTGTAAAGATTTTTCTGAAAAAAGCTATGTAGAAAAAGTCCTCAAGAAAGCAGAAAAAATGTTAGCTAAAGCTGCTAAAGATAGAGATATGGTACTAAAAGAAGTGGGGAAGAAGATGTAGTTATTTAATTGAATGATTTTGATATCTTTTCTAGTGGATACTAGTATGTTGATTAGTAGTTGTGCTTAATTGTTTCTTCCATTTATTTTTTTAGTTTTTAGGGTACGGTTTGTCTTCATTTTTCAGTCGAAAAAAACGAAGTAAAATTCGTGTCGCTTTAATTGCTTGTCTCGTAGCGTTTAGATCTAAAGTCAATAGGTTTTTAAAGTATATAAAACGATCGTTTTTTTTACTATTCAAAGAACATTGTAAAGGACATCAAATAGGGTATAGTAACTCAGTATAGAAAACAAAGTATATTTTAGACGTTTTTTAGACTCTAAATATTCTGACTATGATTATAGGGTACGCCCGCGTTTCTACTGCAGATCAAGATCCTGATTTACAAATAGATGCTCTTAAAAAAGCAGAGTGCGATAAAATCTTTATTGATAAAGTAAGCGGATCAGTGACGGATCGTCCAGAGCTAGATAAATTATAAGTCATGATACGCAAAGGCGATCGCTTGGTTCTCCTAGTCTCTATTTAAATAACACGGGCAAATCTCAAATTTAAATAGAGTATAATCAGGACATAGCAATTCGGAGTGAAAGAGTGAGCTTTACATGTCAATAAAGTAGAACTTATGAAACTACTTTTTACAACTTAGTAAGTTTAATCCACTCCTTCTTTCTTTCATCTCGTATATGGATATAATAGATTCCAGGAATTATGGTAGTTGTACTTATAGAAGGATTATTAGCGTTTATTATTGACTGATTTACTAAGTGACCATAGCAATTATAGATAGATACTTCAGTTTCAGACTGTAGGTTTTTTATCGTTAAGACATCATTGAAGGGGATAGGGTAAACTTCGAATGAGGCAGGTTCTACAATATCGTTATTAGATACGGTGAAGCTATAACCGAGATCTATATCATCTATAAATATATCACACTGGTTGGTTCCGAAATATCTCATCCCGAAGAGCACATCTTTCTGGCCAGATAGATCTCGTACATCTATAATGGCATCTCGATATATAAGATTATTACAGCCTTCTTCGTGTGTAGTAAGTTCGCTGCCAATGGATTTCCATATGGTTTCCCAAGTATCCCCACAATCTAAGGAATAAATAATGGCAAGAGAATCTACTCTTTGTAGAATTTCTGCCGACTTCGAATAGGTGATTTTAAATGAGCCGTTAGTCAGTATATTCTTAAAATCATATCTCCCGAAAATAATATCTATGGGCATGTCTGGATAAACGTCTTTGGCATATAAACGAGATGCTATATAAGGTCTCAGTCTTCCTGCTTCTTGTACACGGACAGAAAAATCTTGCATATTATAATCGTATTCTGGAAACTCTTTACTTTCTTCTAGATAGACGATATCCTGAAGTTCTATATTGTTTCCAATTTTAAGGGGATCATCTATAAATTCAAATCTTAACCTAGTAGTCTTGGATGGAAGAGTATAGGATACAGTATCTAGTTGACTGTGACTGATGTTTTCCGAAACAATAATTGTATCTAATATTTCTGTAGAATTATTGATAAATTCTGAGATAACAAGTTGCTGATCTGATAGATTGTCTCTACCGTAATTTGTATAAATAATATCTACGGTTTGTTGGTCCTTGCAGGTAATAATATCTCCAGTGATACTCAGTATATGTGGGTCTTGGGCGAGTATGCTATTGCATAAGTTTGGATTTTCGATGAGTATGGAAAGTCTGCTTTCTAAGAGAGAATAGGAACTAGTTATCCAAGAACCATCAGGGCATAAAATAACTAGATGAGGATAGCCTGTTACACTGTATGCGCCCTCATAGAGTTCTTTGTCTATACCGTTTACTAAGTTGACCATGGGGTAAGTAATACCTTCTAACCAGTCTCCTTCGCTGTAGTCTGATTCATGAGAAAAGTCATACTCATTTGTTTTGGCACTCATTTCTATTGCTACTGTACGTAATACATCCTGAGAAGAGTTTGGTCCATATTTTTGCATAAGGTTTTCGATTATTCCAGCCTTATGTCCTGCCCAACATGGTGCACACCAAGTAGTGAAAAAATCTATTATTACAAACTTATCGTCATCTAACCATACTTGGATATCTATTTCTTGTTGATCCTCGTTTATGGGAGTCAGTGGTGAGCTGTAAGCTTGGTTGCGTTGCGCATTTGTATGTATAAGTATCAGATTTAGAAAAAGTAATATTGCTAATCGAATCATAGATTATTCCATTTCGTTCTTTGTAAAAATACTATTCTTTTTTTGGGAATGAAAATGTGATCAGCTCTAGACTTTAATTGGTGCAAGTATCTACTCTTAGCTTCCTGCTTTTGGGTTAGAATAAGAGATGATAAATAACATATCACTTTGTGGGTTAGGGTGGAATAGAATAATCTACTTCCATTCAGCAATGCTTATGTAATAAATTATCTAAAAAGTATTGTCAACTATAATGCCCAGCTCCAGAGGAGCAATATATTCATAGTAAAATATATACATCAATTATCTAGCTTCAGAGAAGCGAAATATTTTCTATTCAAATACAATATAATTAAAATCCACATGTCGCTCCTCTGGAGCTTGAGTGATTATAGATGATTTATTTCTATTCATATTTTGTCACGCTGTGGCAATTTAATCTAAAATAGGATATGCAGCTTCCTTGGTTTTATTCCCCTTTAGGGGTTACAGATGGAAAATCTGCTATCCTATTAGTTTAATATAGGTTAGTCTAAGCGAATAGAAATATCAAACAACACCTCTTGCGTCAGGGGTAGGAGGTAGCGTCATAATGGAATGGAGACGCGTGCGTAGCACCGAAACAACGTGGAGTACCGGATGACCCGACCTGAGCGATGCTTGGATGTAAGTGGAGCTAGCGTAGGCAGGCTGCATGTCTTATATGTCGTAAAAGCTCTTTGGATAAGTAGCCTGCCTGCGCTAAAGCTTCGGCAGGCAGGGGTGACGCCCTAATAATTATACTTAAATCATGAGTTAATGGTATATTTCCTGAGTGCTATAAGGGGGAATATTTCGAGCATTTTAATAGCTTTGTGTTTTAGAGATTACAGAAAGTGAAAACATGAGTACATATAGAGAATTTAAGGGGCTGGATCTTGCCTCGATAGATAAGGAAATATTAGCATTTTGGGAGGAGGAAAAGGTATTCAAGAAAAGTATCGAGCAGCGACCAGAGGAGAATAGTTTTGTATTCTATGAGGGACCGCCATCTGCTAATGGTAAGCCGGGTATACACCATGTTATGGCGAGAGCTATAAAGGATATTTTCTGTAGATTCCAGACGATGGATGGTAAGCGCGTGGATAGAAAAGGGGGATGGGATACGCATGGACTTCCGATCGAACTTAGTGTCGAAAAGGAGCTCGGAATTACGAAGGTAGATATCGGAACCAACATCAGTATAGAGGATTATAATCAGAAGTGTCGAGAGACAGTGATGCGGTATAAAAATCTATGGGATGATATCACGCGGAAGATGGGTTACTGGGTAGATCTGGATAATCCATACGTGACCTTCGAGAATAATTATATAGAGTCAGTCTGGTGGTTGCTGAAGAATTTGTATGACAAGGATCTCATCTACAAAGGTTACACTGTGCAACCTTATTCTCCAGCAGCAGGTACAGGACTGAGTTCTCATGAGCTCAATATGCCAGGTGCATATCAGGATGTCAAAGACACTTCTGCTGTCGCGCAATTTAAAATTACTGAGGATGATAAGTCTGCCTTTTTGTTTGAAGGAAAAGCTGAGGGTGATGTTTTTTTTATAGCATGGACAACTACGCCATGGACCTTGCCATCTAATACAGCGCTTGCCGTAGGAAAGAAGATAGAGTACGTAAGAATAAAGACGTATAATCCGTACACTAAATTGCCTGTCAATCTTATATTGGCTAAAGAGTTGTTAGGAAAATGGTTTAAGCAGGAACAGGCAGAACTGGATTATGCAGCGTATAAGCCTGAGGACAAGCTCATACCTTATGCAG
This sequence comes from uncultured Saprospiraceae bacterium, assembly GCA_964475415.1. Lineage (GTDB taxonomy): Bacteria > Bacteroidota > Bacteroidia > Chitinophagales > Saprospiraceae > CALCMJ01. Next base: position 32,662 of record CAYYWZ010000030.1, on the reverse strand, counting down.
TTACAGGTTCTTATGTAGGAGTAGATCTGGAGATGATTTCTTATGAGCAATTGTTTCCTTATGTGCAACCAGAAGAGGGTGATGCCTTCAAGGTACTGCTAGGAGATTTTGTATCTACATCTGACGGTACAGGTATCGTACATATCGCACCATCTTTCGGAGCAGATGATATGAAGGTCGGTAAGATGAATGGTATAGGCGCGCTGACCTTAGTAGATAAGGAAGGTAAGTTTGTAGATGAGGTGACAGACTTTGCTGGACGTTATGTCAAGGATTATAAAAATGAGGAAAACTATAGAAGTGTAGATATAGATATATCTATAAAGTTGAAGGAAGAGAATAGAGCGTTCAATGTACAGAAGTATGCGCACAATTATCCGCACTGCTGGAGAACAGATAAGCCTATATTATATTATCCACTAGATAGCTGGTTTATTAAGACTACCGCTGTCAAGGATAAGATGGTGGCGCTGAATAAGACGATCAACTGGAAACCTGTTTCTACTGGAGAGGGTAGATTCGGTAACTGGCTAGAAAATTTGCAGGACTGGAATTTATCAAGATCAAGATACTGGGGAATACCACTTCCGATATGGAGAACAGAAGATGGTGAGACGGCGAAGTGTATAGGTTCTATTGCTGAGTTAGAAAAAGAAATAGCAGCGGCTAATGCCAGCTTAGGTCTGGATCAGAAAGTTCCAGAAGATCTGCATAGACCTTATATAGATAGTGTGGTGTTGGTTTCTGAAGATGGTCGTAAGATGGTGCGTGAATTGGACCTGATAGATGTATGGTTTGATTCTGGTGCGATGCCATTTGCGCAGTTGCATTATCCGTTTGAGAATAAGGAGATGATAGATGGTAAGGACGGTAAAGGGAGTTTCTATCCAGCGGATTTTATATCAGAGGGTGTGGATCAGACGAGAGGATGGTTCTATACTTTACATGCGATATCTGCAATGGTGAAAGATAGTGTAGCCTTTAAGAATGTTGTTTCTACGGGCCTTGTCTTAGATAAGAATGGACAGAAAATGTCAAAGCGACTTGGTAATGCTGCTGATCCATTTGAGACATTGGAGAAGTATGGAGCTGATGCTACTAGATGGTATATGATGACCAATGCTAATCCATGGGATAATCTTAAATTCGATCTAGATGGAATAGAAGAGGTAAAAAGAAAATTCTTCGGAACCTTATATAATACCTATTCTTTCTTTGCGCTATATGCCAACATAGATGGCTTCGGTTATAAGGAAGATGAGATCGCTCTAGAAGATAGACCAGAAATAGATCGCTGGGTTATCTCTCTACTGAATAGTCTTTGTGAAGAAGTAAAACAAGATTTTGCTGATTATGAACCGACAAGAGCAGGTAGAAAGGTACAGCATTTTGTAGAAAATAATCTTAGCAACTGGTATGTACGATTGTGTCGTAGACGTTTTTGGAAAGGAGAGTACTCTTCGGATAAGATTGCGGCGTATCAGACCTTATATACATGTATGAAAACAGTGAGTCAGTTGATGGCTCCGATATCTCCGTTCTTTGCAGACTGGTTATATAGAAACCTAAATGATGCTTCTGGAAAGGAGCAACATATATCTGTACACTTAAGTGATTTTCCAAAAGCTGATGCTGCGGTAATAGATAAGGAACTAGAAGAGCGTATGAGTTATGCACAACGTATTTCTTCTCTAGTGTTATCGCTCAGAAAGAAAGGTAACCTACGAGTAAGACAGCCGTTGCAGAAAATTATGCTACCTATATTGGATGCGCAGTTTGAGCAACAGGTAAGAAAGGTAGAAGACCTTATACTTGCAGAGGTTAATGTAAAGGAGATGGAATATATTACAGATTCTTCTGGCGTCATCAAGAAAAAAATCAAGCCTAACTTCAAGACCTTAGGAAAGAAGCTAGGAAAAGATATGAAAGTTGCAGGTGGAGTCATCATGGCCTTAGGTCAAGACGATATAGCAAATATAGAGCAAAGTGGAAATTATAAACTGGTCGTTGGAGATTCTAATTATGACTTAGCGCTAGACGATTTCGAAATAAGTGCGGAAGAAATACCTGGATGGCAGGTAGCGCAAGATAGACAGATTACGGTTGCATTAGATGTTACACTTACAGACGAACTAGTAGCGGAGGGAACGGCAAGAGATCTTGTAAAGGTGATCCAAAATATGCGGAAAGAATCTGGTCTAGATGTAACAGATAGAATTCTTGTGAGGGTAGAATCTGATGAGAAGATAGAAAAAGCGATCGCAGGCTATAAGGACTATATTGCTAATGAGGTACTTGCAGATGAGGTATCTGTACAAGCGGAAGTTCAAGGAAAGGCTATACTTGTTTCTGAAAATCTAGAAGTGGGAATAGAGCTTGTAAAAGCTTAGGAAGGCAGTATTTTTAATTGTGTTAGTTACTTATGGCGAAGAGGAGATAGATAAACTTTGCTTAAGCAATTAAAAAAGGTGTAGTTGATTATTTTTGTACCCTGATCACAGATTTAGTTTTGTTATTTCTTTATTTGATAGTGTATATGGTCATCGTGTCTGACAGCGTGACAACCTTGAAATCTGATTTTACTATTAGATAAACCCATTCGGGTTTTTAAGTGAGGTTCGATTAGAAGCTTTTGAGTTAGTAGTTCGTTGGTGATCTCTGTTACTAGATTTTTAGTACTATTGATGTCAAATTCTAAATCATTTCGTCCGCCCAAGCTTAGAAATTTAGTATAGTCATAATGCCAATATCCTTTTGACTTACATTTTCTTGTTTGATTGAATTCTGACTTAGTTGGCTCAACGTATTTTCCATATCCTGAATTTGAAGGTTTAAGATTTCCTTTCTTATTATCTAAGGTGTAGTAAAAGGAGAGATCTATTTTTCTCCCATCATTGTGACTTAGATGAGGTAACAGGGGAAATCCATCTATAAAAGGAAAATTTGCATCTAAGTAAGAAACCTTTAGACTTGGATTATCGGAATTCATCGACTCTGCTATTCCAAATAGTTGTTTTTTTAGCTCTGGTTTGACATAATGTCTATTTAGTAGAGGTGTTATTAGGCTATGTGGTATTAGGTTTTCCGTATGTATAATAGGAAGGTGAACTCTTCCAAAATATTTAGCAATAGGAGGGACAAATAGAAATGATATTATTAAATATAGAGCTATGAAGCAGACTAATTTTTTCCATTTTGGAGTTTCAGATTTCATTATTCTAAAATAGCCAAAATTCATTATCCAAATGATTCCACCTACTTGGCTCAAGATAGTCAGGAGTGCTACCAGTATAATATGGAGTATAATTCTAAAAATCGAAATTAGATTTACAGATGAATTGGCAAAGGTGTTCAACTTCTACATAATTTTGAAAGTATGGATACATTGTTACCATAGTTTATTAATAACTATAAAGTAGTACAATATTAGTGCTCAAAAGAGTAAAAAAAGAGTCGTTCTATCTATAAAAAGGCAAAAGAGACCGAAAAAAGAAGCAAAAGTGTCCACCATTGCCTTACCGTTCGTAACGTGAAACCCTCCGTTCGTAACATGAAACCCCCCGTTCGTTAAAAAAGCATAAATACTATATGAAATACCCTCATCTTTGATGTAATGTTGAAGCTGTTAGCTTTTCGTTAAACATTCAATTAGCATTTTTGAAATATTATACTATGAAATTGCCTTTCATCAGGGGCATATTTGTTAGCAGCCCATTTAGAAGGGTAGGCACAAATCATTTAGTAGTAGAAGATTATTTCATTAGTAACAAGAGTAGCGATGTGATTATTATCATAGCTTATAATCAGTGTTGTTATTTTAGGGGAGGGACAAGATAACATCCTTATTTTTTTGAATGAATAAGGATATCACAAATGCTATCAGCATTGTATGTATCTTCTATAACAATCCTAAATACTTTATTTTCTTTAATCAATTTTATGGTTTTCTTCTATATGAATATCAGAAGGATGTATAGGGTATGAAAATCTATCGTTTGAAATCTGTACTCCAGACTGAGTTGCTAAGTCGCTTTCTTCTTCAGCATCTAAATCATACTATTCTTTCTAGCATAAATTCCCATAAGAGAGATCTATAGTTTTTCTTTTCTTTAATCACAAGGAGGAAAAATCTATCCCTTCTCGCTTACCGTTCGTTACAGTTAACTAACCGTTCGTTACATGGATTCCACCGTTCGTTAAAAAAGTATAAATGCTACAGGAAATACTCCCATATTTGAAGTAATGTTGAAGCCGTTAGCTTTTCTTTAAACAATCAATTAGCATTTTTGAAATACTCTACAAGAATATTGACTTTCATTATTGGCATTTCATTTAGCATTGCCATTAGCAGCTCATTATATGGGCAGGGACAAAATTTGTTAGCAGTAGAAGATATTTCATTACTAACAGATCACGTAGATAGACCTACTTTAGCACTACAAAAACATTTCATTTCTGAGGAGGACTATGATGGTCCTCATCAGAAAATGGATGTTTTTTATCTTCCATTAGAAGCAGCTATTAAGGTAGAATTAATTTCTGAGGGAGCTTCTTCTCTCGGCACTTATCAAATCATAGACGCTCAAGGTAAAATCGTAGAAGAAAAAGAAATACACTTACCTACAGGTAAGTCTAATATTACTACAGTTATTTCTAACTATGCTCCAGGCCAGTATAGCTTTTTGGTGATTGCGCCAGAATTTAGTCTTGTGAGTAGGTTTAGGGTTAGGTGATAAATTTTTTTTTTTAAGAGGAGATAAACTATCTAAACATAGCTAGGATTAACTTAGTTTATTCTATTGATCCAGATAGATTTATTCCTAGAGCCTCTGAGTTAAGTACTATCGAAGATATGGCATACAGTACGCACTCATTCGTAGCTCATGCTATAGGATTATATTATAAGTTAACTGGGGGAATGGATAGAACATGATCTTCCACAGTTACCAATAGAAAAAAGAAGTCCTGAGACACACGTCAGAAGACCACAAGATCATATTTTAGTCTACCCTAATCCAACGACAGATCATTTACAAATAGAATTAAACCTATTAGATGGAGAGATACAAGTGATAGAACTTTGGGACGTGCTAAGAAACAAAGTTATAACTATGTCGATTAAGAGCAATCAAGTCATCATATCAACAGAAAATATAATAAAAGGTATCTATCTTGTAAAAATATTGCAAGAGTATGGGATCTTGCATACATAGAAAGTATTATTGATCGACTAATTGAAACTTTTTTTTATAGAAAATAGTAGTTTTGATACGTACCATTTTGAAATATATAATATACATGGTAATAAGATAATTGAAGGTTCAGAGAAAGAAAATTGTATTGATATTTTAACATTCGCACCTGGTGTATATCAGGTAATATTTATAAATGATGAAGGTTTAGTGCAGAGCGATAAGTTAATTGTAGAATAAGCTTGACAAGTCTAGTTAATCTAATTTGTTAGAATATCTTTTTCTTTCTTGATCATATCGAACAAGTAAACTTCTTTGTTTCTCTTCCCCTGATTGTCAGGATCTATTTTTCTATTGACTACTTTTATGGCATAATCAGAAATCCATTCTACATTTCCAGAACGAAGCTCGTCCTCTACAAGAATGATCTTATCCGTATGACTAAAGACAAAATAGTTTATATCAAAACCCATTTCTGAAAAGCGTTTTGTTTTCTTTTTGACAAGTGTATATTCGTCAGTGTCGTTTGGATATAATTTATAGCGATCACCATATTTTTCAGTAGCCAGTTTTTGTAGCTCTACAGAATAAGAGGGAGAAGATATTTCTTTATTTGTGCGGCAGGCATAGATAGACAATACTAAAAGAAAAGATACTACTCTCATATGCTACGGAATTACAAATTTCATATTCTTAAAGAATCCCTTATTGTCTTCTATTCTAAGTAGGTAAAAACCTGACGAAAGATCTAGAGGAATCTGTATAGTGTGACTGCCTATTTGATACTTTTTGCTTGGACCCTGGAGAACGAGTTGACCATTTAGATTTATAATCTGATATTGCAGATCGAAGGCTTTATCTAATTCTAAATCTACATTTATTTTATCCGTTATGGGCTGTGGATATAAAGGATTGATTTTAATATCATCATTAATAATACCTTGCTCTATTACAGAAGATATAGGGTTTACTAGATCTACCTTTGCAAAGTAAATATTTAAGTCACCATCATTTGTTCTTCCGTCAGACCAAAATGAAACTGCTGTATTATCTGTAGCAACTAGTTGATGATAATCCCCAACACCAAATTCGAAACCAGCAGCTATAGCAGTGAGAAAATCCATGGATTCAGAATTGAGTTGTGTTTCTAGAAAACTTTCTCCACCATCGAAAGAAACGCCTAGAAAAAAATCAGTTAGTAAGTTAGAATTATCATAGTTAGAACGATCATACCAGTCAATGAGTAAGATGCCTCTATCATTTACATAGATACTAGAATAAAACTGCTGGATAGATTCGCTGTCATCAGAATGTACTACTGTGGGTTCTGACCAAGTAAGACCTTTGTCATCAGAATAGGTCAGAAATATATTAAAGTATTGTTCCTCTATATCTTCAGAGCCGGTGTAAGCAATATATATTCTTCCTGAATAAGGTCCATCAGAATTATCAACAGCAATGTATGGAGCAGGATTATACCTTGTAGATACATCATCCGCGTTAAAAGTATAATCAGGTATCGTTGTAACATAGCTTGAATGGACTAGGGTACTACCTCCGTCTGTATATTGTTGGAAGTGGATATCGATCGGATCACTCCAGTTAATATTGCATAGGTATATATCCCCATCGTTAGATACAGTTACAGAGGGGATATGATTTCCATCTGGCACATTAAGATCTGATAGTACCTCGTAAGATTCATTCAGAGATATAAGCATTAGATCATTTGAGACAGTAGGTAGGTATATATTGTTACGAGTAGATTCGTTATCGGTTCTATCTATCGCTAACCAAGGCTTGTCTGTAAATTCATCGGGATAAGTATATACAGCTGACCATGATATTCCACCATCGAGAGACTCTGATAGCATAGTTTTTATTTCTTGATCTTCGGTAACAATTAGATGGGCTAGAATCAATTTTCCATCACTGTTAAAAGCAATAACAGGATCTCCTGTACCAAGGATACCGGCATGTTTTCCTTGAAAAGGACTAAGCTCCCATGAAGCGCCAAAATCTTTAGTGACATATATGGAAAAGTACGAATTTGTTACATCATAAAACCCGTGCATGGTGACTAGGACGATATTGTTGGAATCTAACGGATTGATAGCAGTATGGAACTCCGCTTCTGCGAGATCGCTTTGTTGCAATATCTGATCTTGAGCAACAGTTTTTTGTAATATAAAGAGCGTAAAGACAAGTGAAAAAAGTAGGTAAGAGTTTCTCATAATAGTAAGTTGTATACTCAAGTTACTATTATAAATATCTTTGGTCAAGTATTATTCGTTCTGAATTAGATTTCAGTTTATAAAATGAAATATCATAACAAGATAATATTAGATGAATAACAATTTTTCTAATCTGTTTTCACTTCGCCATCTACGGTTATCCTGTCTTTTCTATTCGCTAGTTCCCATGCTGTGTGGAAAATCATTCTTGCAATCTTTTCTGTTTTGTCAAACAAAATTTTATCAGGCGTATCAGTTGTTCGATGATAGTCCTTATGAACACCACTAAAGAAAAATATAGCTGGCACACCTTTTCTTGCAAAGTTGTAATGGTCAGATCTGTAATAGAAACGATTAGGATCCTCTTCGCTATTGTAGGTATAATCTAGAACGATCTGACTGTATTTTTGATTGACTTCAGCATTGACATTATGTAGATCTGTACTCAGTCTATCAGAACCTATAACATAGATATAATTAGGATCATCTTTGTACTTATCATCTATACGTCCTATCATATCTACATTGACATTAGCGACTGTATTTTCTATCGGGAATATAGGATTTTCTGAGTAGTACTGAGATCCTAATAAGCCTTTTTCCTCCCCGGTAACCAGCATACATAAGATGGATCTACTAGGTCCTTCGCCTGCATTCTTAGCCATCTGGAATGCTTCTGCTATGTCTAGAACAGAACTTGTTCCTGATGCATTATCATCTGCACCATTATAGACAGCATCTGCTCTCATACCGATATGATCATAGTGGGCAGAGACAACTATGAGTTCTTCTTTTTTATCTGTTCCTTCTATGTAGGCTAGAACATTTTTTCCTTTGAGAACAGATTGGTTTTTGTCCATTCTTATGGCAAAATTCTGATCTATTTTTATGGATTTAGATTTCCCTTTTGTTCTGCTATTATCTCTAGCTTTTAGAATATCTTTTTCTTTATCTCCCCAGATTAGCTGAGCAGTTTTTGGTGAGATATATACGTGGTTAGGATAATTTATTTCTTCTGTAGTGAGATCGCCTAGAGCCATCTGACCTCCTAGTAATATTCTTCTGTTAGCATTGAGTTTTGCTTTCAGATCATTTTCTATAATAAGGACAAGCTTGGCACCTGCCTTATAGGCACGCTCTAGTTTCTTAGTAGGATCCGTTGTCCAGCTGGACATTGTTTTGCTGCCAGTAAGGGTAGAAACAGAGTCTACGCTCATAGGCTCACCATTATAGATCATGACAACCTTATCTTTGACCTTTGCGCCCTTATAATCATTATAGTTAGGATCGTCTATACCATAACCGAGGTAGACTATTTCCGTGGCTCCTATGAAAGGAATATCATTATTCATAGATGGAAAAGCAAGGTAGTCCCATAGATGCTTATATCTTTTTCCAGCAATAAACATTTCCGTATTTTCCCACTTGGTTGTTGTAAATGCTACTGGCTGGAAATAGGAATTATCTGAACCCTTCTTTTGTATATCTAGGGATTCGAAATAGTTCGAAATATAGACTGATGCTTTGTCATTGCCAGGTTCTCCCGTCTCTCTACCTTCGAATTCATCAGATGCTAATACATCTAGATGTGATTTTATATCTGCTGCTGTAATGCTTGCAGCATATTTTACAGAAAGATCTGCCGGATCATCTACTATGGCCTGTGTTGTATCAGGAATATTTACACTACTGATATATTGAGCATTAGAGTGCATAGTTATAAGAAGGAGAATAGATAGAATCTGTAAAGATTTCATAAACTTAAAATTTAATAAATCAAAAATAAACTATTATTGAATCAAAGTAAGATTATAGTTGATTAATTATAGAATGCTTTTAGCATAAGTTAACTATTAAGCTAAGCCGACTGTAGACAAAAAAAGCTGACCTCTTTATGAGATCAGCTTTTATAGTTTTTTTGTCGGCAACTAATTACTTAGCAACAAGATTGACGCTTAGTTTCATCTCATCATCGATAAACTTGTCCTTTAGATTGTCAAAGAATGATTTAGATCCATACTTGATTCCCCAGTCCGTTCTGTTAATTGTAAATTCTGGAGTAACAACGTTTATCGTACCTCCCGCATTCGTTACTTTAGCTCTAAAGCCAACATTTTTTGTAACATCTTTCATCGTTAAGTTTCCAAAAATCATGTGAGATGCATCAGGATTATTTTCCAACTTCGTAACCTTAGTAATATCAAATTTTGCTGTAGGATATTTTGCTACGTTGAAGAAGTCATCCTCCTTTCCAGTCTCTGAACCTTTAAGGTGAGCTTCTAGGCCTTCCTTGGATCCACCCTCTAAATCTAGGCAAGTGATTGTATTCATATCGATAGTAAAACTACCTCCAGATACATTCCCATCCTTAGTTGTAACTGTACCTGAACTTACATTTACAGTTCCATTATGAGTTCCTGCAGGTTTAGATCCTAACCACATAACTTTAGATGCACTAGCATCTACTGTATAAGATTTATCGCTCACTGTAGCTACTTCTTTTTTAGCACTAGCAGTGGTAGCTTTATCATTTTTACAAGCTGCGAACAGACCTATAAATAACAAAGGAATTAAGATTTTCGTAATTGTATTCATGTTTATATATTATTTATAAAAAGTTGCAAAGATAAGTAGAAGTGTATCACCCTGTGTTGCTTAGCACAGCTTTTTCTTGGATAAATTCTATTACGTTAGAAAGGCTGCTGATGACTGAACATCTATAGCTATCTTGGATTCTGTGCTTAGTCGCTTGAAATCCAGATAAAATAAAATGCAGATGATCATCGATGTTTAGAACCCCCTGCATATAAGCTTGCAAGCTTGCAGATGACATATCATCGTTTATAAGCGTAAAAATATAGTCTGGTTTATAAGCAAGACAAGCATCCTGTAAGTCCGTTAAGCTTATACCTAGACCTATATTCAGAACTTGGTAATTATTTTTCTTTAGTAGAAATTGTAAAAAGAGCAGTATGAGTTCGTGATTTTCGTTTTCAGGTAAGTATATGATGTATTTCGAGGTATCATATTGCTTTTTGTTACCTAGTTCTTCTATGGCTTGTATGGTTTTTCTTCTTATAATCTGACTTATGAAAGATTCATGGACATTTTTTACAGAACCTGCTATCCACATCATACTGAGTTTGTCAAGTAAAGGATAGATAACTTCCATCATTGTACGTTGGAAACCCGTTTGGCTAATCTTATGATCTAATATTTTGTTGAAATTGTATTCGTCAAATTCAAACATCGCAAGCATGAGAACATCTAACTGATCTTCAAAATCTTGGTGTACATCTGTTAATTCGGCTATTTTCCTTTTTATTTCATCTTTCTCAAATTGACATATTTTGGAAATTTTCAGACCTTTTTTGTTCAGGAAAGCGACATTTAGCAGTGTTTGAAGATCTGAGTCTTGGTAGTACCTTATATTTGTCTTTGTCCTTTGTGGGTTGAGTAAACCATAGCGTTTTTCCCATACTCTAATCGTATGTGCTTTTACTCCGGAGAGTTTTTCAAGATCATTGATAGAGTAAACAACCATTGTTAATTATATAAATCTTTATAATGTACAGTAATCTTAAACAATGTAGTCTTATAAAAGTTTATATTATTTATAATTCATAGTTAAAAAATAGCGTTTTAGACTAAAAATACTCGGTAATGAGAATAGGAATTGTATGTTATCCCACATTTGGAGGGAGTGGAGTATTGGCGACAGAGTTGGGTATAGGCCTAGCTTCTAAGGGTCATGAAGTTCATTTTATCACTTATAAACGACCTGCAAGATTATATGCTTTTTATGAAAATATCACTTTTCATGAGGTCAATACCTTAGATTACCCACTATTCGAGTATACACCGTATGAATCTGAGCTAGCAAGTAAACTAGTTGATGTAGTAAAATATGAAAACCTAGATGTACTGCATGTACATTACGCTATTCCCCATGCTGCTGTTGCATTTATGGCTAAACAAATATTAGCAGGTATGGGTATAGATCTTCCAGTAGTTACAACTTTGCACGGAACAGATATCACGCTCGTTGGTGATAACAAAGCCTTTTCCCCTGTTGTAGAATTTAGTATCAATAAGTCTGATGCTGTTACCGCGGTGTCAGCAGCGTTAAAAAGAGATACACATAGTAAGTTCAATATAGAAAATGAGATTCAGGTTATCTATAATTTTATAGACCTAGAAAGATTTAAAAAGAGTGACAAGGACCATTTTAGAAAGGCTATTGCTCCTGATGGTGAGACAATTATCGTCCACACTTCTAATTTCAGAAAAGTTAAGAGAGTAGGCGATGTCATTAGGGTTTTTGAAAAAATCTATCCTAGAGTGAAGGCTAAGCTCCTTCTGATAGGAGATGGCCCTGAGAGACCTAAACTAGAACAATTATGTAGACAAATAGGTCTATGTAGTGAGATTAGATTCCTAGGAAAGCAAGATGCTGTAGAGGAGATTTTGGCTATAGGCGACTTGTTTATACTGCCATCAGCAAATGAAAGTTTTGGACTGGCAGCTCTAGAAGCAATGGCTTGCGAACTCCCTGTAATTTCTTCGAATATCGGAGGACTTCCAGAATTAAATATTGAAGGGGTTACCGGACATCTTTTTGATGTGGGAGATGTAGAGGGTATGGCAGAAAAAGCTATAGAAATACTTAGTGATGAGGAGGTACTTAAAACGTATAAAAAGAATGCTTACTTGAGAGCACAAGAGTTTGAGCGTTCTGCAGTTGTTACAGAATACGAAGATCTCTATAAGGCTACTATTGCTAAAGTAAAATCTAAGGAGACTATTCCACTAACATAATTTTAGTAACAAAGCTATCGGGATCGAAAAAGGAATCACTAGTTGCACTGAATACTAGGTACACTCCAGTAGATGCTTTTCTACCGTTATAGTCCCTGCCATCCCATATAGCTTGTCCCCCTAGAGCATCTGTCTCGTATACAAGTCTACCGTTTATATCAGTGATCTTGACATTGGCATTTTGGGCAAGACCTTTTATGGCTATAGGACCCTCATAATCTGGTCGTACAGGATTAGGAAAACTATATACTTGGTTAGCATGTGTTCGTTTGGCTCCTAAGGTTTCAGTTCTATAAGAAATGATCCCATTGTTCGTAGCGATAAACATTTCTCCGGTCTCATCATTGAATCTGAGCGCTGTGATTGTATTATCTGGAAGTGGACTGTTAGTTGTTGTGAAATTATGAATCTGAGTTTCTCCGTCTGGTGATTGCACGAAAACACCGTTTCTAGTTCCAAACCATTTTCTGTTAGCGCCATCTACCTCTATCGCTCGTATGTCTTCTGTCTCTAGCAGAAAGGCTCTTATACTATCTTCTAATACGGACCTTCTCGAACCTTGGCAAGAACCATCGAATATAGAAGATCCACACTCAAAGACTACAGGACCTTCACCAGATCCTATCCATACGTCACCATTGAGATCTACCTTAGCACAGTTGACAGCATTAGTAGCTAGAACTGAATTATTAATATTGAAAAAGAAACGTCTATCATCCATAGGTGATGCTAGATCTTCTCCTGAATCTAGAACATATACACCACCATTATTTCCATCGACAATTACCCACTTGTAATCATTATCGTCGATAGCAATATCGGTAACTCTGTTAGCAGAACTTACAGCAAAATTATAGCATGTTCCCTCTGGATCAAAAACAACCAAAGGATTAAGTGCATCAAAATTAGAAACCCACAAGTTCTCATCACTATCGAAAGCAAGACCCGTGATTCTTGTTCGCTGTTCATCACCCACCGTGCCATCAAGACAAGAGTTATCCTTATCCGTAAAAACTGCCTCTTTTGTTTCTGGATCATACTCTACAATTCCCGCATAATAAGAGCCGATATATATTTTATCATTGCTAGGATGTGCTTCGATCTGGTTTAACATTTGTATGCCCTTTTCTTCTAATTCAGGAAAGGTGTTTCTATTTACATTATCCCATTGCCCATCCTCTAATATATAGAATCCATCCCTTCCAAAAAGATATCCAAAGGTTTCTGAAACTCCTCCACTGGCTACATATATGCTGTTGTCCCTGATATCCATATCGCTGACTTTATTAGAATTTGGACCATTGACAGTAATAAATTTGCAATCCGCCGTTACAGATTCTGAGTATCTAAAATCTGGTGCCTCATCTGCATACCAATACAATCCATTCTGATCTTCTATTACAAAATTCGTTACTAGACCACAATAGTTTGTATTTTCAAAAGAGCTATCATCTTCTTTGAAGTATCTAATTTTAGATCGGAAAGTTTGTCCATTATTAAATCCCCAAGCTAAATCAGTAGTTTCTTCAGATAGGAAAGCTGTAGTAAAATCTGTAAAATTATTATCAGCAATTTTAGTAAACTGTAAGCCGTCACTATCGGATCTATATAGCGCATCATCAGTAGCAAGATAGATGCTGTTATTCTTTGTAGCTATTGCAGCGGCATCGTAAACATCTGGAAGGCCATTATCAGAACCTATAATTTCCCACTTATTAAAATCCCCTTGGTTGATATTTGCTGACAATTCTATATAGTAAGCTCCGTCTTCAGTTGCGATATATAGCTTATCATTTAGTATCGTACTTTCTGTAACGACTAGTTCGGTGAAAGTTGTAAATCCAAACTCTAGCCTAGAAAGATCATACTCTACTATCCCAAAACCAGCAGAGAAATAAGCTTTATCATTAAGGCTTATATAGATATCATTAATCCTAGTGTCACCCTGTATGTTTGTGTTTTGTTTAATGTCGGGAACATTGATTACTTCATCTTCTTCTACTATGTCAATGTTGTTATTGTCGTAGGATAAAACGAGCTGATCTAGATTATCATTATAGGCCATCTGTGATACAGATATATCATTGAACCCGTCAACTTTGCTTAAGGTTTCTATGAGAAAATCTTCTTTCCCGATAGTCATTACAGAGAAATTAGTGGCGTAGATAATCTTGTCATCCGACTGTGTTACTAATCTTCCATCCTTATAAGGAAGATATGACTTCCAGGCTCCTATCGGAATATTGCTCTGACTAGTGAGAGAAAAACTACCGATTATTATCAGTAATATTATCCATGTATATTTTTTCATAGGTAGCAATTTAACTGTAGAAACTTATACATTATTATTTGAAAGCAGTTTTTTGTATAACCTTGTCTCTTCTAAGTAATTATATACAGCATCTGGTGTCAAATATTGTATGGATTTATCAGATTTTATATTTTCTCTTATGTAACTAGCAGAAATGGATAGAAGGGGGGCGTCTAGGAGATGGATATTTGGATGATTTTCTAGGACCCCTAGTTCGTAATTGGGTCTTTTGTAGACGTATATTTCGTAGTTGGCGATGATCTGTTCGTAGTTTTTCCATTTGGGTAAGGAAAGTAAATTATCACCACCCATAATCAGAGCAAACTCTTTTTTAGGATATTTTTCTTGTAAATAGGTAAGTGTATCTATAGTATAAGAAGGCTTCGGTAAACTGAATTCTATATCTGAACCTTCTATCTTATCATTATCACCGATAGCAAGTCTTACTAGATGCAGACGATCATAGTCATTAGCTAAGCTTGATTTTTGCTTATGAGGATTATGAGGTGATACAATCATCCATACTTTCTTAAGAGGAGTATGGTTAAGTATAAAGTTAGCTATAATCATATGACCTACATGAACAGGATTATAACTACCGAAAAATAGACCTATTTTCATCTTTGTTAATGGCTCATCATTACAGGCATCACTAACATGAGAATACTTTCTGTTTCGTTTTCTACATTAGGTAAGAGTATACCTGCTTTATTAGGAGTAGATAATTCTATTTTTATATCATCAGAATCTAGGACACCGAGCATTTCTATAAGGAACTTAGCATTGAATCCTATTGTCATAGGATCTCCAGTATAATTACAAGGTAGTTGTTCTGTTGCCTCGTTAGAAAAATCTAAATCTTGTGCAGAGATCGTAAGACTTCCTTCTGTAAGATTCAGGATAACCTGATTAGTTGTTTTGTTGGCGTATATAGCTATTCTCTTAAGAGAGTTCTGAAAATCTGATCTTCCTATTTGTAAAAGATTCTCATTGTCTACAGGAATGACAGCGTTGTAATCTGGATATTTAGAGTCCACTAATCTACAGACGATCATCGTTTTTCCAAAACTAAAAAATACATTTTTAGTATTGAAAGAAAGGCTTACTTCGTCATCTGATGCTAGTGCATTTTTGACAAGAGAAAGACCTTTTTTAGGAACGATAAAAGACTGAGAGACTTCACTTGTAATATCACCGATAGTATACTTTACTAGTTTATGAGCATCAGTAGCAACACAGAGTATTTTGTTATAATCGATGTAAAAATAAACACCTGTCATTGCTAGTCTTAATTCATCGTTACTCGTAGCAAAAAGTGTTTTAGAAATTGCGTTGTTTAAGCTAGAGGCAGAAATGTTTACCGAATTTGTATCATTTTGCTCTGGTACTTCAGGAAAATCCTCTGGATTATCTCCAGAAAGTTTATACTGACCATAAGCTGAAGTGATTTCTATCGCATTATTCTCAGTGTTTACAGAAAATGTAATAGGCTGCTCAGGCAAAGCTTTCAGCGTATCTAGCAAGATCCTTGCTGGCACCGCTATCTTTCCTTCCTCCTCTACAGTAACCTCTAGATGTGTTACGATAGAGGTTTCTAGGTTAGTAGATGCTATAGAAAGCTTATTGTCAAAGGCTTCAAAAAGAAAGTCTTCGAGGACTGGCAGCACTGGATTAGTGCTAATAGCACCACTTGCAATCTGCAGTTGCTTAAAAAAATCGGTTGAAGAAACGCTGAATTTCATACTTATCGGAATATATGTTTCAAGTTAAGAATTGCACAAAAATAACCATATTAATAGATTATCATAGATATGGTTTAGAAGTATTAACTTTACTTTGTAAAATGAGCATAGATAGAACACGAGGTCCAGTGATCAATAAAATCAAAACCATTGATCTTCCAAAGATGGAAATTATTAAAAATTCCCCGATTCCGACCTATATTGTTAGAGGAAACACCGAAAAAATAGTAAGAATAGACATTCTTTTCCCTGCGGGTCGAAAATATGAAGTTAAGAAGGCTGTAGCTAGATCTTGTAATGCATTATTGAGAGAAGGTACCCAAGCCTTTACATCAGAGGAAATAGCTAGTAAGTTAGATTTTTACGGCTTCTATCTTAAAACAGAAAATGACTTAGATTATGCAGGTGTTTCTCTGATAAGCTTAGCAAAATACTTCCCTATAGGACTCAAGATACTCATGGATATTGTACAATATCCTGCTTACAGAGACGAAGAAGTTGCTAAGTATACAGCAACTTCCGCTCAGAAGATGAAACTCGAATTAAATAAAAACGATGTCATTTCATTCAGATCTTTTACAGAAACACTTTACGGAAGTTCTCATAAGTATGGCTATAATACTATCCCAGAAGATTTTTTACAAATAAGCCCTGAAGACTTACGTTCATTCCATAAGGAACATTACCAATTGTCAAAAGCTAAGATAATTCTATCTGGCCATGTAGATGATAAGATACAAGCTGAGTTACTAGAAGCGCTAAAAGAGGTTGTCCAAGAGAAAAACCTTCAAGACTTAATCTATCAAAAGCCTGATTTCACAAACGAATACCAAAAGTTATCTATAGCTAGTGCCAACGAATTTCAGTCATCAATTAGGATTGGTAAACTACTGTTTCCTATGAATCATAAGGATTATATAGACTTTTTTATACTGAATACAGTTCTAGGAGGATTTTTTGGATCTAGATTGATGAAGAATATAAGAGAATCTAAAGGACTGAGTTATAATATATATTCTTCGCTGGAAGCTATGGAGGAAGATGGCTACTTTTACATACAAACAGAGGTTAAGAAAGGAACTGAAGAGCAAACTATAGCGGAAATCTATAAGGAAATGGAGATTCTATCTACTCAATCCATACCTCAGGAAGAGTTGGAAATGATAAGGAATTATATGCTAGGTAACATCATGCATATGTTTGATGGTCCTTTTTCTTCGGCCAATGTGATTAAAAATTTGCTAAAAAATGGGCAAAGTATAGAATTCTTTCGATCTTTGATTGACAGGATAGGAACCATAACAGATTCTGATCTTCTCACACTTTCCCATGATTATCTCACTCGTAATACGATGCTAGAATTGATTGTAAATTAAGATACTGGTCCATTATCTGTTTTTCTCCAACTAATTTCTTTACAATCAATAAGATATGTAGAAAAAATATATACCTAAAACTGGTTATATTTCTTCTTTTTTGTCAATTTTTTAGTTTCTTTTGCGATTGGGTTTAATGAAGACACTTTAGAAAGAATAAATGAGATTATTTAATTTATTTACTCAAGAGCTGGCAGTAGACTTAGGAACTGCTAACACGCTCATTATACAGGATGGTGTAGTGGTTGTAGATGAGCCTTCTATTGTTGCAATTGATAGGAAAACGAATGAGACCATTGCAGTAGGAAGGCGTGCCATGCAGATGCACGAGAAGACCCATGATAATATAAAAACCATACGTCCACTTAAGGATGGAGTTATAGCAGATTTCCAAGCTGCAGAGGCTCTTATACAAGGGCTTATAGGTATGATAGGTGAGAAGAAGCGATTTTTCACACACCTTAAGATGGTTATATGTATCCCTTCAGGTATTACAGAGGTAGAAAAAAGAGCAGTCTTTGATTCTGCTGACCACGTAGATTCTAGAGAAACCTACCTGATACATGAGCCCATGGCGGCAGCATTAGGAATAGGTCTAGATGTAGAGGAACCAGAGGGTAATATGATTATAGACATCGGTGGTGGAACTACAGAGATAGCCGTAATTGCGCTTTCTGGTATTGTAACCGACCAATCGATCAGGACTGCGGGTGATGAGTTTACTAATGATATCATAGACTTCATGAAGCGTAAGCATAATTTGCTTATCGGTGAGCGAACAGCAGAAAACATAAAAATCTATGTAGGATCTGCTGTACAAGATCTTGCCGATCCACCAGAGAAATATCCAGTAAATGGAAGAGACTTGCTAACAGGTATTCCTAAGCAGGTACTCACTGGACATCATGAAATTGCAGAGTCATTAGACAAATCTATAATCAAAATAGAGGAAGCTGTACTAAAAGCTCTAGAAGATACGCCACCGGAGCTGGCTTCAGATATCTATCGCCGCGGCATATATCTAACAGGAGGAGGAGCTTTGTTGAGAGGATTATCAGGTAGACTTGCAGAAAAAACAAGACTTAACGTTACGGTTGCTGAGGATCCATTGAGAGCTGTGGTAAGAGGAACGGGACTTGCACTTAAAAATTCTGCAACTTATTCTTTCTTAATAGATCGTCAGAACATATAGACCCAAAATTACATGCGAAATCTGATTCTGCTTTTTACCAGATATGGACATGTAATATTGTTGTTAATATTCCAGCTTATCGGTCTTTCTCTAATAATAAATTATAATCAGAGCCAAAAGGAAATATGGGTCAACTCCGTGAATCTCTTCACTGGAAATATCAATAAGAACGTACAAAAACTTACCAACTACGGAAGTCTCCAAGAAAAAAACGATAGCCTAGCTAGGGAGAATGCACTATTGCAGGAAAAGATAATTAACTTCAGAGTATTCGATAAGAGTTATGAATTCAAAAAATACGAGAGCGATAGTAGCCTTCAAGATTATAAGTTGATACCAGTAAATATTTGTAGTAAGACAACGCACCTTAGAAATAACTATATCACATTATGCTCAGGAAAAGAAGATGGACTGCGAGAAAGAATGGGTATCATTACCAAGGATGCTGTACTAGGAATTACGACACTATGTAACGACTCATTCTGTAAGGCTATGTTAGTGAATAATTCTTTAACAAAAATAAGTGGAATTGTAAAAACTAAAAACTATAGCGGGAAACTAGTCTGGAGATCTCTTGATCCTAGAATATTAACAATGACTTCTGTTCCTAGACATGCTAATATAGAACTAGGAGATACTATATTGACCAGTGGCTATTCCACTATGTTCCCTTATGGAATTCCAGTGGGTATCATCACTTCTTATGATGTTATCGAAGGACAGAACGAATACGAAATAGAGGTTACGATGTTAGAAGATCCAGCAAGAGTAGATATGGCATATGCTGTAGATTATGAGTTTAGTGAGAAAAAAGATTCTGTAATAACACAGGTACTAGAATGAACCAGGTTGTAAAATATATTATAAGTTTCTTTTTGATCACTTTGTTTCAGGTTTTGATACTGAAGAGAATTGATATTAACTTTAATAGGTTTCAGTATTTTCATCTAATTATTTATCCATTGTTTATGATGATTTTACCTATCAGGACTCCTAAGAGCCTGATGGTTGTAATAGGGTTTTTCTTAGGTTTATTTATTGACTTTTTCTATGATTCGCCTGGGGTGCATGCTTGTGCAGCAAGCCTTACTGCTTTTTTGAGATCTTATGTTCTCAAGATCATAGAACCTAATGAAGGATATAACACTACTGCAATACCTTCTATCAGAACATTTACACTAGGAGGGTTTTTTATATATGCGTCTATACTTTTACTTGTGCATTTATTAGTGTATTTTAGTTTGGAAGCGTTTTCATTTATTTTTATTGGTGAAATACTATTGCGAACAATTTTTAGTTTTATTATTTCTATCATATTATTGATGTTGATACAGCTTATATTTAGTAGAAGATAAACTGTGAAAGAAAAAAGAGAAAAGCAGAAAATAATCATTACCGTCTTTCTTATTTCGGGACTTATCTTATTGGCAAAGACGGCACAGCTACAGATATTTGATACCTCCTTTGTAGATAAAGCGAGAAGAGCAACCTTGGACAAAGAAGATATATATCCTTCTAGAGGACTTATCTATGATAGGAATGAGAAACTACTTGTTATTAATGAGCCAGTTTATGAACTAAGAGCTACTTATAACAAAATAGATCCAGAGATGGATACAAGTTTTTTCTGCAAACTTCTAGATATAGATCAGAACGAATTCAATGAAAGAATAAATAAGGACTGGAGAAATGTACGGTTTCATAAGTCTATACCTTTTATTTTTATGGCTAGGCTGAGTCCAGAAATCTATGGAAGATTTCAGGAACATGAGCATTCCTTTCCGGGATTTTCTTCTGTAATTAAAAAGGTAAGAACTTATCCTTACAAAAATACTGCGCATACATTAGGATACCTTGGTGAGACAACAGAAAGAGATCTCAGAAATAATCCTGAGGAATATAACCTAGGGGATTATATAGGAAAGACAGGCGTAGAAAAAACATTCGAAGAAAATCTTAGAGGAGAAAAAGGTGTTAAATATCTTATAAAAGATAATCTAGGTAGAGAAGTATCTACATTTGAAGACGGTCGATTAGATTCTTCGGCAGTAGCAGGTCAGGATTTGACACTTTCTATTGACATAGATTTACAAGCCTATGGAGAATTACTTATGCAGAACAAGAGGGGGAGTGTAGTTGCTATAGAACCAGCTACAGGAGAGATTCTCTCTATGATAAGTGCCCCTATATATAATCCTGATGTGTTTGTTCTTAATAGTGACAGAACGAAGCGATATGCAGACCTGCTAAGTGATACAATAAATAAGCCTTTCCTAGATCGATCGGTTACGGCGAAATACCCTCCTGGATCTATCTTCAAACCTGTTATGTCACTTATAGGTCTACAAGAGGGAATAACTTATAGTAACAAATCTTTTTCTTGTGATGGATATTACCAATACAGAGGATTTCGTTACGGATGTCATGCACATCCCTACCCATACAATCTAAGTATGGCGATAGAGCATTCTTGTAACTCCTATTTTTTCCAGATGGTAAGAGATATGATAGAGGTAAAAGGATGGAGTAAGCCAGGAGAAGGTCTAGACATTATGAACAGACATCTCAAAGATTTCGGAATGGGAGCTAAGCTAGGGATAGATCATACGAATGAAAATTCAGGCTTTGTACCTTCTTCAGATTTCTATGATAATATGTACAAAAAGGAAGTAAATGGATGGAAGTCTACCTATGTTATGTCTATAGGTATAGGGCAGGGAGAACTAGAACTTACGACAGTACAAATGGCTAATCTTGCGGCAATCATAGCTAACAGAGGTAGATATTTCACACCACATATTGTAAAAAAAATAGACGGAGGAAATATAGCAGACAGATTTTTGCTAGAGAGAAAAGTAAGGATAGATGATAAACATTTTACACCTGTAATAAATGGTATGGAACAAGCTATTAAGACGGGAACTGGAGGATATGCTGCTGTGCCTGGCATAAGAGTATGTGGTAAAACGGGTACTTCTCAGAACCCACACGGGAAAGATCATTCTGTATTTTATGCATTTGCGCCTAGAGAAAATCCTAAAATAGCTATAGCTGTCTATGTAGAAAATGCTGGATTCGGTGGATCCATTGCTGCTCCTATTGCTGGATTAATGATAGAGAAATATCTCAATAAAGAAATTGCGGGTAATAGAAAATGGATAGAAGAAAACATGGTAAATAAGGTATTACTTGAACCAATAGAAAAGGCACCACAATGATAATTTCTTGTATAGTAGCAACGGCTAAAAATAACGTAATAGGTAAAGACAATGATATCCCTTGGTATCTACCCAATGATCTAAAGTATTTCAAAAAGAAAACGCTAAACCATCATATTTTGATGGGGAGAAATTGTTATACGTCTATAGGTAGACCGCTGCCAAAAAGAACAAATGTAATTATTACAAGAGATCCATATTTTATATCTTCTAATTGTGTTGTATGTCATAGTATAGAAGAAGGCATCGCAGAAGCTCATAATAATGAGGAAGAAGAGTTGTTCATCATAGGAGGAGGAATGATCTACGAGCAAACACAAAATATATGGGATAGATTATATCTTACGGAAGTAGATCTAGAAGTGGAAGGAGATGTTTTTTTTCCAGTAATAGATAAAGAGGAATGGAAACTGGTCGAGCAAGAAGATGTAAAGGCGGATGAGAAAAATCCCTTAAACCATAGTTTTAAAATATACGATCGTAAATGAGATCTATCGGTTTAAAAGAAGACTTTCTTCATTTTATATGGAAAACGAAAAAGTTTAACTTTAATAAGCTAAAACTTACAGATGGCTCTTCACTTCAGATAAAGAAATTTGGAACTCACAATCATAATGCTGGTCCAGATTTTCTAAATGCAACTGTTGTTATCGATGATAAGGAATGGCATGGCAATATAGAACTGCATGTAGATTCTTCAGACTGGTATGCTCACAAACATGATATAGATACAGCCTATAACTCAGTGATTTTACATGTGTCTTATCTCGATAACAAAAAGATATACAATTCTGAAAATCAATTGATTCCATGTCTAGAGCTCAAAGAATTAATAGATCCAATCTTATTTGAAAAATACAGAAACTTAGAAAACAGACAACCAGACTGGATCCCTTGTGAAAAACATCTGCATAAGATAAGTGCTATCTCTAAAACGATATGGCTAGAAAAATTATTAATAGAGAGAGTAGAAGCTAAGACCAGATATATCCAACTATTTCTGGAACAAACAAACTATGACTGGGAGGAAAGTTTTTATAGGTCTTTGGCTAGGGTATTTGGTTCTAAGGTGAACCAAGATGCGTTTGAACTATTAGCGTTTCAGACACCTTCTAGGATACTTCGGAAACACCTAGATAATCCACTGCAAGTTAATGCTATGGTATATGGTCAATCAGGCTTATTAGAAGGAGACGATACATATGTAAGCGTATTAAAAAAAGAATATGATTTTCTAGCTAAGAAATACGATCTAAAACCCATAAGCAAGGGGCTCTGGAAATTTTCTAGAATGAGACCAGCTAATATGCCCCCTCTTAGATTAGCTCAGTTCGCTTCAGTATTGCTTGCTAATAAAAAACTATTTGCAAAAGTCATAGCCATAAAAAACTATGAGGATGCTAAAAAGTTATTTATTACTTCTCTACATCCTTTCTGGGATACACACTATGTTTTTGACAAAGAGAGTACTCTTAGAAAAAAGAAGATGGGAAAAACAATGGTGGATGTAATTATTATAAATACGATAGTACCCTTTATGTTTTTGTATGGAAGCCACAAGGATTTAGAAATACTTAAATCTAATGCTTTGACAATTTTAGAAAGTATACCACCGGAAAAGAATAGCATAATGGAAGGATGGAAAAAGTTAGATATGAATCCAAGTTCTGCGTATGAAACGCAAGCGCTTTTACAGCTTAAGAATGAATATTGCAATAAGAAGCGATGCATGTCATGCGAAATAGCGTACCAAATCTTAAACACTTAGAGACGAATAGCTATTTAAATTAACTACGTGGATATTATATTCAAAATACTATTGTTTCCTTTTTCTATGCTCTATGGCTTAGGTATTTCATTCAGAAATATGCTGTATGATCTAGATTTAGTCAAAGCATCTACATTTAACCTTCCAATAATAAGTGTTGGTAATCTTAGTATAGGAGGTGCAGGAAAAACACCTCATGTAGAATATCTTATTACTTTGCTGAGTCCATATATCAATGTAGGTACTCTTTCTAGAGGATATAAAAGAAAGAGTAAGGGTTTCTTTATGGTAAGAGAAACAGATAATGTTCTCAAGGTTGGAGATGAACCGTTACAGTTTAAGAAAAAATATAAAGATATAGCTGTAGCTGTATCAGAAAGCAGGGTACTAGGTATTCCAGAAATGCTAAAGCAAGCTCCAGAAACAAAAGTTGTTATTCTAGACGACGCTTATCAGCATAGGTCTGTTGTACCCGGAATGAATATATTACTTACAGATTTTAGTAATTTATTTACAGATGATTTTTTACTTCCATCGGGAAGATTAAGGGAGTGGAGAAGTGCTTATAAGAGAGCGGATATGATTATTGTCACTAAGTGTCCACGAGATCCTTCTCTTATAGATAGGGAGACTATAGTTAACAAGATCAATCCTACAGCTAAACAGAAGGTATATTTCTCTTACTATGAGTATGGCAAGCCTTACTATATGTATAATAATACCTACCAGCTTAAACTTTCTCCAGATATAAAGGCTGTAGTAGTTAGTGCTATTGCTAGAGTAGATTATCTATTAGAATTTCTAGAGCCTACAGTAGATCTTGCCTCCCATTTCGTATATGAAGATCATCATCTATACACAGAACACGAGATTTCTGTTATTAAACAGACCTATGATACCATAGAAAATGACAAAAAAGTCATTTTGACAACTGAAAAAGATGCTATGAGAATGGATCTTCACAGGGCATATCTATTAGAAAATAAGCTTCCTATCTACATTTTACCTATAAAAGTAGCCTTCCATTATCAAGAAGATGGTAATTTTGATGACTCAATTAAAGACTTTTTACTAAACTTTAGAGTCTAAAGGGGAATAGAGGCTAGATTATCTTACTGGTTTCTTGTAAGTTTTTATTGTTTATTAGATCCCGAGAGGAAGAATTTACTATATGAGAAAATTATTATTGTTTTGCATCTGCGCTATGTTTTTCTTAAATGTAGAAGCACAATCTTATCATCTGCCCACTGGTCATGAGGCTTATCATATATATGACAGGTTAGATATAATGCAAGGAGGAGGAAAGCTGCATACGGGATTGAAATTTTACTCAAGAAAGGATATGGTAAAATCCGTAAGTCTTTTTGACTTAGAGGGATTGAGTAAATTAGATCAGGCAGACTTAGAATATTTACAAGAAGATAATATTGATATATGGAAAAACTATTTTACAGATAAGGCTATCCAATCAAATTATGAAAAAGAATTTGTAGATAGTTCTAATGTGTTCTACACTATAAAGGAGGAAAAAATAGACAATTCTGTCCAAGGAGATGTAACTCCTCCGAAGCCTTTTCTAAAATACTTTTATAAATCTAGAGCTAATTTTTTTGAAGTACATTCAGATGGGTTAAACTTAGTTGTAAATCCTATTTTAAATTTAAATTTTGGTACTGCAGCTAATAATGATGATATAATATTCCAAAACACGAGAGGAATAGAACTTAGAGGAGATATAGATGATAAGTTGTATTTCTACTCGGCCTTATATGAAAATCAAGCAAACTTTAATGATTACAGGTTATGGAGAATAAATAAATTCCAAGCAATACCTGGGCAAGGTTTATATAAGAATTTCCAGAGTATTGTAAGTGATAATTTTAAAGGTTTTGATTACGCTAATGCGACAGCTTATTTAGGATATAATTTGTCAAAAAGTGTAAGCTTAGAATTAGGACATGGAAAAAACTTTATAGGTAATGGATATCAATCTTTGCTACTATCAGATTATAGTCATAATTATTTCTACTTTAAGTTTATGGTAAATATTTGGAAGCTAAATTACCAAACAGTAATTGCAGAATTAGCTTCAGTTTCGGGAAGATTTAATCCAGGAGATAACCTATTACCTAAGAAATATATGGCTACTCATTTTTTATCTTATAAGCCACATAAAAGATTTGAGATAGGTCTTTTTGAAACAGTTGTTTTTGCTAGAGAAAACCAATTTGAGTTACAATACTTAAATCCTGTTATTTTATATCGATCTGTTGAGCACTTTATAGATAGTCCTGATAATCTGTTAATAGGCCTAGATGTAAAATGGAATTTTATCAATAATTTTTCATTTTATGGACAACTAATCTTGGATGAATTTAAGTTAGACGAACTCACTGCAGGAACAGGCTGGTGGGCAAACAAATATGGATTTCAGGCAGGACTTAAGTATATCAACGTTGCAGGTATAGATCATCTAGATGCACAAGTAGAATATAATGTAGTAAGACCTTATACTTATGCACATAGAGATACACTAGAAGTAGATCAAAACTTTAGTGTTGCAAATTATAGCCACTATAATCAGCCATTGGCGCATCCAATAGGAGCTAATTTTAAAGAGCTCATATTCTTGTTGAGATATCAGCCCATACCCAAGTTGAGGATTAAGGCAAAGGCTATTTTAGCAGATTATGGAGAAGATTCGAATGGTACTAACTGGGGAACAAATATTTTATTGCCGAATGAAACAAGAGAGATGAATTTTGGAAATACCATAGGCCAAGGAGAAAATGTAGATGTAACCCTGATAGGTATAGATGTAAGTTATATGTTCTATCATAACTTTAATATAGATCTAAGCTATTTAAATCGAACACAAACAAGTAGCTTTGATGAACTAAATTTTAATACAAATTATTATAGTGTAGGTGTACGAGTAAATACGGCACAATTAAAAATAGATTACTAAATTTTACATGTGAAAGATATAAGAGAGATAGCTAAGGAAAGGATATTGGTTTTAGATGGAGCCATGGGAACTATGATTCAGCGGTATAAGCTGAAGGAAGAAGATTTTAGAAAAGAAAGATTTAAAGATTTCCATAGAGATATACAGGGTAATAATGATATTCTATCTATAACACAGCCTGAAATTATAGAGGCTATCCATAGAGAGTATTTAGAGGCGGGGAGTGATATCATAGAGACAAATACTTTTAGTGGTACTAGGATAGCTCAGTCCGATTATGATATGGCCGAATATGCCTATGAGATAAATTTTGAATCTGCTAGAATTGCAAAGAAGGCGGCGAATGCTTACACAAAGATGAACCCTAAAAAACCTAGGTTTGTTGCAGGCGCTATGGGACCAACGAACAAAACAGCATCTATATCTCCAGATGTAAATAACCCAGGATACAGAGCGATAACTTTTGATGAGCTAGTAGATAATTACTACGAACAAGCCAAGGGATTGATGGAAGGTGGTGCAGATTTGTTATTAATAGAAACTGTATTTGACACCCTGAACTGTAAGGCCGCCTTGTTCGCAGTAGATAAGCTGTTTGAAGACAGTGGAAAGAAATTGCCTATCATGGTTTCTGGTACGATAACGGATGCTAGTGGGAGAACCCTGACTGGCCAAACTACAGAGGCATTCTGGATTTCTGTAAGTCATATGAATCTATTCAGCGTAGGCCTCAACTGTGCTTTGGGGGCAAAAGAATTGAGACCACATATACAGGCTCTTTCTAAGATTGCGGATTGTTATATAAGTGCCTATCCTAATGCGGGATTACCCAATGAGTTAGGAGAATATGATCAGAGTCCAGAGGAGATGCAGATGTTTATCAAGGATTTTGTGGAAAATAACTTTGTGAATATTATCGGAGGATGTTGTGGTACGACGCCAGATCATATAAAAGCTATGGCAGATGCAGTGGAAGACATGCCTGCTAGAAAAATTGAAAAAAAGGAAGCTTTTTCTATGTATTCTGGGCTGGAACCTTTGATAGCAAGGAAAGAGATTAATTTTATAAACGTAGGAGAGAGAACTAACGTAACAGGATCAAGAAAATTCGCAAGATTAATAAAAGAAGGAAACTACGAAGAGGCTCTATCAGTTGCAGAACAGCAAGTAGAGGGAGGTGCTCAGATATTGGATGTCAATATGGATGAAGGCTTGCTAGATTCCAAGAAAGAGATGGTAGAGTTTCTAAACTTAGTTATGGCCGAGCCTGAGATTGCTAAGCTGCCGATTATGATAGATTCCTCGAAGTGGGAAGTTATAGAAGCAGGTCTTAAGTGTGTGCAAGGAAAGTGTGTGGTAAATTCTATCTCGATGAAAGAAGGAGTAGAAGAATTTAAGAAACAAGCTAAACTAGTTAGGAGATATGGAGCTGCTGCAGTAGTAATGGCATTTGATGAAAAAGGACAAGCAGATACGATAGAAAGAAAGGTAAGTATTTGTCAAAGAGCCTATAAGATTTTGACAGAAGAAATAGGGTTCAAACCTCAGGACATAATTTTTGATCCTAATATTTTTGCTGTTGCTACAGGTATCAAAGAACACAACCAATACGCTATAAACTTTATCGAGGCGACACGTCAGATAAAAGCAACATGTCTGGGTGTCAAGATAAGTGGAGGAGTAAGTAATATTTCGTTTTCATTTAGAGGAAATAATGTTGTTAGAGAAGCGATGCATTCTGCCTTCCTATATCATGCTATACAAGCAGGTATGGATATGGGAATTGTAAATGCGGGTATGATGGAGATATACGAAGATATTTCTCCAGAATTATTAAAGTTAGTAGAAGATGTTCTATTCAATAGATCAGAAGATGCAACTGAAGCATTAGTGAATTATGCAGAAGGTGTAAAAGGAGGGGGAAAAGTTATAAAGAAGGATTTAAGTTGGCGAGAAAATCCCGTAAGAGAAAGATTAACCCATTCTCTCGTTAAGGGGATAACGGAGTATATAGAACAGGATACAGAAGAGGTAAGGAAGAGTTTGCCATTTGCAATAGAGGTTATAGAAGGTCCATTGATGGACGGTATGAATGTAGTAGGCGAACTTTTTGGATCTGGAAAAATGTTTTTACCTCAGGTTGTAAAAAGTGCAAGAGTTATGAAGCAAGCTGTAGCCTATCTTACACCGTATATAGAAGAAGAAAAAAAGAGAGCTGGAGATACCAGTTCTAAGGGAAAAATATTGCTAGCAACAGTGAAGGGTGATGTACACGACATAGGAAAAAACATTGTTGGCGTTGTTCTAGGTTGTAACAATTATGACATTATAGACATGGGCGTTATGGTCCCAGCGAATAAAATTCTCGAGAGAGCTAAAGAAGAAAATGTAGATGTAATAGGACTTAGTGGATTAATTACACCTTCTCTGGACGAGATGGTTAATGTTGCCGCAGAGATGGAGAGAGGTGGATTTAAAATTCCTTTATTGATTGGTGGAGCGACCACTTCTAAAACGCATACAGCATTAAAAATTGATCCTGCGTACAAAGGACCAGTAGTACACGTATTAGATGCATCTAAAAGTGTAACTGTTGTGAGTACCCTGATCAGTGAGAAATCTAATGACTTTGTGATAGATACAAAAGCTCATTATGCAGATGTAAGAGAAAAAAGATTAAAATCGGGAAGGAAAAAAAACTATGTAGAAATAGCTGTTGCGAGAGAAAATAAATTTCAACTGGATTGGGATAATTATACTCCACCTGTGCCACAAGAATTGGGTGTAAAAGTATTTGATAACTATTCTATAGAGGAGTTGTCAGAATATATCGATTGGACACCTTTTTTTACAAGTTGGCAATTGCGAGGAAAATATCCTGCAATATTTGATGATGAAATTATAGGTGAGGAATCCAAAAAATTATTCAATGATGCACAAAGTATGCTAAGGCGAATAATTGATGAAAAGTGGTTAACTGCTAGAGGCGTAATAGGCTTATTTAGGGCCAACTCAGTACACGGTGATGCAACGGAGATTTATAATGAGAATGGAGACGTTATAGAGGAGTTGTATCACCTTAGACAGCAGACAAAAAAAGCAGAGGGCTTACCGTATTATAGTTTAGGAGATTTTATTGCTCCAAAAGATTCTGGTCTCCAAGACTATGTTGGATCTTTTGCAGTAACAACAGGTATAGGCATAGAAAAGTGGGTAAAGCATTTTGAAGAAAATAATGATGATTTTAGTGCGATTTTGCTGAAATCTTTGGCGGATAGGCTAGCAGAAGCTTTTGCAGAGAGAATACATCAGAGAGTCAGAAAAGAATTCTGGGGATATGAAAAAGATGAAGCACTGAGTAACGACGAGCTTATATCAGAAAAATATAAAGGAATAAGACCGGCACCGGGCTACCCAGCATGTCCAGAACATTCTGAAAAGGCTAAACTGTTTAAATTGCTCGATGTAGAGAAAAACACAGGTATAAAGCTTACAGAAAGTTACGCAATGTATCCTGCTGCAGCTGTATCGGGATGGTATTTTAGTCATCCGGAAAGCAGGTATTTTGGCATTAATACCATCGATAATGACCAAATAATAGACTATAAAGAGCGAAAAGGAACAGATTTTGATGATAAACTACTAAATGCCCTTAGATCATAGAGCAATATTCTTAAAAAAGAGATACTTTTGCGGCGATTTAACGTATAAACATTGGTTTATTTTTAACCACTTTCTAGTATATTTTTATAAGATATGAAACGATTAGGTAAATATTTTCTGGTTGCTATACTTTTTTTGAGTTACAGTTCTGTTTATACTCAGGGAGCGGAGCAACAAGCAAGAAAAGAATTAGAAAGGAGAGGATTAGGAGACGAAGAAGTAAGAAAAAGACTTGCAGAGAGAGGAGTTGATATAAATAATATTGACATAAACAATCCGGCAGAAGTTTTTAAAGTAGAAAAGGAACTTAAGGATGTTGTTAAAGAGCTGGAAGCAGAAAAACTAAAGAATGAGGCAGCAGGAATAGACACGAGTGGGAATGATAACAAAGCAGAATTAACAGAGGAACAAGCAAAGGCTATAGCAAAAGAAGGAGAGACCATATCTAAATCTATAGAAGATGGAGCAACTTTACAAGAAGCAGTCTCTGAAGAATTGATAGAAGGGCAAGAGGGAGCATTACCTGATGCAACGGTGTACGGACAAGAAATTTTCAGAACGCAGAGCTTAAAGTTATATAGACAATCAGAAGATGTGAAACCGCCAGAGACTTATATATTAGGTGCTGGAGATAAACTAGCCATTGCAATTTGGGGATACTCGGAGGAAAATCTTGTCTTTGAAATAAATAAAGAAGGTTATATTAAGCCTGACGGAAGTCCAAGAATATATTTGAAAGGCTTACGTTTTGGGGAAGCAAAAACTTTATTAGAAGATAGGTTCGGTCGATTTTATAGATTTAGACCTCAAGAATTTCAGGTGACATTAAATTTTGCAAGAACAATAAATGTTAATATAGTTGGAGAGGTATTCAATTATGGTTCTTTTAATATTCCAGCAATTAATACTGCATTTAATGCATTGGTTGCGGCTGGAGGACCCAATGATGTAGGGTCTGTTAGAAATATTAAGTTTTTAAGAGCGGGAGAGGCTCCTAAGACAATAGATATTTATGAATACTTAATGAATCCTGCTTATGGTCAGAATCTATATTTAGAAGAGAATGATATTATTCATGTTCCGGTAGCCGAAAAAATTGTCCAAATAAATGGAGCAGTTATTAGACCCCAAAAATATGAATTGCTAAAAAGCGAAAACCTAGTGGACTTGCTTCAATATTGCGGTGGCTTTAAAGCCAATGCAACGCTGCAAAATGTCCAAATTAAAAGATATCAGGATGATAAGGAGATTATTTTAGATGTAAACTTTAATCAGCTAATAAAACTCAATGATGATTTTAATTTACTTAATGGAGATGTTGTGACTGTATATACCATACCGGAAGATTTCAAAAATTTTGTTACAATAGAAGGAGCTGTTGATATTCCAGGAAATTATTCAATTGAGAGAGGTACTAGAGTTTCGGAGTTATTATCTCGTGTAAATTTACTTGATAATGCTCTTACTGAATTAGCTTACATAAAAAGATTGAATTTGGATGGTAAAACATTTAGCTACCAACCAATAAATATAGAATTGGCATTACAGGATAGAAATTCGTCTGCTAATGTGATCCTAGAAAATAAAGATCAAATTATAATTTACGAAAGAGCAAAGTTTGTTGATGACCAGTTTTTTAAAATTTCTGGAGAGGTTAGAGAACCATCTACTTTTGCAATTGATCAAAGTAAAAATTTGAAAATTTCTGATGCCATAATATTTGGGGGTGGATTGAAAGAGGACGCAACCGATTTTGCTTATCTGAAGAGAAAAGATGATAAAAATCTTCTTCACAAAAAATCTATAAGAATCGATCTGAGAGAAATTATTCAAAATCCATTTTCAGACTTAAACCTAGAGTTAGAAGCAGGCGATGAGATTGTAGTTTATTCTAAGTTAGATTTTTTAGACAGTCAAAAAATTCTGGTCCGTGGTGCTGTGAGAAATGAAGGTGATTTTGAGTTTAATAAATCCATATCAATAAAAGATCTACTAACGATGGCTGGAGGATTGAGGTATAATGCATCTAGGACAAAAATAGATGTATATAGATTAAATATAGACGATGATAATAAAACAAAAACAATAGCAGCGACACTAAAGGTTGATCAAGATTATCAAGTTGTAGGGTCAGATTTTGAACTCAGACCTTATGATCAAATAGTAATACGTTATGCTCC
>CAYYWZ010000029.1:0-45712 GCA_964475415.1 uncultured Saprospiraceae bacterium | reverse complement strand
ATAATTCATCCAAGCATCTGGGTTTTTGCTATCTCTCATGATTTCAGCTTCCCATAAGTCCACCTGATCAATATAATAGGATTTCTCATAAAATACCTGAGTGATAGATACTATAGGCTCTGGCTCTTTAAGAAAACTTTCCGCTAAGCATGTGTTATAGAAAAACTGAAAAGTAACTAGATAGAATGATATGCAGATTTTAAAATTCATAGTTGTGAAATTTAATTACTAGCTTATACACCGCTCCAAACCAAACGTTCAAAATATGATGCACTATTTTACAAGAAAGAAAATTAAATTATTAAATACTAGACAGCAAATAGACTATTCGTTAGATCCTCCAGCATTAAGAAAAGACTTAGTATCCTCTTTTATCGCAGACTTTAACTCTATGAGGGATCCAAATTCTTTACGATAATTAATACCTAAGCCATACTTCTGTTCTCTCTGCTGATCAAAAGGATCAACATCATATTTTCCATATGCTCGCAACTTCAGACGCTTATCCGCTGTAAGAAAATACCCTATATTAAAATCACCAATAACATAATCACTGATACCAAAAGGAGATTCTCTAACGTAGTTTCCTCCAACACCTACCTCCCATCGATCATCAAAAAATCTTGACTTAAAGTTTGCTTGAACTTCATCAGGAGTTAGTTCATTAGAATTAGCAGAAGGTATATTAGCGCCTCCTATAAAAGTATTTTTACTGAAACCTATTTCGAAATCTATTCCTGACACAAATCCATTTTCCGATAATGCTTCTTGAAGAAAACCACTTAGCAAAAAAGATAACTGATTAGAAATAAATTCACTCAAGGTATTATAACTAGAAGAAAAGACATTTTCCGCAGAATATATATTAGATCCTATCGTACTTGTTGATGGCAAAAAAGACTTAAATAGAAGTAATCCTACAACTTGGTTATTCAGCTCTGATTCGTTCTGACGTAAGGTTGCCATCTTGCTATCTGTATATGATTTCAGTTCTCCAGACAAATCGGGGAATGACAAATCAAAATTAACTATCGGCTCAAATAAGGAACCTCCAAGGTGCATAAGCAGATTCACATTTGTCTTTTGTACCAGCTCAGATTGAGCTTGGGCTGATAATTGGAATTCGGATAAGAATACATTAAGAGGAGCTCTTAGATTTTCATACTCAGCATAGAGGTCTATATCAGCGTCTAATGGATCTCCAGTCCAACTAACCTTTCCACCTCTCTGGACCTGAAATGGCTTAGCTACTAATCCCCAAGCTGTAAACAAATACTCTCCCGAGAACACCTCGTAATCACCAAAAACATCAAACTCTCCAGTACGCTTTATCAACATCCTTACATTACCCTCACCTACTCCTTTTATAATATCGTTAAGTTGTTCATTGAAAATTATATTGACCTTAGCTGCCTGTGTTATCGTAAGATTCATTTCTATATCCACCCCTTCTAACTGAAACTCATCCTCTGCAACCAGTAGAGAATCCTTAGTCTGAAGCAAATCCTCCTTATTGAAAAAATGTATAAAAGATTCTTCATACCCTTCAGAGTAACTAGTGACAGGAATATTGAGAACCGTACCTGGAGCCGTGATGGCAGAGACTAGAATATCAGTAGTACTAAACGGGCCTGTAAAATCTACGGTGATATCGCCTATGCCATAACCGTAGTATAATGGATTATCTGTTTTCTCTGTATTAAGACCTATAAACTCTGATGAATAAACACTAAGTTCCAAAACAAAATCTGAAAGAAAATCATGATGCATTCCTCCTGTAAATATTCCTATATTGTCCTTAGTATCTATTATTTCTAGATCTGTCAAATCAAGAAAATTCTCCGTAATACCAACCCTCTGATTATCGAATCTAATAAAATTGCCAAGGTAATCTATCTTGACGCCACCATTATGTATAATGCCTTCACCATCCATTTTAAGATCGTTAAGCGGGCCAGATATATCTACATCTACATCAGCATATCCCTGAGTATCTGAAATACCAGAATCTATAATAAATTCAAAAAATTCCATTTGGAACCCTCTTGCTCTTAATGTAGCTCCCAAGGATTTATTTTCTTGATTATACGTACCAAAAGCCTTAATATTATGATTCTCATTTAAGATAGATACTGCCCCGATAATATTGCTATCATCATTGTGTATATCAATATTAACTTCCCCATAATCTATGTCATTAAGAAATAATTGAGGTATAGTAGTTCTCATATCTAAATAAGGATTTTCAAACACGTTGAATATCCTTGTAGAAACATTTCCTTCTCCTCTGAACTTAATTTTATCATAATCTATAAAAGCATCTATAAGTCTGAAATCAAACTTCTTCAACTCAAATCCTACGCCTTCGTTTCTTATATCGAAAACTTCTATCCTCCTGTGACCATCCGATAGGGTCAGGTTATCTATTTCTAGATAATCCTTACCAAGCACTATGGAATTATCTTCAGAAAAATTCCACTCAGCACTAAACATCTCAAGTTGCTTATTATCAAATGTTATCTCAGAACCATCAGGATGCGGACTTACTGTTCCGTTGATATCTAAAACTGATAGAGAATCCGCAAGATTCTTAGCAATTATTGCAAATTTTACAATTTCTCCTTGCATAGAGAGATCTAAGTCTATAGGATCAAATTTTCTGTTAAATGCATATAATGAATCGAAGGTCATATGAGCCTTGTTCTCATCTTGTATAT
Organism: uncultured Saprospiraceae bacterium; assembly: GCA_964475415.1. Taxonomy (GTDB): domain Bacteria; phylum Bacteroidota; class Bacteroidia; order Chitinophagales; family Saprospiraceae; genus CALCMJ01. The sequence goes on along the minus strand of CAYYWZ010000029.1, from coordinate 42,995 downwards.
TTAATATGTTTAATGATATCCCCTTCGCTATTTTATCCTTATTCTTTATTATTCCGATATCCGATTCAAACCTAATTAGTTCATTCTTAGAATCCACTCTACCCTTTGCTGTTAGATTCTTTATAGAAAAACCATCTGCTCCTAATAAGTTAAGATAGTTTTTAGAATCTTGAATATTCATCTTAAAACTAAAATCTTGTTCTCTAGTTAAGTTTTCAGGAACATTGATATCTAGTTGCTCACCATAATAAGGATAACTATGTGCAATCTGCCACTTTAGTAAATCTGGTACTTTTTCTAAATTAAAATCACCGTTAAGCGAAACCGAAAAATCATTTGAAAGAACATTTACATTTCTATCTCTAAATCCACCGGGAGAAGAATTGACATATAAGGTATCGAATACATAGAGACTATCTGCAATACTCAAAACAAAGTCACCTAGTTCTGCTTCTCCTATGAAATCATCTATTCCACTACCCTCTAGCTGTAAAGCTATATTTCCCTTTATGTCAAATTGATCTTTACTTAGATTTATGGTTTTTAGATCTAACTTATTTATGTCTGCTTTAAAGTCAGAATAATATACGCTATCCTTCATTTGAAAACTTCCTATAAAAGAAAGATCTAAATCATCATTTAATATCTTGAAATCACCATCAAATCTATTTTTCTCTAACTGACCATCTATCTTGAAGTTGGTATACTTATATCCTTTGAAAACAAATTCTTCTACTTCCGCATCTAAGTTTGCAATCGCATTTTCTAGGGTCAATCCATTTCCTTCTTTTACCTTACTTACAAATTTTACATTACCGAAATCGGGGTTATCACTCCATTCTGATAAGTTAAAATCATTGAGGTTTATCTCTCCAGAGTATTTAGCATTATCTCTTCCTTCTTTCAAGTCTAATCTCATATCTAAGGTGACACCTCCTAAGGTCGTCTTCATATCCCCAAAGGCAACGAAGTCAGTGTAGAATCCATCAAATCTTCCTGAGAAATCCAATTTTTCTAGCTTACTGAAATTATCAGGTGGATTAAAATTGGGAATTATATTCCTTAAACTCGCCATACTAGTATTCAGGCTTTTTACTTCTAAGTTGATAAGTGTATTATCTGGATCTGTAATATTTCTGGTATCTATTCGTCCTTCTAAAGTCACTTCGTCATTAAGATTTAAAGAAATATCTTTTATTGACAAATTATTAACCTTACCTAACAACCTTCCATCTATACTAATTTTTTTTCCTTTATTGGATATAAAAAACTTGGCGTCGTGAAGCTGGGGCATAAAATAACTTATATCATCTATAGCTACATAGGAATCTCTAAGATTAGCATCTATGATGACCCTATTTACAAAATCACTAAATGCCTCTTTGTTGCGATATTTAAGTTTTATGCTTTCGTTTATCTTACTATTATTTGTTTCGAAATTAAAATCTCCAATAGAAAGTATCCTATCGTTAAAAACAAAATCACCAGAGATATCTCTTATCTGATAATTGTTATTTAGCTCTAGTATCATTTTCTCCATTGCCGCTTCTGCACCTATACTATCATTAACAACGATATCATGAGCCAATAAGGTGAGATCATCTACTTGGAAATTATTAGGATCAAAATGATCAAAACCTGAATATCGAGACTGGAAATTACTTTCGTCAACATAGTAGAATTTACCATTAGTAATTATTAAGTCCTTAATTTTAAGAGAATAGGCGGACTTTTCTTTTTGGTCATCTTCGTTCTTATCTATATTTTCTGATTCTATAATTTCTGCAAAGAGATTGAGATAGGATTCTGGACTATCCAGTTCTATTTTATTAAAATGAAACCTTTTCTCATCAAGGTTTAACTCATCTATACTGATCAGTGCCTTACCTAGTTTATAATTTTCTATAGATCCAGAATTTTCATTCACTTTTGTAAATGCAATATTTTCAAGATCCATTTCCTTAAGGCTTAAGGCTAAAGGCTCATTATCAGATTTAGGCTCTGCATCAGGGTTCGAGAACTTCTTAAGAATCTTAGCAAGATAAGACTCCTTATCACCGGCAGAAGTTTTGATAAGTACTTTAGCATCCTTTAAAACTAATTTATTAACAGATAGTTTATTTTTAAATAGATATAGCAGATTTTCCGACAGCGAAGTAGATAAGAGGCCCGTAGAAAGTAAGGTATCATTTGTCATCGGATTGATGATATAAACATCTTCCGCCATAATACCATTTCTAAAATCTATATCGACCTGACCTATACTCACCTCTGCGTCTAATTGCTTACTCAGTTTCTCACTAAAATAGTCAATAGCGATATTCTGAAAAAATGGTAATTGTAGGAGCAAAAGGATAAGGGCTGGAAGCAAAACGAATAAGATCAGAAACAACCAAATTAGCCTCCTACGTATAGGTGCTTTTTTATTTGATTTATCTTTAGCGTTTTCCATTTAGAGTACCCTGTTGTAAAATAACTTATTTAGAAGCTATAAATTATCCAAAAATAGGGCTTTTAACTGGATTTTAACCGTAAAAACATATTAAGAATTAATTTAATATCAATTTACTCTAGACCTTTTTAGTTGAGTATACAATTCTATACACTCCTTAGCCTCCTTGACATCATGAACTCTGAGAATGGAGGCGCCTCTCTCTAATGCAATCATATGTAGCGCTGAGGTTCCGTTTAGCGCCTGTTCTGGAGTAGCGTTTAGTGGTTTGAATATCATAGACTTCCTACTGAGTCCTACCATTAATGGCAATTCTAGTATTTCAAAAACGTTTAGTTTATCTAGTAGATTATAATTGTGTTCTATCGTTTTCCCGAAACCAAAACCAGGGTCAACAATAATCTGACTAAGTCCTTTGCTTCTAAGGGTATGTACTTTCTGTATAAAACCACTTAATATCTCGAAAACCACGTCTCTATAAATTGGATTATCTTGCATATTAGCTGGCTTGCCCTGTATATGCATAAGGATATAGGGAATATCTAAATCAGCTATAGTATCCCATAATACTGGATCTAAGGTGCCACCCGAAATATCATTTATGATATTAGCCCCCATATCTGCAGCGGCTCTAGCAACTTCGCTTCTATAAGTATCGACAGATATTATAACATCCTTATATATTTTCCTTACCTCAGAAAGTATATTAACAATTTTTTCTTTTTCTTGCTCTATAGGTATTTCTGTAGCTCCTGGCCTAGAAGACATTGCTCCGATATCAATAATATCTGCACCATCTTCCAGTGCTGTTTCTATATATTTTATGATATGCTTAGACTCACCAAACCTACTATTTGTATAGAACGAGTCATTTGTTAGATTTACTATAGCCATTATTTTAGGACTGGAAAAGTCCATTATCTTCCCGGATAAGTTGAATGATTTCATTCTAAATGTTTATTTAAAAATTTACACAAATATCAAAATAGAATTCGCTTTAGTGAAAAAAAGTTGCTGAGAAATGGAAATAACCATTATTTTAGCGTGCAGAAACGAATTCCCAACAACGATTTTAAGTTATTTTACACACTGGATTATAAATGAAACAGAGAAAAAGTTTATTTGTAGATGTACTTATAGGAGCAATACTAGCCGCAAGCTGCCTACTTATATGGAACAAATATATAAAAGAAGAGCCTGTAGGTTCTGAGCTTATTGCGGAGACAGGTGTGAACAAAAAAAAGAAGGTCTACAAGTTTGGCTTCGATCTTTCTTCCGTAGCTATCGAAGAGTTAGAAATTAAGCCTAATCAGTTTTTAGGTGATATTCTTTCTGACTATCAGATTCCGTTCACTAAGATTTCATTACTTGAACAGCTTTCTAAAGATGTTTTTAGTGTTAGGAGAATAAAAGCTGGTAAGAAGCTGACTTTTGTAAAAGAGGATGAATGCGGAAGCCCTTTCTGTATGATTTATGAACCAGATCCTTTTAGTTATGTCAAATATGGTTTAGACGACTCCCTTACTGTGGATATTCATGACAAGTCATTTACAATAGAGATAGATAGCGCTTCTGGTATTGTAGAAAGTTCTTTATGGAATTCCATGATAGAAAACGGACAGAATGCTGTCATGATAGATAAGATGGAAGATGCATTTGCATCTGCTGTTGATTTCTATTACACACAAAAAGGAGACAAATACAAGATGATCTATGAACGCAAGACGATAGAGGGAGGATATGAAACTGTAGGAGATATCCTAGCAGCATATTACGAAAATGAAGGAGGTCGACATTATTCTATCTATTACGAAAACGATAAATACGCTGGATTTTATGATATTGATGGAAGACCTACTAAAGGAGAATTCCTAAGGGCTCCGGTAAAGTACTCTAGAATTTCATCTAAGTTCAACAGAAATAGGTTTCATCCTATCAAAAAAAGAAGAATACCTCATCTTGGTACTGATTATGCTGCAGCTTATGGAACACCCATTCATTCTGTATCTGATGGCGTTGTGATAAAGGCTAGTTACACTAGAAATAATGGTAAGTATGTCAAAATCAAACATGACAAGACTTACACGACTCAATATCTACATATGTCTCGCTTTGCTAAAGGAATCAAAAAGGGAAATCGTGTAAAACAAGGGCAAACAATCGGTTTTGTAGGATCTACCGGTCTTGCAACTGGTCCGCATGTATGTTTCAGGTTTTGGAAAAATGGCAAGCAAATCAACCATCTAAGAGAGAATTTTCCACCTGCTGATCCAATGGGAGATGATGAGCTTCCAGAATTCTATAGCTATCGAGATAGTATAATTAACGTTCTTAACGGAGACGAAATATTCCCTGCATTATCGGAATCGGACAACCCATAATCAGCATTTTACATATTAAAACTTTGCTTTAATAAGGCTGGTTTAATACACTTAATTATCAGGTAATTACATACAATATTATTGTAAATATTTATATAGATTTTCATCTTTATAATCTAATTATAATTTCTGTAGAATAATACTTAAAATAGAAGCAAATAAAATTGTAGCGATACCAAGTCTTACCACACATAATGTTATTAGAACAACTTATAAGGTGAATTTTGATTATTATGAAGTCACCAATATTTCTACAAAATTTAGGTCCGTGAGTATTTTATCACATATAACTTGCAAGCTTATATAATGATCTATTTCTTCTCCCAAGCTTCTTATAAAAAACAACGAAACCTACATTGACAAATTTATAAAAGATCATAATTTATGTCAATGAGAATCAAACTTACTACATACGATATCTAGTACAAAAAATCGCTACCATTTCTTATATTGTAATATCCTTTCACCATAAAGAAATGACCATGAGAAAGCATCTACTATTTTTAACGTTCATATTATCTAGTATTTTTATTCAGGCTCAGAAAGCTGTAAAAAAAGACATCTGGTCCGCAGAGACATTTTCTAATCTGAAATTTAGAAGTATAGGCCCCGCTCTGATGTCAGGAAGAATAGCGGATATCGCTATCAATCCAACAGATGAAAACCAATGGTATATTGCTGTAGGCTCAGGAGGATTATGGAAAACAAATAATGCAGGAACAACATGGAAACCTGTCTTCGATGGCGAAGCTTGTTACTCTACCGGTTGTGTAACTATAGATCCCAATAATCCAAAAGTTATCTGGCTAGGTACCGGAGAAAATGTAGGTGGACGTCATGCGTCTTTCGGTTGTGGTGTATATAAGAGTGTCGATGGTGGAACGAACTGGGCTAATATGGGATTACCTAACTCTGAACATATATCAAAGATCATAATCCATCCAGATAATTCAGATGTCATATGGGTAGCATCACAAGGCCCTCTATGGAATAAAGGTGGTGAAAGAGGTATCTACAAATCTATGGATGGCGGAAAAACATGGAATAGAACCTTAGGAGATGACCAGTGGACAGGAGCTACAGATCTGGTCATAGATCATACTAATCCTAGTATCTTATATGCTGCAACATGGCAAAGACATCGAACAGTTGCAAATTATCTTGGTGGCGGACCTAAAACAGGCTTACACAAATCAACCGATGGTGGGGATACCTGGACAGAACTAAAGCAAGGCATTCCTACAACGAATAAGGGTAAAATCGGATTGGCCATATCACCACAGAAATCTAATGTGCTCTATGCAGCGATAGAACTAGACAGAAGAACAGGAGGTGTATTTAAATCCATCGACAGTGGTGCTAGTTGGAAAAAAATGTCTAATACGGTATCAGGAGGTACTGGTCCACATTATTATCAAGAACTATATGCTTCTCCTCATCAGTTTGATCGAATATATCTTATGGACGTAAGAGTACAAGTGTCAGATAATGGAGGAAGTAACTTTAGAAGATTAAAAGAAAAATATAAGCATTCTGACAATCACGCAATAGCTTTCAAAGCTAGTGATCCAGACTATATCATGCTTGGAACAGATGGAGGATTATATGAGTCTTATGATCTGGCAGAAAATTGGACATTTTTTGCTAACCTTCCTCTCACGCAATTCTATAAGATAGCAGTGGACGATGCAGAACCCTTCTATAATGTTTATGGTGGAACCCAAGATAACAGTACCGAAGGTGGTCCATCTCGAACAGATAACATACAGGGAATAGCTAATAGAGATTGGAATGTTGTTCTAGACTGGGATGGTCACCAACCTGCAACAGAACCCGGCAATCCTAACATTATGTATGGACAGAGACAACAAGGCTTTCTTACAAGGATAGATCTTGCTACCGGAGAAACCATGGATATACAACCCCAACCAGGAGCTGGCGAAGATTACGAAAGATACAACTGGGATGCACCTATATTAGTGAGTCCTCACAATCCAACTCAAATATATTTTGCCTCACAAAGATTATGGCGATCTGATAATCGAGGAGATAAATGGACAGCACTTTCTGGCGACTTAACAAGAAACCAAGAGCGATTAAGTCTAGAAATAATGGGTAAGCAACAGAGTTTTGATAATCCTTGGGATGTTTTAGCCATGTCCAATTTTAATACTATAACCTGCATCTCAGAATCTCCCGTACAAAAAGACTTATTATACATAGGCACGGACGATGGATTGATACACACTAGTATCAATGGCGGAACAGATTGGACGAAAATAGAAGTATCTTCCCTACCTGGGTGTCCTCCTAGAGCTTACTGCAATCATATTATTGCAGATCTTTATGATGAGAACATAGTTTATGCAGCATTAGACAATCATAAAGAAGGAGATTACAAGCCATATATTTACAAGAGTACCAATAAAGGAAAAACATGGAAGTCTATCTCTAATAATTTACCATCTAGAAATCTCGTATGGAGAATAGTCCAGGATCATGTGGACAAAAACCTGATGTTCATTGGGACTGAATTTGGTATTTACTTTACTAAGGATGGAGGTCAGAAATGGACCCAACTTAAAGGCGGCTTACCTACTATATCTTTTAGAGATTTGAAAATTCATAGAAGAGAAAATGATCTTATCTGCGGATCCTTCGGCAGATCGATTTACATATTTGACAATATTGAAGTATTTAGAAATGTAACAGAAGATCAGCTAAATAGTGAGGCAGCCTTTTTAGATGCGGGTAAAGGACTATGGTATCTTCCTAAGTCCTCCTTAGGTTTTTCTCCTGGCAAAGGAGATCAAGGAGCTGGATTCTATATGGCAGAAAATCCTATGTTTGGATCTGTGTTCACCTACTATCTAAAAGATGGTCTAAAGTCTAGAACAGAGCTAAGGAAGGAAAAAGAAAATGATCCCACTAAGAAAATAAATACTGGCATACCCTTTCCAGGATGGGAAACCTTAGACAAGGAAAAAACTGACCTATCAGACATGATATGGTTTACTATAAAAGACCAAGCTGGAAACATCGTAAGGAAGATAGGCGGTTCAAGTAAAAAGGGCTTTCATCGAGTAGCCTGGGATCTAAGATCACCTGCCACTAATCCTATAGAACTAAACCCTGCGCCATTAGGAGAATGGGATTCTCCTCCTAGAGGAATGCTTGTTGTTCCAGGTACTTATACGGTAACCATGAGCAAAGAAGTGGATGGAGTTGCTACCGTTCTATCGGATCCTAAATCATTCGATGTAGTACCACTTAGAGAAGGCACATTAAAAGGAGCTAGTCCAGAAGAAGCTTCTAAGTTTTGGAAGTCTTACCAGCATTTAAATAGTGAAGGCATAGCTGCTGGACTAAAATTAAAATCTTTGAAAAATAAAACCAAGGCATTAAGAAAGGCTATATACCAAACTATAAATCTGCCCACTACTTTTTCTGCTGAATATGAAAAGATCAATAGCGAAGTGATGAAAATAGATAAGCAAATAATGGGGAGTCCTTCTAAAAATGAAATAGGAGAAAAAACAAAACCGCTTCTATCTAATAGATTATTTAATCTGCAATTAGCTCTAGGAAACTCTACTTACGGACCCACGGAAACAAATAAAGAAACTATGACCATTATAGAGAAAGAACTATTACAATTGAATGCAGATATAAAGTCTGTAAAAGAAAAAATAGAAGAAATGGCTGGAGCTATTTTCAAAGCAGGAGGTCCTATGATAGAAGGAATAGATTTTTATTGATATCCTTTCAAAATATGAATATCAATAAAAAAGTACGTCTACTTTCTTAAGCTTTACTAAGTGTAAAACCGAAAGTAGATCCCTCTCCTACTGTACTTCTAATATTGATATTTTGCTCGTGTGCATCGATAATGTGTTTAACGATAGATAGACCTAATCCAGAACCGCCTTCCTTTCGAGATCTACCATGATCCACTCTATAGAACCTATCGAATAGATGTTTCTGATGTTCTTCACCTATACCTATACCGTCATCAGAAACTTCTATAAGCACCTGACTTCCCATATCTTCTGCGCTTATAGTAATCTGACCTTTATCCTTACCGTATTTAATAGCATTTACAATCAGATTATTTAATACCTGCCGAATCTTTTCTCTATCAGCAACTACTATATAAGCGTTAGATTCCTGCAAGACTATATTTATATCTGTCTTTGATTTTTTACCTTGGAAGCTTAAATCGATTTTGACATCATTAATCAATTTTACAATATCAAACTTCGTAAGCTCTAATTCATCTTTTCCAGATTCTAGCTTATTGATTAATTCTAGATCGTCAACTATATCCTTAAGTCTATCTATATTATTGCTAGCTCGTTTGAGATATTTCATGTTGACCTTATCATCATATAATCCACCTTCTATAAGCGTATGTATAAAGCCTTGAACTGTAAATATCGGAGTCTTGAGTTCATGAGAGATATTACCTAGGTAGTTCTTCCTATACTGCTCTAGATTTTTAAGGATAAGTATTTCCTCATTTCTTGTGTTAGCCCATGCTGCCACTTCAGAATCCAAGTCTTCGAACGAGGAGTTAAGTGTCAGGTCATCACTTACATTTGCTCTCTTAGAACTATATATAGCCTTATATATAAGACTTATCTTTCTTACCAGATATCGTTCAAACAATACTCGAATGATAAAAATAGTCAGGATCGCAAGGGATACCATATAGATTAGAAAATCCATAAGCGTAATTTCTAGTCCTTTTATCTTAGCAAATAGAACTAGCAAGAACGCACTTGATAATACGAGGATTATCGTGATGTAAAATGTTGTTTGCCGTATGGATAAATTCTTAAACAAAGGCTAAAAATCAAATTTATATCCTATTCCTTTAATGGTCTTAATGTAGGAACTTCCAAGCTTCTCTCTTAATTTTCTGATGTGCACATCGATCGTACGGTCACCTACAATTACATCTGAACCCCAAACTGTATTCAATATCTCTAAACGCTTAAATACTTTTCCTGGCTTTGAAACCAATAATCTCAAAAGCTCAAACTCTTTTTTCGCTAAGAAAATATCCGTCTCTTCTTTTCTCACTTTTATCTTTTCAAAATCTATTTCCAAATCACCTAAAACAAGGACACTTTCAGAATTATTACTACTTTGGTTAGGATGTCTCCTCAGTAAGGCTTTGATCCTACTCTTAAGCACCTTAGGTTTTATGGGCTTATTGATAAAATCATCTCCTCCCGCATCTAAAGCAGATATCTGAGTAAACGATTCTGATCTAGCAGTAAGAAAAGCGATCAAGGTTTTATCTAAATCTGAATTAGTTCTGAGCGCTTCGCAAACTTCTATACCATTCATCTCAGGCATCATAATATCAAGTAAGATAAGTTCCGGCTTATGTTCTTTTGCCTTTTTTATAGCAGCTTCACCATTTTTTGCTGTCTTGACCTTATAACCTTCTTTCTCTAGATTGTACTTAAGTAATTCTAGGATATCTACCTCATCGTCGACTATCAGTATTGTAGCAAGTTTATCCATTTTGATAATTTTAAAACAAAAGAAATATTAAGCTTATTTAATTCAACTAATTATATATTATCAAATTGTTAATTTATTCCTTTTTACTCTTTTCTAATTCCTTACTTTTCTCCTGCATATATTCATAGGAAAGTTCATTAAGTTCCTTAAATAAAACAGGATGTTGTTGTAATTCTAAGATGTTTTTTTGTATGTCAAATGCTGAAACACCATGAATTTCTGCCATCTGAGACTTAAACATATCAAACATACTATCTCTTTCGCTCACATCAAATTTAGTTATAGTCTGTTCAGAAATATAAACATCCGAAAGAATTAGTACCATTTTATCCTTCTCTATGCTTAGAGGGTATACTTTACGTTCAGAGCAAGCTCCTAGACCTATTACTATAAGGATTACAACAATTGTTCTTCTCATTTAAGTACAAGTTTAGGGAAAAGTAACTTAGATACATCCGCTGTTCTTTCGTTAAACTCAGACCACGATTCTATATCAGCTGATAGGATAGCTATCCCACAAGTAGGAACATTATCTATATGCTTATCAGTAAAACTATTTACAAAATAAGTGATCTTCGGATTATGGCTAAATAGAGCTATACAATCTTCTGAATCGGAAGCTAACTGCACTGTTTCTAGTAATTCGGCCTCACTTCCAAAGTACATCTCCTTAAGAATCGTTAAATCTTCTTCCTTTATCCCGTAAGAATTAGCAAAATATAAAGCCGTAGACTTAGCTCTTGTTGCTGGGCTTGTGTAGAACTTATCTATTGCTTCTATATAATCATGCAGTAATTCAGCCATTCTCGGGGCATCTCTATTTCCTCGAGTATTTAAGGGTCTTTCTATATCTTTTAGACTCATATCTGACCAAGAAGATTTGGCATGTCGTATAATTACTGCTTTTTTCAATTTAGTTATACATATTTATTAAACATTAAAAACTATCTTGGAAGTTTGAGCGCAAGGTAATGATATCGCAACGATCTATATTAAAATATCTAGAAAATATTGAACAAACGTTCAGTGAAAAGGGCTATGCACAGGCAGAAAACATTCTTGATGATGGTAGCTTCCATATCGCGGATCGGAAGAATAACCTTTGGATTGTAAGAGTCCACTTCGAAAACCTTAATTTCGAGACAGAATTGATGTTTAAGTCTTCTAAACTAAAACACCATACCTGTGACTGTGATGAATTCAAGGCTGCCAGTATTTGTCCCCACATTATATCATCTTATCTCTTTATAAGGAGGGAACTTCTCTTAGAAGAAGCAGCAAAGCCCAAACCGATTCCTAAAAAAATTACTAAACCAAGAATATCTAGAAAACCGCTATCACAGCTTTTAGAAAATAGTAGTTCTGATGATATTTTGGCCTTCCTTCTTGCTTATGCTAGAAAAGATAAAAAACTAGAGACAGCACTTAGAGTACATTTTCTTAGCATAACAGAGAAAAGCGATTCGAGACAGATAAAAAGTATATTAGATTCTATTATACCTCCAGTAAGTACTAGAGATCGTAAAATTAGTCACGCCAATTATAAGCTGCTCCTTAGAACCTTAGATGATTTTAAGAGTCAAGCAGGTGATTATATAAGTTTATCGAAGTTTGGAACAGCGGGTAAATTAATCATTGAGTGTCTGCTTAAGATTTATTATGTAATTCAGAAATACCCCACAAAGGCAGAAGAGATCTCTACCTGGCTTAATGATTTCTCATCCTTAAGTAAGGATCTTTTTGACAAAATAGAAGCTCCTCTAAAACAACAGAGTCTAAAGAAGAAATTCCTGGAAATTGTCGATCGATCATACTTCGATATTGTGCATTCGTTTGATTTTATCCATGCACTTCTAGACCAAGAATTACTAAGCAAAAAAGATGTAAAGTATCTGCTAGAAAACTTAGAGGAACTTACTACTCATTCCGACAAGACCTTTGTACATAAGTACAGTCTAATTATCAGATTACAATTCCTTGCAGGCAAACTCAACGGTAAAGGTTTAGCTAAAATTCAGAAAAACCTTATGCATGATATACTTATAGAAATTGCACAGGAATCAGATCATAATGCATTACTTCATTGTATAGAACTCATACAAGATACAACTAGGATTAATGTGTATGGAGATGCTTACCTAATGATGCTAATAGAAAATAATGAGGTGAAAAAAATAAGAGAGGTTTCGCTAGACCTGTTACAACAAACAAAATTATTCAAATATTATGATCTTGCTGACAAATATAACAAGAGCCAAAAGAACTTAGATAAATCGGTAAACAAAATACTCAAGGACTGGAAAGTAGAAAAGCAATTGGACTTCTATAGTCATACAAAAAACAATGATCAAATTTTAGCTTTACTAGAAAAAGAAAACGAAATCAAACATGTTTTAAGATATGATTTCCAATTAGATGAAACTTACGATGACAGACTACTAGAGATTTACAAATCAGTTGTAGCACATCATTTAGAAAGCCACATAGGTAATAATGCTGTAGAATATTTAAGGAAAACGATGCAGCACTTAAGACTCCATAAGTCTTCTAAGATCTACTTTGGGGTTATAGCGTTTTTAGAAAATAAATACGGTTATAGAAAGAGTTTAAAAACTATTTTATCTTAAATTTTTAGTTAAAGCTTAGATATAGTTATACAGCTTAAATATTAATACTAATTATTGATTTTATGATCACAGGATGTATATTTGATTTAGATGGTGTAATTGTAGATACAGCAAAATTTCACTTTCTATCGTGGCAAAACATTGCAAAAGACCTCGGAGTAAGGTTTACTGAAAAAGATAACGAAAAACTAAAGGGAGTAAGCAGACAAAAATCTTTAGAGCATATTCTCACTATTGGCAAAATAGAACTATCTCAAGAAAATAAAGATCAGATTTGTAAAAAGAAGAATGATATTTATCTAGAATACTTATCTAAGATGGATAATAGCGTCATATTACCAGGAGTAATAAATCTTCTAGATGTACTGCAAGAGAACAAGTTAAAAATAGCCTTAGGATCTGCAAGTAAAAATGCAAGAACAGTGCTAAACTATCTAAAAATCGATCATTACTTTGAAATTATAGTTGACGGGAATGATGTAATAAACTCTAAACCTGATCCTGAAGTTTTTCTCAAGGGTGCAAAAGGACTAGGAATCGCTCCAGAGAATTTAGTAGTTTTTGAAGATTCAGAAAAGGGAATCGATGCTGCGATAGAAGGCGGCTTCCACACTATAGGTGTAGGTACTGATCCATCTTTGTTCCATGCTCAGCTAATGATCCCAAGCTTTGCTGGCATAAGTATTCTTGACATCCTAAAAACATTATCAAGTTTAAATGAAAAGCCAGTATGAAAAATTATCTTAAAACAGATAGTTGGAAAATAATAGAGGAAGGATTTCACCCTGAACACAATCAAGTATCAGAAAGTATATTCAGTTTAGGAAATGGAAGAATAGGTCATCGCGGAAATCTAGAAGAAACTTATTCTGGACATAGCCTTCTAGGTAACTATATTGCAGGTATCTACTACCCTGACAAAACAAAAGTTGGATGGTGGAAAAACGGATATCCAGAATATTTTGCAAAGGTTCTTAACTCATGCAATTGGGTCAAGCTTACATTAATGATCAACGATGAAGTTGTAGACCTTGCCAAAAGCGAAGTGCTAGAATTTAAGAGAATACTGGATATGCAACATGGTCTTTTGCAAAGATCTGCTAAGATAAAATTAGAAAATGGTATATGCTTAAAAATCGACTCTGAGCGTTTCTGCTCTATGAGTCACCCGGACATAGGTGCATTGAGTTATAAACTGGAAATTATTTCTGCCCCAAATAACAGTACGCTTCAGTTAGATTCTTATTTAGATTTTGATATCAGAAATGAAGATTCTAATTATGAAGAAAATTTCTGGCAAAATTACAATACTGAGGAAAAAGAAGAAATATTCTTTGTTAGTGCAGAAACCAAAAAGACAAACTTTCATATCACTACAGGCAACCTATCTTCTTGTAAACAGAACGAAACCCAGCTTACTGGCACTTATCAAAACGAGAATAAATCTAGTAGTAAAATACAGTTTACTACAACAGTAACCTCAGGTGACGAAATACAGCTTACTAAATATGCTGCAATTTTATCTTCTATGAATGTTGTGGCTGATCAGCAAAAAGAAAATGCTTACAAACAACTGAGGGAAGTACAGCAGTTGGGGTATTCTAAGTTTGTCGAAGAACATAGAAATAAGTGGTTAGAAAAGTGGAAATTGAGTGACATAGAAATTATAGGTGATGATTCAGCACAACAAGGTATAAGGTTTAATATATTCCATCTTCATCAGACATATACTGGAGATGACGCAAGACTTAATATAGGTCCTAAGGGTTTCACTGGCGAAAAATATGGAGGTAGCACCTACTGGGATACCGAAGCCTATTGTATTCCTTTTTATCTGTTTACTGCTCCCCAAGAAGTAGCTAGAAACTTACTGATCTATAGATATAAGCATTTGCAAAAAGCTATAGAAAATGCTGAGAATTTAGGATTTTCAGGTGGTGCTGCTCTATACCCTATGGTGACGATGAACGGTGAAGAATGTCATAATGAATGGGAAATAACTTTTGAAGAAATACATAGAAACGGTGCTATAGCTTATGCCATCTATGATTATGTCAATCATACTGGTGATGAAACATACATACACGATTATGGCATCTATGTACTACTCGCAATTGCAAGATTCTGGGCGCAACGAGTTAACTTCTCGAAAGCAAAAAACAAATATGTTATGCTAGGTGTAACCGGACCTAATGAGTATGAGAACAATGTAAATAACAATTGGTACACGAACTATATTGCTAAATGGTGCTTAGAATATACAAAGGAAAATATTACTAAGCTAAAGAATAAGTCCTCAGAGAAATATCATGAGTTAATAGAAGATTATGGATTAGCAGGAGATGAGTTAGATAAATGGGATGATATTATTGACAACATATATTTACCTAAAGATGACGAGTTAGGTATTTTCTTACAACAAGATGGATTTCTCGATAAGGAGATCATTCCTGTAAAAGACTTAGATGCTATACACAGACCTATTAATCAAAAGTGGTCATGGGATAGGATCTTACGATCTTGTTATATTAAGCAAGCTGATGTTCTACAAGGTTTATATTTTTTTGAAGATCACTTCAGCACAGAATTACTAAGAAAAAACTTTTACTACTATGAACCTTTGACAGTTCATGAATCTTCCTTATCGCCCTGTGTTCATTCTATACTAGCCTGTAAGCTTGGAGATCTAGACAAAGCCTACGAGATGTATCTAAGAACAGCTCGCTTAGATCTTGACGATTACAATAATGACACGGAAGACGGCTTACATATAACTAGTATGGCTGGAACTTGGATGGCAGTGGTAAAAGGGTTTGGGGGCGTAAGGATAAAAAATCAAATTTTACATATACACCCAAATATTCCTGCATCATGGCAAGGAATAAATTTTAAAGTATTCTATATGGGTTCTGAATTAAATATTAGTATTTTACCTAATGAACTTATACTTCACAACACTGGTCTCAATGATAAAGATCTCGTTGTAGTTGGTAATAAATATACTATAAAAAAACAATCAGAATTATCGATTAAAATATAGCTGAATGAAAAATATATTATTCTTATTATTTATTATACTTATCTTCTCTTGCAAGCAAGATACTAGCAGAACTAAAGAAGTTAAGAAAGAAGAAATTAGAGATATATACGATCTACCTGAATGGGCTAAAGACGCAACTATTTATGAGGTAAACTTAAGACAATATACCGAGGAAGGTACATTTGATTCTTTTGTAAGTCACTTACCTAGACTCAAAGCAATGGGTGTAGATATATTATGGTTTATGCCTATATACCCTATTAGTAAAACTAAAAGAAAGGGTTCATTAGGCAGTTACTACGCTGTATCTGATTATAAAGGTGTCAATCCCGAACATGGAACTCCAGAAGATTTTAAAACTATGGTAAAAGCCATACACGATCAAGATATGCACATTATTCTCGATTTCGTTCCTAATCATACTGGGTGGGATAATCCTTGGATAAAAGAACATCCGGAATGGTATACGCAAGATAGAGATGGTAACGTAATAGATCCTATAGATCCTGGAACTGGCGAATCATGGGGGTGGACAGACGTAGCTGATCTTAACTATGATAACCAGGAGATGAGAAAAGAAATGATCTCCTCCTTTAAGTTTTGGGTAGAAGAAATGGATATCGATGGATTCAGACAAGATGTCGCTCACAATGTTCCTCAAGATTTCTGGGATAGTGCCTCTGCTGAATTATTAAAAATAAAACCGCTCTTTCTCCTTGCAGAATCAGAAGTAGAATCCCATAGAAACAGTAAAGCTTTCCACACAACCTATGGGTGGAGCTTCCATCATATATTAAATGATATTGCCAAAGGAGAAAAAAATGCAAGTGATATTGTAACCTGGTACAAACAAGACAGTGCCAAGTTTACAAATGGGTTCCATATGCATTTCACTTCTAACCACGATGAGAATACTTGGGCAGGAACTGTCTTCGATAGGATGGGCGCAGCACATAAGGCCCTTGCCGTTATTACAGCAACTTTACAGGGTATGCCTCTGATATATGGTGGACAAGAAGAACCTTTAAGAAAAAGATTAAAGTTTTTTGAGAAAGATAATATTGGGTTTGAAAAATATGAATATAGTGAGTTCTACAAAAGATTATTTACGCTAAAGCATAGTAACAAGGCTTTATTTAATGGAAAATATGGAGATGAATCACCTGAATTTTTTGCTAACAATGACGAAGTCTTATATTTTAAAAGAGAGAAAGCAGGTGATGAACTAACTGTAATTGTCAACCTAAGTAAAGAACCGCAAAATCTCAAATTACAAGAAGACCTAACAGGAAAAGAATTATATGACAACACTGACTTAGCTCTTAAGAAAGGAATTGTCATGTCTCTTCAACCTTATGAATATAGAGTTGTCACATCATTTGCAAGTAATTAAATTATGGATAACCCTAGGTTAAGTTTCTGGCAGATATGGAACATGAGTTTCGGCTTCTTGGGTATCCAGTTTGGATTCGCATTACAAGGAGGGTTTATGTCTAGGATATTTCAGACCTTAGGTGCTGAAAAAGACGCCATACCCATGCTCTGGATATTTGCTCCCTTGGCAGGCTTACTTGTTCAGCCTATTATAGGATATCTCAGCGATCGAACTTGGAGTGAAAGATTCGGGAGGAGGAAACCATTTTTTCTAGTCGGTGCTATCCTTGCTTCATCTGCATTAATATTTATGCCACATTCTCCTGTGCTCTGGATAGCTGTAGGAAGTTTACTTATCCTTGACGCATCTATCAATGTAAGTATGGAACCATTCCGTGCCCTTGTAGCTGATCTACTTCCTGAGAATCAGAGAAGTTATGGGTTTGTCGTGCAGACTCTTATTATCGGTATAGGAACTTGGGTAGCTAGCAAACTGCCACTTATACTTACAGGGCTCGGTGTCAGCAATGTGTCCCCTGACAATGTAATTCCTGATAATGTCAAAATGGCTTTTCTCATAGGTGGAATAGTTTTTTTAGTTTCTATTCTATATACGGTGCTAACAACAAAGGAATATCCACCAAAAGACATAGATGAATTTCTACAAGAAAAAGAAGACACTAAAGGATTTGTAAATGGCTTTGTAGAAATATTTAAGAATATTCTGAATATGCCTAAGACTATGTTGAAACTTGGTGTTGTTCAGTTTTTTAGTTGGTTTGCTTTCTTTACTATGTGGAGTATGGCAACACCTGCACTTACAGAACATGTTTTCAATGCAGCGAAGCCAACTAAAGAAGCTATAACTCCAGAAGCCTATAAGCTTGCTAATCTAGCTTATAACAATGCAGCAGATCTAGTCGGTTCTGCTATGGGAACTTACGGGTTATCTTCTATGGTCTTTGCACTGATACTGACCTTTATTACAAGTAAGATGAATATAAATAGAAAGCTGGTTCATCTCGTTAGTTTAATCATAGGCGGTCTTGGATTCATCTTGATGTTATATACTAAGGACCAGAATATGCTGCATATCTGCTTTGCTTGCATAGGCATATCTTGGGGAAGTATCTTATCTATGCCTTATGCCATGCTCTCTAGTGCTATAGATCCTAACAAGATGGGTATGTATATGGGCTTGTTCAATATGTTTATTGTTATACCACAGATCGTAGCTGCAGTAGGCGGAATAAATTTCTTATACAAAAATATCTTCGGAGAAAATATCATCAATACGATGTTGCTTGCAGGATCTTGTCTTATCGTAGCAGGACTCAGTAATATATTGATCACTAATCCGGCTGCGATAAAGTATCAAGGAAAATTAAACATTTCAGATTAAGGTAATCTTATGTAAAAAAAAAGAGGGTAACCTTATACCAGTATACCCTCTTATTATATGCTATGCTTTAGTTATCTCTTAATAACCTGAAGCTTTGTTTCCTACATAATCATTGACAGATCTAGAAGCTTCTTTTTTCACTCTGGCAGCTTCTTCTGCGGCAGCGATTCTAGTTGCTTCCGCTTTATCAGCTGCGACTTTAGCTAATCTTTCTGCTTCGGCTTTTGCAGAAGCTGCTTTCTCAGCGGCTAATGCACCTGCATCCTTGACAGTTTCCTTGACAGTAGATGCAGCTTTTTCTGTTTTATCTTTTACTGCTCCTGCAGCACCACAACCATCACATCCCTTTAAGAAGAAGAGTCCCAATGCTAATAACAATAATAATGGTAATAACCACCACCATTTGAAACCTCCTCCAGATTCTTTATATTCTGTTTTCTCCGTCTTTTTAGCATAAGAAGATTTACCAGCTGCAGCACCAGTTGCTACCGTTTCCTTTTTGTAACTCTTACTTTTACTAGAAGAACTTGCTGCTAAGCCAGTTGCTCCTGCAGCTGCAGCTCCAGTTATATTCTTTTTAGAATTGTCTTTTTTCTTGTAATCATCCTTTTTCTTATAGTTGTCCTTCTTTTTATTTTCTACTTTTTTAGAAGAACCTCCTAAAGAGGAAAGCGAAGATTTACCAGTAAGAATAGCTCCTATACCCGCTGTTGCACCAGCTGCACTATCAAAATATCTACTTCTTGCAATTTCTTGATTGTTACCCGCTCTTAGGCTAAAAAAGTGTTTTCCAGATTCGCTCTTAGCAATCATCCGGTCTTTATTCTTCATGTTCTTTTTCACAGACTCTACCCCATTATCTCTTCCTTTTTCTGTACTATAATCTTCACTTATCAGATAGACCTTGCCATCTATACTATAAGTAAAAAAGTATGCGCCACCTTCTTCGAAGGTACTGAATCCATTGCCTTTGTTGTCAGATCTACTTTGGTAAAAATCCAAAGATTTGTAATTGTCTAAAGCCATAATTGTATATTATAAAAATTAAAAAAGTTGATTTTACTTTAATTCAAATAGCAGAAATTGCGTAGTAAACTAATGAATAAGTCTAACTAGACTATCCTTATCTTGCTACTATCAATACTTTTGTTTACTAATCCAGAGGTGTCTAAAGCGTACTATTTACTTGTATACTCTATGTGAAAGGTAAGAAAAAAGTTAAAATTGCTATCCTAATCACAAACTTATAATGCGATTAGGCTTAAAAAAGTGCCAAAAAAGAGAATTTATTTTAAATCTATTCCGCCATATTGTGAAAGACCTGCATGACATCATCGTCTTCTTCCAGTCTCTCTATAAGTTTTTCTAGGTCAGCCATCTGCTCTTCGCTTAGTTGCTTCGTGTCATTAGGTATGCGCTCAAATCCAGATGAATTGATTTCCATTTTGTTTTCTTCAAGATAGGATTGTAGTGATCCGTAACTCTCAAAAGAACCATATATCATAATATGATTTTCATCAGCGAAGACCTCCTCAGCACCATAATCTATTAATTCTAATTCTAACTCTTCTACATCTATTTCCTGTGGCGCTATCTTAAAAAAGCATAGATGGTTAAACATAAATACTACAGAACCTGAAGTACCTAGACTACCATTTGTTTTGTTGAAGTGAGACCGTACGTTAGCAACGGTTCTATTATTATTATCTGTTGCTGTAACTACGATAAAAGCTATACCGTGTGGACCATAACCTTCAAAAACAACTTCTTTATAATCTGAGGTGTCTTTATCTTTTGCTTTATTTATAGCACGATTGATGTTATCCTTGGGCATATTAGCAGCCATACAGTTCTGTATAACAGCTCTGAGTTTAGAGTTTGTTTCTGGATCTGGGCCTCCTTCCTTGATGGCAATAACGATATCTTTGCCTAGTCTACTAAAGACCTTCGCCATTTTACTCCATCTCTTGAATTTTCTCGCTTTTCTAAACTCAAATGCTCTACCCATAATATAATTTTAATGCAAATTTAACAGATTGGTTAAATCATCAAAACTCTATGCCACAATAATATAAAAATGTACCACATATTATAGGGATTCACCATAACTATAGCTTCTTCTTACGGTTTTTAACGTTAATTCTAAGAATTTTATAACACTAATGGAATAAATTATAAAAGAATATTGCCCTGTTAGATATCGATGAGTGTAGAATAATTAATTTTACATATTACAAATATAATAGTCCTTATATCATTCCATGAAGATAGAATTATGGCAAGTATCTAAAACCAAAGAGCGATACCTTCAAGATGGTGTGAAGATATATATCGATAGACTTAAGCATTTTTGTAAACTGAGCACCATAGATTTCAAGGAGGAAAAGACTTCTAAGAACAGTGTAATCAAAATTGTCCAAGAAAAAGAATCTAAGCAGTTTATTCAGAAGTTCTCTGATCAGCATTATATCGTTTTATTGGATGAGAAAGGAAAACAATATACATCTAGAGGATTTTCATCTTTTATAGAAAAAAGAAAAATGGATAGTTATAAAACTAAAACTGTCTTCATTATCGGAGGCGCTTACGGTTTTAGCGATGAAATTAGAAAGAGAGCTAATGCTATTATATCTCTATCTAGCATGACCTACTCGCATCAGATGATTCGCTTGTTTTTTCTGGAACAGCTCTACAGAGCCTTTACTATTATTAACGGACATTCTTACCACAATGATTAGTGTAACCATACTTATATGCATTTTTACAGGATTTATTTCTTATCAGGGATTCTCAGATAGATCTTTATTTGAGAGGCTTAAACATTATCCATATTCAGAAAAAAGAAACAAGGATTTCTTCAGAATGCTCAGCTCAGGCTTTCTGCATGGAGATATGGCCCATCTACTTTTAAATATGTATGTGCTCTATATTTTTGGTACGTCGGTAGAAGGAGAATTTGTCAATAATTATGGCTCAACGATGGGAAGAGCTATATATCTTGTGATGTATCTATCTGCCATTATATTTGCAGATATTCCGTCCTACATTAAGCATAAGGATAATCCTTCCTTCGCTTCTATAGGGGCTTCAGGAGCTGTATCAGCTATCCTATTTACCTATATACTATTTAATCCTTGGAATATACTCTTGTTATTTTTTATTATTCCTTGCCCTGCTATCTTAGCTGGTATAGGATATTTAGTTTATTCTTCTCATGCTGCTAAAAACAGCAGAGACAGAATAGATCATTTAGCGCATTTGTCGGGAGCAGTTTATGGTATCTTTGCTAGCTTGGTAATCTTTAGTAATCAGATTCCTTATTTTATAGAACAGCTTACTCGTTTACCCAATTTTTCTAGTATATTTTAACTTAACATAAGTTTGTGTATTTTTGACAATTAGTAAAGTATAATAATTTGAATCTTATAATCGATAGCGGAGCTACAAAATCTGATTGGCTATTTTTTGACAAAGAAATACAACATCATTTTATATCAGAAGGCATCAATCCTATGTCTAACCAGAATACTGATGATATAAGTAATCCAGCTTCCAAATTTCTTAATGCTAGACTTACACATATTTTTTACTATGGCGCGGGTGTCGTAGGAGAAGACAAGGTGCAATTAGTAAAAGATCAGCTAAAAAAACTTTTTCCTGAAACGGAACAAATTGTAATTTACTCAGATCTACTTGGTGCTTGTAGGGCTTGCAGTAATAAAGAAATAAGTCTAGTCTCGATATTAGGTACTGGATCCAATTCGTGCATCTTCGATGGTTCTGAAATAAAATCTCATATTCCAAGCTTAGGTTATCTGCTAGGCGATGAGGGATCAGGATTCAGAATAGGTAAGGAAGTTATCAAGAGTTACTTCTATGGCTATATGCCCGAGAATGATCGAGATAGATTTGCAGATTTATATAGCAACAAAACTTCTAGTATATTAGATGTTATATATTCCTCTAAGAAACCCAATTATACGATAGCTTCATATGCCATATTTCTAAAGGACTCTGAAGCAGCATATAAGCATTATATCTTAGAGAGAATTTTTCAAGAATTTATAGATCAGCGGATTAAACAATTACAATCAGGTATGAATATGCCGATGAATTTTGTTGGATCTATTGCTTATAATTATAGAGATATCTTGAAAAAAATATGCGAACGAAACGGCTTTCAAATTAACAAATTTGTAGAAAAACCAATACAAGAACTATATAAATATCATTATAACAATGAATACAAATAGTATAAAAAAAATTGCAGTCTTTACCTCTGGTGGAGATGCACCAGGCATGAATGCTGCCATAAGAGCTGTAGTAAGAACAGCTAGCTATCATAACTTAGAGTGTTACGCCATAAGCCAAGGGTATGATGGTATGATCAAAGGAAATATCAAGAGGATAAACACAGGTGATGTCGGGAATATCTTGCATAGAGGTGGGACTATATTACGTACCGCAAGAAGTAAAGAGTTCATGACTAAAGAAGGACGAAAAAAAGCCTATGACAACCTGAAAGAATTAGGAATACAAGCTTGCGTAGCTATAGGTGGCAACGGAACCTATACTGGTGCTAATGTATTCAGCAATGAATATAATATACCATTTATAGGTATTCCAGGAACCATAGATAATGATATTTATGGTACTGATGTCAGTATAGGTTTTGACACAGCTATCAACACCGCTGTAGAGGCAGTAGATAAGATAAGAGATACCGCAGATTCTCATTCTCGATTATTCTTTATAGAAGTGATGGGTCGACATTCTGGATACATAGCCCTCTATACTGGTATAGGAAGTGGCGCTGGAAATATATTTCTACCTGAAGAGGAGAAAAGTATAGAAGACCTAATTGTCCAGTTAGAGAAATCCGCTAAAAGGAAAAAGCTATTTAATTTAGTCATCGTAGCAGAAGGAAATAAAAATGGAGGTGCAATGGAAATAGCTGATCAAGTAAAAGTTAAATTGCCCGAGTCAGATGTAAAGGTTACCATAATAGGTCACCTCCAGAGAGGCGGCTCTCCTACATGTAGAGATAGAGTTCTTGCTTCTAGGCTAGGGCATTCTGCAGTAGAACTTTTGTTACAAGGTGAATCCCGTATTGCTCTAGGGATTAAAAATGAAAAAGTAAGTATAACTAGTTTTGAAGAAGCAATCTCTAAGGAGAATATACTGAATGATGAATTGATAAGAATGGCAGAAATATTAGCACTATAGAATTTCCTTACTGGGCTAAACTCCAAATATTTACTTCTCTTCTAATTACATTGATTTTCGAAATAGATTACTGTTTTTTTCAAAAAATATGAATTATCGGCAATCAAAGTAAAATATAAGCGTTATTTATGCATCATAACATTAAAATTAGGTTGGGTAAATAGCAAAATCTAAAGTAGTTTAAAAAGAGACCTTCTTAGCGTTAGGAAGGTCTCTTTTATTCTAGACTATTATTTATATAAACAAGTTATTGCGAGATCGTAAAAACGGAATCGTCTATTGCTTGATTTACTTTTATAGAAGTTACATTCATTACTAAAGGTACAGGCATCATACCTGATGTTGTCATCTTATGTGGGAACATCATCCCATCTACTTCTTTGTAATCTCCGTAATCTTGTGTAATGGTCACACTACCCTGAGGTCCTTCTTGGCTGCTTACACTTCTAAGAAGATGATTTTTGCTTACAGAATAATATTCAGTTGCCTTATCTCCAACTGGATTTACTACGTTTAGTTTATAGCACTTCTCTCCTTCTATATCTTCTATCCCCTTAAGTTCTAACTTGTAATCGCTAGTAAGATATTTGGTCTGCTTGACCATTACAGCTTCCTCTTTAAGTTTTTCTAATTCTGGTCCTTCAGTTATTACCTGACTCTGCCCCATTCCTCCAGAAAAACCTTTCGTACCATCATATTTCTGTTCTTGCATTACCATGCCACTAGCAGATATCTTTAGAGCAAACTTGTCTGGTGCTTTCTGGAACAAATCAACTGTCGCAGCCTGTCCCATAACTTCCATAGAAAGATGCTGCTCCATAGATTTTAGTGCATTAACTTTTGCTTTCCCTCCTATAGCATCTATATAATCGCTTATAACATCAGTTGCGCTTACATCTGTAGGCATAGCCGTATTCGTCATATCTAATATGTTACCATAAGCATCATAGTAATCTAACTTACCATCAGAATCAAAAGCAACTAATTTTTCTGCTACTTCATCTTTATTTCCTACTACAAGTATATTAGCATTTTCTGGTCTGATGTACTTTTCTGCCATACGTTTTACATCAGCTATTGTAACTGCTTCTATCTTCTCTAGATACGTCTCGTAATAATCGGCAGGCAGGTTATACTTAACTATATTTCTAGCAAATCTTGCAATAGTTTGCGGAGACTCAAGTGATCTTGCAAATCCACCAGACATAGAACTCTTGATAAGATCTAAATCATCCTGAGAAACATTTTCTGTAGCTAATCTTTTCATCTCATAGATAAACTCTGTAACAGAGCTATCAGTAACTTCATTTCTAACACTTGCAAAGGCATTAAAATTTCCAATAAGCTCATCTGAAGAAAGTCTTGATCTTGCTCCATAGGTATAGGCTTTATCCTCTCTTAAATTTTGCATAAGTCTACCTGAAAAGATTCCACCACCTAGTATAGAGTTCATAATACTTGATGGAATATCATCTGCTGACCCAGGCTGTATATCTACAGGATAAGTAACATTAATTACAGACTGTACTGCGGCATCTTTATTAACAAACGCTACATTTGCACCTGTTACCTCTGCTGGCTTATCATATGTAATTGCAGGAATAGTTCCTTTTTTCCAATCTCCGAAATATTTTTCAACATTTGCTTTTGCTTCTTCCGGAGTAATATCTCCTACAATTGTTAGTCTTGCATTGTTAGGCTTGAAAAAAGTATTGTAATAAGACCTGCACTTTTCTACCGTAATATTACCTACCGTCTCTTCTGTAGTAACCTCCCCATAAGGATGATTTTTTCCATAGTTAAGCACAGAAGCTACATTAGATGCCATAGAATTAGGATCTGTTTTAGAACTCTGTATTCCTGATATGGTCTGCTTTTTTAGTTTGTCAAATTCTTCTTGTGGAAAAGAAGGATTATTAAGAACATCAGAAACAATAGCAAGTAGCTTATCTTGATGCTTTGTAAGACTAGACGCAAACATTCCACTTCCTGATGTATTCAGACTAGCACCTAAGAAATCTATCTCAGCATCTATCTCCGCCTTAGACTTCGTCTTAGTTCCTGTTCTCATAAGGTCACCTGCCATAGAAACAAAACCTACTGCATCTTTTTCTAGAATAGGCTTATTTTTCAGGGACATCTGGTAAGATACTCTAGGCAACTTATGGTTTTCCACTACGATAACTTCTAGGCCATTAGGCATAGTCATTGTATTGTACGCACCCATATTTATTTTCCTAGCTGGTCCCGGTTGCGGTACTGCAGATCTCCATGCATTTTCTGTTGATATGGATTCTACATTCTGTTTGATTTCTTCTACCTTCTTCATCGTAGCGCCATCAGTTGTGGTTTTGCTACAAGATGCAAGGAAAGCTAGAATGAAAAAACTATATAATATTCTGTTCATTTTTATATCTTTTTCTGCTTGGTAAAAATTAAGGTGTATTAGGTTTAGGAAGGTAGTGTAACACTACCCTTTGTCCTAGGTTAAAATATTCGTTGGCAACTCTTTGGATATCTTCTCTGGTTACAGCTAAGAACCTATCCAGTTCATTATTGATCAGATTTGCATCTCCGAAATAAACATGATAGTTAGCTAAGCTTTCTGCTATACCAGCCATCCTAGAATTAGAGCTTACAAAGTCATTCTCCATCTGGTTTCTAAGCTTCTGGAATTCTTCCTCAGTAATTAACTCATTCTGAATTCTTTCTATTTCAGAATTCATATCTGCTTCTAACTTATCTGGTTGTACACCAGCATTACATATGCCATAAGCTATACTCACACCTGGATCTTCTAAGCCAAATTCGAAACTCCCTGCAAAAACTGCTGACTGAGATTCATCTACAATCTGCTTGTGCATACGAGAACTCTGACCTCTACTTAGTACTGTATTCATCATAGATACAGCATAAAAGTCTGGCGTTCCTTGAGCAGGAATTCTAAATGTCTGTACTACTGCAGGTAATTGTATATTATCATAGATTGTATCTCTTACAACCTTAGTAAGAGGCGGTTCTACCACACTTGGTCTGTATATCTCTTTTGTTCCTTTTGGGATACCAGAAAAGTACTTGGTAATCATTGCTTTTGCTTCTGCTATATCCAAGTCTCCTGCAATAGAAAGTACTGCGTTGTTAGGAACATAGAAGTCAGCATAGAAATTTTTGTAATCATCTTCTACTGCAGCATCTAAGTGTTCCATAGATCCTATGATTGGCCATCTGTACGGGTGCACGGTATAAGCTCTCTTCATAGATTCTTGCAGTAAAGAACCGTATGGCTGGTTATCAATTCTTTGTCTTCTTTCTTCTTTTACAACTTCTCTCTGAGTCTCTACACCTTTGATATCCACTCTTGCGTGAAGCATTCTTTCTGATTCTAACCACAGACCCAATTCTAGCTGGTTTGCAGGTAATATCTCGTAATAATAGGTCCGATCATAAGAGGTGTTAGCATTAAGCGTACCTCCTGCCTTTTCGATGTACTTATCAAATTCTCCTCTTTCAATATTCTCAGACCCTTCAAATAATAAATGTTCGAAAAAGTGTGCAAATCCAGTTTTATCTGGGTTCTCATTTTTTGATCCAACATGATACAATACGGATACAGCAACTATAGGTGTTGATTTATCCTGATGCAGTATTACATGTAGACCATTATCTAAGGTAAATTCCTCAAACTTAATAGAATTCATCTGTGCACTTAAGATGCAAGACGAAAATACTGCAAAAAGCAGCGAGCATAGTATTTTCATAAGTGATAGTTAAATTATTAATGAGTAGCAAAAATGCAACATTGAATTGAATTTTACCTATAATTTCTACAAACGATATAAATTATTCTTGCAAAGGCATAAAATTACCATATAACTGGTATTTTATATCTCTTACACGACCTTATCAGCACATGATGAACTGGCAAATGCATTGGGTTTAGCTTTGAATACAAAGCCCATTCCTAGAATATAGCCCATAGCTTCCTTTAGCGCGGTATTAGATTTGAATTCTGGATCGGTATTGATATCAGCGTGAACCTCTAATTCTACATTATATTTATCTAATAAATTACATAGATTATAAGCTACTTCTACAGACATCGCAACCTCTAGTATCATCCTTTCTTTGATGGACATATGTTGCTGTTTCTTTGAGTTATGTATAAACATAAACCCACCTCTATTCTCTCTTAGAAAAACGATAACAGTCGCAAATTCGGCAGTCTTTCCTCTTACCTGAGAATCGGAGCCTATACATACCTTCAATCTATGCCCAGCAGCCGTTTCTCTTTTTATCGTTTCTTCTACAGCATCTTGTATGGGTAGCTCTATTTTATCACCATTGAATCGTCTCCAGCGTTTTTCTAAGGCTCCAGCATCTTTGGTAATAGAAGTCATGATAAGGTGTTTTTATATGTCAAATAAATTCAAGCTGTATAGTAGCCCATTGATTTCAAAGCTATAATATATTACATATTTTATAATTCGTACTAACAAAAATCCTATTTAACAAGAAGATAATCTTCTATTAAAGAAGAAAAATCGCATTAACTTTGCGTTATATACCAAAAATATGAATCTACAGTATTATCTAATCATCTGTCTTACAACACTAATATTTGCTTGTAAGTCTAACAATTCATCTAGTCAGAAAATGAATCACGCTTATACCAATAAACTTGTAAACGAGAGTTCCCCTTATCTTCTACAGCATGCTCACAATCCTGTAGACTGGTACCCGTGGGGTGAAGAAGCACTAGAAAAAGCAAAAAAGGAAAACAAGCTAGTAATCATAAGTATCGGATATTCTGCCTGCCACTGGTGTCATGTTATGGAGCACGAATCGTTTGAAGATTCTACGGTTGCTAAAATGATGAACGATAACTTCGTCTGTATAAAAGTAGATAGAGAAGAGCGACCAGATATAGATGATATTTATATGACAGCTTGCAACCTCGTCACTGGACGTGGAGGATGGCCCTTAAATGCATTTGCACTACCTGATGGAAGACCTGTATGGGCTGGGACCTATTTTCCAAAAAATGAATGGATGAATGTGCTCGAGCAGTTCTCCATAATGAATAAGGAAGAACCAGATAAACTAGAACAATCTGCCACCCAGATCACTGCAGGAATACAAAGTGTCGATCAAATAGAAATAAAAACAGGTGATGTAGATTTTTCTGAAGAAAGCTTAAACCAGATAGCCAATAATTTCTTATCCACTATAGATTTCAAAGAAGGTGGTAGAAATGGAGCCCCTAAGTTCCCTATGCCCAATAACTATGAATATCTACTCAAACATGCCTATGCAACAGGTAATAGTAGATCTATGGAAGCTGTCAAGACAACTCTAGATAAGATAGCTAATGGTGGTATATATGATCAGATAGGTGGAGGATTTGCTAGATACTCTACAGACGCGTACTGGTTAGCACCTCACTTTGAGAAAATGTTATATGATAATGGACAGCTAGTAAGTCTCTATGCTAACGCTTATAAAATCTCAAAAAGCCCACTTTACAAAGAAAAAATAGAACAGACTTTAGCCTTTGTAGAAAGAGAGCTCACTTCTTCTGAAAATGGATTCTATTCAGCCTTAGATGCTGATAGTGAAGGCGAGGAAGGAAAATTCTATGTATGGAGTAAATCAGAAATAGATTCTTTGATTGGAGATGAAAAAAAGGCTAAGTTATACAATGAATATTATAATGTAAAGGAAAGTGGTAACTGGGAACATACTAATATTTTACATGTTACGAACCCTCTATCTACAGTTTCTGATAAGCACGGTTATACGGAAGAAGAAGGCCAAGTCATTATATCCACAATCAATAAAAAATTACTTGAAATCAGGGAAACAAGAGTAAGACCTGGACTAGACGATAAGATATTAACTTCCTGGAATGCACTAATGCTCAAGGGCTATGTAGATGCTTACAACGCCCTTAACGAACAGAAATATCTAAAAGCGGCCTTAGCGAATGCAGCTTTTATTGATGAGAACATGATGGAGGACAACTATAGACTAGATAGGAATTATAAGAATGGAAAGTCTACTATTAATGCTTTTCTAGATGACTATGGCCTAATGATAGATGCATTTGTAAGCTTATACCAAGCTACTTTCGATGAGCAATGGCTGAATAAAGCAAATGGGCTTTTGCAATATACCCTAGAGCACTTTTATAATGAAGAAACGAAGATGTTTAACTATACATCTAAATTAGATCCTCCATTAGTTGCACGTAAGTCAGAATTCTCTGACAATGTTATACCTGGTTCTAATTCTGTTATGGCAAGGAATCTAAACGTTATAGGAAACCTGCTCTACATAACTGATTATCAAGATAAAAGTAAGCAGATGATGAAGAATATGTTTGATCAGATATTTGCTTCTCAGTCACCTTCATTTTACTCTAATTGGTTACAACTTTTCCATGATTTTGTATATCCACCTTATGAGATTGCCATATTGGGAGATGAGGCTATGGAAAAAAGAAATGCTATAGCTAGTAATTATCTTGGAAATGCGCTATTACTAGGTGGCAAGGATGAAGGTAAACTAGCTTTATTGAAGGATAAGTTACAAGAAGGCGATACATATATCTATGTATGTCAAAATAAGGTATGCAAGTTTCCAGTGACCGAAGTAGCTAATGCATTAGAACTATTGGACTAGTAAGATAATTCAGTAAGTTCTCCATTTTCGCATAGTACTGTTCTTGCTGGAAATTTCTCCATTAGTCTACGGTCGTGAGTAGCAAACAAAGTCGCAGTCTTATATTTTTCTGATATCCTTTTCATTAGATAGATGATCTCATCAGATGCTTCAGCATCTAGATTAGCAGTTGGCTCATCAGCTATTATAAGGACAGGATCATTGATAATAGCTCTTGCAATGACCAATTTTTGTTGTTGACCACCAGATAGTTGGTATACTTTATCGGTTATAGCCTTTGTAAGATTTACTTCTTCTAAGGTATCCTTAATCTTAGCTGCACGCTCTGTTACACTATTCCAGCCTGTCGCCTTTAGCACATATTCTAGATTATCAGCAACCGTCCAACCATTAAAAAGGTGGAACTCTTGAAAAATAATACCAAGCTTTCTTCTGAAAGCAGGTGTGTTCGCTCTATTGAGTTCTTTGAGATTCATACCTACAACCTCTGCGGATCCAGATTGTAGTTCTACACCTCCATAGAGTGTTTTTAGCAATGAAGACTTGCCACTACCACTTTTTCCTATTACATAACAGAATTCTGCATCGACCAAATCGAAATTGACATTTTCTAGAACCGTATGCTCTTCATTTATGATAGAGGCTTGCTCCAGAACGACAACTTTAGAAAGATTATATTCGTTATGTACCATAAAGTGTTGTAAAAGTAAATAAGACTTAATAAATAACTATTTTTGTGCTATTAAAAACAATTTTAGAACGATTCTAAAGAAATCGTGTTTTTAGTTTAGCAAGGATATAGAATGTATTTTTGTTTTGCTAATGAATTAGTATTTTTTTTCTCCTGTTGGAATAGTTAGTATAAACCAAAAAAATGAAAAAAACACACATAATAGCCTTTCTTATGATAGCAGTTGCTATAGTAATTTTTATCACAGCTGCAGAAGATGTTAGTGCTTATGCTAGTTTTTCAGATGCTAAAGCAAAATCGTCTACTTTAAAAGTTGCTGGAACCCTTTCGAAGGAGCAGCCAATGAAATATGACCCTGAGAATGCTCCTAATGAATTTAGCTTCTTTTTGACAGATGCCGAAGGCCAGACGAATCAGGTTGTATTATCTAAACCAAAGCCGCAGGATTTTGAATTAGCAGAACAAATTGTGGTAACGGGACAGATGGAAGAAGAAATTTTTGTCGCTAATGATGTCTTGACTAAGTGTCCATCCAAATATAAGGATGAAGAACTCTCACTAAAATCAGAAATATAGATGGACAATGTCCAGTACATAGGGGAATCCTTATGGCAAGGTCAGCTTGCACATGCTTTTGTAATCTTAGGTTTTTGTTCAGCACTTTTTGCTGCCTTTTCTTATTTCAAAAGCACTCAACTCCAAAGACAAGGTCTTACCTCTAGCTGGAAGACCCTTGGAAGAATAGGTTTTGGTTTACATAGTATATCTATACTGGGCCTAATCTTACTGATATTTGGAATCATGATAGATCAGCGATATGAGTATGTGTATGTCTACGAACACGTCTCTTCCGATCTGCAAATGAAATATATCTTCTCTGCTTTCTGGGAAGGCCAAGAAGGTAGCTTTATGCTATGGATGTTCTGGCATATTGTCTTAGGAATGATTATTCTAGTCAAAGGTGGTAAGTGGGAAGCACCTGTTCTTACTATGATTGCCATTATAGAAGTATTTATAAGCTCTATGATATTAGGCGTACATATAGAACTAGGAGAAACGATTATAAAAATAGGAAATAATCCTACGCTCCTGCTTAGGGACACTATGGACGCTCCTATTTTTGCTAAAGCGGACTATCTTAACGTAATTCAGAATGGAACTGGGCTGAATCCCCTACTGCAGAATTACTGGATGACGATACATCCACCTACCCTATTTCTAGGTTTTGCTTCTACAGCAATACCCTTTTGTTATGCTGTTGCAGGATTATGGATTAAAGAATATAAAGCGTGGCTCCAGCCTGGGCTAAAATGGGCATTGTTCTCTTCTTGTATTTTCGGTACAGGAATTTTAATGGGAGGCGCATGGGCTTATGAGGCATTAACTTTTGGTGGATATTGGGCATGGGATCCAGTAGAGAATATGTCTTTAGTACCTTGGCTCATTCTTATCGCTGGTGTGCATACTAACCTTATCGCAAAGAGTACTGGCTACTCTATAAAGACCACTTTTTTATTTTACAGTCTTACTTTTGTATTGGTATTATATTCTACCTTCTTGACACGTAGTGGTGTACTAGGAGATACTTCTGTGCATGCATTTACAGAAATGGGGCTAGAGTGGCAATTAGTTGGATTTGTTGTATTCTTCCTCTTGCTAGCTCTCCTACTCTATGCAGCAAGGGCTAAAGATATTCCTGTCAAAAAGAAAGAAGAGTCTATCGTTTCTCAGGAATTCTGGATGTATATAGGATCTCTTGTATTGATGTTTTCAGGAATCATTATAACTGCAAGTACCTCCTTGCCTGTTTACAATTCTATCATGGAATATTTTGATCCTGAATTCATAGGCAGAGTGATCAATGATCCTATACCACATTATAATAAATACCAAATATGGATAGGCGTCTTTGTTGCTATCTTATCCGGAATCACTGTCTACCTCAGATATAATGCATTCAACTTTGACAAAAGAGTAAAAAAGATCTCTACCTATTTACTAAGTTCACTAGTTATAGCAGCGATACTAACTTACATAACTAATATAGAACTACAGTATTTCTCTTGGCAATATTTTATCCTTGCTTTCAGTGCTTTTTTCGGTATTGTAGCGAACCTAGGTAATCTTATATTTGCTGGGATTAAAAATCTAAAGATGGCAGGTTCGGCCCTGTCTCATTTTGGTTTTTCTATTATGATAATAGGTATTCTAGCCAGCGGACTAAATGAAAAAATTATATCTAAGAATCCGTTTGTAATGCAAGGGCTTATCAAGAATAAAGACCTAGCACGAGTAGTACAGTTGATCAAAGATGAACCACTATTTGCAGAAGGATATTGGATGACCTATAAGAGCGATACAATTATAGGCAATAATAGAATCTTTACCGTAGGATTTAAAGAAGTAGATCTTGAAGGGAACGAAGTTGATTCTTTTGACTTATACCCCAATGTATTATACAGTAATGATTTCAAAAAAGTTGCTGCTAGTAACCCAAGTACAAAACATTATATCAGCAAAGATATTTTTTCTAGTATAGCCTCTCTACCTAAGACTCAAATGGATGTCAAGTTCATGAAGGAAATGGAAGACACACTAGATTACAAACCTTATGAGATGTTCTTAGGAGACACCTTATTCACTTCTAAGTATTACGGCATTATTAAAGACATAAGTTTTGCTCCTAGTTCAAAAGAATACCTTAAGGAAACACATGATTTCGGTTTAGAATCTGTCATAGAGTTCAAGGATATCAAAACAGGAAAATCTAATGAGGTGAAGACTGCCTTAGGTCTTAAGGACAATATGGTATTCTCCTATCCTACTGTAGCCGATGATTTCGGTATAAAAGTAAGACTAAACGAAGAAGCTTTTACAAATTTCTTTACTCCAGAAAATCTTTTAGCATATACTGAATTTGAAATGAAGGAAGGAGAAACTATTTCATATGCTGGATTCGATATAACCTTAAAAGGATTTAACAGACCTCCTAAGAATCCTGATTACAAGTCTAAGGAAACTGACATAGCTATATCAGCAATTTTAGAAGCAAAGAAAAACAATGAAACAGCGGCACTAGAACCTGTATTCTTAATCAGAGATATGCAACCAAATGGAATCAAGGACTACGATGTAGTTAGTGGATTACACTCAAGATTTGAAAAAGTAGATCCGAAGAGCGAAGTTTTTACATTGAGATTTGCTACTGATGATAGATCTCAAGCTAGCTTGCCTATACAGATAGCGGATGGTGTTCCTAGAACTGATCTAATTGTTCTCGAAGTAAAAGAGTTTCCTGGTATCAATTTATTCTGGCTAGGAACTATTTCTATGATGCTAGGATTTCTATTAGCTTTATGGAACAGATTCAAATCATAAATAAGGTAACCATTTCATAGAAAAACTTTATTTTGCATACATGAAAGAAAGATCGATCGTATCTATCGGAGCAGGAAATGTAGCTACCCATCTGATAAGCTACCTGCATAAGAAACTAGGATATGAGATTACACAAATCTATTCTAGGAAGATAAAAAATGCGAAAAAACTAGCCAAGAAAGTAAAAGCAGAGCCAACAGATAATTTTGCTAAAATAGATGGCACGGGACGAGTTGTACTTATAAGCCTGCCAGATGATATCATAGCTACACTAAAAATAGATACTGATAAGGATACGGTTCTTTTACATACTTCAGGAGCTACGTCCTCAGAAGTATTGTCCAATATGGGAAATAATTACGGTGTGCTCTATCCACTGCAAACTTTCCAAAAAGATACAAAGCTTAACTTAAAAAATGTTCCAATTTTTACAACAGGAAACAATACTGAAACCAAGCTCGTTCTTCAGACCTTAGCTAATGGGATTTCCGACAATGTGGCAAGCATAACAGATCAGGAAAGAACCGATCTACATCTCGCTGCTGTTATTAGTAACAACTTCATACATCATCTAGCTTCTCTAAGCGAACAATTCCTGATAGAAAAAGGATTGCAACTCGACTACCTGTTGCCTATTCTAAAAGAAACATTTAATAAAATAAACGCTGGTAATCTAATAGAATCTCAAACTGGTCCAGCAAGACGAAACGACAAATCCACAATCAAAAAACATAAGAAATCATTGCGTAAGCATAAAGAATTACTGACTCTATATAAGGCAATAACTAAAAGTATAAAGAATCAATACAAATGAGAACAATAGGAGAAATACCACATCCAACTTATAAGATTACTGTGTTACATCATAACGCTAAATATACCTTACAAATAGAAGGCAACATGGTTACACAATCTTACAAATTTAGAGAGAGTGAATCTATAAATGGCATGTCATATTTTACTAATTTACTAGCAGAACCTAGCATGCTACAGACTATAGAAAAAACCGATAATTTACTACTAGGAAATCATAAAAATATGATAACGACAGAAGATGATTCTCCCATATTTGAAGAAATAATATAACCTTGCTCAATTACATCTCCTACCTTGTATTTAGATTTTTCACTTTACTTATTGGACTATTACCCTTAAGCCTACTCTACCGTTTTTCTAACACCGTAGCCTTTTTACTTCAGAGAGTGTTCAAGTACAGACTCGATGTAATTCGCAAGAATATAGCCTATGCATTTCCTAATAAAAGCGAAGAAGAGTATAAAGGAATCGTACAGAAAGCTTACATAAACCTAGCAGATATCATGCTAGAATCCTTTAAGGGATTTACTACAGATCCTAAGAAAATTATGAAACAATATGAGATGGTTAAGCCTGACTTTATAGATCGATGGTATAGAGAACAGAAGAATGTGGTTCTGCTTGCAGGGCATCTAGGCAACTGGGAATGGGCCACTTATGTTTTTCCACTGAGTTATCCGTACAAAATTATAGGTCTAGTAAAATCCATCAAAAACAAATATGTAGATCGCTACTCTAATGGGAAAAGAACTAGTACAGGATCTATGGTAATAAGACTCGAAGAATCCAGAAGAAAACTTCTTGACAAAAACCTTATGCCCTATGTAGTTGTATACGTAGCAGATCAACACCCGACAGATACAAAAAATGGAATAGAAGTAATTTTTTTTGGTAAGAAAACACTTTGCTTGCACGGAGCTGAGAAGTTTGCAAAAAGAAATGATACGCCCGTCATCTACTTATCAAGTGAACGGATAAGCAGAGGTCATTACAGACTCGTTCCAACCATCATAACTGAAAACCCTCGTGAAGAATCACCACATTATATTACTCAGAAATTTATGAGTCTGCTAGAAGAAAATATAATAAAGCATCCAGAGATGTGGCTTTGGTCTCATAAAAGATGGAAAAGAGAAATCGATTATTAGTGTCAAAGAAAAAAATGCTAAGATTACTACCTTTGTGCAAAAATTAAAAACTTATCATGCTAGAAGCCATATCACCTATCGATGGACGTTATAATAACAAGACTAAAGAACTCAGTCCTTACTTTTCCGAATACGCTTTGTTTAAATACCGAGTGCAGGTAGAAGTTGAGTACTTCATCGCCTTATCTGAAAAAGAAAATATTGTAGAGCTCGATGCAACACAAAAAGAAAAACTCAGACAACTATATACTACTTTTACTACGGCAAATGCGGCAAGGATAAAAGAAATAGAAGCTATTACGAACCATGATGTGAAGGCTACAGAATACTATATAAAAGAGAATCTATCAGAGTTAGATCTAGAAACAGAAAAAGAATGGATACATTTTGGTCTTACTTCTCAAGACATCAACAATACAGCTGTTCCTTTATCTCTGAAGGAAGCCCTAAGAGATGTATATTATCCTATGCTACAAGAGATTATTTCTATCATTGAAGACAAGGCGGCTTTGTATAAGACTGTTGCTATGCTAGCTAGAACGCATGGTCAGCCTGCCTCTCCTACCTCCCTAGGCAAGGAACTCATGGTCTATGTAGAAAGACTAACACAGCAATTATCTCTTTTGGAAAATCTTCCAATAAAGGCAAAATTTGGCGGCGCTACAGGAAATCTCAATGCACATAAAGTTAGTTTTCCAGATAAAGATTGGCTAGCATTTTCGGATACTTTCGTAACTAAGTACTTAGGCTTAGAAAGATCAAGATATACAACACAGATAGCACACTATGATCACCTAGCAGCAATCTTTGACAACATAAGAAGGATCAATACTATTCTTATCGATCTTTGCAGAGATATCTGGACTTATATATCTATGGAATACTTTACACAAAGAATTATAGCCACTGAAGTAGGTTCATCTGCAATGCCACATAAAGTAAACCCTATAGATTTCGAAAATGCAGAGGGAAATCTAGGTATAGCAAATGCTATCTTTTCGCATCTAAGCGATAAGCTACCTATATCTAGACTCCAAAGAGATCTTACCGATAGTACTGTATTAAGAAATCTAGGCGTACCTATTGCGCATACACTTATTGCTTTCAAATCATTCAAAAAGGGAATGTCTAAAATAGATTTAAATGCAGCCAAACTAGAGTCTGATCTAAACAACAATTGGGCAGTTGTTGCAGAGGCGATACAAAACATACTGCGAAGAGAGCAATATCCTAAGCCCTATGAAAAACTAAAAGAACTAACTAGAGGTAACCAGAAAATTAACGACACGGTAATCCAAGATTTCATACAAGATCTAGATGTGCCTCAATCTATCAAAGAAGAATTACAAAAGATCAGTCCTTTTAACTATATTGGATATAGCTAATACAAGTAAAAGTCTATGTTTAAAAATATTTTGAAAATATTAGGTTTTGCCGGGAAAAAGGCGCATGAGTCTGTAAGCAAATCATTAGACTTCATGGATGAGGCTCTAGAAAAGGAATATATCACTTCTACTGTAGACAAGGCAAAATCTATAACTGGAGATCTCGCAGAAAAAGCTGGCACTGCTTATCAAAAAGGTGTCAACAAAATAGAGGAGTTCTCTGAATCTGACCAAATGCAGAACATCAAGGAAAAGATAAAAGATGTGTCAAACAAAGTAGAAGAAAAGACTGATCAACTTATAGAAAAAGGTAAACAATCTATAGAAGAGAAACCACAGGTCAAAAGAGCAATAGAAAAAGTAAGCACAGTAGGAAAAGACGCGATGGATAAAGTTTCTGAAGCAGGAAAGGAAGCGATGCAGCAGATAGAAGATACGGCTGAAGATATATCTAAGAAAGTGGAAGACACTATATTCGGAGAAGAAGAAGAATAAGCTAACGTGTATTTCCTTAAAAGTATCCGACCAGTTAACCTTTTTCTTATTTTTGTGACACAATATTTACTGCAGCATGCAGTTATTCTACCTTTATTTTATGCTACGGGATCCTCTCCCGCTCTGACTGATTTCCAGTTCTTATTACTAGTAATAGATACGTTACTGATCGCTGCTTCAGGCTATGTCATAAATGATATCATAGACGAAGAAACAGATAGATTTAACGGGAAAGTAAAAAAAGGATTTATCGATAAGAAAGCTAAATACTGGTATAGTATTCTTGTATTACTAAGTATGATCATAGCTTTATATATTGCTCTAGCTATCGATCACATAGCTTTATTTTTACTGAATCCGATAGCTATAATTTTACTCTATCTATATTCCAAATATTTTAAAAAAATGCCATTAATTGGTAATCTTGTTATTGGTGTTTTCTGTGCCTTCGTTACTGGTATTTTATGGTTTGCAGAAAGAGAGGCCTACTTCCAGATGTCAAATAAAAGCAATGTCTTACAAGATTTTCTCTCTACAACACTCATTGCTTATATGACTTTTGGTTTTATTATCACAGTATATAGAGAAATTGTAAAAGATATAGAAGATTTAGATGGTGATAAAGCTGCTAATTACAATACAGTACCCATTAGCTTGGGTATTCCTAGAAGTCGTTATCTAGCCATGTTTTATGGAATTACATTACTAATATTAGAGATATTGTGGTTATACTTTGACCCTCTACAATTAAATACAAGTTCTCATTATTTTTTTGGTATTCTTATCATCATTCCTACTATAATTTCTTTACTTTGGTTTTATAAATCTAGAACAACCAAAGATTACTGGCTTACTAGCCAGATCATTAAAGTAATTATGGCTTTAGGTCTTATTTATATAGTTTTTATAAACATTAGTTGATCATATGGACATTCTTGGGAATAACACACTTATACTTGCTTCTAAATCTCCTAGAAGGAAAGATTTGTTAAATAGTGCGCATATTCCTTACGTTTCTAAATACATAGATGTAGAAGAATCTTATCCTGCTTCCCTTAATGCAGCTGATGTCCCTACTTTCCTTGCGGATAAAAAAGCGGAGGCGCTTAAGGATGAGCTCAAGTCAGATATCATAGTCCTTACAGCAGATACCATCGTTATTTACAGAAAAAAGATATTAGAAAAACCAACAGATAGAGAAGAAGCTCAATCTATGCTTAAAAAGCTTGGGGGAAATTCTCATAAGGTTATCACAGGAGTTTGTCTCAGAAATAGCGAAAAGAAAAGAGTATTCTCTGAGTTATCTACTGTGGAGTTTTATGATTTTAGCGAAGAAGAGATCAACTATTATATATCTAAATATAATCCTTATGACAAGGCTGGATCTTATGGAATCCAAGACTGGATAGGTATCTGTAAAATAAAAAGTATTAAGGGATCTTATAGTAATATTATGGGCTTACCGATGGGACTTCTCTATCAGGAATTAGTCGATTTTGTAAAATAAATACAAAGCCACTCCCCTCGTTGTTTCAGCTCTCGCATACTAAAACCAGCTGACTTATACTTATCTATAACCTTACCCTTATCAGCTTCTAAGATTCCAGACAATAATAAATCACCTTTTATCTTCAGATGTCCGGCGATAGCATTAGCATTGCTAAGCAGAACGTTCCTATTTATATTTGCTAAAATAAGATCATATTGTTCTGCAGCATCTATTATATCTATATCTCCTAGTATTATATTTATGTTTTTACAATTATTGATTTGTAAATTTTCTTCCGAATTCTCTACACAGAAGGTATCTATATCTATAGCATCTATAGCTGCAGCTTTTTCTTTCTCAGCAAGAATAGCTAGTATACCTGTACCACAACCGTAGTCTAGTACTTTCTTATCCTTCAACTCTAATTTTGACATCAAATCTATCATCAGCCACGTGGTCTCATGGTGACCAGTTCCAAATGACATCTTAGGATTTATTTCTATGGTATGCTGAAAGCTTTCATTTACATCATGAAAAGCAGCTTTGACTAAGCAATAATCTCCTATACTTACGGGCTCGAAACTTCTTTCCCACTCAGCATTCCAATTGATATTAGCTAAGGGTTCTGAGTTATACTGATAATTGTATTTACTACATAATTCCTTTAATTCTGATTCAAAATTTTCAGTGAATAGATCTTTCTTTATGTAGGCATGTAGCATTTCCGCTTCGTATACAGAATCTATTCCTATAGAAAATAATTCTGCGGATAATATCTCTCTGAGCTTCTCTTCTCCTCGTAGATTGATCTGTATATAATCTGCTGACACTAGTTTTGTCTATGCGTATGTTTAATAGTAGAAGGCGCTACACCCATATTTTCATCTAGTGGAAATTCAGGAAAGGCTGTACGCAGTCCCATTTTTACAATAGCAAGGTGATGAACTGCATGATCATAAGCATACATCAATTCACGACCTATAGAAGATGGTACTCTTTTTCTTAGAGTAGATTCATCTAGGTCAAATTCTGTAACCACATCGATAGCGGCATCCTCATCTAATAGGTTTATATTCTCGATAAGACAGCCGAAACAAAAATGCGCACGTTCAGTATTAATCTCAATTTCTAGATCTCGATCCCTATGCGCGTAATCTAGTTCACCTTTATCTTTACTTAAGACTACAGAATTATAGAAATCATATATATGTCTAATATGCTTGCCGATTGTAGAACCGTTGAACAACGCTAAGGGCGTATGATATTGCTCATCATTGAGATGAACGAGTATATCATTAATCTGACTTATAACTAAAACACTTCCTTTTCGACAGTCCATAAGCTGAGTTCTATACTAAATATATAACATTGTATCGTTATTTGGCTGCTTTGAGAGTATTTAATAATAATGAGGTTACAGTCATAGGACCTACTCCACCTGGCACAGGTGTTATGAAACTACATTTTTCTGAAACATCTTCAAAGTCTACATCACCGACTAATCTATAACCTCTCTTCCGTTCCGGGGCCTCCACCCTATTGATTCCTACATCTATAATGACAGCTCCTTCTTTGATCATGTCAGCTTTGACGAAATTAGATATACCTATAGCCGCTATAATGATATCTGCACTTCTGAGCACAGCATCTATATTCTTTGTTCTACTATGTGTCAATGTCACAGTCGCATTCCCTGGCGATGCTTTTCTAGACAACAATATACTGATAGGCGTTCCCACTATATTAGATCTTCCTAGGACAACCACATGCTTCCCCGTAGTATCAACATTATATCGCTCAAGCATCAGCATAATCCCATAGGGAGTGGCTGGCAGATAACAATCCAAACCCTGAGCCATCTTTCCAAAATTATAAGGATGAAATCCATCTACATCTTTATCAGGACTTATAGCAAGAGTAACTTTATCAGGATCTATATGTCTAGGTAACGGAAGTTGTACAATGAATCCATCAACGTCATCATTTTCGTTAAGGTCTCTTACGATATCTAATAATTCTTCCTCTGTGATAGATTCGTCCTTACGGATGAGCGTCGATTCGAATCCTACCTGCTCGCAAGATTTGACCTTATTACGAACGTATGCCTCAGAAGCTGGATTCTCTCCCACTAGTATAGCAGCGAGGTGAGGTATATTTTTTCCAGCAGCTTTAAGAAGATCTACTTCTTTAGCTATTTCGGATTTTATTTCTGTAGAGAGAGCTTTACCGTCTAATAGTTGCACAGGCTTATTGGTTTATTGTATAAGCAACAAAAGTAAAACAACACATTTACATTATTATAATATAATTGATTTAAATATGTAAATCACTTAGTTTTATAGAGATCTGATCAGTTATAATGACTACAGTGAGCTTAGAGATACGGAAATCAAGGAAAATCAATCCATATCAGTATTTAAGAATAATATGAAATTCGATTTTGTTATTCGACTATAATTTTCCGATAAAATAGAAACATGGTTTTAGTTTTCGTTTTACCTTATCCATCTTTTCAAATTCTCCAATACTTGATTTTTTAACAAATATGCCTTTCAATTTCTTTGACTTCTTAGTGTCAAATGTAATTCCTGTATTACCCTTTCCATCATCATCTCTTATCCACTCTTAGGTTAATAAAACATCATGCTCTAGAATTAAATTAAACAGAGATAAATCGACACTATGAACTCCTTTTTCTCGTATTGATTTGATAAAAACATTTTCCTTTAATATTTTCTCTCCTGGTATACCTTTTTGATAATCGTAGACATTCACTCTAAATAAAAGACTATCTATATCTTCAGAAACATGATTTATCACTGTTTTAGCCCCTTAATTAGTCGGACGTGATTATGGTATAAAAACTGTAACACTA
>CAYYWZ010000028.1:0-46170 GCA_964475415.1 uncultured Saprospiraceae bacterium | reverse complement strand
TTACAGGAACTAATATAGGCACTGGATGGACGGCTGATGATATAAATTCTACAACTGGAAATTACAATACACCGACAAGCTTTGGTCCTTTTTTAATTTCCGATGGTCCCTTTATACTAAATATCACAGATGATCAATCTACTGCTTGTGCAACATCCATAAATATTGTGCCTCCACCTCCTTGTTCAGAAGAGTGTCAGCTGACAGATGCAGACTTAGATTTATTGGTTTGTAATAATGGTGGAACTCCTACAGATGTTACAGATGACTTTTTAAGTTTTACATTGAATCCATCAGGTAATAATCTAGGAACAAATTATAATGTAAGTGTAAATACAGGAAGTGTATCACCAATAAGTTCTTCTTATGGTGTTCCTACAAGTTTTAGTTTACAAGGAGGAAGTGCAGGAGGGGGAGATGTAATCCTTACAATTAGTGATGATAATGATCCTGCTTGTACAATAGATATTACAATCTTAGATCCTGGAAACTGTTCTCCTGATTGCGCACTTGATAATGCAGGATTATTGTTAGTTGCTTGTAATAGTAACTCTACTGCAAGTAATGAGACAGATGATTTTATCACTTTTAGTTTGGACCCGACAGGATTTAACTTAGGTAGTGATTATACTGTAAGCGTAAATATGGGTAGTATTACACCTATGGTTGGGTCGTACGGATCATCATCAAGTTTCATTTTACAAAATGGTAGTGCAGGAGGTGGTGATGTAACAGTAGTCATAACCGATGTAGACGATCCTACTTGTAGTATTATGGTTACAATAATAGATCCGGGAAGTTGTTCCACAGAATGTTCTCTCGATGATGCAAATCTTAGTTTAGTGAATTGTAATAATGGTGGGTCAATTACAGATATTACAGATGATTTTATCAGCTTTTCACTAGATCCAGGAGGTGTTAATCTAGGAACAAATTATACTATAAGTGTAAATACAGGAAGTGTATCACCAACAAATTCTACTTACGGCGCACCAACAAATTTCAGTTTACAAGGAGGAAGTGCAGGAGGTGGAGATGTGATCGTTACCATAACGGATGTGGATGATACCGACTGCATGATAAGTATAACGATTACTGATCCGGGAAACTGTTCGCCAGAATGTTCTCTTGATGCCTCAGGCCTAGATCTTGTAAATTGTAATAGTAATGCTACGGCTAGTGATGAGACTGATGATTTTATTGCATTTATTTTAGATCCTACAGGACTGAACTTAGGCAGTGATTATAATGTCAGTGTAGACATGGGCTCAGTTACACCTAGTACTGCATCTTATGGAACAGCAACTAGTTTCAGTTTACAAGGAGGAAGTGCTGGAGCTGGTGATGTAATCCTTACGATAACGGATGTAGATGACTCAGATTGTAGTATATCTATAACTATAATAGATCCAGGATCTTGCTCTACGGATTGTTCTCTAGATGATACTGGACTTAGCGCTGTTGCTTGTAATAATGGAGGAACTGACTCTGATGCGTCCGATGATTTCATCAGTTTTATTCTTAACCCTACAGGAGGAAATCTAGGAACGAATTATAGTATAAGTGTAAATACAGGAAGTGTATCACCAACAAATTCTACTTACGGCGCACCAACAAATTTCAGTTTACAAGGAGGAAGTGCAGGAGGTGGAGATGTGATCGTTACCATAACGGATGTGGATGATACCGACTGCATGATAAGTATAACGATTACTGATCCGGGAAACTGTTCGCCAGAATGTTCTCTTGACGACGCAGGCCTAGACATGGTGCAGTGTTTTGACGGAGGAACAAGCTCAGATGATAGTGATGATAGTATAAATTTCATTCTTAACCCTACAGGTCAGAATCTAAGTAATTTTTATAATGTAACAGTAAATCAAGGTGCTGTATTACCTCCGAATGGTTCTTATGGTGCACCGATTACATTTACTTTCACTGTTGGAAGTGCAGGTGAAGGAGATGTAGAGCTTACGA
Organism: uncultured Saprospiraceae bacterium; assembly: GCA_964475415.1. Classification (GTDB taxonomy): domain Bacteria; phylum Bacteroidota; class Bacteroidia; order Chitinophagales; family Saprospiraceae; genus CALCMJ01. The sequence continues at coordinate 44,193 of CAYYWZ010000028.1, read as the reverse complement.
TTACTGATTTCAATAATCCAGATTGTAGCATTACAGTTACAATTGTAGATCCAGGCACTTGTTCTGGAGATTGTTCTTTAGATGATGCAGGACTTGATTTAGTAGCCTGTAATGATGGCGGTACAAACTCAGAAATAAATGATGATTTCACCAGTTTTATACTTAATCCTACAGGAGGAAATTTAGGAACAAATTATAATGTAAGTGTAAATACAGGAAGTATATCGCCAACAAGTTCTACTTATGGTTCTCCTACTAATTTCAATTTACAAGGAGGTAGTGCAGGAGGTGGTGATGTAATCATTACTATAACAGATGGTACTGATCCTGACTGTATGATAGATATAACGATTCCAGATCCAGGAAGTTGTTCACCTGAATGTTCACTTGATGATGCAGGTGTAGATCTTATTGCTTGTAATGCTAATGCTACGCCTAGTGACGAATCAGATGACTTCATCACCTTTACCTTAGATCCTACAGGATTAAACTTAGGTAGTGACTATAATGTGAGTGTAAATACGGGAGGTATTATGCCCAGTTCAGGATCCTACGGAGTAGAAACTAGTTTTAGTTTACAAAGCGGTAGTGCAGGAGGCGGAGATGTTGCATTAGTTATTACAGATGCAGATGATCCTGATTGTAGTATAACGATAATAATTCAAGACCCTGAATCTTGTTCAGGAGACTGTGCTATTCTTAGTTCAGGATTAGATCTAGTTCAATGTTTTGACGGAGGAACTAGCTCAGATGATAGTGATGATAGTATTAATTTTATACTTAATCCTACAGGGCAAAATTTAAGTAACTTTTATACAATCACAGTTAATCAAGGCGCGATACTACCATCTTCAGGCAGTTATGGCGCACCGATTATCTTTACTTTTACTGTAGGAAGTGCAGGAGAAGGAGATGTAATTCTAACGATAACAGATAATGATAATCCAGATTGTAGCATTACCGTTACGGTTGTAGATCCTGGAACTTGTTCAGATGGATGTAATATAGAAGATGTAGGATTATCTGATATCTCTTGTTTAGATAATGGTACTTCTTCTGATGATTCAGATGATATAATTTCTTTTTCCCTCGAACCAACAGCTTCTAATGCTGGCGTAACCTATAATGTTTCTGTAAGCTCAGGCGTGGTAAGTCCACCAAGTGGTTCATTTGATATCTTATCTAATTTTACTCTGGAGCCCGGGAGTGCAGGGGCTGGAGATCTTACTATTACTATAACTTCAGCTGATGATCCTAGTTGTTTTTTGACGGTTGATTTAGAAGATCCTGGGATTTGTTCTGGAGATTGTTCTATAATAGATATTGGATTATCGAGCCTTACCTGCGATATTAATGGTACGCTCAATAATGATTCAGATGATCTCATAAGTTTTGATTTAGATCCTTCAGGTTTTAATTTGGCAGATGATTACAGTGTTACCGTTTCTTCCGGGACGGTGTCGCCAGTGATTGCAAATTTTGGAGAGATAACTAATTTTACTTTGCAACCAGGAAGTGCAGGAGCAGGGGATGTAACAATAACTATTACAAGTGTAGATGATCCAGCTTGTACTTTCTCTATTGTAATATCTGATCCTGGACCTTGTTCTATGAATTGTAATCTAGCAACATCTGGCTTAGAGAATATATTTTGTTCAGACAATAATACAAGCTCCGATGACACTGATGACTTTATAAATTTCAGTCTTAATCCCGCAGGAAATGATCTATCTGCTAGTTATACTATAAATAGTTCAGTAGGAGATGTTTCTCCTAGTGGGGCCAATTACGGTTCTCTAGAAAATTTTGTTTTGGATAATGGAAGCGCGGGTGGTGGAGATGTAATTATTACAATAACTGATAATGACGATCCTGACTGTACATTTTCTTTTACAGTTGACGACCCAGGGGCATGTTCTATCCAATGTCAATTAATGGATGCAGGATTATTATCGGTAATTTGTCAAGATAATAATACCCCCAGTGACAATACGGATGACTTTATTAGTTTTATTTTAAATCCAACAGGAACTAATCTATCTAATATTTACGATGTAAGTGTTGATAATGGTTTCATAACACCTTTGATGGCAGCTTACGGAGGTCCACAAGTTTTTGATTTAGACTTGGGAAGTGCAGGGAATGGAAATGTAATTCTAACTATTACAGATGCTATTGATAATACTTGTGATTTAGTTATAGAAATTATAGATCCCGGGGCATGTTCAGAAAATTGTTCAATAGATTTACTTAATCTAGATAACATTACTTGCCTAGACAATGGAACAGCTGGAGATTCTAATGATGATATAATAAGTTTTGACCTAGACCCACAGGGCGTCAACTTAGGTGCCAATTATTTTATTTCAACTAATGTAGGACAAGTAAATCCAGCAATAGGAAGTTTTGGGCAAATTTCTAGTTTTGAACTAGATGCTGGAAGTGCGGGAAATGGAGATGTCACCATAACAATAACTAGTGAAGATAACCCTGGGTGCTTTCTATCTGCTACAGTATTTGATCCCGGTAACTGCTCTGACCAATGTGAGCTTATACAAGCAGGTTTGTCTAATCAAACGTGTAATAGTAATGGGACACTTACAGATGATACAGATGATTTTATCCAATTCGAATTGAATCCTACTGGGTTCAATACATCGACAAGTTATACCTTAACAAGTTCATCAGGCAATATCAGTCCTACTAGTGCTATGTACGGTATGAGTACTTTGTTTACTTTAGAAAATGGGAGTGCTGGTGCAGGAGATGTATTGATCACGATTGTAGACAGTGGGGGATTATCTTGCACAATAGAACTTACGATTGAGGACAGTGGTACTTGTTCTAGTTCTTGCAATCTAACTGACATTGATCTTCAAAACATAGATTGTTCAGATAATAATACGCCTTCAGATAATTCTGATGACCTCATAATTTTTGAGATTAATCCTTCTGGAAATAATCTGTCGACTTCTTATACTTTAAGCACTAGTCAAGGAATTGTGCAGCCTGCTTTTGGATTATATGGAACACAAATTCAAGCGAGTTTAGAAGCTGGAAGTGCTGGAGGAGGAGATATTATTATTACAATTACAGATTCTGAGGATGTAAGTTGTTTCTTGTCGGTAATCATAGAAGATCCTGGTTCTTGCTCTGAAGCATGTCAATTAAACGATGTCGGATTAAGTAGCCTGAGCTGTAATAGTAATGGAACTGATACAGACGATACCGATGATTTTATAATATATACTATCGATCCATCTGGATTTAACCTAGGAGCTAGTTATACGATAAGTACTTCTGCGGGAATAGTAAGTCCTACTAATGGATCATATGGAACACCACTTGATATAACGATGAATCAAGGAAGTGCGGGAGCAGGAGATTTTGAACTAACTATTGTTGATGGTGATAATCCAGATTGTAGTACGACGATTACAATAATAGATCCAGGGCCTTGTTCTACCTCTTGTAATATAGAGACTCCAAATTTGAGCAATGTTATATGTAATGATAACAATACAGCATCCGATACTAGTGATGATTTTATAAGTTTTAGTTTGACACTTACAGGAACTAATATATCTTCTGAGTATCTTATCACCATTAATAGCGGGACGGTTTCTCCAATATCAGCTAACTATGGTGAAGAAACAATTTTCAGTTTAAATCAGGGAAGCGCTGGGGCAGGAGATCTTATAATCACCATAACAGATAGCATGGATCCTACTTGTTTTATATCTACAGTAATTATGGATCCAGGATCTTGTTCTACAAGTTGTTCTATAGAAAATATAGGTCTTGCAGATGTGAATTGTAATAACTCAGGTACATTGGCTGATGATACGGATGACGTATTAAGCTATACTATTAATCCATCTGGATTTAATTTAGGAGCTAGTTATACGATAAGTACTTCTGCGGGAATAGTAAGTCCTAATACTGGATCATATGGAACACCACTTGATATAACGATGAATCAAGGAAGTGCGGGAGCAGGAGATTTTGAACTAACTATTGTTGATGGTGATAATCCAGATTGTAGTACGACGATTACAATAATAGATCCAGGGCCTTGTTCTACCTCTTGTAATATAGAGACTCCAAATTTGAGCAATGTTATATGTAATGATAACAATACAGCATCCGATACTAGTGATGATTTTATAAGTTTTAGTTTGACACTTACAGGAACTAATATATCTTCTGAGTATCTTATCACCATTAATAGCGGGACGGTTTCTCCAATATCAGCTAACTATGGTGAAGAAACAATTTTCAGTTTAAATCAGGGAAGCGCTGGGGCAGGAGATCTTATAATCACCATAACAGATAGCATGGATCCTACTTGTTTTATATCTGCTGTAATTACTAATCCAGGGTCTTGTTCTGAAACATGTAACATTGTAGATGCAGGGTTAGCTGATGTTTTATGTAATCCTTTTAATACTCCTTTAGATGATTCAGATGATTTTATTTCTTTTTCTCTAAATCCAACAGGTTTTAATTTGTCAGGGAGTTATACCTTATCTGTCAATCAAGGAGGTGTATTATCAACTATCGGTGATTATGGTCAAGTAGAAGATTATACATTCAATCTAGGAAGTGCGGGTGCGGGAAATGTATTTTTGACAATTACTGATTTCAATAATCCGGACTGCAGTATTGTTGTAGAAGTAGAAGATCCCGGAGCTTGTTCTACATCCTGTGTTATAGAATTTTTCAATCCTTCTAATCTTGATTGTGATAGTGGTGTGCTAGAAGATGATCCTTCGGACGATTTTATAATATTTAATCTAAATGTACAAGCAATAAATGTTGGCGCTAATTATATAGTTTCTGTCTCGCAGGGGAGTATTGCGCCTATGTCAGGAACGTATGGGCTTGATGAATTTTTCGAATTACAGGCAGGAAGTGCTGGTGGAGGAGATATAGAATTAGTAGTTACAGACATAGATGATGAAGATTGTAGTTTTACGATTACAATTCCAGATCCTGGGCCTTGCGATAGTGCTTGTAACCTTCTTGCAGTAGGTGAAACTTTCTTCGCCTGCATAGATGATGAAGAAGTAGAGTTATCTGTGGATGTAAGTCAAGGTGCAGAACCTTATTCTTATAACTGGCCAGATAATATATCGGGCAATCCGGTTACAATTCCGTTGCCTGGATCTGGTGTGTTCGAGTATTTAGTTACTGTAACAGATGCTGAAAATTGTGAAGTGGAAACTATAGTAAGTCTGGAAGTGTCAGATTTTAATGTACGAGAAATCGTAGGTACTTTATGTCCTGATGAGATGATAGTAGTGCAAGGAGTCGTATATGATATAGATAATCCTTCTGGTGAGGAAATCGTAGAAATATTAGGTTCTTGTGATTCCCTTATTCGAGTGGATCTAAGTTTCTTCGAGCAGGCTGTTCTTATAGAGAATGGTACCTATTGCGAATCGCAAGTTATCATCCTAGGAGGAGAGATTTTTGACATCAATAATCCAGATGGGGAAGTACTTCTAGAAAATGCATCTGTCAATGGATGCGATAGCACCATTATAGTAGATTTAGCTTTTTCCGATCAAAGTATTTTTAATTTGATAAGTTCAGAATGTGATGACTTTTCCATAGAAGTGAATGGAACTACATATGATGTCAATAATGCTTTTGGTTCTGAATTGATTCTTAATGGAAGTGCAGCTGGTTGTGACTCGCTGATAAATGTTGATTTGACTTTTTTTAGTAGCACGGAGGAATTGATTATTTTACAGTTATGTGCAGATGAAAATATTATGGTAGGTACAGAATTATTTGACATCGACAATCCTACTGGTGAAGTGACCTTAGAAAATGCTAATTCTGAAGGATGTGATAGCACAGTTACCGTAGATCTTAATTTTTCTGCGGAAATAAATTTGGAAATTTCTCCCTCTTGTACGGATAATTCTGTTATTAGTATTACAAGTTTGGGCAATACAGATTTCCCTCTTAGTGTTATGGTTGATGGCAGTGACGCTATTGTTTTAGAAACACTTCCTTTTGATCTTTTATTAGAAAATGGAAATTATACAGTTACTATTATTGATGATAACGATTGTGTGATAATGGAAGAGTTCGTCGTAGAGACTATCGATGAACCTGATTTTGACATTATAATAGAAAGTTCTGCCGATAATAATTATATTCTAGGTACGGTTTCAGAAATAACACTAGATAGTATTACGTGGGAAGGAAATGCAGAATTATCATGTAGTATCTGTCAGCTACTCTCATTGACTGTTTCAGAAAATACAACGATTACTGCTACTGGTTATTACGGAGATAATTGTACTGTGCAAACTTCTATAATTTTATCTTCTTCAGAATCTGGTTCTATTTATATTCCTACAATTTTTAGTCCTAATGATGATGGTTTCAATGATCGCTTTCTACTTGGCTCGGCTGAAGATATTCGCATAAGCTCCCTTTTGATTTTCGATAGATGGGGGAATAAGATATGGGATAGAGAAAATATAACAACTAATAACGTTGACAATAGTTGGGATGGAAAATATAAAGGACAGGCAGTACAACCAGGTGTCTATATCTTCATGATTAGTTTAGAGGAAGCTAGCAATTCAGAAAATATTATTTCAGGAGAAATAACAATTATACATTAGCAGGTCTATGCTTAAAATTGCTTTCTCTTCTGTTTACAAATATGATTTACCGGAAGGTCATAGATTCCCGATGGAAAAATATGATTTGTTGCCACAACAATTATTGTATGAAGAGACGGTGACAGAGGCTTCGTTTTTTGAACCCGAGGCCTTATTAGATATTGATATATTACGTACGCACTCAAAAGAATATCTTGACAAACTAAATTTCTTAACCTTGGATAGAAAGGAAATAAGGAATATTGGTTTCCCAGTTTCGGAAAAATTGATTTCTAGAGGAAAGATAATTGCGGGCGGTACACTTCAGTGCGCATACGAAGCCATGTCCTCTGGAGTGGCACTAAACATCGCTGGTGGCACACACCATAGTTTCAGAGATAGGGGAGAAGGGTTTTGTATCTTTAATGATTTTGCCATTGCAGCAAAAATAATGCTACATAGAGCTCAGGTAAAAAAGATATTAATCATAGATCTGGATGTTCATCAAGGTAATGGAACAGCGAGTATTTTTGAAAGTGATGATAGCGTGTTTACCTTCAGTATGCATGGTAAAAAAAATTATCCATTGAGAAAAGAAAAATCTGATCTAGATGTGCCTCTGGAAGATGGTACAGGAGATGCTGATTACCTAAGTCAATTAGAATACCATTGTGAACCTCTTATAAATAAAGTAAAACCAGATATTATTTTTTATTTAGCAGGTGTAGATGTCTTAGCGACTGATAAGTTGGGAAGACTAGGGATGACCCAGCAAGGCTGTAAAGAACGTGATATTATGGTATTAGAATTATGTAAAAAATACAATATACCTGTAGCAGTAAGTATGGGCGGAGGTTATTCTAAGCAGTTACCTGATATCATCAATGCTCATGCTAATACCTTCAGAGTAGCAGCATCTATTTTTTGATATACAATAATAAATATATTGATTTCGCTGTAATCTAATTTGATTCTAGAGTTTTAAGAATTTCGTTTTTATAAGGTGAGTTAGGATTCATTTCTAAATATCTGGAAAAAGAAGTTTTTATCAACTTTTTATCTCTCAGTTCTAGACCGACTTGACCTAGATTAAATAAAGCATCAAGATTGTCTGGATATATCTCTATATAAGATTCGAATAAGCTTCGTGCCTCATCGAATTTTCCTAATCTCTTATTACATACGCCTAGGTTAAATAGTGTTTCTGGATGGACTCTATCCTGTAGTGATAATTCTTTGAGTATGTTGTACGCTTTGGTAAAGTCATCTAGTCGCATATGTAGAATGGCTAGATTTCCATAGTTGGATTTGTAATCAGAAAAAGAATAATAGCCTTTTTGTTTTTCTACTGATTTCAGAGCATGAATTAACCCTCGTTGATAATCTTTTTCGAGAAGATAATAATTTGCAACGAAACCTTGAGCCTCTCTACATTCAGGATGGCTTTCTATAAGCTTACCGAAAAGTGTTTTGTCATCTGAAAAATCATGATTGCGATCCCATATTCTATAAGAGGCATAGCCTAGATAAGAGAACAAGACAACTAGCGCCATATTATTATATTTTGTCCAGTTTCTTTTTTCAGAAAGATAGAAAAAGAAATATACTATAGCCGCTACAAAACCTAGGGAAGGTATATATAGAAATCGATCAGCTCTGAAATGTAAAATTGGAAAAATCTGAGCAACAGGAATTAGGAAAATATTATACCATAGTAAGCCGATGGCAATCATCCAATGTTTTTGGGATAATAAAAATTGGATTAATAATAATCCTACAAATCCCAATACATACATAGTATACTTCCACCATGGCATAGCAGACCAGATCTCTACTGCATCATTAGTAGTAAGTTCTATTCCAGATATGGTAAGCAGAATATAATTGACATAAACAGGAAGAAAACTAAGCAATCTATCTATAAATAATAAAGCGTCCGAATTAGACTCTATGGAGTTATTAAATATTCTAAGCACAAAAAAAGTAATACCTATAATCATAAGAGGATATATCGTGAAATTATCCACAGTATACATTTCCTTAGATTTTCTATAAATGATAAACAATAGAAATCCGAGAAACGGCAACATAATCACTACTTCTTTTGAAAGTAAGGCTAAGAAAAATAGAAGACTGATTAAGATAACTTTCCACCATCGTACTCTGAGTTCTTTCTTATTTCTAATTTTCTGAAAAGAATAAATCAATAATAGCATGAAAAAGCATGCCAATAAATCTCCCTTGCTATGGATCAAAGCAACTGTTGCCGTATGGCAAGGAAGTAAGCCAAAAACTGCAGCACTCACTAAAGCATACCACTTATTTTTTGTAAACCAATTCAGAACTACATAAAACAGATATACATTAGCAAGATGTAATATTAAACTGCTGAGATGATAACCAAAAGCATTTTCTGACCAAATAGCATAATCTAAGGAATGCATGAGATTATATAAAGGCCTATGGTATCCTGGATAATTATGATCGTCAAAGATGAGTACTTTTAAGAAAGAGCTCCAGTCTTCTATTATAAGTAGCTTTTCTATTATTTCTGTCTGATCTAGCCACACAAATCCATTAAATAAGCTATTCCAGTAGGTAGCACCTATCAAGATAAGAAGAAGGAAAGGAAAATATTTTTGTAATTTGTTGAAATTCAATGGTATATAGCGGTATTTAAGAGTTGTAATTGCAAAATACGGCTAATGTAGGATATCGCAAGGATAATAAAAAAAGCGGTTAAAAATAAATCTAACCGCTGATCTGCTTAAAATACGATTTTTGAAACTTAAGGGTGTTTCATATTCAAAATATATTCGATCAACAAATAGTTCTTTAAGGGTGTTTATTTCCTGGTGGTAAGAACTATGATGACTATCTCGAACGCCACAAATATATGTTTTTTTATGAACGTAACAAAAGTTTATACTGATATATTCAAAAATCAAGAAATTAAAATAAGTACCTTAAGCATGTGAAATTGTTGTTTAAAATAATTGTATAATAAGCATTATAATTGTCCTCAGAAGGTATCCAGATTGGAAGAAAATAAAAAATATGCGAGCGTACTTATACCTCTAGCTATTCCTAGAGTATATGATTATTCTATTCCTAAGGATCTAGAACAGCAAGTTATATTCGGGATAAGAGTCGAGGTTAGCATTAAGAATAAGTTGTATTCAGGTATAATTGTCGAGATACATGAAAATGCCCCAGTCGGATACAAGACTAAAGACATTATTTCCCTTCTGGATAAAAGTGCTATTATAACACCTGATCAATATCGATTCTGGAAATGGATAGCTAATTACTATTGTTGCACTTTGGGAGAAGTGATGAATGTAGCACTCCCTTCAGGATTAAAATTATCAAGTGAGACGAAGATAATACTGTCTCAGCACGGGATGGAGTATATGCACGATCTTACAGATGACGAATATCTTGTTGCTGAAGCGCTAAGTATTCAAGAGGAAATTCCTCTTTACCTTGTTCAAGAAATTTTACAGAAAAAGACTGTTTATCCCATTATAAGATCGCTGATGGATAAAAACATTCTGATGATCAAGGAAGAATTGAAAAGAGGATTTAAGCCTAAGTTAGATGACTTTATAAAGTTAGAGGAAAAGTATTTTGAAAAAGGACTAACAGCGGCTCTTGAACTTACAACTAGGTCGGAGAAACAGACGCGAGCTATTTTAGCTTTCTCTGCTTTGTGTAAAGAACTAAGAGATGAAATACCAAAAAAACTATTATACGAATCTGCTGATGTAAATAGTACGGATATAAAAAAGTTAGTAGAGAAAGGAATTTTTCAGATTGTAAAAAGAGAAGGATCTAGGATCAAAAAGTATACGGAGAAGTTAGAGGGAATGCCAGAATTCTCTGAAGAACAACAACGTGCTTATGAGGAAATTGTAAATTCTTTTAAGACTAAACATCAGCTATTACTGCACGGTGTTACCGGTAGTGGAAAGACTTGGATCTATATGAAATTGATACAAGATATGATACGCAAGAAAAAGCAAGTATTGTATCTACTACCTGAGATAGGTCTTACGACACAGATAATAGAGAGGCTGCAAGCTGTATTTGGCGATAAGGTAGCTGTCTATCATAGTAGACTTAATAATCACGAGCGCGTAGAAATATGGAAGAAAGCGCATGGTTCCATACCTGTACTTTTGGGTGCTAGATCTAGTTTGTTTTTGCCCTTCAAAAACCTAGGTCTTATAATTGTAGATGAGGAACATGACACCTCGTTTAAACAAGTAGATCCTGCTCCAAGATACAATGCTAGAGATGCAGCTATTGTACTCAGTTCTCTCTCTGGAGCAAAAGTAGTTTTGGGTACAGCGACACCTTCAGTAGAGACCTATCATAATGTACATCTAGGGAAATATGATCTTGTAAAAATGAATAAGCGGTTTGGAAATGTAGCCTTACCTGAAACACAAATTATAGATCTCAAAATTGCTTACCATAAAAAGTTAATGAAATCAGTGTTTAGTGTTACGCTACTAGAAGCTATGATGGAGGCACTGTCCAAAGGAGAACAGATTCTTATTTTCCAGAACAGGAGAGGCTATGCTCCTACGATGAAGTGTGAAGTGTGTAACTGGCACGCAGAATGTACTAATTGTGATGTAAAACTTACTGTACACAAATACTTCAATCAACTAAGGTGTCACTATTGTGGTAAAAAAGCTAAACTGCCAGAAGAATGTCCTAGGTGCGGTTCTAAGGATATAAGTAAACTAGGATTCGGTACTGAGAAAATAGAGGATGAACTTAAACTTTTATTACCCGAAGCTAAGATTAAAAGAATGGATTATGATACGACAAAAACTAAGACAGATTTTCAGAGAATCATAAGCCAGTTTGCTGATGGAGAAATAGATATTCTAGTAGGTACACAGATGGTTACTAAGGGATTAGATTTTGATAATATCTCCTTAGTAGGTGTTCTCAATGCAGATAAGATTATTAATTTTCCAGATTTTAGAGCTCATGAAAGAGCGTTTCAACTGTTTACCCAGGTGAGTGGAAGAGCAGGAAGAAAGAATAAACAAGGTAAGGTAATTATACAAACATTTGACCCGAGGCATCCTATTATACTGGATACTATAAATAACGATTTTGATAGATTTGTAAGGAGAGAAATATCAGAGCGGAAGAAATTTATTTACCCTCCTTTCTTTAAGTTGATATACATACATGTCAAACATAAGAACCCGAAGACTGTACATTCTGGTGCTCAGATTCTAGCAGATATGTTAGAAGAGAAACTTGGAAAAAGAGTATTAGGTCCTACTGAGCCTGGTATAAGCAGAGTAAGAGCTTTTTACCTAAGAGATATTACAATAAAAGCAGAAAAGAATAATCAGAAACTAAGTGAAATAAAGGCAATTATCCTCGATGCGAAATCTACCTTAAAACAATCTGATGGCTACAAGTCATTACGAATCAACATAGACGTAGACCCATTCTAGTTTCAGAAGATTCTATCTAGCTACTCATCGTTTTTTATTTTTTCAAACATAATTCCTTTCCGCTTAGGACCCCAGATAAGCTTATCCTTTTCATCATAACCTCGTTCCCAGAGTTGCATGCCGTCTTTGTCTATCAGTATCCTGGTGGTTGCATAGAGAGAACCCATAAATAGATTTCTACAATTTTTACCATAGGTATTAGCCGTAAAAACACCCTTAGTTTTTTTATTGAAAAAGATGGCGCAGCCCTGTTTTTTTCTCAGAGAACTAGAGAGGTTATTATTGAGCATAGAAGGATTTTTCCAAGCTTGGACGTAGGATTTCTTATTGGGAAGATCATAGAAATTAAGTTTGATCCCATTTGATGCTACTTCTAGTTTGTATATAATTTGCTCTAAAGGTTTTTTCGGACTATCAGCTAGGCACCTCTCTGCGTAGTACCATCTTACAGAGTCTGTATTCATGTAAATAGGTACTATATGCAACTCCATATTTTTAAATAAAGTATCCGTTTTGGATTGGGACTTATTTGAAAAATGTCCTGAAATAAAATCACTTACTTCTTCAAAATTATTCTTATAGGTCTTACTTGGAATTACTTTATTTCTAGAACAAGATGCCAGGAAAATAATTATTGCTATGAGGTGATATAATTTCATACAGTTTGATTTGTGTTAATATGAGCCTCTAAGATATCAATAAGATATTTGGTCTTATTAAAATCCTTTAAATGGGCACTGGTTTTTATTAGGCTCATGAGATCTGAGCCTCCATAGATGTTGTTATTATAATTTGGGTCTGCTCCGAGTTGGAGTAGCATAGAAAGTATCTGATCTATATTAGCTGGAATTTTTTGTTTCCATATTTCTATTCCGTTGCTTCCGATATAATGGATCAGAGAGGCATGATGACCTAGTCGAGATTGTAAGCTTAGAATATGTGGTAACTGTGTTATAATTTTTTTTAAGTTACCTATATTACCAGATAGAAGAAAGTGGATAGCTTTATCTAGATTTTTGTCGATAACTTTATCCGCTGTCTTTTTATAGTGTGAAGTATCCTTAAAGCCTAATGATCTAGCTGTTACTAGCTGTAGAGATTTTATTTCTTTTTTGTGATGAGATTTTTCTATTGTAGATAGGGTAGTGTATGATGGAAAATGATTTCTAAATAATACTTCTAGACCAAAACTAGAGGCTGAAGAAACAATTTGTAACTGCGATAGAATATATTCGTAGATAGACTGGACTGTGTCCATTTCTATATAATTGACCGCAATTTTGGGCAGGATATTTTTTACTGCCTGTACATCTTTAGATATGTAAGATTGTCTTGTCACAGTTTGTTAGAATGTAACCTGTTTGGTTATTTTTTCACCTTCTCTCAGTATAGTAACATCTACCGTCTGTCCTTTTTCGAAAGCGCCAAGCGCTTTCATATAGCTCATCATATCTGTAACTTCTACATGACCTACTTGGATAACAATATCACCGGCTTTCATATCTGCATTGTAAGCAGGACGATTTTCATTGACACCATCTATTCTCATACCGCCCTCATTGTATAAGTAATCTGGCATCACACCTAGCGTTACTTTAAAATCTGTCTTCATTTCTGACTCATTGACAGTTTTTGTAAATTCTAGTTTGGACTTATTATCTAGTTCTACAATAAGGTCGTGGATGTATAAGGTTATATCCTTTATACCATCATAATTTACAAGTTCTATATCATCTGTAGGTTTGTGATAATCCTTATGCGCTCCTGTAAAAAACTGAATGGCTGGAATATTTTGATAGTAAAAAGAGGTATGATCAGATGGTCCTACACCTGATTCCGATTTTACAATCTTAAGATTATATCTGTTGGCCTTGTCTATAGCAGCATTCCAGACAGGCGAGGTCCCCGTACCATTAATAGCCAGAGTTCTTTCACTATTCAACCTTCCTACCATATCCATGTTGATCATATAGTTTATCGAAGAAAGATCTATCGTTGGATTTTTGACCCAGTAGTTAGAACCTAATAGTCCTTGTTCTTCACCAGAAAAAGATATAAATAGATAATTATTATTTTTTACATTTTTAAGTAATTCTGCTAGCTGAAGTAAGGTAGCTATTCCACTTGCATTGTCATCCGCACCATTATGTATTTGATTTTTTTCAGGGGATAGAGAGCCAGATCCTGTTCCTCCGTAACCGAGATGATCATAATGTCCTCCTATGACTACGGTATTTCTAGCACCATTGTCCCAAAAACCGATTACGTTCATACCACTTTCTGCTTTACCAGCGCCATGATCATGCCCATCGTGAGGATTATCTGATTGTGTTGTTTTGAAATTTTGGATGTAAGATCCATTGATTGCTTGCAAGCCTATTTCCTTATATCGCTTGCTTATATAGTCTGCAGCTAGTTGCTCTCCTCGTGTACCAGTTCTTCTTCCTTCTAATTTATCATCTGCTAGATAAGCTACATCAGTTTTGATTTGTCCAACTTCTGTAATATTTACAAGCTTATTGGAAGTCTTACATGCAAATAGTAAACTAATGAACAGGAATATGGATAATCTCATCTGTACTTTTTTTATTTTAGCGCAAATTTAAAATAACTTAGTTAAAGAGTTATATATACTTAAAGATATAATATTATGCAGATCAGAATAATGGTGTCCTTGTTTTTAGTTTTTACAATTTGTGCTTGTAACAAGTCATCAAAATCTCTTACCCAAGATAGCTCAACCAAAGATAATATAAGCAAAGAGGTAGTTACTCAGAAAGATGAGATAAAGAAGAATGTAAGCGATACAATGGATGAATCTAAAGTATCTTCTAGAGAGCAGGGTATAGATGTGGATGCAAAGAGACCAGATATTTCTGGTAAACCTTCATTTCCTATGAAGCATTACTTGCAAGAAAAACATTTGCGTAACGTTCGTCAGCTTACTAATGGTGGCGATAATGCAGAAGCTTACTGGAGTTTTGATGATGATAAACTTATTTTTCAAGCAGCTAACGACGACTGGAATGCATCATGTGATCAGATCTATCTTTATGATATGAAGACGGATATGGAGAAAAATATTCCTCCTATGGTAAGTACGGGTAAGGGGAGAACGACCTGTTCTTATTTCATGCCAGGTGATGAAACTATATTATATGCATCTACTCATCTAGGAGGTGATGATTGTCCAGTAGAACCACCAAGAGGAGAAAAATATGTATGGCCTATATATGACACGTATGATATATTTGTTGCTGATCTACAAGGGAATATTACCCAGCAGCTGACAGACTTCGAAGGATATGATGCAGAAGCTACCGTTTCCCCTAAAGGAGATCTTATCGTCTATACTTCTACGCAATCAGGAGATCTAGAATTGTGGACGATGAATATAGATGGATCTAATAAGAAGCAGGTGACAACTGGATTAGGATATGATGGTGGGGCTTTCTTCTCACCTGATGGAACGAAACTTATCTTCAGAGCAAGTAGACCGCAGACAGACGAAGAAATAAAGGAATATAAAGACTTACTTAGCAGAGGTCTTGTACAACCAACAGCAATGGAATTATATGTTTGCAATGTAGATGGTACAGAATTAAAACAAATTACAAACCTAGGTAACGCTAACTGGGCTCCATTTTTTCACCCTTCTGGTGAGAAGATTATTTTTTCTTCCAACCATAAATCTAAAAGAGGATTTCCATTTAATCTATTTATGATTAATATAGATGGAACAGGATTAGAGCAGATAACTTTCGATAAGACCTTTGATTCTTTTCCTATGTTTTCTTTTGATGGGAAAAAGCTTGCTTTTTCTTCTAATAGAAATAATGGTGGAACAAGAGATACTAATCTTTTTATAGCTGATTGGGTAGATTAATATGTCCTGGCTGAGCAATCTCTAAAAGAAATGGAAAGTATCATCATCTGATGTGGTTATCATTCTAATTGTGTTTGCCTGTACCGGTATCACTATAATGTTTTTGAAGCGCCCTACAGTTGCTTACTTTGTACCTGATGGGGAAAGGTCATTGTTGTTTTCTGTACTGTATTATATTTTTTTTCTATTCTATAACCTTGTCGTATTTGCTTATTCTACTCAGTATAATTCTAAGAGAATCTTTTTGATTTGTGCCCGTATATAATAAGCTGTCATCAGAAAGTAGTTCATATTTTCCCTTGAAGTCTAGCGTTCTGAAATTATAGAAATTCCATAATTCCATTTGATTATAAGAAGTATCTATCATATACTGAAAACCAGTGACAGAATCATTTTCTATTTCTGCAATTCCATGCCTTCCTTTTTCAAAAAAGAATTTCTCAAACTTTGGAAAACTTTCTGTTGCCGTCTGGATAGAATCCACCTGCCATACACCTTGAAGAATAGGAGAGTTTAGATTAAACCATCTATTTTTATTTTGGAAATAACCATTTGATAAGAGTGTAACATATCCTACGATGGCAATTAGTTTTATAAATGAGATAGAGTGATAGAGTTTATTTTCTGTAGTAAAAATTGCGGGGCTCCTAGATGGAATTAATTTGTTAGTGAAAGTAAGTTTATATAAAGAGGGAGCATACGGCATTAGTATTGTGAGCAATACGAAGAGGAAAATACTTGCATTAAGTTTAAGACAAATGTCAAAAAGAAAGTTAAGTAAGACAATATTGATCATCATAGGAAGCAGAATGAAAAGACCTAGGAGATTACTCTTCCTAAAAGCTAAGGCAGCCGCTGCACCTAGTAGTAACCATCCTAAGATGATTTGATATTCTGGCTTAAATGCAAAGAAAGAAAAAACGAAATCCATGCTACTCATATCTACTATCCTCTGATCTATACCAAAATATTGTATGTTGAATTGTTGGGTATATATCTGTGCAATCGCATAGGCAAACAGTATATAGGCTATTACATATCGATTAAGGCAATATAGCCCATACTGTGCTACTGCGAGCATTTCTTTCTTAAGTATAATTGACATAGGCATTGCTATCAGTAAGGTAGCTGTCAAATAATAATAAATTAAATGGATGTTTTCAGTAGAATCAATGCAACCTTTATCGCTGCTCATAAAGAAGGTAGATATAAGTAGACCTGTCCCTATAGCGGTTAGTAAAAAGAGTGAAGTAGAATAAATCTTTTGGATCAAGGTTTTGCTATTAAATTATACTAGTAGATCAAAAGTCATCAAGATGTCTTCTCTTATCTAAGAAAAGGAAAAATTTACTTATTCTTTATCTTAATTTTCATATTGTGAATTTATTAACACACAATAAATCTATTTGGTACACATACTTCATACCTTTAGCATTATTAAAACTCTTATGGGGCTGTTTTGTACAATAATAATTTTGTTAACTCTTATAGTGGTAGCTATGAATGTGTTTGCTTACAAAATAAATGCCTCACCTTCAGAAACTAAAAAGATATTTTCTCAAAAGAATATTGAATATGAGGAGCATTTTATTGATTTTAAAAATATTAAAATAAGAGCTATTTCTACGGGAAATGAACAAGCAGGTATACTTATCGTTTTTGCACATGGAGCTCCAGGAGCATGGAATGCATTTCGCAATTATTTACTAGATAGTATGTTATTGTCAAAGGCACAACTCATCTCTATAGACAGAATAGGATATGGATATTCTGCAAATGGCCAAGTGGAGAAAAGTATAGTAGAACAAGTAAATGCTCTAAAAACAATTACAGATTATTTTCAATATGAGAACCTGATCTTAGTAGGTCATTCTTATGGAGGACCTATAGTAGGATCGTATGCAGCACGATTTCCTGAAAAATTATCAGGCATAATTATGCTTGCTCCAGTTATAGACCCTGAACATGAGAAACAATTTTGGATAAATAATTTATTAAACCTAAAGTTTATTTCATGGATGCTGCCAGGATATCTGAATGTATCAGTCCAAGAAAAAATAAGTCATGCTGCAAGTTTAAAACAGATAGAATCAGATTGGTCTAAGATTAATGTTCCAGTTATACACATGCATTGCTCAGATGATTGGATTGCACCTGCAGTTCATAATATAGCATATAGCAAAGCGCATATTCCTAAGGCCTATTTACATCTAGAAGAATGGAAAGGGGCTGGACACTTAATTCCTTTTAATAGTTTTGAGAAGGTAAGGGATTCTATTCTGAATTTTCTATAATTATAAGTTCCCTCCTTTCTATTACAAATGCCGTAGCCGCTAACTTACTTTTAAATTGACTTCAACAGCTTAATAGCTTTCTAGGAATAACGAAATGTATGATTTTTTAGGCTGATATCATATCGTGGGAATAACAAAATTGATAAGCTTAAATAAATGTAAATCAATAACTTAAGATAATTTAACGGTCATTTCTAACCACATTATTGCTCTTCTTTGGTTTGAAACTAGTTCAAAACACAATTACATTCAACAGTACGTAATTAATCAAAATGACTAGTAGTATCATCTCCTAAATCTTTCTCATGAAAAAAATAGTTGCCATTATTCGGTCAAGTAAGTTTGATTCTGTAAAAGAAAGTCTTGCTGAAAAAGGAATAAATTTTTTCACTTTCTACGAGGTGAAGGGTTATGGTCATCAGAAAGGAAAGGAATTATCCTATAGAGGAAGTGTCTATGATGTAGGTTACCTAGGGAGAATCAAAATGGAAATCGTTGTCTCTGACGAATATGTAACAGCAGCCTTTGATGCAATAGTAGATGCTGCACATACCGGAGAAAAAGGTGATGGTATTATAATGGTTTCACCCTTGTTAGAAATAAAGAATATTAGATCAGGGAAGAATGGACCTGAGAGTATAAATGCTTAGCAATTGTAACAAAAAAAAGAACCTTCTTACTATGGACGAGACACTATATACTGTAAATAATTTATGGATTTTAATTGCAGCAGCACTAGTTTTTATTATGCACTTGGGCTTTGCAAGTTTAGAAGCGGGTTTGGTACGAAAGAAAAATACGGTAAATATTTTATTCAAAAATGCTATGATTATTGGTATAGGACTATTGACCTATTATTTGGTAGGCTTTAATCTAATGTACCCAGGGGAGGTTTTTGCAGGCACAATGTTCGGCTTTGCTGGCTTCGGAGCTATTGCACCGGAAGGTGCAGCAGGAGGTATAGAATATGCAGATGGTGCATACTCTTATTATTCTGATTTTATTTTCCAAGCTATGTTTGCTGCAACCTGTGCAACTATCGTCTCTGGGGCAGTAGCAGAAAGAATAAAATTAGAATCATTTTTAATCTTTGCTGCAATCTTTGTTGCCTTGGTCTATCCTATAATAGGTATGTGGAAATGGGGAGGTGGATGGCTCGATACAATGGAGACCCCATTTTATGATTTTGCAGGCTCTACGATAGTACATGCCGCAGGTGGTTTTGCCGCATTAGCAGGTGCCATAGTTCTAGGGCCTAGAGCTGGAAAATATACTAAGACAGGCATAAAAGCTATTCCAGGGCATAGCCTTCCTTTTGCTGCCGTAGGCGTATTCTTATTGTGGTTTGGGTGGTTTGGATTTAATGGTGGATCCGTTTTATCGGCAGACCCAGGAGCAGTATCCTTAGTTTTTGTAACAACTTCTTTATCAGCAGCAGGAGGAGCTATAGGTGCATTTATAATGAGCTATATACTCTTTAAGACGCATGATCTGTCGATGGTGCTTAATGGGATATTGGGTGGTCTTGTAGGTATAACTGCAGGAGCTGACTTGATGACCAACCCATCTTGGGCGATATTGATTGGATTTATTGCGGGAGTAATTATTCCCCTTTCAGTAGTGTTTTTTGATAAGATCAAAATAGATGACCCTGTAGGAGCTACCTCAGTTCATCTAGTATGCGGCGTTTGGGGGACTTTGGCAGTGGGTCTCTTTGGAGAGAAGGCTGGGATAGCCCAACTTTTCTCACAAATTATCGGTGTAGCTGCTGTGGGTATTTTTGCATTTATATGTTCTTTTCTAATTTTCTATACATTAAAGAAAACTATAGGAATTAGAGTGTCTAATGATCATGAAATTAGAGGTTTAGATATTACGGAACACGATATGGAAGCCTATAGCGGTATGAAAGAAGAAAGTCAGTGGGCAATGAGTACCTCGTAGACTAGTTTATATCTGTTAGCTAGATCAAAATAAATTAGCTCTAGCAAACTTTAAGTGGTTTAGCTCTGACTCTAGATTATAGTATAGATATTTATTAAACGAATATAATTGTTCTTACTATAACTAAAGGAGAACAATATGCTGACTCTTTTTTACAAGCTACTGGAAAGTAATTATATAAATGAAAAAATGAATGAATAAGGTAAAGCTAACTATATGAAAAGGCAGTCTAAGGCGAAGAAAAATGAAATTGGTTTATATACACCACAAGAAGAGCGAGATTCTTGCGGTGTTGGAATGTTAGCTGACTTGAAATCTACTTCTAGCAGATACATTGTAGATGCTGCACTAACAGCACTAGAAAACATGGAGCATAGAGGTGCTTCAGGTTGCGAGCAGAATACAGGAGATGGTGCTGGAATACTTACTCAACTACCTCATAAATTCTTTGAGCAAGTATTCTTTAAGAATGGAGATGTCTTACCTAAGATGGATAAATATGGAGTGGGCATGTTCTTTATGCCGCAAGAGGAGCAAGCAAGAAGGTATTGTGAGAAAGTAATTTTAAAATGGGTTAAGAAAAAAGATTTCCAAGTATTGCATATAAGAGAAGTCCCTGTAGATAATTCTATTTTAGGGAATTCTGCCCTTTCATCAGAACCTAAAATTTTACAATATTTTTTCAAAACCGCTGGGTTTAATAATAAGGACTTAGAACGTAGATTTTACTTTCTGCGATCATCTATAATGAAGGAGATCTACTTTTCTAGTAAGGGGCTGACAGATGATTTTTACATCACTTCTCTATCTTCTAAAACAATAGTATACAAAGGCTTACTTACTGCAAACCAATTAAGAACCTATTACCCAGATCTTCAAGATCCTTTATTCCAGTCAGCTATTGCTATTGTTCATAGTAGGTTTTCTACTAACACATTACCCAAATGGAAGTTAGCTCAGCCGTTTCGATGTATAGCACATAACGGAGAAATCAATACAATACAAGGAAATCAAAACTGGTGGAACGCTCGCGAAAAGTACATGGAGCTCATCTCAAAAAATCGTCCAGATCTTACCAGTATTATGCCAGTATGTGATCCTTTTCTATCGGACTCAGGAAATTTTGACAATGTGGTGGACTTCCTACTAAGGGCTAGTCGATCGATTCCTCATTCTATCATGATGATGATTCCTGAAGCTTGGCAAAACAATCCTGATATAGAAGATTATAAAAAAGCTTTTTATGAGTACCATGATGCATTAATAGAACCATGGGACGGTCCAGCATCTATTTGTTTTACTGATGGAACTGTAATAGGTGCAACCTTAGATAGGAATGGACTGAGACCTTCCAGATATATACTGACAAAAGATAATTTGCTAATCCTGGGAAGTGAAGCAGGATGTATAGATATAGATCCATCTCAAATAAAACTTAAAGGAAGATTGCAACCCGGTAAAATGTTAGTTGCTGATCTAGATGAACACCGTATTATTTCTGATAAGGAATTAAAAGAAACAATTTGTAAAAGAAAGCCTTACAGAGAATGGCTTAATCAGAATGCAAAACATATAGACGAAATACCATATAGTGCAGAATTAGATTCTGATCATTTAGAACTAAGGACACGGCAGATAGCTTGTGGAATGAGTCTAGAAGATAAAGAAATTATACTAAAGTCGATGACAGAGAAGTCACAAGAACCTATAGGTTCTATGGGCGCAGATATTCCACTTGCTATTTTGTCAAAAATTGCTCAACATCCAGCTAATTATTTCAAACAACAATTTGCACAGGTAACCAACCCCCCGATAGATCCACTTCGCGAAAAATTCTATATGAGCCTTTCTACCGTTATAGGTGGAGGTAGTGGTATTATCACAACAGGATCAGAAGAAGCTAAAATTTTACGCTTTGATCACCCGATACTTGATCATCAAAAATTTGCTAATCTAATACATTCCGAAATAGAACATTTACAGATAGAAAAACTGGATATTACTTATCCAAGTGATGAATCTTTAAAGTCTGCTGTAAAAAGAATTTCTAAGAAAGCATTGCAGATCATTGCAAATGATAAACAAGTAATTATTTTAGATGATGTTGATATAAGTAAGGGCAGGAAAAACATTCCTTCACTACTTATTACTGGTGCCTTGCATCATTATCTGATAAAAAAAGGATTACGAAAAGAGGTAGCGCTTGTTGTAAAAGCAGGAGACATATGGGAAACGCATCATGTAGCATGTTTGCTATCATTTGGGGCGGATCTGATCTACCCATATCTTGCCTTGGATACAGTAAATTCTCTAGCGATAGAAAATAAAATACCAGAATCCATAGCTCAAAAATCTTATATCAAAGCCGTCAATAAAGGCTTACTAAAAATTATGTCTAAGTTAGGTATATCATGTCTCAGCTCTTATAAAGGTGCTCAGACTTTTGAAATATTAGGATTACATAGTGAAGTGGTAAAAAGGTGTTTTAGAGGAACTATTTCAAGGATAGAGGGGCTAGGGTTTGAAGGTCTAGAACGAGAAAATGATGTCAAACACAGACTTGTATTTGATAATAATTTTAACAGCTTACCAGATGTAGGGAATTACCAATGGAAAAGAAAAGGGGAGTATCACTTATTTAATCCTCAGACCATACACCTTTTACAACATAGCACTAGAACTAATGACTACAAGACGTACAAAAAGTTTACTAATGCCATCGATCAACTAGAACATAATAATTCTGTTCTCAGATCTTTCTTTACAATTAAGCCTGGCACGAATCCTATTCCCCTGACTGAAGTAGAATCCGCAGAATCTATATACAAGAGGTTTGCAACTGGAGCGATGTCCTTAGGTTCTATTTCGCATGAAGCGCACAGCACCTTAGCAATAGCACTAAATAGAATTGGAGGTAAAAGTAATAGTGGAGAAGGGGGAGAAGATCCTCGAAGATTTGCAAAAAAAGAAAATGGAGATTGGGAGAGATCAGCAATTAAGCAAGTAGCGAGTGGGAGATTTGGTGTCGATATTCATTACCTTAATAATGCTGTAGAGTTACAAATAAAAATGGCTCAAGGGGCTAAACCTGGGGAAGGTGGTCAGCTGCCAGGACATAAGGTAAATGATTATATTGGTTCTATTAGAAATGCAACACCAGGTGTAAGTCTCATCTCTCCACCGCCGCATCACGATATATACTCTATAGAAGATCTTAAGCAATTAATCTTTGATCTGAAAAATGCTAATCCAAGTGCGCGAATAAGCGTAAAACTTGTATCTAAGGCAGGAGTTGGCGTTATTGCTTCTGGCGTAGTGAAAGCATTTGCTGATCATATTTTGATTTCGGGTAGTGATGGAGGAACAGGAGCTTCACCATTAAGTAGTATAAGACATGCTGGATTGCCATGGGAGTTGGGTCTTTCGGAAACCCATCAGACCTTAGTGAAAAATGGATTGAGGGATAGAGTTGTACTACAGGCTGATGGCCAGATTAGGACAGGAAGAGACTTAGCTATTGCAACGATACTGGGAGCTGAAGAATGGGGGGTTGCGACAGCTGCTTTAGTTGTTGAGGGATGTATTCTTATGCGTAAGTGCCACCTGAATACCTGCCCTGTAGGGATAGCAACGCAGGACAAAGAGCTCAGAAAGAAATTTAACGGGAAGGTAGAACATGTGGTCAATTACTTTCAATTCTTAGCAGCACACTTAAGAGAAATTATGGCAGAGCTCGGAGTTAGAACAGTTAATGAATTGGTAGGAAGAACAGATTTACTTGAGATAGATAAGGTAGGAAGACACTGGAAAACAGAGGGTTTAGATCTTAGTCCTATTCTGTATAGAGAAAAGAACGTCTATAACAACACAATGTATCAGTCTGTCAAACAAGATGCAGGACTAGATAATGTATTGGATCATAAGTTGATAAGAAAGTCACGGATGGCTATTAGAGGTAAAAAAAGCTACTCCTCTATATTTCCAATTAGCAATACAGATCTAGCAGTAGGCACTATGCTTTCTAATGAGATTGTAAAAATGTATGGCGCTGATGGAATGGCGGAAGATAGTTTAGAATTTTGGTTTAAGGGTTCTGCAGGTCAAAGTTTTTGCGCCTTTGGTATTAAGGGAATTCACTTCCATCTTGAGGGTGAAGCAAACGATTATTTTGGTAAGGGATTAAGCGGAGCAAAACTAGTTGTAAAGCCTGATCAAAATTGTGATTTTATTCCAGAAGAGAATATTATTATTGGTAATGTTGCTTTATATGGTGCAACCTCAGGAAAAGTATTTATCAATGGAAAAGCAGGTGATAGATTTGCTGTAAGGAATAGTGGTGCAGAAGTTGTTGTAGAAGGTATTGGCGATAATGGTTGTGAGTACATGACAGGTGGAATCGTAATAATCTTAGGGGATATAGGGCAGAACTTTGCTGCGGGAATGAGCGGAGGTGTAGCTTATTTATACACACCGAAAAAGAAGCTTCCTAAAAATTTCAACTCTGAAATGGTTCTTGTAGAAAACGAAATTGATCATGAGGATAAAAAGCAAGTTAGAAAGCTAGTCAGAATGCATACTAATTATACTGGTAGCCCTCAAGGATTTAGGTTGTTAAATAACTGGGAAGAGCAGCAAAATAATTTCATAAAAATTATTCCAACAGAATATAAAAATGCACTTCAGAAGCTGCGAAAAAAAGAGCGTGTAAAAAATAATAGTAATACATCTAGACCATCTGCTAAAGTACTTATTAAGTAGTGAATAAAATTCTATGATCGCTAAAATTTATTTTTAATGGGAGATATAAAAGGATTTCAAAAATATGGGAGAAGTACTCCAGAATCACTATCAGTCGAAGAGAGAGTTTCAAATTTCAAAGAGTTTTATGTAGAAAAATCTGAAGATCATAAGATAGAGCAGGCTGCTAGATGTATGGATTGTGGAATTCCTTTTTGTCATAATGGATGTCCTCTAGGTAATGTTATACCTGACTTTAATCACGCCGTATTTCTGGGAGAGTGGAAGAAAGCCTACGAGATACTGATTAGTACTAATAATTTCCCAGAGTTTACTGGTAGAATATGTCCAGCGCCCTGTGAAGGATCTTGTGTTTTGAGCATTAACAATGATGCTGTAGCTATAGAATATATAGAGAAATCTATTATTGAGAGAGCTTTTATCGAAGGGTGGGTAGAAGAAAATAAAGTTGATAATTCTAGTGGTAAGAAAGTTGCTGTCATCGGCAGTGGTCCAGCTGGACTGGCTTGTGCAGACGAGCTTAATAAGTGCGGTCATGAGGTAACTGTATTCGAAAGGGAAGATAAAATTGGTGGTCTTCTACGATATGGAATTCCAGATTTTAAAATGGAGAAAAATGTAATTGACAGACGCATAGATATAATGAAAAAATCAGGTATTCAGTTTAGAATGAATACAAACATAGGAGTAGATATTTCTAGCGTGACTCTAAAGAAAGATTTTGACTGTATAGTACTCTGCACAGGATCTACTGTAGCAAGAGAACTTCCTATCGAAGGTAGAGAACTGAAGGGTGTTCATTTAGCAATGGAGTATCTAACCCAAAATAATAAAAGAGTAGCCGGGAATCCTCCGTCACAAGAAGAACTTATTGATGTCGAGGGTAAAGATGTACTAGTTATAGGTGGTGGTGACACAGGATCTGATTGCATAGGTACGTCACATAGGCTAGGAGCGAAGCATGTTATGCAAATAGAGTTAATGAGCAAGCCACCAAGTTTTAGAAGTGAGCAAAATCCTTGGCCAAACTGGCCTCAGATAATAAGAACATCTAGTTCGCAAGAAGAAGGTTGCGAACGAGAGTGGTCTATTCTCACTAAACGATTTGTAAGTAATGATGGAACAAATCTATCTGGTATAGAAACTGTAAAAATCGAATGGAAAAAGAATGATCAAGGAAAGTACCTAATGCAAGAAATTCCTAATTCTAAGGAAATTATACCATGTCAAAAGGTTTTTTTAGCCATTGGTTTTTTACATACGGAAAAGAGAGGCTTATTGGAACATTTAGATATTGCTTTTGATGAAAGCGGCAATGTCCAAACAGATAATTTTCAAACAAATATCAGTGGTGTATTTTCTTCAGGAGATATGAGAAGAGGACAATCTTTGGTAGTATGGGCTATCGCCGAGGGCCGAGATTGTGCTGTTGCTGTCCATGAATATCTAACATCGGATAAGACTAAAAAACTGATAAGTATGGACAATGCTTATGCGTTGTAGATTGTCTTTTTATGTGTGCACCATTCTAAAGCAAAATGTTTTTAACTATTTCTCTTTATCAACAAGATAGAGGAAAGAAGAGGTTACTTTGCATTGATGTTGGAATTCATACTATATATTTAGTATACTAAATAGTCTTTCCATATCTTCTCGTGTGTTATATACATTAGGACTTACTCTGATAGCATCTCCACGGATAGAAACAGAAATATTACCTTCCTTAAGTTTCATAGCCATAGTTTCTAAATTATCACTAGCTCGAACACGAATTCCGAATAAGTGATGTGCTCTGTAAGCTGCATTTTCTATCCTAAAGCCTATATCTCCAAGTCTCTTTACTACATCTTTTGTGATATCCCTACAATAAGATTGTATAGCTTCGGGTTGCCATTCGATAAGCTGACGAATGGCCTCGGTCATCATAGGAATGGCTATAAAATTACTTGACTGACCTACTTCATATCTACGTGCTCCAGTTCTGTATTGATTTTGATAGTTTACTAACTCAGAGAAATTATCACTATCATATCGGTTCATCCAGCTTTCTTCTATAGGTGTTCCATCGAGAAATCTGTCGCTGTAGTAGGCGAGTCCTGCGGAATAAGGTCCTAACATCCACTTGTACGCTGCCACCACAAGAAAGTCTATTTTTATTTCTGATAGATTGAGTTCCATAGCTCCAACAGATTGTGTCCCATCGATAAGTAGATAGCTTCCATATGACTCAGATGTAGCGCTTATTGCTGCTAGGTCAAACAAACTTCCATCAGCCCAATGCACTATAGGCATTGCAATTATTTTTGTTTTTGCATTTATGTTCTCTAGAATTCTTTCATTCCAATTTTTTACTCTATCCCTATGATTTTCTTCAGGGGAAATAATACGTAGATGAGCACTGTTTTTTATAGCAAGTTTCTCCCAAGAATAATAATTACTAGGGAATTGTTCTCCTACCAATAGGATTTCATCTCCAGCTTCTAATGGAATATTCTTAGCCGCATTAGCCACAGCATAAGATACAGATGGTACCATGACAATTCTGTCTGGAGTAGGGCAATGTATAAGTTTTGCAAACAGTTTTCTTAAATGATCTAAAGGACTAAAAAAATCTGAAGCAGTAATGTTTAGCGGGTTATTTTTTTTCTGGACGCTTAGGATACCTATTTTTTCTACAGATTTCAGATTCGGAGACATATATGCACCGTTAAGGTAACATAAGTCTGCTGGTAGAGAAAAGAATTCTTTTTTGCAATTCATCATTGTTTTATTTTTACCTTAGTAATTTAGAAAAAGTCTTAGGAATATACCGCAGATGAAAGCAATCTATTTAACTAAATATGGAGACGCCGATAAGGCGTTTGAAGCAAGAATTGCAGAGATGCCTACTGCGCAAGAAGGGGAGCTTGTAATAAAGGTTATGTCTTTTGGGCTTAATTTTGCTGATGTAGTTGCAAGGAGAGGAATGTATCCTGAAGCGCCTAAAAACCCCTGTGTACTGGGCTACGATGTAGGTGGATATGTCCATGAGATTGGACCAGGTGTAGAAGGTTTTAAAAAGGGAGACAAGGTAGTTGCACTAACTAGATTTGGGGGATATTCAGAATTTGCTATCACAAAAAAGGAGGCAGTAGCTAAGATTCCTGTGGGCTATACTTTTGATCTTTCTGTAGCGCTAGCAACTCAGGCTTGTACGGCGTATTTTTGTGCCATGGAATCTGTGAGTTTGCATACTGGAGATATAGTACTTATCCAAGCAGCTGCAGGAGGGGTGGGCTCTATGCTTGTGCAGTTATGTAAACATATGGGTTGTTATGTTATTGGTACAGCGTCTGGATCTAAGCATTATTTCTTAGAGAAGATGGGTGTTGATTTATGTATAGATTATACAAAAGAAGATTTTGTTGAGCGAATAGTCAAAGAATTAGGAACTAAAAAGATCGATGTTGTCTTTGACAGTATCGGGGGAAAAACATTTAGTAAAGCCATGAAACAACTGGCACCTGGAGGGAAGATGGTCAATTTTGGTGCTGCAGCACAAATAAAAGGATCTAAGACAAATGTACTAAGATCTATAGGAGTTGTTCTCGGTTTTGGATTGTTTTCTCCTTTGAGTTTCTTGATGAATTCTAAGTCTCTTATCGCTGTCAATATGCTAAAGATAGCGGACCACAGACCTTTAGTTTTTAATCATGTGTTAAAGCAAGTTATAAAGCTTGCAGAAGAAAAAGTTATTGTTCCTACAGTAGGGAAAGCATTTCCTGCGGAAGATATTGCAGATGCTCATTACTACCTAGAGCATAGAATTTCTATCGGTAAGGTAGTGGTACGTTGGTAGTATTCATCTAGGATTCAGTTTCCCAAATCTATATTCATCACCCACCTTACCATCTTTAATTATGGCATCTTTTAATAAACCTTCTTGAGTGAAATTGTTTTTCAGTAAAACCTTCATAGAACCCTCGTTATATGCAAAGCAACCTGCCCATACTTTTCTTGCTCCTAATGTAATAAATGCATAATCGGTTATCAGCTCTACTGCCTTAGAAGCGATACCTTTGCCCCAGTATTCTTCTCCTAACCAATAGCCAATTTCGAAGGTATTCTTATACACATCGTCTCCATTGAATATCCCTGTACTTCCAGCAAGCTTATTTTTATAACGTATAGCAAATATTTTATTGTTGGGGTTTTCCTTAGTGGCTATTTTGATAAATGACTCAGCATCACTTAAGTTGTAAGGATGAGGAAATCTATCTCTAACATTTAGCCATATTTTTTTGTTGTTTGCTATAATAGATAATTGCTGCGCATCTTTCGGTTTAAATTTGTTAAGAATAATATTTTTAGAAATCAGGGCCATACACATTTAATTAGTCTGATGGTATTAATTATAAAAAAGAAAGTCGAAATTTTTATTTGACATGAGGAAGATAGAATAATATCTACAGCTTGTCAATAGTAACCAGCTAAACTAGGGAAAGATACATTTTCGTATCAGCGTATTTTTTCTACTGTAGAATAAAATTATTATAATATCTTACATTAGAAGTAATATATCACATTATAATGAGAGATAAGAATAACCTATCGGAGGTAAAAATAGATGAACAAACGATTATAGATAATACGTCTTTGAGTATATGGGAGGCTCTAGTTCCAGTGCTTATTTTGATGCTACTTTTGGCCTATAATATTTTCTTCGTAGATGGCCAAGAATGGTTTGGTGGATACACGAATCAGATCATCTTATTGATTGGTGGTGTTGTTGCTGCTATAGTAGGTCTATTTAATAAAGTATCGTTGGGCTTGATGGGTAAAGAAATATGGGAGAATCTTAGAAGTGTATTTATTCCTATTGCTATATTATTTTTAGTGGGTGCTCTAGCAGGGACATGGTTGGTAAGCGGAATTATTCCTGCAATGGTATATTATGGATTACAGGTGTTGAATCCAACTATTTTTCTTCCTGCTTCTGTTGTAATTGCTGCAATCATATCTATAGCCACTGGAAGTTCTTGGACAACTTCTGCTACTGTTGGTATCGCGTTGATAGGGATAGGTGAAGCTCTGGGTATCTCTCCTGGTATGATAGCTGGAGCAGTTATTTCTGGTGCATATTTTGGTGATAAGATGTCTCCACTCAGTGATACGACTAACCTTGCACCAGCTATGGCTGGAACGGATCTCTTTACACATATAAGATATATGACAATAACTACTGTGCCTACGATTATTGTTACACTTATAGTTTTTGGAATTATCAGTACCACTATACAAACTACAGGAGATGCTGATGTGAGCTCCTTATTAAGTACCATAAAGTCTACTTTTCATATTTCACCTATATTGTTTATTGTTCCGGCTGTAGTAATAGGTCTTATATTATTCAAAACTAAACCACTTATAGCATTAGGAGTAGGTGTTTTATTAGCTGCAGTTGTTGCCTTAGTTTTTCAAGGATCGACGCTAGCTGCTTTGTCAGATTCTAATATTTCAGCAGTATTAACAGCTATCTGGACAGATACTCAGATCATTACAGATAATGAGAAGCTCAATGAGTTGTTTAGCTCTGGCGGAATTAATGGAATGTTATGGACGATATACCTTATATGTTGTGCCATGGTGTTCGGTGGAGTGATGGATGCTATCGGTGCCTTGTCGCGAATTACGAATGTTTTATTATCCTTTGCAACAACAGTTTTTGGATTATTTGCTAGTACAGTAATTAGCTGTCTAGGGTTAAATGCTATAGCCAGTGATCAATATTTAGCTATAGTTATACCAGGAAAAATGTTTAAGAAAGCTTATAAAGATAAAGGTCTCGCTCCTGAGAACCTAAGTAGAACGCTTGAAGATTCTGGGACCGTAACTTCTGTACTTATTCCATGGAATACCTGCGGTGCTTACCAGAGCGGAGTACTAGGTGTGGGAGTAGGAGAGTATTTTGTGTATGCGATATTTAATTGGTTAAGTCCATTTACTACCTTATTTTTTGCAGCACTAAATATTAAGATTAGACAACTGACAGGCAAAGTGTAGTTTTTTTTTACAAAATTCAATAATCTGTAATATTAGTTGCAATAGAATTTACAAATAATTCTTAATGTTGTAGGATTTATTCCCCTAGAAATTTTGCTTTACACTATATATTTCTTATAATAAACGTCAAGGTACTAATTCAGCGATAGATCTAGAGTAAGAAGTTTTTGCAAAGAAATTGAGTATTATGGCAATAAAGATTATGCTTGTTGATGATGATCATTCTACCAATTATTATCATCAGATTCTTCTTGAAGAAGAAGGTCTTGACAAATACCTATTAATTTGTAAAAGTGTAGATAGTGCACTTGAACAACTACAAACTTTAGATGAAGCGCCTCTTATTATCTGTATAGATATAAACATGCCAATGCGGAATGGTTGGGATTTTTTAAAGGATTATAAAAAGTTACCAGATAGCTTAAAAGCCAAGTACGTAATAATGCTAAGTACTATAACTTTTCCAGATAAACAAGCACGTCTAGAAGAATATCCTATGATATATGAGTTTTGGGTTAAGCCATTAGATATTCCCAAAATTAAATCTCTTCTAGAAAATAAGTAAGTAAGTAAATAATAGTATCATATAGAAGCTTATAAATTTAAGCTTCTACATAATAGAAAAAATCATATTACACTTACTCTATCTTTCCTTGACAACATTAACCTTATAGGTTTTCTGTGATGTACCTATCTTAAGCGATAAGAAATATATTCCCGTAGTTACGTTTTCTGCAATAGGTAGTTTTAGCGAATTGTCTCCAGAGAGATTTTTCCCAGCAAGATCAGTATACTGTTGTACTCTTTTTCCAGTCAAGGAAATAAGTTCAGCTTCTATTCTTTGAGGTTCTTTCAGAAATATGTCTAACTGTATAAAGCTTGATGCTGGATTAGGATATATGCTTATATCATATAGGTCGCTCAAGTCAGTTGTATTAGAGAATAGATCGAATACTGCTGTCAATGTATCTTGTTGCGTTAATCTAATCGTAGCCTTTCTTTCCGTTTCTGAAGGTGATATTATATTGCCTGCACTACTTTCCCAATGACTGAAAACATATTCATCTTCAAATTCGGAAAATACTTTAGCCTTTATAATGTTTTCCATTCCACCAAAATAATCTCCTTCCCAAGGGAAAGATTCTATATCTAATGTATTAAGATCTATTTCTCCGACACCATTAGGACGTGTTTGTAATGTTAGTTTATGAGGACCATCTAATTCTTCGAAACACTCTAGAGCAGTCTCATCTAATGCAAGACATCTTGCTTCGATAAAGCCTCTAAGTCTTTCTACATTTTCTTCCCACTCCGTCAATGTTCCGCCCCATCTTTCTATTTGCCCAGGCATCTCTGGTTCTATAACAGCAATCATACTATCTAATAGGGAAGTCATATTCTCACAAGTAAATACTGTATTCATAAGATCCGCATATCTAGAATAGTATAGTTGCTTAAAAATCGGACTCTCATCTATTAGTTTTAAAAAGATCTTCGCATGAGCACCGACATTTCCATTATATCCGACATCTCCACCATTAAATTGAGATAGAAAATCATAGGTATCTTGGCAAACCATAGACCAACTGTTATCACAACAAGAAGGATTGTAACCTACTACTTGCTGGAATATAGGATCATTTCCAGGGTAAGGGCTAGACCCATTTTCTATGGAATTGCAAATAAGTGTATCTCCAGCTCCAGCTCCAGAACCATGTGTTGTCAGTCCTGGTCCGAAAAAGCCATCTACAAAATCGGCGATATCTTCTATATCACATGGCTTTGCGTTAGGGGATATATCCGGCACTCCAGAATAGTTGATATAATAATCAAAAGTTGCATCAAGATCCCACAATATGTATCCCCATTTTTTATGACCGCCTTCTGGGTTAAGTCCTCTCCACCATCCGGTATTATAGTTTAACCAATCAGAGGCAACAACATTGAGATTCATTGTCATATAATCTATAAGGCTCAACATATTGATACTGTCTTCAGCGATCTGGTAATTTTCCGGATCGCTCATATCGTTCAGGAGAACGTGATTTCTGATATTTTCCCAATCTGATATTGCCTGCAAGCCACCATACTCGATTTCTGTATCTCCCCAAGTACTAAGATATTGTATGTCATATTTCCCTTGATCATAATACTCATCTGTGTAATCGTGATCTACAGGTCTATCCCTCATGCCATATACTCCCCAATACTCCCCATTAAGAAAAAGGATAACTCTTTCCACAGCACGTAAATCAAAGTTCATATCTCCCAGCTGTCCTAGGGTCTGAACATACTCATCTCTGACGTGTGTAGAGCCTTGATGTGCGTTATCATCTCTAGCAGGATAATTATCATCTCCAGAATTTCTAAACATAAATTTTTGGTATTCATCTCTATCGGAAAAGCCGAAAAGAGGGGCATTTACTGCTTTGGAATATCCCATCTCATCTCTAGATACCCAGTCTAAACTTCTGTGATCTAATACCCAAGAATCTTGTCCATGTCTATTAAGTGAACCAAAAGAAGTTGCTTCTCTTTCTTTGTCAAGGTTGAAGTATTCTATAGAACCGATAGGTATAAGGCCGCCGTTTCCATTAGCAAGATCTATAACCTGATCTGCAGCTACAGAAAATACAGCTAGTGAGAAATCTTCATTGATAAAATAAGTATTGAAATCCATTTTACCTGGTAGAATAGCAGTATCATCACTGAATGATCTTGCTTTTACGACCTGAGTGTTTGTTACAATTATAGGATCTGTATAAATTGGCGAATTGCTTCTTACGTTAGTTCCATCTGTCGTGTAACGCAAAGTAGAATTTGGCTCATTATTAGTTATTGTGACCAGCTGATCTTCTTCGTAATATCCCGCAGGTAGATCTATGGTTGGTGTTGCAGTATACCCATTTACTTGAGGAGTATTATTATTACTTGTTCCATAACTAGGGGAAGTAGATACAACCCATTCATTGCCACCATCTTCAGATCTACATCTAGAGTGCTCTACTAATGTAAGATCTAGATTATGCATCTCCACAATCGCTCCACTTGCATCAGAAAGTAATACTATATCCTTTCCTTCAGACTGTGCTAGTTTGAAATTTGTATGGAATTCATTTCCTTTTTGTAAGTCTCTCCCAGAACAAAGAAAGAGTAAGAATCCATTACCATCTATAACAGTCCCCTCAGGTATTCTCCATTTTACAGGTTTATTTTCTTTATCTGATAGATGCCAGCCACCTATATTTACTGGTAGATCACTTGTATTATAAAGTTCTATCCAGTCTTCTGTTTTACCGAAACTGTCTGTAAAGCTTTCTAAGTTAGAAACTGAAAATTCATTAATGACTATCTGAGCTTGCATAGTAAAGGATACTACACTTATCAGTAATGCTATAAATGATAAATTTTTCATGATCTGGATTTGATTTGCAATTTTTTTATTTGGTTCTACTAATCGATTAAGTTGCTGGATTTATTGATTTGACTATAATGTCAAATATTTAAAATTGCCTTTTAATCGTACATTTTTTTCTATTAAAGAACATTTCTTCTAATATAGTACTTGAGAGGTCTATATGTGACAAGATTTAGGTGTTTTTTTTCTTAGAATTGTAGAAAAGTCGCGTGGGAGGAAATGAAAGACTTTCTTAGTTTCTATATATAGTCTTTTTTAGCTTGTAAAAAGTAGTTGTAGCCTGTAGTAAGCTAAGAGTTAGAATTAGCAAGGTATTCTAATATTGTAATAGAAATGGAGAAAAAGAATAAGGCATATTCTAATTTGCAGATCATCGATAAACTGGAGATATATAAAAAAAAGAGGACCTTACTCATTAGAGTAAGGCCTTCTATATTATTTCTAATATTAGCTAAATACTAAAATAGGCTTTTTGCTTTATTTAGTAAGTCACCTGCATCACCAGGGATGAGCTTAGTAAGACTATTAAGATCAAAATCTTTGTCAGCTTCGTCTTGAGAAGCGAACTTATCTTTAAGGCTTGCTATCAAGTCAGGAGTTGTATTTTCAGCTTCTGCTTGAGCTTCTTCAGCACTCATACCATTATTTTGTAAAGCATCAACCATCTTCTGCTTAGCTTCTTGGAAAAGCCCATTAGATTCTAGGTTAGAACCAGAAAACAAAGCAGTTACTTGCTCTAGTCCACCACCACTGATTTTAGATTTAATAGATTCTATAATTGCACTAGAACCTTGTTCAGCAGCTGCAGAAGTAGCTTCACTACTTAATGCGTTAGAAGCCATTTTTTCTACTAACTTTTGCATTGCGATACTTTTTAACTTGTCAAACATGTATTTGGATTTTATTTTTTGTGAATAATACTATTATGACGATAGAACAGAATATAGTCACGCAGATATTTCCAATTTCATATATAAGATTACTTTCTTACAAGTATTACTTTTTCTATGGATCCTGCACGATTCATTTCCATTGCAAGGGTATCTTTCTGTAGTGAAATGATTTTAACTTTTTTTTCTGCCTTACCTTCTTCTATGGTGTGAAGATATTCATTAGCGATCCAATATTTTCCATGTTCTTTTTTCTTGCCGTAATCTAGTAGGTATCTTCCATCTTCTTCAAAACTAAAATCCATTTGATTAGTTATTTTCTTACCAGAAGATATTTCTGTCCATTTATTCACCTTCCAGTTGCCGAGTAACATTTGTTGATCCCATTTCTGGTCACAAGCGATAAAGCATACTAAGAGTGAGAAGTATATAATATTTTTCATTCTTACATTTTATTGAAATTAGTGATTTTTCAGCTATTTGAGTAATTATATGGGCATCTAAAATTTATTTTACAAGTACACTCAAAAGACATACTGTTGCAAATCCTGTAAGAGCTAGAATGGTAGTCATCATAGACCAACTCTTAAATGTCTCTTTTTCTGTCATCCCGAGATATTTGCTTACTAGCCAGAAGCCACTATCATTGACATGAGATAAAATAGAAGCTCCAGAAGCAATAGCAATAACTAAAAGCGCTCGTGAGATATCGCTGGTATCTGGGGCAATAAGCGGGGCAGTAAGTCCAGCAGCAGTAATCATAGCTACCGTGGCAGAACCCTGTATAACTCTAACAAGTACTGCCGCGATAAATGCAAACAATAGAATACTCACGCCCGCCTCTGCAAAGTACTTTGCTAGCATTTCTCCAGTGCCTGTATTAACAAGTACTTGCTTGAACACACCTCCTGCTCCAGTAAGTAAAATGATGATTCCAGCTGTACCCATAGATTTGTTACTGATCTTAAGTAGAATTGATTTATCTGTACCACGTCTTATCCCTAAGGTGTACCAAGCTATTAAATTTGCGATGATCAGTGCGGTAAATGGATGGCCAATCATCTTTAGCCAGTTTTTTATAGATTCAGGAACAGTACCTTCACTGATCAGTGCGCTGTTCAGCACGGTATTGCTTATAATAAGCACAATAGGGATTCCGATAATAGTTAAAATAATTCCTACTGGAGGATGGTCCGCTGGCTTATCTGTTTCTAACTCTAATATAGGAGCTTCGACAAAGATTTTCTGACTTATATAATTGGCAAAAATAGGTCCGCTTAGAATAGCCGTCGGTATACCTACTATGAATCCTATGAGTATAACCCAGCCCAAGTCTGCTTTGACTATGTCGGCAACAGCGACAGGGCCAGGGGTAGGAGGGATAAAGGAATGGGTAATGGCTAGACCAGCTAGTAGGGGAATAGCGTAGAGCAATAAAGAACGTTTTGTCTTACGCTGCAAGGCATATATTAGAGGTACTAATATGATAAATGCTACATCAAAGAATACAGGGATAGCAACAAAAAATCCTGTCAGCATTAGAGCCCAAGAAGAACGCTTTTCTCCGAATTTATGTAATAGATATTTTGCCAGTGATTCAGCACCTCCACTGTGTTCTAGTATAGCTCCGAACATTGCACCTAGGCCTACAACAACAGCTACAAATCCTAACGTGCTGCCCATCCCTTGTTGTATAGTTTCTATAATAGTGATAGGTTCCATGCCAGCTAGAACACCAACTACAATACTTGCAATGAGCAGCGAGATAAAAGCTTGTAGCTTAAACCTGAGGATTAGAACTAGAAGTGTAATTATACCTATTACAACAGCACTGATAAGGGAATAGTCTAGCATAATTAATACCACTTAGTATGAAAAAATTCTTCTTCTGGCTTGTCAATCCTCTGATAAGTATGTGCTCCAAAATAATCTCTTTGTGCTTGTATAACATTAGCAGGAAGAACAGCAGTTGTCATCGATATCCAATAATTTCTTGCATTAGACAGACATGGAGTAGGAACCTTATTTGTTATTGCTGTCTGTAATATATCATCTAAGTTTGTCTCTGTATCAACTAATGAATTAATGATTACTTTATTGTCTAACAAGCTGTCACCTTGCATAAAGTGAGACACACAAGATTGCATGAATGTAGATCTAATTATACATCCATTAGTCCATATACGAGAGATTTCAGAAAAATCTAATTTCCAGTTGTACACTGTAGAGCAAGATCGCATCAGTTCGAATCCTTGATGATGATTTATGATGCGAGCAAACTGGTACGCAGCTTTTAGTTTTCCAATGTCTATAGGTTTCGACATTTTATTTCTATTTACATTTTTGGCAAGCTGCACTCTTTGGCTTTTATAAGAGGAAATGTATCGAGCAAAAACGGAAGCAGACATCATCGTATTTGTACTTCCATAATCAAAGGCTGCTTTGCTAGACCAAGAACCCGTTCCCTTATTTCCTGCTCTGTCGAGTATAAGATCTAAGGTGTATTGATCTCCCTCTTTATACTTGAGAATATTTGCAGTTATTTCCAGTAAATAACTAGATAATTCGCCCTTATTCCATTCAGAGAATATTGTAGAAATTTCTTCATGACTGTTACTTGGGGATAACAAAGAGAAACATTCTGCGAGTAATTGCATTTCTGCGTATTCTATTCCATTATGTACCATTTTTATAAAATGACCTGCACCATCTGGACCTATATGAGTAGAGCAGGGTTTTCCATTTGCATCTTTAGCTGAGATGGCATCTAGAACTGGAGCAATAGCCTGATAAGCTTCTTGTGTTCCACCTGGCATAATAGAAGGACCTCGTCTAGCTCCTTCTTCTCCACCAGATACACCACTGCCTACAAAATGTATTTTGTTTTTAGATAGTTCTACAGTTCTACGCTGGGTATCTTTATAATGAGAATTTCCTCCATCGATGATGATATCACCTTCCTCTAGAAAAGGAGTTAAATCGTTAATAACGAGATCTGTGACTTTACCTGCCTTAATCATTATTAAGATTTTCCTTGGACGCGCTAGAGATTTTACAAATTCTTTTAGATCTGTATATCCTTTTATATTTCCAAAATTTTGATTCGCTTCTAAGAAATCTTTTACTACTTTTTCTTCTCCTGCTGTGGCTCTATTATATACAGAAAGGCTAAATTCTTTTTCGGCAATATTTAAACTTATGCTTTTGCCCATTACACCTAATCCGATGACTCCAAAAAATGATAAATTCATATTAATATTTGACTGTATAATTTCGATTATTTTTTCAGGACTATTCGCGATACTTACACGTAAGGCTTCTTTAGGTTCTTCCAGCGTATCAAATTGTGATTGTAGTAAATCACCATTGACAAAATGATTTTTTCTTGCCTGTAAACGTCCATATATTAAGTCATAAGTGCCGTGAAGATATATCCACTGCACTTCCACATTTTCTGATAGTATTTTCCGGTAACTTTCTTTTAGTGCAGAGCAAGCTAGGATAGCACCCTTGTCTTCAGACCATAAGCTCAGCTTATCACGAAGTATATGTAGCCATGGTTCCCGATCATTATCATTAAGGGGATTGCCCTTACTCATCTTTGCAATATTCTGAGGAGGATGAAATGCGTCTGCATCATAATATGGGATATTAGTTTTTTCCGATAAGTCGCTTGCTATAGTTGACTTCCCACATCCACTGACTCCCATTATGATAATTACCTTACTCATATACATTCACTAGTTAGCACCTGAAAACTGGAAAATACAAAAATATGTAGCTATATGGATGTGAAATATTTATTGTTTTTTGTATCCATATGCATTCTAGAAGTATAAGCGCTTAGACTCTTTAATCTAATGTGCCAAGATAAGTATTAGCTGAACTTAGAAGCTTCTCTTTCTTTTCTAGATCCATTCTGTCAAAATTAGAAATCAACATCCCTAATCTAGGGTTTTTCAGAAAGAAAGTTCTATGTGTATCCATGAATCTCCAAAAGAGTCCATCCCATATTTCCTGCCAAGCTCCTTTTTTGTAATTGCTCATCTTCATTATATAATTACTCCCACTAATGTAGGGCTTAGTAGACATCAATCCACCATCTGCAAACTGACTCATACCATATACATTAGGAACCATAACCCAATCGTAAGCATCAATAAATAATTCCATAAACCAACGGTAGACTTCATCAGGATCGAACTCACAGAGTAGCATAAAGTTAGATAAGACCATCAGTCGTTCTATGTGATGACAATAACCTGTCTGTAGTACCTTTTTTATCGTGGTATCTATCGGTACAATACCAGTAGTGCCATCATAAAAACTGCCAGGTATTTTTCTCTTAAATTTCCAGAAATTTGTGGTCCGCTCTTGTGTCCCTTTGCATACGTATATACCTCTTATAAATTCCCGCCAGCCAATAATTTGTCTTATAAATCCTTCCACAGAATTTATGGGAACATCTTTTTTATCCGTAAATTTCAATGTTTCTTTTATTACGTATTCAGGTGACAATAACCCTATATTTATCATAGGGCTGAGTATAGAATGATTGAGAAAAAAATGCTCTTTTACAATAGCATCTTCGTAAGGACCGAATTCTATAAATCGATCTGTAAAAAAGGATTGAAGCCACTTCTTGCTTGTTTTGAAATCGATAGGATATAAGGGGTAATTATCCAATGATCCCGGATAATCTGAAAAGTTTTTTTCTGTATAGGTTTTGGCCTCCTTATAATACTTGTTACTATCAGGGAAATGAATGGGAGGAGGTGTTTTTTTATTAGGATATTTTTTTCTGTTTTCAGAATCGTAGGTCCATTTCCCTCCTTTAGGATTTCCATCTTCCTCTAGTAGTATATTCCTCTTTTTTCTTTCTTGTTTGTAAAATGTAGTTTGAAAGTACTTTTTCTTATTTGGTTTGAAAAAGCTTTGAAGATCCTCTTTACTATTTAGAAATAGGGGAGAGTCGTAATAATTTATTTTTATTTTGGTCTTAGTGGCAGCTTCCGTTATTCTCTTTTCTATCCAATTGTCTGTTGGTTCGATAAGATGGATTTCTTGGATTCCATTTTTATGCAGATGAGGGATAAGTTTTCTTAGGTCTGCATTTTTATCATGTGCAGATATATACGTCACTTTTTTTCCTAAGCTAGTAAGGTAATCCTTATAACATTGCATACTAGCCCTATGAAATGCTATCTTCTGTTTGTGGAATTTGTATTGACAGAAAAATAGGTATTCTTCTATGATGTAGCAATCGTTCTTATTTTCAGTTAGTATTGATTTTTCAAACAACTGATGTGGTAATATGAGATCTACCTTAGACATTAATTTTTGATTTATTTCTTCTACAGCGTTCACTGCAATATTTTACATTATCCCAATCTTTCTCCCATTTTTTTCTCCATCTAAATGGCTTCTTGCATTGCTCACAAAGTTTACTAGGAAGATCTCTTTTCTTTATGTTTTTCATTAAGAAAAGTTTGGGGTTTCCGAAACTCTAGCGTAAGGAAAGGTATCTATTTTTGTCAGCTTGTAATAACTGTTGAGTCCAGATATGCCTGCAGTTTTTGCTTGTGCTAAATCTATCATGCCTTCCTTGTCTACTAGCTGGTCATCTATATGTATATCACATACTTCCCCGATGATCATAATCGTGTGATTAGCTTTAATAGGAACTAATTCTCGGAACTTCATGCCTATTCTGATATTACTTTCTTTGACATAGGGTGCAAGAAAATCATCCTCATAATGTTCTGTAAAATTACAAGCTGTAAATTCTGAAACCTCTTCTGGAAATTTTGCTGATGTATAATGCGCTTGTTCTACAAGATCATTAGGCACATGGTTTATGGTATAGTATCCCGAATCTTTGATATTTTCCAGGGTATGTCTTCTCACTTCAGCATCTGGTCTAGTAATACAAGCAAGCAGAGGTGGCTTACTGCCGATGTGTACTACTGAACTAAAAATTGCAAGATTAGTATTTCCTTTTTCAGATTTTGTGCCTATGAGATTCGCGGGTTTTACACCAGAAATAGAATTAATAAGATTAAGTCTGAATATCTTATCTAGCTGAGCGATCTTCTCTTTGTTAAATTGCATGTTTTGATTCTTTTGTTGTTTTTCTTCTAGTATGTGTTTGTAGTATTCTTTTTTGTTCTTCCTTAACCATAGGTTTTTTGCGATGTCCCCATATTTTGTCTCTAGCGATTTTTGCTGCGCTTGCTAGATCCACAATAGGGTTTGGGTAATCTTCACCTATTTTTATCTTGTATAATTGTTGATCGATACTGGTAAGTAACCATGGTTGATGTATAAGCTCTGCTGGTAAGTTTGATAATTCAGGTACCCACTTTTTTATATAGATACCTTCTGGGTCGTGGTCTATCGATTGTTTTACAGGATTGTACATTCTTATGGTATTGACACCAGTTGTTCCTGCCTGCATTTGTATCTGGGGGTAATGTATACCTGGCTCATAATCTAAGAAGAGTCTAGCCAGGTGATAACTACCTCTTCGCCAGTCCTGATCTAGATGATGACAGAGAAAGGAAACAAGCATAGCTCTCATTCTAAAATTTATCCAGCCTGTATCATGAAGACAGCGCATACAAGCATCGATAAGAGGATATCCTGTTTGTCCTTTTTTCCATGCACTGAGAAGCGCTTCATTATTTTCATATTCTAGCGTTTCGTATCCTCTATTGATGCAGCTTGTTTCGTAACTACATTCCACTTCAAACTTCTGGATAAAGTGGCAATGCCACTTAAGTCTAGTGAGCATATTGCTAAAAGCTCGTTTGTATTTACTATAGTTTTTATGCAGTAGAACTTTATGATATACTTGTTTTACGCTTATGTTCCCCCATGCTAAAAAGGAGGACAATCTAGAACAGGATACTCTACTTTGGGAAGGTTTGGATATATGTTTGCTGTAATTTTTTCCTCTATCATCTAGAAATGATAGAAGATATTTTTGCGCATATGCACTTCCAGCTGGTTGGTAACTATTAGGGTATTCTGATAATTCTTTCTGGAGGTCGGTGGGGATAAGAAAAGGATGTTCTATGTGTTCTAAACTTGAGTTGCTGTAGGTATTGTAGATAATGTCTTCAGAGATATATTTTGCCCATTCTTTATCCCAGTTCTTTCTGTTTTTGATTCCTCGTATGACACCTCCCTTCTGATATTCGCACCATTTTATTTTATTTTTAAGACAGTATTTTTTTATTTCCTTATCTCTATCCCAAGTAAGTTTTACACCTGATTCTTGATA
Organism: uncultured Saprospiraceae bacterium; assembly: GCA_964475415.1. Taxonomy (GTDB): domain Bacteria; phylum Bacteroidota; class Bacteroidia; order Chitinophagales; family Saprospiraceae; genus CALCMJ01. The sequence goes on along the minus strand of CAYYWZ010000028.1, from coordinate 1,561 downwards.
ACTAAAAATATTTTGTATGTCAAATTTAGTACGTATAAAGTCGAATACTTCTATTGCTTCGCCGTAAAATATTTCGGGCTTTCTGTTGTAAGGGTCTAGTTCTTTTTCCAGAAATAATAAGGAATGATAGACAAATTGCAAATGTCTTATCGAAGTATCCTTATTGTTTATTATGGCGGGTTCTAAGATATAAACTATAAGATATGGAATTTTAGCATCTTCCGCTTCTTGTAAGGGCCTGTGATCTTGTGAGCGAATATCACGCTTTATCCATACGAGGTTGATTCCTTGCATGGGAGCATTATCTTTTCGAAATCTTATTATTGGAGATATTTCTTTGGCGCGAGCATTTAAATCTATTTATCTCAGCACTTCTTTTTTTGAGGTGTTTTTGGCTAACACCCTCATTAACCCGTTTGCGCCATAGGTTGAAGCTAGATCTCTTGAGCGTTTTTCTCATAAGTTTTATGACATCACCCTCACTCAGTTCAAACTGAAACTTGATGGCTTCAAACGGTGTTCTGTCCTCCCATGCCATTTGTATGACCCTGTCGATATCTCTTTCTGTAAGTTCCAGAATAATTACTTTTGGAGCACTTCTATTTTTGCCATGATATCGTTGGCTTCGGCATACTTTAGATCACTAGCCATTCTGTCTGATTTTGACAAATCAAATGCTTCTTTCATGAGTTTTTCGTATTCTGCCTGTAGTTTTTCTATTGGTGATTTTTTCTTAAATAAGTTGAACATAATTTTACATTTTTATGGACGACGCGCCGCCGTCTATGTGTATAATTTGACCAGACATCCACTTAGCCTTATCTGATAAGAGGAAAGCGGCCATCTCAGAAATATCCTCTGGAGTTCCTATTTTCTTAAGGGGATGTCTTTCAGCATTCGCTTGTTTTTTGTCATCTGTACTTAGTAGTTTACCTGCTAAGGGTGTATCCGTTAACGAGGGGGCTATACAATTGACCCTTATTGTAGGCGCCAGTTCTGCCGCTAGTGCTTTAGTAAGTCCCTCTATAGCACCTTTAGAAACAGATACCTGTGTATGGAAGTTGAATCCCATCTGTACCGCGACTGTAGAAAATAATAAGATAGAAGGATGTTCTCCTTTCTTTAGATTTCCTAGGATAGCTTGGATTACCTTTATGGCTCCTACTACTTGTAAATTGAGATCTTCGATGAAATTTTCTGGCTTAATCCTATGGAAAGGTTTTAGATTTATACTTCCAGGACAATATACTATTCCATCCAGTTGTTCCGGAACAAAACTGAGATCCAACTCGTCATCCATTACATCTAAGGCATGATAGCTTACATTATCAGAGGCGGTAACTTCTGTACTGTTATAAGTACCTATTACATTATGGCCATGATTAGATAATATCTCCGCCAGGCTTTTGCCGATTCCTGAAGATGCTCCTATTATTAAGTAATTTTTCATAAGTATTCTTATAACAGAGAACTAGAATGATTGTTTTTACTAATGAAGGATATAATTTATTTGTCAATAGAAAGAATATTTCAGGAGATAGTATATCGTTCATCTGCAATT
>CAYYWZ010000027.1:0-47231 GCA_964475415.1 uncultured Saprospiraceae bacterium | reverse complement strand
TTTTATCAACTTAGTGTAAAGAAATATATAGTTACCTAAATTAATATCTAATTACACAACAACTGTATCATAGGTGTCGTAATTCGATTACTCTCATTACCTGCTCTGTCTATCATGTAGATGTCAAAGCTTAAGTCATTAGAAGGGAATTCATCCGAAGCAGTACAAGGAGGCATTTCTTCAGGAAAGATACAACAGGTTGTAAATAACTTAATTCTCACTTCTCCCTGTATACCATTATTAACACCCTGAAGCGGAACAAAGGGAGTCTTAAATCTATCATATATATTACCTGTTCTATTATCTATAATAAATATATCTTGACCAGGATCTGTAGATTCTATGCCTATATCACCATCTCCATCTGTAAAGCTAAATACGAGTAACACAGAATCCGTTTCAAAGAAGCCTTGTTCCATAGTGCCATCACTTAGCGAAATAAATTCTATTTCTGGTATATCAGAAAAATCAGGGGCATTCACACAGGCAGAAAACCAGACTAATATAGCCAATATGGCAAGAATGAAATATTTTCTGTAACTAATAATTTTCATATTGTAATCAATATAGATATAACGTATTAGATATACAATTTGTCATAGCTATAAAATTAAAATAGTATATGAAGAAGACAGCTTAAAAGTATTATAGAAGAATAATGATCGTTTTATTTCTATTACCTTTGAGCTCTAATTTATATTGATTATCGAGTCCTATACCGCCATAAAGAAAGATATATTATCACTATTTGCTGATCTTACTAGATTTGATCAAGTAGCGTTGAATGTTTTTGACTATCAGTATGAGAACAATGCTTTATATAGAACCTATGTTGAACATGTTAGAGGGACTAAGGTCTATTCTATGGAAGATATACCATTTCTGCCCATTTCATTTTTTAAGAATTTTGATATTAAGTCTGGAGAGTGGGATACTGAAAAAATATTTAGATCTAGTGGAACTACTGGTTCCATTCAGAGTAAGTGTCATGTCAAAAGTTTGGATTGGTACAATCAGATAGCTACTAAAACCTTTGAGCACTTAGTTACTGGTCTAGAAGATTTATGTGTATTAGCTTTACTTCCTTCTTATCTGGAGAGAGATGATGCTTCACTAGTGTTTATGGTGAGGGAATTTATAGAACGAAGTAAACACAAGGAGAGTGGTTTTTTTCTTGATGATCTAGAGGCTTTGAGTAATCAGTTAATAGTAAATCAGAAGTCTAATACTCCGACTCTGCTGATTGGTGTAAGCTTTGCTTTGCTGGAACTAGCTGATAAGTTTCCGCAAGAGCTTAGCAATATTATGATTATGGAAACTGGAGGTATGAAGGGTAGGGCTAAGGAGTTACTTAGAGTGGAACTGCACGACAAGTTGAAACAGGCTTTTCAGGTCGCGTCTGTTTATTCTGAGTACGGAATGACAGAGCTTTGTTCTCAAGCTTATCTCTTAGATAACTATTTTGTTCCGTCTCCAGTAATGAGGGTATTTGCCACTGATATATATGATCCTTTTGATAAATTAAGTATTGCTCGTCAAGGTGTTCTGAATATTATAGATTTAGCCAACATCGATACCTGTTCATTTATACAGACTGCGGATATAACTAAGGTATATGCTGACAATAGTTTTGATGTGCTAGGACGAATAGATAATACAGATATCAGAGGTTGTAATCTTATGTACGAAGCTTAGAGTCGCTAAGTCTCTAAGATATTTAGTTAGGGTCTTTTCTTTTCCAGTTATAATTAATTAGTCGAAGGATAGACATGCCTAAATCCTTTGTGCCGTTAAAAGAATTTGATAGAATAATAACAGCGGTCTCTGTTTCGGGGACGAAGGCTATAAATGCACTATGACCGTCTGTAGCGCCAGTCATTGCATAGATGTCGAATGCCTTTTTTTGATTGATTACCTGCCAGCCGTAACCTGTATAGAATTGGTCATTGTAGATGCTTTCTATTTTTTTACTTAGCATATCTTTTATGGCTTCGTTTAGCTCCCATTCTTCATTATGAAATAAATGCTCAAAGAAAGATGCCAGATCTTTTGATGATGTTTTTATCCCTTCAGATCCACCGAAAGAACTGAATTTCCAAGGAGTAGATTTGTATCCATTCTTGTTGTAACCTAGTGTAATATCTTTGGTAGTAGAATTAATGAAAGACAACTCCATTCCAGTAGGTGCAAATATTTCTTCATCCATAATTCTGTCAAAAGAATTCTGGTAAACTTGTTCTAGTATTATTTCTAGGAGCGCATAATTGACATGACTATAAGAGGCTTTTCCCTCTATCTTCAGAGTACTCTGATTGCAGTAATAAGATAACAAGTCTTCCTTAGCATAATATTTGTACGGGTTATTCGCCTCTTTTTCCTTAAGACCAAAATTACTAGGTCGCTTAGGAAAAGGGTAACGATGTAATAATAAGTCTTCTACTGTAAGTTCAGATAAGTCTGGATTACGAAAGCTTACAGGAAGATAATTATTAACCTTATCGAATAGATTAAGTTTTCCTTTTTCTATCGCATCTAGTATAGCAATCGCCGTAAAAGGTTTACTACAAGAACCAATCTCAAATACATCTGTACTAGATAAGCTATCGGATTTTTCTTTATTTTTTGTGCCGTAAGGGAAGAATGAAGTGGTGTTTCCTTCTATGACTGTTATGATAAATCCAGGAGTAAGCTCTTGGTCAAAATAACTATCATAAGTGATGATTTTGTCAATCTCTTCACCTAGTCCTTCATGCTCTTCTTGTGCAGAAAGAAAGAGGATTTGTACTAGGCACAGTAATACGAAAAACCGTGTTTTATTTATAACCATTACTATACTAACAAAAAGAACAAGAAATATATTTCTAAAAATTGAAATAAATTAGTTTAGAATGATAGAAATTTCTGTTAGAAATCTTAATAAGATACAGCCCACTTATGGAGAAATCTATACTGGTATGAGAATTATTTACTTTTTTAGAAATGACTTTACGTCCTTTAAGATCATATACTTCTATCTGTTCTACATCTAAGTCTTTCGACCAATGGATGTTATTGCCAACATTCCACAAACTTGTTTTTATCTCCTTGCTATCCTCGGTTGCTACCTGGCTGCAATCTATGCCTGGAATATTGAGGATATTTTGGCATTCTATTTCTGAGTCTGTAAATAATATTTCGTAATTGATAGTAGAATCCGCCTCAAAAGGACCTAGGGTTATAGGTAAGTCTGTATAGGAAAACATACCTAACTCTCCATCTGTATAACTTATGTCAAATGATTCTCCAGCTCCATAATCGAAACTAATATTGACATAGAAACCATCCTCATCACAAGCTATATAGTCATAGATTATATCATTAAAGAAGCAACCCTTATCTATTTCAGAAAGGAGGATTACATTCTCTTCGCAGCAGTCAAGATTATTTTCTTCACATACTTTGATAAATACAAATTCATCAGACTGATCGAAATCGTCTACTAGGGTTGTAAGCGGTAATTCATCGTAAGAATGAAAAGAAACCTGCTCCTCATCTATAAAAAGATCAAAGCCTACACTGTCTACTAGACTGTATTCAAAATCAATTGTAAAGATCAAATTATCATTAAAACAACCGATATCTTCGAATGTTAGGTTAAACAAATTACAGCTGGGTTGAACACAACAAACTGGATCTGTAAACGCTATATCTGCTAGGCAATTTTGATTTTCTATATCTAATACTACAAATTCAAATAGTGTCTCGCAATCACCGTTGATCGGTCCAATTTCATAAGTGCTTTCTCCATAAGAAAATGTACCATAGTTGTTTCCATTTCCAACAACTGTAAATCCTGAAACACCTGGATCCTCAACATCGAATGACAAGAGCCCAAAGAAGTTTCCATCAGCGTCACAAGGGCTCGGTTCCACAAATAGATTTGTTATTTCACATACCGGAGTAGCTACACAATCGAAAGCCTCCAATACTATTTCGTTACAACAATCAGGTATTCCTTTAAGACATACCTCTACTAAGTATGGATCGCTGAAATTCCATAAAAAATTTATCTCTCTTGGATACTCCGTAAAAGGCACCTCATCTATGTAAACACCTTCAACAAAAATCTCTGTTGTCGTTCCCGGAAGTAGATCATAGCTAAGGTCGATATTAGCAGTAACCATACCCATCTCACATGAAATATCTGAAATATTAATTTCATATTCATCATTGCAGATTCCAGGATCACAGCATACTGGAGAAGGTAAACTCACTTCTATTGTGCAATCTGGATTATAGGCATCAGTAAGCGTGAAATTATAAATAGTAGTACAATCAGCAACCAATGGACCTAGCACATAGAACTCCTGACCATAGGGGATTTGTTGTAAGAAATCACCATTAACTTCTACAATCAGTGAGGAGGCCTCAGGGTCTTCCACCTCGAAGAAAAGATCAATAAGAAATAAACTATCTGCACCACAGTTATGAGGTAAAAAATTGACATTACTAAAACCACAATTACTAGGAGGATCGCATGAATCTATAACTCCTAAGTCACCTACACCAAAGCAGAAGACATCATCACCATCATCGAAAATTGCAAATTCGTAATCAGTTGTATCCATAGCAAATGGCCCTAGAAAAACTGGAAGATCATTATATGAAAACTTACCGTAACTTGTATTGTTTCCACCTAAGGTGAAACTGTCAGAAACATTCATAGCATCAAAATCTATTGCCACAGAAAACTGACCTTCGTTCTCATCACAATCTACTAGTTCTGTTGTTACATTGTCTATTATACAAGCGCATGCAGATATGATACTCATGGTGTCACAGCAAATAGAATTGCCTCTATCACAAACTACTATCTCTTGTATAATATCCCCATCCCAAGCTACTGGGATAGAACCTGGAATCATAGAGTAGGGATGTAGGCCTTCTTGTTCGCCGTTGAGATATAATTCGAACTGACTTGCTAGTGGAAGATCTATCTGAAAATCTAAGAAAAGAAGATAGGTAGAGTCTCCTGTACAAAGTAAAGGTTGGGGTTGGAATCCTGTTATTACACAATTATCTGGGCAACAAACCTCACCTAAAACATGCACTTCTGAGCATATAGGTTCATCTACATCTCTAATAATATATTCCCAAGCTGTAGCACAATTAGCTGGAAAAGGACCTAGCGTAATAGGAAGATCCTCATACTGAAATGTACCGTGAAAAATACTGTTACCTAAGAGGGTGAAGCCATTGTCCCCTACATCTGTAAAATCAAAATTGATATCTACATAGAACGAATCTGTTATTCCACATCCATATGGTTCAGAACTGACATTGGTTATCTCACATTGACCATTTCCTTGAACAATGTATAGCATAATTATTACAAATGTACTTACTATATTTCTCATGCTGTTAGGCTATATAATTATCAATTATTTACGGTGTGTGTGACCCTGTCGGGCGGCAAAGCTACAAACTAAAATGGTTTTCTAAGAATTTTATTTTTACATATTGTGAAAGTTGTAGTTGCCCTTACTAATACTTGGCTGTACCTATCTATTATGCTTTATATTATTTGTTTCTTAGAACCATTATCGCATAAGAATCTTTTAAGGGCAGTATTATAAGGGGACAAAACTATATGATTTTCTACAAATTTGAGTTTTATCTTATTATCTTCGATATATAGTAAGATTAGATCTTTTAAAGATACGCTATTATCCCATATTTGAATAGTAATAATCTGAAAGTCAGTATTTTGTATATAGTTGTATACACTATGTGTCAAAATATTTTTCAGTTTTATAATCTGAACTTTTAACTTAATTTGAACCAAGATGAAAATAATTATAGTCCTGTTATTGGTATTTTCTAGTTTTCTAGATCTTTCAGCCGCATTGATTTGTCCTCCAGATATTACAATAAGTTGTGCCATGGATCCCGATAATACGGATATGACAGGTACGCCCTCTTATTATGGACCCTATTCCAATTTTCCTTTTAGTTATATAGATTGGTTAGATGATGGTGGATGTAATACAGGTCTAATAACAAGAACATGGTTTGTCGATATTAATTATAATAATAAGGTAGATAATGGAGAGCCAGCCTGTGAGCAATTTATAACCTTAGAGGATGTAACAGGAGATATAGTTATCATATTTCCTGACGATGTAAGTCTGGAGTGTGGTGATGAAGATATTCCATTTACCGCACCTACATGGAGCTCTAGTCCTTGCGATCTATTGGCATTCAGTTATGAGGATCATGAACTGATAGTGGGAGATGGTGCTTGTGCAAAAATAATTAGGGAGTTTACGGTTATAAACTGGTGCGATTATGATCTTTCTACCGGAGAGGGAGTGTGGACACACGAGCAACTAATCTATTTCTTAGATGTAGAAAAGCCTGTCCTTGAGAAATGTGAAGACATAGAACTATCTACAGATGATTGTTTTGGGACTTTTACGATTTCTAACAGTGCAACTGATACTGGATTCTGTTTATCTGAAAGTTTGAGATGGGAGGTTCATATAGATTTATGGGGAGATGGAACTGATGATTATGTTTATGGTTTTACTCAACCTGGAGCTTTCAACATAGGAGCGACTTCTAATGGTGAAGAAATTATAATAACACTTCCAGAACAAGTTAGAAAAGGAGATCATAAGGTAAAGTGGAAGGTAAGTGATGGATGTGGAAATGTAAGTAGCTGCCATACGATTGTGTCCATGAGAGATACAAAACCGCCGACACCTTTCTGTCATACACTAGCGAGTAGCGTTCTGATGAATCCATCAGGTTTTCTGGAGGTTGCAGCCAGTGATTTTGTTTTGAAAGCTTTTGATAATTGTACACCAGAAGATCAGATAACTTACTCATTTTCAGCTGATCCGGCAGATTCTTTGAGAGAGTTCACCTGTCTTAATTTCGGATTTCAATTCTTACAAGTTTATGTTATAGACAAGCATGGAAACGCTGATTATTGTAGTGTTTTTCTATTGATTTTTGATAATTCTGGAGCCTGTAATGGGAAGGCAGAATTCGAAGGCAGAATTACGGATGTCCAAGGGGCAGGAGTAGAGGGAGCTACAATGGACTTTATGAAAGATGAAGATTATCTAGCGACCACCAGCTCTTCGGAAGATGGTGATTACGCCTTTGATGATTTAGAGTTTAGAGAAGATATGTATCTGAATACGAGTATTTCGGATTATAATAAATCTGAGATTACTGTAGCGGATATGCTTACTATGAAAAAACGTATTCTAGGTCAAGTAGAATTCAATCCTATTCAGCAAGAGCTAGGAGATCTAGATAATGACGGGAAAGTAGGCGTATATGATCTGTTAGCTATGAGAGACCTTATACTTGGAGAAGATGTTCCTGTAGAATACTTGTCAGGCATGTGGTCTGCAGCAGATACTAATTATGTTTTCAAAGAAAACTTCCCAATAGAACAGCTTGTAGTACTTGACGAAATCATAGCTTTCCGTAAAGGTGATATCTCTAGTGATTATACAGAAAATTGGAGATCTTCTCTTAATGTCAAACCTAGAAATACAGTAGAACTAGACTATAAGCTAGTAAATGGTGTAGCTGATTTTTATGCAACAAAAGATATGGAAGTTCATGGTATGCAGTTTAGTATTGATGGAGAGGTAGAGGATATAGATGCTGGTGCAATATCGATATCTGATAAACATCTCTTTATCTCAGAACACTCTGCTAAGTTATTCTGGTATGAAGAGGATGGGGTGCATGTCAAAAAAGGAGAAATCTTGTTTAGTCTAGATATGACGGCTGATAATACAGTGAATTTGTCTACAGAAATTGCTGCTAGAATTGTGTCTGGGGATGAACTAGATGAACAATCATTTACACTAAAGAATAGAACCGAAAATCCGATAACGGAGCTTAGTGCTAGGTATTTTGACAATCTATTACAAATAGAGGTACCAAATAATAAAAATTATAATCTAGAAATTTGGGACCTTTCTGGACGTAAAATGATGCAAAAGTATAATCTAGTAGGAACGAATCAATATGAGGTAAATACCTTACAATCAGGTATCTATATCATCCATTTATTAGATAACCACGCTCAAAATCAAGAAACTTTTAAAATCTTCGTTGACTAGGATAAATATCTGATTTTCAATTAATAAGATATTATTCAAATTTGGTATATGTTTTGCTGCAATTATTCTATTGCAGCTATATGACAATAAATAGAAACATAACTAAATTTATCATTATCCTGTTCGGAATATTAATTTCTGGACTGTATAAACCTTGCGAAGCTCAGACTATAGTCTTTGCTGGAGCTGATACAGGAATATGTGATGAGGACGAATTATTGCTTTCAGACCTTATGGCTACGATTATTGGAACTGTAAGTGATGGAACTTGGTTATCCGCAGGAGATGGTGTATTTATGCCAGATGGTACGAATAGTGGTGTATTCTCTACTTCTACTTCTTATAAGCCTGGTCCATTAGATATTCAATTAGGTAATTTTACATTGACTCTTGCCTCAGATCCAGATCCATCTTCGGGTGCGATTATTACGGATCAGGTAAATGTTGTGTTGTTAGATGAAATAGCTATGTCTTGCAATAACTTTATTAATCTAAGTGTAAATTATGATTGTGAGGTAGAAATTTTAGCTAATCATCTTATCAATAATCCTACTTGGCCCTTGTCGATGTATCATATAGAACTTACTGAAGAAAATGGAACTTCTATAAGTGGAACAACCTTAGACGGATCTCATATAGGTCAGATGATCGGATACTCTATAGAGCACAGTTGTACTGGTGTAAGTTGTTGGGGGCAGATCATGATAGGGGATTTTATAGCTCCACTATTAGATTGTAGCCCGGATACGATTAGTTGTTTATTAGATTCAGATCCTATAAGTGTAGGTTTTCCTTTAAATGACTACGACTCGTATTTGCAACAAGATGCAGATACCTATATTCTTATCGGTGGTGATAATTGTGGTAACGCAGTATTGTCCTATTCAGATAATATAGTAGATCAGCTTTGTTCTAGTGATTTTGAATCTATAATAGAAAGATCATGGACGGGAATGGACTCTAGAGATAACGAAAGTAATTGTATCCAACTTATTTATATCGAGAAGTATCCTTTAGAAGATGTCGTATTTCCTGATAATTGGGACGGTGGAATTAATCCAGTATTAGATTGTTCCGTTACCTATCCTGAAGATGGACAAGGAAATCCCTCTCCGGATTATACAGGTGAGCCGATTCTTGGTAACTGTACTAAGCTTAATGCTACTTACGAAGACGTAATTTTTGAATCATGTGGAGATACCTATAATGTTTTAAGGTCTTGGCATGTTTTAGACTGGTGTACAAATGAATCACTCGCAAGCAATCAGTTAATTAAGATACAAGATACGCTTTCGCCAGAAATTATTTGCATAGAAGAATATGTAGTTACAGTGGATAATCACAATTGTAATATATCAGATCAATCTGTAGAGATACCAATTATTTCTGATAATTGTTCTGATTGGAGTTTATCTTGCGTTATCTATTCAGGTGTCAATATTATAGATATAGAATTAGATATTAGCTCACCAAATTTATCATTGCCTAATCTAACGGTCGGAATGTATACGCTAGAGTGGAAAGCGGAAGATGTTTGTAATAATATAAGCCTTTGTACTTCTATTCTCATCGTACAGGATCTTAGTCCTCCGAATATGGTCTGTAAAGAAGACTTCCAGTTATCTCTGGGACAAAGTGGAACAGGACTAATTCTAGCAGAAGATTTCGATAATGGAAGTTATGATAATTGCAGTTCGCTTACTTTTGATGCGAGAAAAATGACAGACGTTTGTTATGGAAATTTAGATTTTGTACCTGCTGTAACTTTTTGTTGTGAAGAAATAGGAGATACTGTGTTAGTCGAATTAAGAGCAACCGATATGCAGGGTTTATCTAATTTTTGTATGGTTATGGTTACCATAGATGATAAGTTAGCTCCTACGCTTAACTGTCCTTCAGACCTAACTATAAGTTGTCAATTGTTTAACAGTACTTATGATTACAATGATTTTGGGAAAGTAGCTACGCATATAGATTCCATCCAGGCAATTACCATTTATGATGCTTATAATAATGGGGTAGTAGGAGGGGATGGTTACGTTACAGATAATTGTGGTTATAGTTTGAGCGATAGCACTTACTTAGATATCAATTGTGATGAAGGAACATTGTATCGTTACTTTACTGCAGTAGATTCATTTGGAAACAGTAATTCTTGTCATCAGACAATTACTATTCTAAATGGAGATAGTTTCCAATATGAAGATATAGAATGGCCATCTGATTACGAAAACATAGGTTGCGATACAACACAGACGGACCCTACTATTACTGGAGTGCCGACCTTAGATGTTGCTAGTTGTGCTTTGGTTTCAAGTAGCTATATAGATCAGGTTTTCTTTTTTACGCCAGAAGCTTGTCTTAAAGTTATCAGGAGTTGGACTGTTGTAGATTGGTGCCAGTTCGAAGATGATCAGAATTCAGGGATATGGCATTACGAACAGATTATAAAATTACAAAATGATGTTGATCCGGAGTTTGTAGATAATTGTGAAGCATTAGAATTATGTATTACTTCATCTAGTTGTGGCCAAATTTTTACATTTACAACTCTAGGTTCTGATGATTGTACTCAGACTGAAAACCTTGTCTACGGTTACAAGTTAGACGTAGATAGAGATGGTAGTTTTGAGAAGACAGGAAACGCTGCTACGTTTAATTTTTACATGGAGCCTGGTATTGCAACAGTGCATTGGACGGTAGAGGACAAGTGTGGGAATATAAGTTTCTGCGAGCAAGATATTACTGTTATAGATTGCAAAGCTCCGACACCGTATTGCATATCTTCTATCACTTCCGTGATATCTGAAAATGAGCCAACAGAGATTTGGGCAACAGACTTTGAGTTGAATACTTCAGACAACTGTACCGATTTTGAAAATATAAATATTTCTTTTGCCCCTGATGAGCAGATTGACTTTTTAGAATTTACCTGTGATGATCTAGCTAACGGTGTAGCAGAGGCATTTGACCTACAAGTATGGTATACAGATGAGGCGGGCAATCAGGAATTCTGTACAGTAGAATTTGTTGTACAGGATAATGGAGATCACTGTGAAGATGGTGTATTCTCGGCTGAACTATATGGTACAATACTTAACTCTAATCTAGAGCAGACAGCAGAAGTGCAGCTATACTTAGAAGCAGCTATAGAAGATTATTCTGAAGGTGTTTTTTTAGATAATTCTACATTCGTTGTGCCATCGCTAGTAGAGAATCTACAATATGATCTCCAGTTTTCTAAGGATGACTCTTATTTGAAAGGTGTTTCTACGCTTGACATTCTACTTATACAAAATCATATTTTAGGAACTATACCATTCACATCTAATTACAACTTACTAGCTGCTGATGTCAATGGCTCTGAGTCTGTAACAGGAGTAGATCTTGTTACAATAAGAAAATTGATTCTAGGAAAATTAGATAGTTTTCCTAATCCATATAAGCCTTGGAGGTATGTGAAGCGTATAGATACTATTGCCGCTCATGATCCGTGGTTACTTTCCAATGAGCATTATATACGTGCAAGTAGTGCTATGGATTCGCTACATCTTATAGCTGTTAAACAAGGAGATGTCAATGGATCTGCTAGTTTTTCTTCAGGAAATGGTGATGTGAAATTCCGTACCAATAAGGATAATGTAAAACTAGAATATGATGACGAAACAAATAAAATAAATTTCCATTTCACTGAGCAGCAGGACATAACAGGCTTGCAATTAAGTTTTGAAGTAGGAGAGAATGTACAATTTGTAAATAGCAAACTTCCCAATTTTGATGAGCGTCATTATTCTATCATAGATGGACTTGTACGATTAAGTTGGACAAATAGTACTGTCTTGTATTGGGATTCAGAAGAACCTTTTCTTTCCCTCTCAATAGAGGATCCAACACAATTTGCTATCTCAAATCGCTTAGATCATCGTTATTATACAGAAGACGGCGAAGTAGAAATAAACTATAAGAAAAGGATAGGTCATAATACTGAGGGTTCCACAGCCGCTGCACCAATTTCTATTGTTTATCAGAATGGAAATCAGGTTGTTTTCACTCTAAATGATATAGAAGATCAAGATTTGAGCATACAATTATATACGCTAGACGGTAAAATTATAGCTAGCAAAAAGGTGTCAGGATATGTATCTGGCCATGAAATAGCGCTAGATATCCATAGTTTATCTATTGCTCAAATCGCAATTTTAACCATAAAAGGTAAGGACTTTTATCAGAGTAAAAAACTCCCAATTTCCTTCGAATAGACATCTATTGACTTATATGAATTCTATCTCTTTCTCAAAGATTCATTAGCTATTCTAACCAGAATTGCTATTTCTGTGAAAATTTGACCTAAAAATCGTAAAATAAATAGATCGACTATTTTTCTATTAAAATGAAGACCTACAATTCTTTATAAATTATCATTTTTTATCATATAAAAACACATTAAATATAAGGTTAATGTGATCATCCTTTTGGAATAGATATTGGTATTTGTATAAGTGTTACAAAAAAAGTGGAATAGAAATAAACTGCTTTTTGCGAGCAAAAACGAATTATACATTTTAAATAAAATCCGAGATCGATGATTAAACCGTTACTTACACGATTAGGTAGAGTAATTAGTTTTTTCTGTTTTTTTGTCTTAGTTACACACGCCACAAATGCACAGGTTGCATTGAGTGTCGAAGAATGTGGATGCTTACCAGATGAAGAATTTTTTACACAGAGACTAATTATTGATGCTGATCCAGGAGATGAGGTTGTACTTGTAAGTACCACTAACTTTTACACATCTATTACTCCTGTGCCTATTAATTTTACACCTAATTTGGTGTTAGATGAAGATCCAGCAGGTTCTGGAATGTTCCCAATAGATTCTCCTACTAGTATGGTAGGATTTCGCCGTGGAGGATTCAATTCTTCTGTATTAGTTAGAGTCAATGGAGACTTGTTTGATTTTTCAACAAGCTCTATTTGTCGTTATACTGAGATAGAAGGTGATTCCTATCTATGTACTAATACAGGAGGGATAGCTTACACATTGACTACCGATGTTATAGGTGCTGTTAGCTGGACAATTACACCTGCATTACCTGCAGATGGTTCTTCTGTTCCATTTAATACTACTGGTAGATTTATTGATTGGGGAAGCACAACTGGTACATATGTACTGAACGCTCAGGGAACTAGTGCGGATGGATGTGATTTTGATATCGATTATGATATTACGGTTGCTTCTGGCTTAAACGCGTCTCAGATAGCATGTAATAATAGTGTACAAATTTCTCTTAATGGTCAGTGCGAGCTGCAGGTAGATGCAGATATGATTATCGAAGGAAATGATCTATTAACAAATGATGCTTACGATATATTACTTATAGATGTAGAGACAGGAGAAATCCTGGATAATAATATGGTGACACATGATTACCTAGACAGACCGATACAAGTTACTGTAATACAGAACTGTAGCGGAAATTCTTGTTGGGGTACCATCATAGTAGAGGACAAATCAGCTCCTTCTCTTATGTGTCCTAACGATGTTACACTAGAGTGTGATGAATCAGCAGATCCTGAAATTTCAGGCTTGCCACTTCCTATGGGAACAGAAGTTATTGAGACTTCTCCGGGTAATTATCTTTTACCAGATTTTGATTTCTGTGGAGATGCTACACTTACCTTTGTAGATGAGTTTGCAGATCATACTTTATGTGATGGTCCATTTGGTTCTATATTTAATAGAGTATGGATTATTACAGATGATAAGGGAAATACAAGTTCTTGTTCTCAGAAGATAAGTGTCGAGAGAGCAGATCTTACATCTAATATAGTATGGCCTCCACATTTTGATGACTTGAAGCCTGGAGGAAATCCATCTCTAGAAGCCTGTGATAATTTCCCAACACTTGATTCAGGATATCCTTCACCAGACTTTACGGGTTACCCAGAAGGTGTTTTCTGTGCTAACGTTACAGTGGAATACGAAGATATCGAGCTACCTGGTTGTAGTGAGGTAACCTATAAGCTAATAAGAAAATGGAAAATAAAAGATATCTGTTCAGAGGAATTACCTCTAGAATTTGAGCAATTTATAGTTGTAGATGATACACAACCTCCAGTGTTTATAACAATGCCGGATGACATGACTGTATCAGCTGCTTCGCATACATGTATTTCAGATATCATCGTGCCTGCTCCTCTTTTTGTAGAAGAGTGTGGTGAGTGGTTTTATGAAGTAGGGTATAAGTTAGTAGATGATTCTAATGATCCTTTCTCAGATTTTATTACAGATGGAATAAGATTTGATTTCGGTCTAGGTCAGTTTATTATAGAAGATATTCCGGTTGCCAATGAGATGGTATGGATTATCTATACACTTACGGATCACTGTGGAAATTCATCTACGGGAAATATAGAAATAACTGTAGTGGATCACGAACAGCCAGTACCTGTATGTGACTTGAATACTTTTGTAGGACTTAACGAATTTGGAGAAGCCCACGCTGGAGTGGAATCTTTTGATGACGGGAGTTGGGATAACTGTTCTATAGATAGACTAGAAGTTATCAGAATGGACGGAGCACCTTGTGGAGGTCCACTAGGATGGGGAGAAAAAGTACATTTTTGTTGTGAAGATGTAGGTAACGAAGTAAGAGTAAGACTAAGGGTATGGGATACTGCTGGTAATAATAACGAATGTATGGTTATTGTACATGTGCAAGATAATATACCGCCAATTCTAGTTTCTTGCCCACCTTCGAGGACTATAGATTGTGATTCAGATTTAACTAATCTTAACCAATTTGGTACACCTATTTTTACAGACGAATGTGGTGTAACCGTAGTGGAGCTAGATCCTGTTATTAGTAATGCAGAATGTAACTCAGGAACAACGGTACTGAGAAGGTTTGTTGCTACTGATGATGCAGGTAATGAGAGCTCTTGTTCTCAGTTATTAAATTTACAAATACTTGATCCTTTTGATATCAATGATATCGATTGGCCAAATGATATAGAGAACTTTGAAGGATGTGTAGGTGCAGATGCTGATCCAGAAAATCTACCTGCAGGTTCTGATTTCCCAGTACTAAGCAATGTAGCTTGTAGTGAGGTAATAAGCACATATGATGATGTAGTATTCGATTATGTAGATGGAGTATGTAAAAAGATTTTGAGGAAATGGAGAGTATGGGATGAGTGTACAAACGAAAAATGGGAGTATACACAGACCATCAGAGTAGTAAACAATTCAGCGCCAGAATTTCCCTTAGGATGTGATAATTATAATATCTCAAACTTAGATCAAAATGATTGTACTGCTGAGTTCAGTATCGTAGTTCAAGCGGTTGATGACTGTACAGCTAATGATGATCTGAAATGGTCTTATATAGTAGATAATAATCCTATGCTCGTTGGAGATGATAACTTCTTCGAAGGCATATTCGGAACAGGAACACATACAATAGAATGGACAGTAGAAGATGAGTGTGGAAATACAAGTTCTTGTACAACTACATTTACAATATCAGATACTAAAGCTCCTACACCTATATGTAGAGATGCAATTGTAACTGTGATCAATGAGAATGGTGGTTCTGTAGAAATATGGGCTACTGACTTTATCAAGGAAGGAACGGACAATTGTTCTGATCCTGATGACTTAGTATATTCGTTTGATGAAAACAACTTTGTACCTACCTTAGAATTTACTTGTGATGACCTGAATGGTAACATAGTAGATACTATAGAGCTTGTAATTTATGTAACTGACGAAGCTGGGAATACAGACTTCTGTACATCAGATCTTATCTTACAAGATAATAACAATATATGTGGATTTGCTACAGGTCTGAAAGTTGATATAACGGGTAATGTATATACAGAACAAGATATTATGGTAGATGGTGTAGAGGTAAGGCTTAATAGTTCTATTTCTGAGACGCCGATATTTAATATAACAGATATAGATGGTTCTTATGCTTTCACTGAACTTGATATGTACAACAACTACGGTATATCACCAGCTAGAAATGATAACCCTCTTAATGGAGTTTCTACCTTAGATTTAGTACTTATCCAGAAGCATATACTGGGAATACAGAAGTTAGATACACCGTATAAAATTATTGCAGCAGATGCTAACAATTCTGAAAGTGTTTCTGCTATAGATTTAGTAGAGCTTAGAAAGCTTATACTAGGACTATATAATGAATTGCCGAGTAATCAGTCTTGGAGATTTGTAGACAAGTCTTACGAATTTATAGATGCTAATTCTCCGTTTCCTTTTGTAGAGCAGATAGATTATACACAGGTGGATACAGATATGATAGGATCAGATTTTGTAGCTGTCAAAATAGGAGATGTCAACTTCTCTGCACAAGCAAACAATGATCATGTTATAGAGAATAGATCAGCAGAATACAGAACTGTTGCGATCGAAGACCAATCATTCAGATCAGGAGATCTTATAGAAATTCCTGTTTATTTACAGGAGTCTATGACGCTCGAAGGTCTACAGATGATGATGGATATTGATAGAAAAACTTTAGTGGTACAATCTATTAAGCCAGGTCAGATAGAAATTAATGAGGCTCATTACAACATACTAGATGACAAGCTAGCGATTAGCTGGAATAGTAATACAAGTATAGATGTAAATGAAAATGAGGTTATGTTTACTGTAGTAGCGCAGGCATTATCGACAAGTAACTTGTCTGGAAAGATCTTACTTGCAGATGATAATATGAGAGCTGAACTATATGAGACTTCATCTGATGACCTAGAGGTCTATAATATGCAATTAAGACTAACGAATGAGGGTAATGATATTTTTACACTTCATCAGAATATACCGAATCCATTTACACACAAGACAAAGGTATCATTTGTCTTACCACAAGCTGGTGCAGCGACACTGAGTGTTATGGATTATAGTGGTAAAGTTCTTAAGGTAATTAACGGAAACTATGAGCAAGGATATAATGAGATAACACTTATAACTCAAGATATCGCAGCATCAGGAATCCTCTATTACAAGTTGGAAACTAATTCTCATACTGCAACAAATAAAATGATATTACTTAAGTAACGGTTTTTAAGATTGACGCGCTTATGCCGGCGTAAAGTCGGCATAAGCCTTCACTCCAGACTTTTACTTAAGTAATCAAGATATAATTGAATTAAACCGATACAATTTAAAAATTAAAGAAATGAAGAATACCTTACTTAAATACGCTAATAACTGCAGAGTTGTAGCAATGGTATTTGCACTGTTTATGTTTAGTCAGAGTGTGCACGCACAATGTGACTTTACACTAGCATGTAATGACGGTATACAGGTTTCATTGGATAATCAATGTGAAGAACTGATAACACCAGATATGTTATTAGAGAATCCTGATTTTCCAGATTCTGAGTATGAAGTAAATTTATACATGCCAGATGGAACATTGATACCTAATGCAATGATAAATTCTAATCATATTGGTCTACAAATAGAGGCTAGTATAACACTATTATTTAACAATTGTAACCTTACTTGTTGGGGCTATATTATCGTCGAAGATAAGTTGCCACCAATCATGACTTGTCCACCAAATGTTACGATCAATTGTGGAGAGTCTATAACTACAGGTTCTCTCGGTATGGCCAGTGCAACAGACTGTTCTGGTGTGGAGAGTATGAGCTTTGCTGACTCGACAGAGGTACTTATGTGTACTGGTGATTACGAATCTATAATAACTAGAACATTTACGGCAAGAGATATATATGGAAACTTAGGAAGCTGTACACAGACTATTCATGTGATGAAAGGTCTTATAGAGAATGTTGTTTTTCCAGAAGATTTTGTAGAAGCTTGTGAAGAAATAGTAGGAGAAGTTAGTACAGATCCAGAGCTTACAGGTTTTCCATCGCTAATAGGTTGTTCTAATATTCAGTACTATTACCAGGATTATGATTTTCCATTATGTGGAGCTGGATTTAAGATATTGAGAGAATGGCATGTACTAGACTGGTGTACAGGAGAAGATACAACCTATAGGCAGACCATAAAAATAGAAGATACTCAAGGTCCTATTATAGCCTGTGGAAATACTTATTTTTTCATAGATTCTGATACGGATGATTGCAGTGTGGATTATAATGTACCACTTCCTATCAACGGAGCTGGTGGAGTAGGAGATAGTCCTAGAATCATATACGACTGTAGTGAGGTTACTTATGCTATAAGTTATGCTATCTTACCTGACGGAATTCCGTGTGAATCTGTAGAAGATGTACAAGCACTAGGAGAAGCAAATTTACAATTAGATTATATAGAAGTGCCACCTAATGCAAACGGTGAAGTGATAATAGAAAACTTACCTGTAGGTTGTAGCTGGATAAGATACGATTTCTGGGATGCATGTGGAAATCATGATTTCTGTACGAAGGATGTATTTGTAGTAGATGCAACACCTCCAGTAGCTATATGTGAAGGTTATACTGTAGTAAGTATAGATGGCACCGGATGGGCTTCTGTATTTGCAACAAGTATAGATGATCATAGTTGGGATGCATGTGATAACGAACTAACTTATGAAGTAAGAAGACCTGATTCTCAGTGTGATGATTTACCATCACATAATCCTTCAGATTTAACTTTCGACGGAGAAGTACATTTCTGTTGTGAAGATGTAGGAGGATATGTAACAGTAGAATTGAGAGTTACGGATTCAGAAGGTAACTCTAATATCTGTCAAGCTTTTGTTCTTGTAGAAGATAAGGTAGATCCTATAATAAGCTGTCCACAAGAAGTTACGATTGGGTGTGATGAAGATTATGAAGATTTCTTGGAAGATCCTACTGCCATAGATAATTGTGGAATCAATGTTTCTGATCCAGTAATACAAGAATTCTTAGATGAATGTGGAATAGGATTTATAAGAGCTACTTATACAGTAGAAGATAATAATGGAAATGGGGGAACTTGTGTACAGATAATTAATATTATAAACAATGATCCATTGACAGAAGCACATATTATATGGCCTCCAGATATGGATACAGATCTTTGTGATGATGAAGATCTAGACCCAGAAGTACTTAACAGCCTGCCTTTATTTACAGATAATTCAGCATGTTCTAATGTAGGCATCTCGCATGAAGATCTCAAGTTCTATGATACGGAAGATGTATGTGTAAAAATATTGAGAAAATGGACAATAGCAGATTGGTGTAGTTCACCAGTAAATTATTATTCTCATACGCAGAAGATTCTAGTATCGGATAATGATCCACCAGAATTTATAGGATGTATACCTTTACAGTCATTCCCACCGACAGGAGAGTGTGAAGGGGAAGTATCCATTTCGATAGATGTTACAGATGAGTGTTCTCCAGATAACCAACTGAAAGTTACCTGGGCAGTAGATCTTGACATAAATGGAGTTAATGATGATTTCGGAAATGGTAAGACGATAAGTAATGTTTATGCTACAGGAACACACAGAGCTATATTTACAGCCGAAGATAATTGCGATAATGTAAGTCAATGTTTCATGACTTTCACGATTACAGATAATCAATCTCCTACACCGATATGTCTTACTGAGGTAGTATGGGTACTTGATGAGCAAGGAGTTGCCAATGTATGGGCCAACGATTTTAACTTTAAGAGTTTTGACGGATGTGATGATGATGAGAATCTAACTTTCTCATTTGATGAAGCAGGAAATCAAGGCAATATGTTTTTTGACTGTAATGATTTAGAAAATGGAATAGCGCAAGCAATACCATTACAAATGTGGGTACATGATACAGATGGTAATAGTGACTATTGTGATGTAACTTTATTGTTACAAGATAATGGCCTGGATGCTTGTGAAGATACGCCAGATAATATGGCAAGAGTTGAAGGTCAGGTGACGGATGAATCTCTTGTAGGCTTACAAAACATGCAAGTGGAACTGTACAATATGGATACAGAATATAACATGATGGAAATGACTACAGATGATGGCGAGTTTGCCTTTGACGAAGTATCTTACTATAATGAGTATTCTCTACACCCTACTAGAAACAATGATGCTAATAATGGTGTGTCTACCTTGGATCTTGTTCTTATACAGAAGCATGTCTTAGGGTTGCAAGCATTAGAATCACCATATAAGTTGATCGCTGCCGATATCAATAATTCAGATAATATCACAGGGATAGACTTAGTAGAATTAAGAAAACTTATACTTGGTATCTATACAGAATTTCCTAACAATGATTCTTGGAAGTTTATACCTACCTACCATGAATTTCCTGATCCAGCATTCCCATGGGGATATCCTATAACTATAGAGATAGATGAGGTTTACGTAGATGAGGTAGGAGCTGACTTTATAGGTGTAAAAATCGGTGATGTCAATGGTTCTGTTTCTAATAACGTACAAGCTGACAATGTAGAAAATAGATCTCAAGATGTTGTAAATGTAGATCTAGAAAATCTTATGATATCAACTGGAGAGCAAATATCAGTAGATTTAGATATAATAAGTAACGATAAGATAGAAGGTTTCCAGATGGCTTTAGAATTAGACCTAACGAAGCTTAACTTATTAGATGTGAAAGCATCAGTACCTAATTTTACGATAGCGAACTGGACAGTAAATGATCAAGGATTATTAATGATAAGTTGGAATAACATTATCGATAATATCCAAGATGTAAAACTTACACTTGAGGTAGAAGGTCTTCAATCTCTGTACTTAGACGAAGCGGTGCAGATGAACGAAAACGTTCCAGCGGAAATCTATAACGAAGCACTAGAGATTAGTACTCTAGATCTTAATTATAGAAACCTAGAATATACTCAAGACGACAAAGCGGCATTACTCCAGAATACACCAAACCCATTTTACGCAACCACAGATATCCATTTCTATATACCTCATGACGAAAGGGTAACGATATCTATAGTTGACCTTAACGGAAGAACAGTTTATACCTTAGAAGATAATTACACAGCAGGAACGCATACGATAAGAGTGGATAAAGATCAGTTGAGTAGTGCTTCAGGGGTATATTATTACAATATGATAACAGATAACAAGAAGTTATCTAGAAAGATGATTCTTATAAAATAAGATATTGTGTTACTCATCACAATAGGTTTGTTTTGTTAAACAAAAAAGTGCTAGATGATTTTCATCTGGCACTTTTTCTTTTACATGCGGATTATTAAAGTAATTATATGGTATTAGGTAGAATAAATTAGACTCTTCATTTAAAGTTGATAAACATTATAAAGTAGCTTAAGTTTACAGTAATAGTATTGTAAATCGTAAGCTAATCTATCTTTTATTGGGAATAATCAGGGCACTAGGATATTTAGTTTCTCGATTGTAGTAGAATTCCAGTATAATACAGTGGAGAACTTGTTTTGATAGGCTAAAAGATAGATTAAATTAAAGGATAGATAATTAATATTTTTATATAATATGTAATTTATTTTAGATGCGTAAAGCCTTGATAATACAGAGTTCTTATAGGTATTTATCAGTATCGTAATCTATTTTATTGATTAATGGAACTATTACAATGTAAAATACCTTATCTTTGTATACAATCTGCATAGACACGCAGTCTACGTGGGTTATTTTATATTATACATTATTTTTTTAAACATTTATTATGAATATTTTTGTAGCAAAGTTAAACTTTGACACACAAGAGGGAGATTTACAGGACGCTTTCGCACAATTCGGAGAAATCGAATCTGTAAAGATCATTATGGACAAATTTACTGGAAGATCAAAAGGATTCGGCTTTGTCGAAATGCCTAATGATGAAGAAGCATTAAACGCAATTAACGAGTTGAACGATTCTGAAGTTGATGGTAGAACAATTGTAGTTAAGAAAGCAGAACCAAGAGAAAACCGAAACAACAACCGTGGAGGCGGTGGTGGAGGTGGATATAATAGAAGATACTAGGATATTTTTTTTAAATCCATAAGAGATAGAAAGCCCTTGCAGCAATGCAAGGGCTTTCTTTTTTTAAGTAAATTTGTAATTTAGTTTAACAAATATTTTCACTATGGAAATTCTGAGTAATGTGTTTGTTAGTTGGTATCCCACCTTACTTACAGCAATAATTTTCTTTATACTATATGTATTGGCTAAAAAACTCTTAGAAAGACAAGCCAAGGGGATGACCGACAAGACACTCATTAAATCTATATTTTTATTTGCGATAGCATTTACAGGTATCATTAGTGTTATTCTTGCCATTCCTATGAGTTCAGAGCAGAAAGGTCAACTTACTAGTTTGATAGGAATCGTGCTTTCTGCTGTATTAGGTCTGAGTTCCACAACCTTCATAGGTAATGCACTTGCAGGTATAGCGCTAAAGTTAAGAAGGAGTTTTAAACCTGGTGATTATATAAAAGTTAATGACGTATTTGGCAGGGTAACAGAGCAAGGACTTTTCCATACAGAAATTCAGACCTTAGATAGAGATTTGACAACCTTACCTAATCTAAGTCTCGCAACTAACTCTGTAAAAGTAACAAGACAATCGGGAACGATCATAAGTGTAGAGTGCTCACTAGGATATGATGTTAATAGACTTAAGATAGAAGAAGCGCTAATCAAAGGAGCTAAAAATAGTGGATTAGTAGAACCATTTGTTCATATTATTTCGATGGGAGACTTTTCTGTAGTGTATAAAGTGCATGGATTGCTTAATGATATAAAGGGAATACTTAGTGCGAAATCAAAATTGACAGCCTCTGTTTTAGATGCATTACATGAAGCTGAAATAGAAATCGTATCACCGACCTTTATGAACCAAAGACAGGTAAATGATAGTATTTTTATTCCTGAAAAATCTAAAACTAAGATTGTAAATAAACAGCAAGAACGTAAGCTTGAAAATATAATATTTGACAAAGCAAAAGGAGCAGAAGATATAGAAAAGAAAAGAACTATTGTTGCCTCTCTAGACGAAAAGATCAAAAATGAAGGTGAGTTGCTTAAAGCTGCTGAATCACCTGAAGAGAAGGAAAATATAAAAAATAGAATCGATAAAATAAAAGAGCAAAAGAATGCTATCATTAATGTAATCAGCAAAGAGTTGAGTGAACTAGATAATAAGGTTTAAAATATTTTTTTATTTCTCAACCAGAAAAATGCTTCAGAAAACCTCTTTTTCTAGAAGCGGCGACATCTAGTTCCTTTCCGTTGCTCATGGTGACTATCCCCCCTGATCCTTTATTGTATTGTCGAACATGATCTATATTGATCAATGTAGATCGATGAATTCTTAGGAAGCCACTAGAAGAAAGATTTTCTTCATAGAATTTCAAATTACGACAGGCCATCTCTTTCTGATTATTAGAAAGAAAAAGGGTAGAGAAGTTGTCAGCAGCTTGGATGTATATGACATCTTGTGTTTCTATAACTCGGAATCCATCTATCAGTGGGATGACAATTTTAGTAAGTTGTTTTTCTTTAATTCCTTCTAATAACTGCGCAGTATGTTGCCACTTGATGGATTGGTCTAGATTGTCGCAGGTTCTATTTACAGCAGAGATCAATTCTTCTATATCTACAGGCTTCAGTAGATAACTGGCATTAGATAGATTAAATGCCTGAATTGCATACTGGCTGAAGGCGGTAATAAAAATAACTTGAAAAGGGATCTCCTCAAACAGGTCAAGCAAATCAAAAGCGTTGCCATGCGGCATTTCTATGTCAAGAAGAAGTAAGTCAGGATTTTCATTATCTATAATTTCCTTAGCTTCTAGTATATTTTCCGCTGTGCCTATTATCTCTAGACGTTTACAATATTTATTTACAAATGCAGATAAGCTCTTTCTGCTTGAAGCTTCATCATCCACAATTAGTACCGTATACTTGCTTCCTTTACTCATACTTAGTTATCAAGTTTTATAGTTACTATTGTTCCTATATCAGTCGCTTCTGGATATGCATCATCTATCTCTATAGAGAAATCTTTATCATATAAGTCTTGTATGATATGCATTCTAGATGCTGTATTTCTCATGCCAGTGGATTTATGTAATTTCTGATTAGCTGTTTTATTTTCTTTAGATTTTTTTCTACCTATTCCATTATCTTGAATAGAAATTATTATCTGATTTTGGTGCTGATTAGCTTTTACTAGCAATTCGCCCTTTTTACTTTTGTATCTCAGTCCATGCCAGATTGCGTTCTCTATATATGGTTGCAGCAGTAGGGGAGGGACAGCAATGTCAGCTTTCTTCAGTTTAGGCGCTATGCTATATTCATAATCAAATTTATCCTTAAACCGACTATGTTCTAGTTGTAAGTATAGCTGAGTCAATTCTAGTTCTTCAGAAAGTGGGATTAGATCTTTTTGGTTAAGGTCTAAAACCTTACGCATTAGTTTACTAAACTGAGTTAGGTACTTGTTGGCTTGTATTTCATCTTGTGTAGCAATAAATTCATTGACAGAATTTAATGCATTGAATATGAAGTGCGGATTCATCTGAGCTCGTAGTGATTTCAGCTCTAGTTTTTTGTTAGCAATGTTTTTAGCTCTAAGACTTTTGTATATCCACCAAGAACTGGCTAGTGCAAGTAGCAATAAAGCTAAGAGTAAGTAAATTATATATTTTTGGAAATTTACAACACGCTCTTCAGAGACGCCCAACCTTTGCTTACTATCATAAATATTTTCGTTTATATCTATGGTTTTTTGATCTTCTAATAAGGTTATCCTTTTTTCTAATTCTAATTCTTTTTCTGCTATGACCAATAGCTGATTAGTTTCATACTTTTTATATTCCTCTAGAGCTTGAGCATATTGACCTTGAGCTGCCGAAAGTTTAGAGGCTTCCTTGAATAATTTGGATACTGTTTCACTTTTCACCTCATTATTGACTAAGGTCTTTGCGTTGTTTATGCTTTTGACAGCTGAAGATAAATCTCCTTTTCTATTGTAGGCATCGGCTAGTTGGACCTGGTCCATAATCTGATATTCTAACTCTGCATCCATAGGAGCAATATTTTCTTCTCTATAACTTATCTCCTCTTCTAGATTACCTTCTGCTGCAATAATGGCCTCTTTAGCAGAATCTATAACCGCATAGTCTTCTTCAGATACACTCGACATATCTTTTGATTTTTCAAAATTGGACCTTACGTTAGAGAAATTCAACTTTGCATAATCTATGTCTTTTTGTTCACTCGCTATTATAGCTTTTCTTGCCTGTATCCGAGATAAGGCAATAGCGTCCTTATCTTGATAATGAAGCTCTAGCGAATCTAGTATTTTTAAAGCCAGTGTAAAATTTCCTTGTTGGTTTGCACTATTAGCAAGTCCTTCGTAACAGATATTGTACAACTTGTCATCCTTGCTATATTGCATGCATGACGCAAAAGCAGTTTTAGCCTCAGGGGCTTTTGTTGCTAGAAGCAGTGTACCTCGTTTGTTTTGTAACGTGGCTTTTTGATTTGTTAATTTAGATTTATTTACTACATCGAGTGCTTGATTATATCGATCTAGAGCTACGGAAGGTAGACCTGCTTCATTATTGATATCCCCTAAAAGTATGTAGGCTTCTATCAGCTGTCTTGCATTATTATCTGTTTTTGCTTCTGTGATAACTTCTGAAATAATCTTTATCGCTTCTGTAGGATCAGAAGAGGCTCTTTGGCGAGCATTACCTAAGGTGGAATTAGTACTTGAAGCCTTATTTTTGAATTTTTTCTGGGCATGAAGATCTAGACTACCTAGGCAGAAAAGAAATAGGCTGATTAATATAGTGTTGAGAATCTTCATACTACAAATATAAGCATCTTAATATTAGTACGAATTTCCTGAAAAACACTAATAATAGAAAGTTTACCAAGTCATTTGATCTATTCACCCTAGAAAATAGAGTGTTTACGTATTGCTTGTTTTTTCTTCTGTTTTTATTCTTCAGTTTTGGCATAGATTATTCATGGTGAGCTACTCACTAATTACTTCATCTACAAAATTTAAACATTATGAAATCAATATTTGCTTTAACTATTTCCGCCTTACTTTTCTTAATTATGCCACCTGCAGTTCAGTATGCTAGAACATCAGTAGATCGTTTTTTTACTGTAGATGATGAAACTAAGAATCCTTATAGTAGGGCAGATATACAACTAGCATTATTACTTGATACTAGTAACTCTATGGATGGTCTCATAGATCAGGCCAAGGGGCAACTGTGGAATATAGTAAACGAAATGTCCAATGCTTCTAAGATGGGAGATGATATCCAGTTTGAGATTGCACTGTATGAATATGGGAATAGTAGTTTGCCGGCTTATAAAAACTATATAAGACAGATAAGTAGCTTCACAAGTGATGTAGATCTTATTTCGGAAAAGTTATTTGCGCTATCGACTAAAGGTGGTGAAGAATATTGTGGAGCAGTATTACATACAAGCTTGTCAGAACTTGCATGGAGTAATCATTCATCTCTGAAGACCATATATATAGCTGGTAACGAATCATTCGATCAAGGTGGTGTTTCTTTTACCTCTGCCTGTAATGATGCTAGAGCTAAGAATGTAAAAATTAATACCATATTCTGTGGAAATTATAATCAAGGAATAAATCTAAAATGGTTAGAGGGAGCAAGAACTGCCGACGGTGCTTACAGCAGTATCAACCAAAATGAACAAACCGTGCATATAGCTTCTCCTTATGACGATAAGATTGCAGAGCTTAATAATCAGCTGAATGATACGTATATCTACTACGGGAAGAAAGGAAAAATATCTATGGAAAATCAAAAAACACAGGATAGTAATGCTAATGCCTACGGTAAGGCTAATTTTGTCAAAAGATCAATCTTTAAATCAAAATCGCAATACAAAAATACAGAATGGGATCTAGTAGATGCTTACGAGGAAGATGCAGAAATTCTAGAGAATGTAAAGGACTTACCTGAAGCCTACAAGCATAAATCAAAAGAAGTATTAGAAAAAGATATCAAAGCCTTAGCGCAAAAAAGAGAACGTATCAAGAAGGAGATAGGGGAGCTAGGCAAAAGGCGTATAGCTTATACTGATCAAGAAAGGCAGAAAACTAAGGAGGTGAAAACATTGGATGATAAACTGATAGGTTCACTAAAAAAACAACTTAAAGAAGCTGGTTTTAATGAGTCAGAAAAAGTAGATGAAGACAAGCCTGCAAAGGTAGATTACAAGAGTTTCTTGACACTAGGTAATGAAGTAGAATTATACAGAAAGGGTAGACTTATAGATATTACAAAATTTAATGAGATGTCAAAAGACGAGCACACTATTATTCTAGATACAAGATCTAAGGAGGCCTATGAAAAGGTACATTTAGATAAGGCTATACATCTAAACTTCTCAGATTTTACTGCAGATAAGTTGGCCTCTATAATTCCCAATAAGCAGACACGTATCCTTATCTACTGCAATAATAATGTAGAAAGTAGTGCTCCAGCCTTAGCTTTGAAAGTAGCTCCACTGGCTTTGAATATACCTACTTTCATTAACCTATATGGTTATGGCTACAAAAATCTATATGAATTAAAATCATACATTAAGGATGATGATAGCAGACTAAAACTTATCAATAGCGCGAAGTAAGTAAATATAAATTAGCGCTACTATTAGCGAAAGGAAGATACTATATTATAGTTTCTTCCTTTTTGTTTAATATCATATAGAAGAAGCGATCTAAGCATAAGCTTTTTTCATTTCGTCTATTCTTTTTTTCATAGCGTTTATCATAGATTTAGGTTCTAGAATTTCTATAGTTTCGCCATAGGACAGAATTGTACTTTGTAATTCGTAGTTAGGAATTACCTCTATCTTGAAAATACTATGATCCTCTTTTTTCTCTAGTTCCTTTTGTGAAATATGTAGAGGTTTGGTTCTGATGTAGTGTACCTGATTTCCTACCACTTTAAATAAGACCTTTTTCTTTTCTGCATTTTTTTGTACAGTAATACCTATAATATCTTTAAAATATTGATCAGGATTAAAGTCTTTTATTGGATGGAAATTTTGTAGACTTTTCTTTAGTTCTAAGATTCTTTCTAGACCATAAGTTCTTAGCCCACTCTTGGCATGGTTGTGTGCATATAGATACCAGCGATGATTATATTCTTTGAGTAAGTAAGGAGATACAGTTACACTTTCTGCCTGCTTACCAAAAGGTGCATAACGTATAGTGATGGCCTCTTCATCTTTTATATGCTTATATAGCGGATCTAACCATCGTTGGCCAGGTATGGTACTTACCTGTTCTAGTTGGACGATCTGTTTAGCTTCTCCTCTTGATTCGAACACGATAAGTTCTAGCTTATGGATAATGTTTTCTATGCCAGATAGGTGGTTGAATCCTGTAAATTGCCGTAGCATGGAAATTACATTTTTTAGTTCTTTACTATCTGATCTATTAAGTGGGGCCTCGGTAATAGAATAATTTCTATCAGAATAGTAATAGGATTTTTCTGAGCGGTCATATTCTATAGGTGCGTAGTAACCTAGAGATTCATCATTACGCATAGCACTCAGATCGCCTTTTATTGTTCGCTCTGAGAAGGTCATACTTTCTTGTAAGGAGTCTCTTATCTCTGAGGTACAAGCTTTAGCTAAAGATTTCCAATTCCATTGTCTATCTACATTTCTAAGGCATCTATCTATAACTCTATAACGAAGCAGTGCGTGCTTGTTCGTTGACATAATATTAATCTTATCGTGCAAATATAATGCATGATAAAGGATTCTGAATGTAAATAGGAATATTAAAGTAAAATCCTACTATTCTTCACTCGTAATACCAAAGAACTTATCCATCAATGCGTAGAATTTTTCTGGTTCCTCGAGATAAGGATTATGCCCACTTTGTTCGAACATTACAAATTGCGCCTGAGGCATAAACCCCTTGTATTGCATAGCATACTCAGGAGTAGAGACACCATCATATCTTCCAGCTATGATAAGGGTAGGACAAGTAAGTTGTTTAAGATCTTTTCTAAAATCCGTATCCATCATGCTACCACTAACAAAAAAATCTGCATCTCTTCCTACAATTCCATAGTATACATCTGGTGCCCAGCCCCTATAACTGTAACTAGGTACATTTTGTTTCAGTTTAGTATTGTGATAGTAGACATATTTTACAGGAACACTACCATATAGTTTGCTGAAGGCCGGATCACTTGAAACGTAACCGAGTGATCTCATAGAATCAATTTTGGTCCAATATTCGGGAAAGTGAGTTTTACAATAATGGTTGTAACTATCACAGTTTGCTTGCCACATCTCTCCACTATGAAATCCATTAATGAGCATCATTCTATTTACGTTTTCTGGATGAGCAATAGCATAGGCCTGTGCGACAACCGTGCCATAGGAATGGCCGACAAGAGATATTCTGTTTAGACCTAGTTGTTTTCTTATCTCTTCAGCTATATGGACATCGTTAGCTATGGAGTATTCAGAGATGTCTTTTGCATCATCAGAAAGACCTCTGCCGAGCATATCTATAAATACAACCTGATGACTCTTATAGTACTGACCGAAATTCCCTTGCATATAGTCATGAGAATTCCCTGGTCCACCAGCAAAAAAGAAAATAGGATCTCCACTTCCTAAGGATTCTACATTTATCTTATATCCATCGATTAATAAGGTCTTTGATTCGAACTTGTTGAATAGCGTATCCTTGACTTGTCCTGATACATTGAAACTTAGTAGGACGGTAAGAAGAGCTGTAAACATGAAATTTTTCATTACACAATTTTTGTTAAACTAAGATACAATATTGAACAGAATAATTTTATGATAAGAATATTCTATATTGTAATCTATAATAGGAATGAGATGAAAAAAATAACACTTATATCAGATACGCATAGCTATTGCGGTG
The DNA here is from genome assembly GCA_964475415.1 of uncultured Saprospiraceae bacterium. Lineage (GTDB taxonomy): Bacteria > Bacteroidota > Bacteroidia > Chitinophagales > Saprospiraceae > CALCMJ01. Next base: position 17,198 of record CAYYWZ010000027.1, on the reverse strand, counting down.
ATGATGTTCTAGATCATTGCAAAGATGCTGATGAGATCTGGCATGGAGGAGATTTTGGTTCAGTTGAAGTTATAGATAAGTTAGAAGCTATAGCCCCGTTGAGAGGCGTCTATGGCAATATTGATGGAGGCGATGTAAGAGAGCGGATGCCACTTAATCTGGAGTGGGAGTGTGAAGGGGTAACTGTATTTATGACGCATATAGGTGGGTATCCCGGAAGGTATAAGCCTAGAGTACATCAGTTATTAAAAGACAAGATGCCGCACTTATATATCTGTGGTCATTCTCATATTCTCAAGGTTATGCCCGATAAAAAGATAAATCTTTTGCACATCAATCCTGGAGCTTGTGGACACATAGGCTTCCATAGATTTAGAACCATCATAAAGTTCGAATGTAAGGATGGTAAGTTAGAAAATGTAAGAGCAGTAGAACTAGGTCTTAGAGGTGCTATACTGAGAGATGAGCATTATCTTTATGAGTAGTGTCGTGAGCTTTTGATGATTTTTGGGTTTTTAATTTTTATAGTCCAATAAGTTTTTCAAACCTCTTTTTAATTCAATTAGATCTATAACTTAAGAATAGAAAGGTCAAGTAAGTATGAACGTTAAAGCAGTAATTATAGATGATGAAAGGGCTTCAAGGCTTTTACTAGAATCTAAATTATCAAGGTTATTGCCCAATATAGAAATTGTGGGGATAGCAGATTCAGCTGATGCTGGTAGAGCATTATTATTGAGAGAATCTGTTGATTTGGTATACTTAGATATTTCTATGCCTAAGGAAACAGGGTTTGAGTTTTTAGAGAAAATTCCTAATCCATCTTTCGAAGTAATTTTTGTAACAGGGTATAATGAATATGCTATAGACGCTATCAATCTATGTGCGATAGGTTATGTTATGAAACCTATTTCTGATGAGGATATTCTTAAGGCAACGTTGAATGCATTTAAGAGAGTAGAAGAGAAAAATCAACTCCTTAGAAATAAACAACTCTTGCAAAATATTGCTCTAAAAAATGATTCTAGTAAAAAGATAGCAGTACCTTTTGAGAATGAGATTATTTTCTTAGATCTTAATAATATCTTGTATTGTAAGGGCAAAGGAGGTTATACAAATATTGTATGTAAGGATAAAAATTTTATGAGTTCATATAGCATAGGAACATTTAATTCACTCTTAGATAAATATGATTTTTTCTCTACGCACAAATCCTATATCGTAAATCTGGCATATATTAGTTCCTATAAAAAAGAAGGTATTGTTGTTTTGTCAGACGAGTATGAGGTACCGGTATCTAACCGAAGGAAGAAAGACTTTTTAGAAGCCCTGAATCATCTCTAATGATAAGGCTAATTATTTTGTTCGTTGTTTTCTTTTTGGCTAATCCTATTTTAGGTGTAACTCAGAATGTAAGATATACTAAGTTGACCGTACAGAATGGATTACCATCTAATAATGTATATGGTTGTATCCAAGACTCTGAAAACTATATATGGTTTTTTACAGATAAGGGTATAAGTAAGTATAACGGTTCTGAATTCAAAACATTTACCGTACAAGACGGATTGCAGACTAATGACGTATGGGATTTAGCAGAAGATAAACAAGGGAGGATCTGGGTATTCGCAAATGGAGATAGATTGCAATATCTAGAAAATGATAAAGTTTATGATATTCCTGTTGCTGATAAATTAAGGAAAAGAGGATATTATTCCTCTAGTTTTTATGAAGATAGAATAGAATTCTGTTTTCATGGAAATAAAGTTTTTACCTTAGAAAATGATTCTTTAAGATTAGATTTTGATTGGTCTAATCGAGGTCTTGGCTATGTTTTGTCTATGTTCCCATCGAAGATAGTGCTAAAAAATGATTCATTACTTATAGGGAGTAGTAAGCATGTAAGTGTGTTATCTAAATCGACAAGAAATAAGTTGATTACCTCATCTAATAAGAGAGCAGCAGGTGATTTAGCCTCCTTTAACCTGGGACATATAAAATTAAAAGATGGAAGTTTTCTTCCCCATTATATAGTACTTGTAAATACTAAAACAAATAAAGTCTTTGATCTATCCTTTAGTGATTACTTCCACACTCTTCCAGATCACGCCTATGTTACAAGATTAGGAGATTTTTTAGAAGTACAAACTAACCTAGGGACAGTAGTCTATGATGATAAATTCAATTTAATAGATAAATTAGTATTTCAAGATGAAGGAATCGATATGTTGGTCAATAAAGCTTTTATAGATAAACAATCCAACAGATGGATATGTACTCAGGACAAAGGAGTTGTTTTCATTAGAGCAGAAAATAGAAGTATAGCTAGTATAACTTGTTTTGATGATCAGAATATTGTAGAAATATTTGGAAATGGAAACGCGAAATATTTCTGTGACTGGGAAGGTAATATTTATCAAAACAGTGGTGAATCTTGTCAATTAATTCTGAATATAAATTCTGAAAGTTTTGCTCGACAAGCCTCTAAAATAAGAGATAATAAAATCTATAAAATAGTACCTTATAAAGACAAGTTTATTATTTGTACTAAGTATGATATCCTGTTATTTGATAAGGACAAAAAACAGATTAAAAATTTAGTAGATGAGGAGACTTTGTTAGAGGCAAAATCCTCGGCTCCAATTGCTGTAAAAGATGTATTTTATTCTGATAAATTTAAAGCATTTCTTATAGCAAACAATCAGAGGTTAGTTTATATGCCTGTTCAAGATCTTGAAAAAAGTTCTGTCATTAATTTAGATATATCGGCGAGTTCTATCTGTCAAGTATCTGATTCTGTTTGCTATATAGGGGCTAATAATGGGCTATTCAGATTGCAATTGGATTCCTTGCTGACCACTAGAATATACGAGCAAGAACTCAACATGAAAATCACAAATATAGTCAAGTTTGATACCACTATATTGATAGGAACTGATGGTTATGGTTTAGCATATATCTCTAAGGATAAATTGATATTTGCGAGCTCTACAAATGGTGAAATCATAAGCGATATAGAAATTGTGAATGGTGAAGTATGGTTATCGAGTAACAAAGGTATAACTGTTTTTAATGTTGATCATAATGGAAGACTTATATTAGCTAGAAAACTAAGTCAGTCTGTTGGGTTGATGTCAAGTGAGGTACAATGTCTTTATCATGATGAGGATAAAGTATATACCGGAACTAAGACAGGTGTAAATGTAGTCGACCCTAGTGATACAACAGTTGTAAATGATTTACCCTTATTATACCACAAGTCTACACTTGTCAATGGCAAAGTGATTTCCAAGGGTCAGAATACTAATTTTCGAAATGATGATAATAATTTCCAGTTTGTCTTTGCTGGAGTATCGTTTAAAGAATTAAATAGTCTAAAGTATCAATATTCTCTTACGGGTAGTGTCGAAAATAAAACTTTGACTAGTGATAATACAGCTAATTACTTCAATCTTGCTCCAGGAAATTATCGTTTTGCTGCTCAAGCTGTAGACTTGCTTGGCATGAGAAGTAAGAAGGTTTTTGAGTTAGATTTCTCTATAGAGCAACCATGGCATAAACGGACGAGTTCTTTTATTATAGGTCTCCTACTCTTAGCTCTATTATCTTATCTTATCTATATAAACAGAGTGAAGAAAATTCGATCTGATGCAAAACTGCAAACGACGATTAATAAAAAGTTTGCAGAGTTAGAATTACAAGCTTTACGATCTCAGATGAATCCGCATTTTCTTTTTAACTGTATGAATACCATACAATATCTTATAGATTCTAATCAGAGTGATGATGCTTCAAAATATCTACATCAGTTTGCTTCACTGATGAGGAGATATCTCGAGTCATCTAAGCAAGCAAATATTTCGTTAGTTGATGAAATTAAGCTCTTAGATAATTATCTAAGTTTAGAACAGTTGCGTCTCGATGGAAATTTCACGTATTCTATAAATCAATCTTCAGAACTTAATGATATTATCGTAAATATACCTAGTATGATGGTCCAGCCATTTGTCGAAAATGCAATCGTTCATGGTCTTTTCCATAAAGAAGGTCCAAAGAATCTTACCATAAATTTTGAGGCAGTTGGTCAAGATAAAGTAAAATGTACTGTAGAGGATAATGGTATAGGTAGAAAGAAGGCAGAAGAAATTAGGATCAAATCTAAAGGGAAACACAAGTCCCTAGGCATAAAAATAATTAAAGAGCGAATAGAATTACTTAAGCAAGGAGACGAACGGTTTATTAAGATTGCATTTGAAGATCTTAAGGATAATAATGGAGAACCTATAGGAACACGTGTATCCTTAGTTATAGATGTTTTGTAATTTCTCTTATTCTTAAATAATTATTAATCGCATTTCCGGATTTAAGGATAAAGCTTTAGTCGAACTTGAGTTTAGATCTAGTGATAGACTTGTGTGAGCAACCCGGAGAGGGCGAGCGTAGTGAGCAGTCCGTGCAGAGCATTAGTGCGTAGCTGGGGACCAAGTGTCAACGCGCTTGTAGGACTGCGACCTGAGGTGAAGAGCCTAAGTGTAAGGGAGGCGAGGGGCACACCCAAATCATAAAAATTATCTTAGCCTATTGCTTGTTCTAAATCATTAATGATATCTAGGACATCTTCTATACCTACTGATATACGTACCAATCCATCTGTAATTCCATTAGCTTCTCTGAGCGGTTTAGCGACTTTGATATGAGAACTACTTGCAGGGTGTAATACCAGAGTATCTATATCGCCAAGGGTAGGAGCCTGCGTACAGAACTTAAGGTTATCAAGAAACCGTATCCCTGCTTCTAATCCGCCCGCTAACTCAAAGCTCAACATGCCTCCGTAAGCATTCATCTGATGACTCGCAATATCATGAGAACTATGTTCTGCAAGTCCAGGATAGTTGGTAGTAATTACCTTCTTATGTTCGTCTAAGAACCTTGCAATATTTAGTGCATTATTGCAATGCCTTTCCATACGGAGAGGCAAGGTCTTCAGTCCGTTATGCAAGAGCCATGCGTCCCAAGGGCTGCAGTTTCCACCAGTAAGTTTAAGTGCTGTCCAGATCTGATATGCATAGTCTTCATTAGCAGTAATGATAGCTCCGGCAATAGAATTTCCATGACCATTAAGATATTTAGTAGTGGAATGTATAACGATATCTATACCATGACTTAGCGGTTGTTGTAGATAAGGAGTGGCGAAAGTATTGTCTATTACGGTAATAATCTTATGAGCCTGTGCCGTTGCGCTAAGTTTGTCAAGGTCTATACATGCTAACGTGGGATTAGCTGGTGTTTCCAGATATATAAGTTTGATAGCAGGATCTTGTGTTAAATTTTGTTCTAGTGTAATTTGATCTTTGAGATCTATGAAAATGGGTTCTACTCCTAGCTTTTTAAAAATCTTTAGCAATAACTCAGTTGTTCCTCCGTATAAGTTTCCTTGTGTGAGGACCTTGTCACCCTGTTGTAGTAAGCCCGATAAAACTGTAAAAATAGCTGACATCCCTGAGCTAGTTAGGTAAGCTTGTGCTGTTTTATCCTCCATATTATAGGATTCTAGTGCTGCGATCTTGTTGGCCACAGCATCTATGGTAGGATTACCATAACGAGAATAGACATGAGCTTTTTCCTTACCAGCAAACACATCCATACAGAACTGAGTATCTTCGAAAACGTAGGAAGAAGTAGCATAAAGCGGTAAAATATGTGGTTTTGAGGTTTTAGGATCTTGTATTTCCTTAGCGCAGATGGAGTTAAAAGATATTTTTTTCATAAAAAAGTATTAACTGTAGGGATCAAGAATTAATTTAAGCCAATCATATGATGACTTTTTAACATCTTATAGTCATCTTTGTACATCGACTCAAAAATAGTAATATGAGTTTTATAAAATATAAATTATTCACAATCTTTTTGACTTTGTTTTTAATGCTAGTACAGCAAGAACTGGTAGGGCAGGATGTAGAATATGTAGACGAGTATAATGGAAGTAATGTAGATGTGTTTACGCCAGATACCTGGATAGCAGATTTTTCTATAGAGATTTTAGATGCAGTTAATATGTTTGGTACTAATCTACCTGATAAGAAGGTAGGCGTTTCTGTAGGCTTGTATAAGCAGATAAGAGAAAGTACGCCGATATTTGCAGGAATAGATTTCTATTATTCTGGAATATCTAGTGCTAGTTTAGACTTTGCTACAGAACGAGAGACTGCAAGTACGAGTATGATAGGTGTAGATTTTTCTTTTAAGTATTTTCCTAACTTTTATTTCTGGAAAATAGAGCCTTATATTCAACCTTACCTAGGGTTAAGAAGTTTTCTTACTTCTGTCAATATTAATGATATCTCTAGCGGGCAAAATTTATCTTACAATGTAGAAGAATTCAGTATGAATCTTAGCTATGGTTTCGGTGTAGGCTTTCAGACCTTTGTTTTCAGAAATTATGCACTTAATACTCAATTTATTTTTCAGCCAGGTCTAGTATCAGAATATTACGTAGAAAATGGGGAAACAACAGGCGGGTTCGCTTTAGACTTATTGGATTTTGAAAAATCAGCAACAGATATGATTAGATACCAAATAGGTCTGAGTATCATATTCTAAAAATTATGGAAGAGGAAAACAAAAAAACAGAAGAGCAGTTAGGCGAGACAGAGGACAACCTCTTCCTAGAGACTATTGTACAGGTAGATCCTGGTCAGACTCAGATAAGAATAGATAAGTACCTGATGGATAGACTGAATAATATATCTAGAAATAGGGTGCAGAATGCCATCAAGTCAGGAGCTATAAAAGTCAATGAGAAAGAAATAAAATCGAATTATAAGGTCAGACCTAATGATACGATATCTGTTCTTATACCTAAACACCCAGATTATCTCGGAGATGTAATAGCAGAAGATATTCCCTTAGATATAGTATATGAGGACGCCTACTTACTAGTGGTGAATAAGCCAGCAGGACTTGTAGTGCATCCGGGAGTGGGTAATAGATCAGGTACCTTGGTGAATGCTTTGAGATTCTATTTGCAACAACAGGAAATTCCTGTGATGGAAGGTAACTCTATGGACAGACCTGGGCTAGTACACCGTATCGATAAGGATACTTCGGGCTTGTTGGTTATAGCTAAGGAAGAGTATGCTATGACCCATCTGGCGAAACAGTTTTTTGATCACTCTATACATAGAACTTACCAAGCAGTAGTCTGGGGTAATTTCGATGAACCAGAAGGAACTATAGATGTCAATATAGGTCGACATCCTAAAGATCGTGTAAAACAATATGTTTTTGCAGATGGCGAAGATGGAAAGGAGGCTATTACACATTACAAGGTCTTAGAGGATATGTATTATATCAGCCTTGTAGAGTGTCGATTAGAAACAGGACGTACACACCAGATACGTGTGCACATGGGGCATAAGCATCATCCTATTTTCTCTGATGCTAAGTATGGCGGTGATAAGATTATCAAAGGAACAGTATTCAGTAAGTACAAGCATTTTGTAGAAAATTGTTTTAAGATGATGCCTAGGCAGGCACTTCATGCTAAGTCCTTAAGTTTTATTCATCCGCATACCAAGGAGCAGATGACCTTTGACTCTGATCTTCCTAGTGATATGCATGAGCTATTAGAAAAGTGGAGACACTATCTACATTATAGAAAAGAACAAATGGAGTAATGCAGTTACAAGAAAAAATAGAAGCACTCGATTATTTGGGAAACTTAATTTTGCGTGGTGATGAACGTATAGATGCCTCAGTGATATCAGCTTATCAAAAGAATCCCTGGTTTGTCAAAGAGAATTCTTACAAGTCTCTAGAAGCTATAGCCCACAAGTTTTTAAACAAAGATTTACTCTTATCGTGGATAGAAAAATATCATCTAGATAATATAGTATCAAAGAAGCGGATAGGCTTAGTACCTGCAGGGAACATTCCGCTGGTAGGACTACATGATATTATATGTATTTTTCTCACAGACAATCTAAGTGTAGTAAAGTACTCGGAGAAAGATCAGGTATTGATCCCTGCTTTACTGAAATGCATGATAGAGAAACATCCTGTATCGGCAAGCTATTTCGAGCAGGTAGATCGTTTAGAAAATATAGATGGTGTTATTGCTACCGGTAGTAATAATACTAGCAGATACTTCGATTATTATTTTTCTAAATATCCTCACATCATAAGAAGGAATAGAAATGCAGTAGCTATACTAGATGGTAAGGAATCTGCGGAAGATCTAGGTAAGTTTTCTAGTGATGTTTCTAGTTATTTCGGTCTAGGTTGTAGAAACGTATCGAAGGTATACCTACCTAAGGATTACAAAAGAGAGTTATTAATGGATCATCTTCTTAAGGATAGTGAAATGATCCACCACAATAAATACAAAAATAATTACGACTATAATTTTGCAATATACCTGCTCAATAAGGATGAGTTTCTTACGAACAATAAAATAATTTTACGAAAAGACAAAGCTATAGCTTCGCGAATAGCCTGTCTACATTATGAAGAGTATTCTGATCTGAATTTGCTAGAAAAACAATTGCAAGAACAAAAAGATGAGATACAATGTGTGGTATCTAATGCTGAAGTAGAAGGCTTAGAGCTTATACCTTTAGGTTCTGCTCAGCAACCTAACTTGAGTGATTATGCGGATGGTGTAGATACGATCCAGTTTTTGTTATCTATAGACTGACACCTTATGACCAAACAAGAAATAGCTAATGATATCGCATCGATCTTAGAAAAGAATTATCCTGAAATGATCGTACCTCTGAATCATAAAGATCCATATACACTTCTTGTTGCAGTGTTGTTATCAGCGCAATGCACAGACGTTCGGGTGAACAAGACGACACCGGCATTATATGCTAAGGCAGATAATCCTTTCGATATGGTGAAACTAGAGGTAGAGGAAATCAAGGCAATCATCAGACCCTGTGGTTTATCTCCTCAGAAGTCTAAAGCTATACATAGGCTTTCTGAAATTTTGATAGAAAAGTATGATGGTGCTGTACCGGAAGACATGGCCTTATTAGAAGAGTTGCCAGGTGTAGGGCATAAGACTGCATCTGTTGTTGTATCCCAAGCTTTTGGGATTCCCGCATTTCCGGTAGATACGCATATTCATAGACTTGCTTATCGGTGGAAATTGAGTACAGGGAAAAATGTCGTAAAAACCGAGAAAGATCTGAAAAGATTGTATCCCAAAGAATTGTGGAATAAGCTACATCTTCAAATTATATTTTTTGGTAGAGAATATTGCCCTGCTCGTGGTCATGATCCTAAAAAATGTCCCATCTGTAGTAAGTACGGTAGACGAAGTATGTTTACTTAATTGCGAGCGTATTTTTAGTGGGCCTTTTATGTCAATTTTTTTTAATCCTTACTAGATTCTGATTCTACAAAAATCTTGAAATTATCTAACCATTTTTGAGTTTGTTTTCTGAACATGCCAGGAAAAAACTTTGCCATCATCTTAGGTAAGAAACTATGGAAGACTGTATATTCTATTATTACATTGAACCTTGTGAGCTTATCATCTATAGAGACGAAAGAACTAAGCATAGTATTGTCCATATGGATATGTTCATAGCTAGCAAATAATTCTTCAGGTAAGTTCTTAGTGTGGATAGTCTCTATAAGTTCCATAGGCTTTCCACCCATTTTATAAACTAACCTAGCCTTGGAATGATTATTAGGAGACTTGTGAGCTAGATACTTATGACTTATAAATCCTTCTTGCCAATGATGAAGATTATCTACGTTATCAAATAGTAATACTACTTGTTCTATAGAGGCATTAATGCTTACTGTACATTTAAATTTCATTTTGAGTTTTCTTTATAGCTTATTAACAGTTAAGGATTTAAACTGGCTTTTTATTTTGAAATCCTTAAATCTTCTAATCAAGAGAAGCAAGGTTAAGACGAATTGAAGACGGTCTTTATAGGATAGCTTAGAATGGATAATTTACAGCAATATTTACATTACCAAAACCAACATAGTCGAAGTTCCATTGCTTACCCAGATCATCAAAAGGGTAGCGCAGAGGATATCCAAAGTCAGATCGAATAACAAAATAGGTAAGATCCCATCTAAGTCCCCAGCCGATTCCTAAGGCTATATCATCTATAAAATTACTACTAATTTTAGAACCTACACGATCCACATCTGATCTTAGGGTCCATACATTTCCACCATCTAGAAAAAATGCACCTTCAAAGAGCCAGAACATATCGAACCTGTATTCAAAATTGAATTCAAGCTTCAGATCTCCAGTTTGATAGAAAGCTTGTCCTCGTACAGGATTAAGTAATTTTTCTGAATAACTTCCTGGACCTAATTCTCTGGACTGCCATGCTCTTATACTGTTAGGTCCTCCTACATATAGTTGTTTAATATAAGGATTAACAATATCATCAGCATAGGGGACAGCAATACCGAAATAAAATCTAGAGGCAAAAACGGATTGTTGTGTCACCTTCCTATAATTCCGCCAGTCTAGTTGCAGACGTACATAGTTAGCAAACTGTAAGTCGTCGGATATTTTCCATGTGTCATCAGAGCCAGTAGCAACATTAAATAATGAATTTGCAATGTAGGTCTCTAAGCCTGATATCTCAAAAGAACCGATAAAAGCCCAAGTGCTTCTAGGAGATATGACAGACTTCTTAAAATACGAAAGCTCTTGGAAGAGGAAGCCAGATATAAAAGCATTCTCAAAACTTCTCTGCAGAAGCGGATTATCTTGAATAACATTATTTATGAAATCTGGCTTAAGATCATAGTTGAACCAATTTAGTCCTATCTGGATGAGATCTAGCTTCTCATCTTTGTTAGGTTGGTAGGTAAATCCGTAAGATGCATTAATAACCGAAATATTATATTGGTTAAGGATTTGCTGAAAACTATAGCCAATTCCTATATTTGTTTTGGTGTCGTCTTTGATATCTTGATACCATTTAGGTCTAAGTAAGCCAGTGTTTTTGAGAAGTTTTACAGAGCCTATCCAATCTACAAATCTAGGTATTTCTAAATTGTCTTGTAGAGAAATACTTAGGGTGTTAGTACTAAGGCTATTGTTAAGAATCTCAAATTCAAAACCTATTTCTGCTGACAATCTATTGCTCTCAGCTCCTCCAAAAAAGTTTCTATCTTGGAGAGCCCCACCTACAGAAAAACCAAACAATTTTCTTGATAAAGTATTAATTGTAGAATAGAATAGATTAGATCCTAGGTCAGTAACATATTTCTTTTCATGTGGAGTTAAGAGAATATTATAGTTAATGAGAGAGTCTTTTCCAGGTAAGATAAATGGAGATACATTAGCGAACTTATAGGTTCCTAGATCAGATAGTTTTCTCAGCGTCTTGTAACGATCATCTCTGTTATAAAGATCTCCAGGTTGGACGAACACGACCTTGTTGATTGCTTTGGGCTTGATAACATATTCTGATTGTTCTTTTCTAAAGTTTTTATCAAACAAGATTGTATTACTCAATAAACTTGTGTCTTGATCTTGGTGGAAATCTGTGTATACATTTATTTCACCAATGGAGTATTTGACAAATTTCTCAATGTTAGTAGGCTTTTTGATATTTATAAAAACATCTACTGTGTTGTCATTATTAGAGCTGTCTCCTTTTACTTCTAGATAGCTAGGGTTGAAGTTAGCATATCCTATGTTTTGTAGATAAGAAACTAATCTAGATTTCTCACTATTGAAGAGGTCCGCGTCTAGAGGTAATCCAGGCTGTATGATAGATTCAGCTTTTATAGATTTTATTTCGTTGATAACACCAGTATCTTCACCGATATACTCTATACTTCTGATTGTGTATCTCTTGCCAGTCGTTATAATATAATCTACTGCCGTCTCTTTATTATATGAGTCAGCTTCATAACTTACTTCTGCGTCATAATAGCCTTTTACATTCCTAAGATATTTTTGTAAAGTTTCAGCTGAGGCTATAGCTAGTTGTTCATCATAGATACTAGGAACTTCAGCAGCAGTTTTAAATTTGTTTTTGTAGTAGAAAGTTTCTCTAGGGAAAAACCATAGATAATTTGTATTGGGTTTTTGTTTTATATAGGTATCTAACTCTAGTCTGAAGTCTGATTTGTTATCTATGTTTTCTCCATCTACGAATTTGATATTATTCTCAGCGAGAAGGGTCTCGTCCTCTGCTAGGTACTTATATGGAGAACAAGTAGCAAAGAATATAGAGGATAGTATGATGAAATAAAATATCTTCATGTAGAATTTTACGAAACAAAAACGTTTTACTTTCTATTTTTGAGCTTTTAAAATGTTCTAATTAACAATAGATTAGCATTTTTCTTTTTTACATATATTCTATTATTCATGATACATAAGTGGTCTATAGCTTTAGAAAAATACGTTCGTTCGTTGCATCAGGCAAAGTTTCGAAAAAAATATAACAATTTCATTGCAGAAGGAGATAAGATATGTAAAGAATTCGTAATAAATAAGTCCCTTAATATAGAACATCTTATAGCTACTTCAGCATGGTTGGGTGAAAATAAAACATTATTATCAGATATCCCATATAAAATAGTAGAAGCCACTGAAAAAAACATGTCTAAGATCTCAGGGTTTAGAAATCCTTCAGATGTCTTGATGGTTTTACAAAAGCTAAATTATAGTCTAGATGTCGAAGAAATAGCTAAGTGTAATGCTATTTACCTTGATGATGTCCAAGATCCAGGAAATGTGGGAAATATTATAAGAATAGCCGCTTGGTTTGGTTTTTCTGCTGTAATAAGATCTGCAGGTTCTGCCGACTTTTATAATCCTAAGGTAGTACAATCCTCTATGGGTACGCTGACTAAGATAGGACTTCATACTATGGATGCGGAAGATCTAAGAAAGATCGGAGTTAGTATCTATGGTGCAGATATGTCAGGAAAAAATATTTTTGATGTAGAAAGTGTTCCTGCGGGAATACTAGTTATAGGAAACGAGGGAAAAGGTTTGCAAGCATCAACAAAGGCAATACTTAGTAAAACATTCAAAATACCGTCCTTTGGTTCAGTAGAATCACTTAATGCTGCGGTAGCCTGTGGTATACTATGTGCGGAAATAAAAGCTAGACAATAGGACAAAAAAATAGATCACTCAGACGTTAATCTTAAATGATCTATTTTAAACTTTTATAGCCTTTTATCTTACAAAAACTTCAGTAATTCAGCTTCTAAGTTATTTCTGGGATTGAGAGAAGCAATCTTACCGTCTCTATCTATGAGAAAAGTTGTAGGTATACTTCTTACACCATATTCTTTTGCAGCAGAAGACTCCCATTTCTTTAGATCAGAAACATGATAATCCCAAGCTAGTTTGTCTTTAGCTATAGCATCTATCCATCTTCTCTTAGAGTCTTTCATCTTTTTGTCAATGGCTTCCGCAGTCTTAAGTCTGGATTTAGTCCTTGTATCTAGGCCATCAAGAGAAACATTGAACACCACAAAGCCCTGATCTTTATACTTATTATAAGTCTCCACAACATGAGGATTAGCCCGTCTACAAGGTCCACACCAGCTAGCCCAGAAATCTAGTAGGACAACTTTCCCCTTAAGGTCACTTAACTTATATGTTTTTCCAGATGGATTAGGCATAGCTATTTCAGGAGCCATGTCACCCACTTTTACATTGTATTTTTTTCCCGAAGATCTCGCAGCAGTAGCCTTCAGTTGAGCAACCATCTGCTCATAGGTTTTTGTACAATCTAATTCTGGGTATTTTTCAGATAATCTAGAACAGATAGAGCTGTGTATCTGTGCATAAGTCGGACTATTCTTAAAAACCTTAATAGCTATAGGCATAGCTAAAAGCGGATCTAAGTCATTTATAAGCATTTTTTGTAGATCTTTTACAGGTAACTCTCGACTATAGTATTGGTTAAGTATAGCATTATACTCTTTACTAAACTCTGAACCTTCTATGTTGTATTTAAATTGAGAAAGGTCACTTAGATTACCACCTAGGACTATTTCTTTTTCGGTACCCATAAGTACTAATTCAGCAGATTTAGCTCCTATACGAACTCTGTACGTACCTGCATCTAGACCTTCAGGGAAATTAAACTTGAAGGAACCCCTAGCATCTGTATCTGTTTTACCTAGAGGTTGAGAAATGTTATCAGCACCTGTTTTGTCAAAGTAAGCTGTCATATTAGTTGCGTCAGCAATTTCTCCCTTGATTGTTGTTCCTGAATCTGATCCACATGAGTAGAGAAGTACACAACTTATAAATACTAGAAGTAAGAGTTTTATATTTTTCATTGTAAGTTCTTTTTTATAATATGCAAATATAACTAATTAAGATAGTAGACTATTATAGTTAGAGCTTAGAATCTAGCTAGAATCCTATCTTTCTGACAAATAACACCAAAAGATACTAAATGTTTATACATGTTAAAAAAAAGTGATATGTATAGAAATATTAAATCTAGAATACAGTGACAGTCCACTATATTTTGGTATAGAATATATCCTAGCATCTATTACCTCATTATAGTCTACTTATTTGATAAGATAATTGACCAGAAAAAATAGAACTAAATAGATCCAAAGGAAATCTAGGAAATGCCAGTATAGCGTCAATAGGTTAAGTTTTCTTTTTTTGCTGGGATCAGTAAAATAAATTAAAACGCTTACTGGTTCCTTCATTCTGTAATGCGCCACGTATATAAAGTATGCTAGAAAAGGAATACCAGCTATTACATGGACAAAGTGCATACCGGAGATTACGTATAAGTAGGACCCCATATCCGAACCGCTAAGTTGTATATTCATTGCATGTAATTCCATCCATGCGAGGATTTGTAGAACAAGAAACAGTACCGTCAGACCTAGTGTATACCATAGTACCTTTTCATATTTGACCGTCTCATCATCGAGATAAGCTTTCTTAGCCCTAGTTAGTAGATAGCTCGTTGTCAGTAAGATAATTGTATTGAAATAGAATAAATTAGGTAATTTGACAGCAGGAAGACCGAACTGGATTCTATTGTACATATATGCAACCGAAAATCCTAAGAAAAGGGCGGTAACTCCAGCTAGTACTAAAAAGATTATGATGTATTCGGGATGGACTAAATATTTTTTTTCTTGCGACATCTTTATAACTTATATTCACTGAAAATGAACATTGGAAATATATATAATTATCTGTACCAGATATGAATAAAATAGAACATGAAATAAAAATTACTAGAACTGCACAGTATTATACCAATGATAATAGTATAACATCATGTAGGTACTTTTGGTTTGCATGTCATGGATATGGAATGATAGCAGAAGCTATGGTGGATAAGTTTCGCTGGGCTGGAGATGATCATCTAATTGTAGCACCAGAGGGTTTATCGAAGTTTTATTGGGAAGGTGTCACAGGAAGACCAGTAGCAAGTTGGATGACTAAGAAAAATAGAATTTCAGAAATAGAGGATAATTGTAACTATCTCGATAAGCTATACAATGATTATCTGAGCCAATTGCCTAAAGGTGCCAAGAAAATCTTATTTGGATTTTCTCAGGGATCAGCAACTTTATGGAGATGGATACATCGATCGATGCCAGAATTTGATGTTTGCATTGTCTGGGCGGGGTCAGTTCCAGAAGATATTGAGTATACGGATGATCAAATAAGCAAAATAAACCGTTCAGACTTGTATCATTTTGTGGGAGACAAAGATATTTTCCTTACTAAGGAAAGAGAAGATTGGGTAAAGGGGATTATAGAGCAACATGGAATGAAATTTGAATTTATAAATTTTAAAGGAGAGCATAAAGTATATCCTATAGTATTAGAAAAGTTTTTTAAAGAGCGGATAAAAGATTAGTTTATGGCAATTAAGAATGTAAAATTTAAGAATGAAAGAGGCTTTGAACTTTCTGGAAGGGTAGAGTTACCTTTAGCTAAGAAACCCGAAGCTTATGCAATTTTTGCCCATGTATTTACTGGCAGTAAAAACCTAAATGCATCCAGACATATTGCTAGATCCCTTACGCTTAATGGTATCGCCGTACTAAGGTTTGATTTTACAGGCTTAGGACAAAGTGAAGGATCTTTTTCTGATACTAACTTTACAACTAATGTAAACGATATAAAGGCAGCAGCAAAATTCTTAGAAGATAATTACGCTGCGCCTAAGATCATTGTAGGACATAGTCTCGGTGGCGCAGCATCTGTATTTGCTGCTAAAGAATTAGACTCTGTACAAGCTGTAGCTACTGTGGGGGCTCCTTCAGAACCAGAACATGTTACCCATTTGTTTGGCTGTGATCTAGATGAAATAGAAGAAAAAGGAAGTGCTGATATTTCTATTGGTGGGAGGAAATTTGTAATTAAAAAACAATTTCTAGAAGACCTTAGAACGAAGGATATGTATAAGATTGTCAAAGATCTTAATAAGGCTATTTTGATTTTGCATTCGCCTCAAGATAGTATAGTAGGAATAGATAATGCTGCTAAAATATATCATGCTGCCATGCACCCTAAGAGTTTTGTGACCTTGGATCATGCTGATCATATGCTGACCAACAAAGATGATGCATATTACACTGGCAATGTAATCTCTTCATGGGTCAGAAGATATATAGATATAGAAGCCAAAGCAAAATTAACAACAGAGCAGCAAGTAGTTGCGCAGCTCGGGAATGTAGGATTTACCACGGAAATCTTGGCTGGAAGACATGGGATACTTGCTGATGAGTCAGAATCTTTAGGCGGTAATGACTTCGGACCTTCTCCTTATGAACTATTGAATGCTGCTCTAGGTGCATGTACGGCTATGACCTTACAGATGTATGCTAGAAGAAAGAAGTGGGATCTGCAGAATGTCAAAGTCCACTTATCCTATAATAGATCTTATCGTGAAGATTGTGAGTCTTGTACCGAAGCAGAAAAAAGAATAGAGGAAATACAAAAAGTACTGGAGTTCGAAGGAGATCTAGATACCACTCAAAAAGATAGACTGCTAGAGATAGCGGATCGATGTCCAGTACATAGAACGATTTTCGGTAATCTGAAGGTGCATTCTAGTTATTTGTAATGTTAAATTAATTTGAATATCAAATTGAGCCTTTGATGAAAATAATATATTGGAATTGTCAAGGAGCTTTCAGGAAAAAATCTGAACAAATTCTTAAGTATAATCCTGATATTTTAATTA
>CAYYWZ010000026.1:0-47804 GCA_964475415.1 uncultured Saprospiraceae bacterium | reverse complement strand
ATGGAAATTCTATATTAGTAATCAATCCGTACAGCGGAGATATTGAAGAGATAATACCTGTGTCAGCAGAACCTACAGATATACGATTTTCTAATAATTTTGAATTTCTGTACGTAGGTTATCTTGGCTTAAATCAGGTTCATAGATTTAATCTTAGCTCGGGCATACTAGATACAATATCATACTTTTTGGAATATCAACTAGCTTTTGATAAATACGTAGCAAGACCATATTTTACGAATGATGTGCTTACTATTCCTGAGAAAGCTGAAGATTATGTTATCGCTCTAAGAGATAAATTCACTAGACCAGAATCACATGATATATTATATATCCAAGATTTCTCTGAGTTAACAAATCGTATTACACAGGATACCAAAAGGTCGTTAGTTTATCATGAATCATCTAATATAATTTATGGATATGGACATGAATATAGCCAGTCCGGATTAGTCAGATACGATGTGGGCTCAGAGGGATTATCCTTAAGGGATGAAATTCCTTTCTCAAATGGAACAAGAGGAGAGCTAGAAATAGCCAATGAAAAATTATATAATAGAAGAGGAGACATACTAGATCTGAGTGTAGAGCCTCCAATATCAAGTGGGAATTTCTATGATGTAATGCCTCATACTTATCAATATGGGGTAATGGAAGTTGATCCTGTTAATGGATATATCAATGTACTAGATTATCGAAACAATGAAAAATCATATTATCTCAATGTTATAGACTCTGAAGCTGATGCCTTATTAGATCAGTTCCGAATACCTAATGTAAATGGTATACCACAAAAGATGATACACCTAGGATCTGAAGGTAGATTTGCAGCTATATCTCATAGAGGAAGCTCAAGTATATTACCGCTCGAAGGTAGCCTTATACTTATAGGTGTCGATGATGATTGTCCTCAAGAAGATATCAATATTACAGCTCCTACAGAAGCCTGTTGGGGAGATACCATTACATTACTAGCTAGCGGAGATCAGTACAAATATGTATGGAGTAATGGAGCAGTTGGCAATTCAATTGATGTAGCTATAACAGGTGATTTAGAATTATCTGTGCAGGCTTATACAGAAGAAGCTTGTTTTGTAGGTGTTTCGGAAATCCATTTTGTCAAAGGATATTCAAAAGCTTCTATGAAATCTATAGAGCAGGGTGGCGACCGTATTTTTGATACCTTTTACAAATGTGAGCTTGATTCACCAACATTAGGAGCTTATGGGGAAGATGCAGATTATTATATCTGGTCTACGGGAGAAGAAAATGACTCACTTAAAATAACAGAGCCTGGGCTGTATTCAGCTTTGGCTTATAGAGGTCCAGCTTGTAGTGATAATATACCATTGGAAATATTTGTTGAGAATTATGATAATGATTTACCGAAGGCTACAATTGATCCAGTTGGAAGCATTAGTGCATGTGAAGGAGAAAGTCTCCTTGTTAGTTCTTCAACAGGTATGGATTATGATCTAGAATGGTCTCCTTCTGAATTGCCAT
Organism: uncultured Saprospiraceae bacterium; assembly: GCA_964475415.1. Classification (GTDB taxonomy): domain Bacteria; phylum Bacteroidota; class Bacteroidia; order Chitinophagales; family Saprospiraceae; genus CALCMJ01. The sequence continues at coordinate 46,301 of CAYYWZ010000026.1, read as the reverse complement.
TGCCCGGTATAGAAATATACGAATCGGGAATTTATCAAGTAAGAGTCAAAGATCAAAATGGCTGTTATGGACCATTTTCTGATTCTTTGATAGTTTCTATGTTGCCAGTAGTAGACGCACCAATTTTAGTTCAGAACGATTCATTATTATATACCATGTCTCTAGGTGAAAAAGCATGGTACTACAATGGTGAACTTATATCTGGATTCATTTCGGATACGCTTATAGGACAGCAATCAGGATTCTATAGTGTTAGTATAAAATCAGAGAATGGTTGTATTTCACCTTTTTCGAATATTGTGCTCGTAGAGTTATCTGAGGAGACAGGAGATAACATTATTGAAGGAGAAGTATTCGTCGATTATAATGATAATGGAGTACAAGACTTGACAGATATACCATTGTCTGGAATTAAGATAACAACAGGTACTAAAGCAACTTATACTGATGTAAATGGAAACTTTGCCTTGCCACTTATCCCTAATAATTATATTCTTTCCGCTGCTACAGATACCAACCTGTGGTTGACAGTTCTAGGAACTGACGGATATGAAGTAAGCGTACCTGAGATGACTGATGAAAATTTTAAGTTTACGGTTACCCCTAAGATGGAGCTCACTAAGGTAGATGTAGATTTGCAATCAGGACTTATGCGGTGTAATAGAAATGCCAGCGCGTGGCTTTCTATTGTAAATAGAGGTACATCGGCTATAAGCGGTTCCTATTGTTTGAATATAGATAATAGAGTGGAAGCAGTTTTTATAAATGGGGATTATATAGAGCCCGCTCCGGAGCAATATTGTTGGGAGATAACTGATTTTCAGCCTGGTCAACAAGCTTTATTTGATGCAGTATTAGTCATGCCTGACGAAAAGTCAGTAGGAATACTTATAGAAAATAGAGCACAGTTTATAGAAAACGATATTATTATTGCATCGGTGGATTATAAGGCGGAATTACGCTGTGCTATCGATCCAAATGATAAACTTGTACAACCTGCTTATAATGATAGTTATGCCTTATTTTCTGACACACTTCAGTACACAATACGTTTTCAGAATACAGGTAATGATACGGCTTTCCTTGTTAGGTTAGAAGATTCCTTCTCTCCAGATCTAGTGTGGGAAAGTTTTGATCCGGTTAGTGCAAGTCATACCCATAGGGTATTATACGACGAATCTACTGGATCACTTGAGGTCTTATTTGAAGATATCATACTGCCTGATTCTACGACTAATTTTACTGCAAGTCAAGGTTACTTTTCATTTAGAATCTGCACTCAACCATCATTAGAAGAGATGACTAATATTATGAATACTGCTGGTATTTATTTTGATTTTAATGAGCCTGTAATTACGAATACTACAGAAACTATTCTTGTTTCTTCTATTGATGCGGATGAAGACGGATACGAGTTTTGGTTGGATTGTGATGATGATAATTCCAACATAAATCCAGATGCTGAAGAGATTGCTAATAATGGTGTAGATGAAGACTGTGATGGAGAAGATTTAATTACCTCAGTTTATGAGTTTGATTCTTATAAGATTAATCTTCACCCTAATCCAGTCATGAAATATTTATCTATCTCTACTAATTATGGATCATTTTTAAAATTGAAACTAGTAGATGCTACAGGTAAGACAATACGGCAAAATATTTTTATTGAAAACACTTTATTAGATATGTCTTTGCTAGATTCAGGATTGTATTTTATAGAAATTTATAATGAAAAAAATCGCGTAATACATAAGATTTTAAAAACCTAAAATTCAACTGATCTTTATTGGGTTAATGCAATTATATATTGGATTTGATTTGTCAAAACATATGCTTACAGATTACAAAGACCATAGACTTAATTTGTAAAAATCATTTTAATGGTACTACTCTAGAGCAAGGAGTTTATACTTATTTCATACAATACTTTGATAATAATCAGGAAGTAAATAAGGCTGGAACTATAACGATTTTTAGGTAATCTTAACCAATCATTTGTCAATTAGTTATCATTAAGAAATCCTTGTCTAAAGGAGGCATACCTTTCTTTTATCACAAAATTAGATATTCATAAAGCTTTACATTGATTATATTTAAATTAAATTATGGGAAATCTGCTTATTGCCTTGAATTCTATAATTTACAAACTACTATTGATCTTCTCTACACTCATCTTAGCATCACCGTATAACATTCTAGTATTTTCCTTAAAGAAAAGCGGATTCTGAACACCAGCATAACCCGTTGCCATAGACCTTTTCATCACGATTACTTGTTTAGAGTTCCACACTTCTAGGACAGGCATTCCATAAATGGGACTGTTTTCGTCATCAAGTGCTCCCGGGTTTACAATGTCATTTGCGCCAATAACTAGAACAATATCTGTATCTGCTAGATCATCATTTATCTCATCCATTTCCAAAACAATATCATAAGAAACGTTAGCTTCAGCAAGTAGTACATTCATATGTCCAGGTAGTCTTCCAGCTACAGGATGTATACCGAATCTAACCTCTTTTCCATCTTCTTTTAGTTTTTCTATCATATTGTTAACAGGATATTGAGCCTTAGCTACAGCCATTCCATATCCAGGAACAATCACTACAGATTTTGCTTCTTTGAGCATGGTTGCGACTGCATCATGTTCTATACTTACTGCTTCTCCTTCGATAGCCTTTGTTGTTCCCTGTGGTGTCGAACCAAATCCTCCGAATATAACAGACAGAAACGATCTATTCATAGCCTTACACATAATAATAGAAAGTATGGCTCCTGAACTACCTACTAGAGCACCCGTTATAATTAGTAAATCATTGCCCAACATGAAACCTGCGGCTGCGGCTGCCCAACCAGAGTATGAGTTGAGCATAGATACTACTACGGGCATGTCAGCACCACCAATTGCCATGACTAACATGACTCCAATAAAGCAAGAGATAGCTGTCATAGTATAGAGATAATTCATGCCATCGACACCTGATTCTTTTGTAAATAAATACCCTAAAAATATACACGCGATTAATAACAAAATATTTACTAGATGCCTACCCGTATATACGAGAGGCTTAGATCTAATTTTCCCTTCTAATTTTCCCCACGCTATTACCGAACCCGTAAAAGTAATTCCACCTATAAAGACACCTATGAATACTTCTACAAGATGAATATTTCTGTCTACACCAGTAAGTGCTTGTGTGTGTGCATCTAAGTAAGAACCAAAACCTACGAGTACTGCTGCCAGTCCGACAAAGCTGTGTAATATAGCAACCAGCTGGGGCATCGAAGTCATTTCTACTTTCCTAGCTAAAATGACACCGATTATGGTAGCAATAGCTATTGCTATTAGGATGTAAATATGGCCATGAACATTTTCTCCAAGTACAGTAGATATTATTGCTATGACCATGCCTAGTATACCGTAAAAAACACCTCGTTTTGCTGACTCTTGAGAAGATAACCCACCGAGACTAAGTATAAATAGTATACTCGCAAAAAGGTAAGCTGCAGTTTGTATTTGTGCTGATATCATAATTTATTTTCTAAACATCTTAAGCATGCGATGAGTAACTAAAAATCCACCAACAATATTTATAGTCGCAACAAGGATGGCTATAAATGCAATGATGGTCATGATGTCAGTAGGGGAGGACTGAGTTTGTAATAATCCTCCTATGATAATAATACCACTGATAGCATTTGTAACTGCCATTAATGGCGTATGCAGGGAGTGGGATACATTCCATATTACTTGCCATCCTACAAATACTGCAAGTACGAATACAGTAAAATGACCCATAAATTCAGACGGTGCAACTAATGCTACGAGATATAAAAATCCAGCAATACCTAACAAACTCAATATACTTGACCAGCCGGATTTTTCTTTTGATTCTTTTGATGATTTTTCTATTGCAGTTTTTTCTTGCTGTTTAGCTTGTGGTTTTTGAGGACTAACTGGAAGAGGTTCTGGAGGCCAATTTACTTTGCCGTTATAGGTTACCATAGCCCTTTTTACAACATCATCATTCATGTCAATTCGAAAGTTGTCATTCTTGCCCATATCATCCAGAAGATGACACAAGTTATTCCCATATAATTGACTTGCTTGAGCAGGAAGTTGATCTAACTTACCTATGATGGTGACGCCATTATCTGTTGTATATATTTCTCCATCTTTTGTAAGAACACAATTACCACCAGAAGATGCTGCAAGATCTACAATTACAGAACCTGGCTTCATGGCTGCGACATGGTAGTCGAGAATAAGCTCTGGAGCTTTTCTACCTGGGATCTGAGCTGTCGTAATAATAATATCAACTTCAGATGCCTGTTGTAAAAATAATTCCATTTCAGCGTCTATGAATGCTTGGCTCATTACCTTAGAATATCCAGAATCAGTTGAGCCATCTTCTTCTATATCTACAGTAAGAAATTCTGCACCCATACTTTCTATCTGTTCTGCAACTTCCATCCTTGTATCGAAGGCCCTGACTATTGCTCCAAGTGATCGAGCAGCTCCTATAGCTGCAAGTCCAGCAACACCGGCTCCTATTACAAGTACTCTTGCAGGCTCTACCTTACCCGCTGCGGTAATTTGTCCATTTAGGAATCTCCCAAAATGGTTAGCGCTTTCTATTACGGATCTATATCCAGCTATATTAGCCATAGATGATAAAACATCCATTTTTTGTGCTCTAGAGATTCTTGGGATAGCATCCATGGCTATTGCATTTACCTCTTTCTTTGCTAAGGCATCTAGTAAGTCTGCATTATTAGCTGGGTTGAGGAAGCTGAGCATTATCTGATCCTTACGCAATAGATCTACTTCCTTATCTGTAACCGCTCTTACTTTTAGGATGATATCCGCCTCACCGTATAATTCTTTTGCTGAGGCGAGAATGGTTGCGCCTGCTCCGGCATAAGCGTCATTAGTATAGTTTGCACTCTCTCCTGCCTTGCTTTCTATTAATACTTCAAAACCTTGTTTAATAAGCCTTTTTACAGTTTTGGGTGTTGCTCCTACTCTTTCTTCTCCTAGTCGAATTTCTTTGGGAATGCCTACTTTCATAAAATGTAATTAATCATTAAGTATAAACAAATATAAAGTTTTCATGCACATTACACTGAAAGGTCTAAGATTGATTCATTTTGTAAGATATTATACATTAGTATAAAAATCATATTAACTAATGCAGGTATTTATGAGAAGAATAGCTTTGCGGCTTAAAATAACTAGTAATTAGATGCGAGCTTTACTTAGGAGTTAAAGATTATGATTTGTTTGATTTACCTTTTTATTTTAGGAGAACTATATTTAATGAAGAATTGCAGTTTTTTTAATTAGATAGCTATTGTAAATAATTATGTGTTAGACTTTGGTAATCTTACTAAGTTATTATATATTTAAAGTGCGATATTATTCAATATTGCCTTTTTGTCAAATATACTTCACAAGGTCAGTCACATTTAGTAGTCTAGTTAACGGTTTTTCTACGTTAGCTGTAGTTTTAATGCCTAAGTTATGTATGTAAATACTAAAACCTAGGTCATTTCCGAAAAATCGACTATATTTAGAATCTACAACGTTATTTTCATTTGTAAAAATTAAATTTCTATGAAAAAGAATTTATTACTGTTCTGCAGTTTATGTTTACCTATCCTGCTTAGTGCGCAACTATTTAATCAAGGAGGGAGTATAACAGTAGAATCTAATGCAGTCCTCTTTGTCGAGACGGATATCATAAATGATACTGGAACGATTTCTAATAGTGGTACTATAGAGGTACAAGGGGACTTAACTAACAGTGCAACTATAACATCTGCTGTAGATTCAAAAGTAATTTTTTCAGGTAATGCTGATCAGACAATTACATCTGGTGGTGCAGTACTTGAACTAGTCGAGCTTAATAAAGCTTCAACAGATTTGCTATTAGCTGATGAGATGTCAGTAAATAATAAACTGACCTTTCTTGCTGATGATAATCAAATTATCTTAGATATAAATAATCTAGTTATATCTGCTACAGGGACTATAGAAGATTATGATGATAACGAATATGTAGTCACTGGATCTACTGGTCAACTAGTAAAACAAGGTGCAACAACTTTCGAATATCCTGTGGGATTTGATCAGTCTACTTATAATCCTGTTACGCTGGTCGAAGCTGGAGCAGCAGATGACAAAGGCGTAAGAGTAATGGAAAATGCACACGATGATGGTACCATTACAGGAAGTATATTAGCTGATGAAGTTGTAGATGCAAGCTGGATAGTAACAGAAAGTGTAGCTGGTGGTTCTGACCTTACGGTTACACCACAATGGGTAACAGCTGATGAATTAACAGATTTTGATGCAAATGCAAACACAGTTGCTAGATATGCGGCTGGAGCTTATGATGGTTTATATAATGATTTAGCTGCAAGTACTGGAGCTGATCCTTTTACACAGTCAAGAGCAGCATTTACTGAAGTAGGATCTTTTATTGTAGGTTCTAGTGCAGCTTTAGATTTTGTAGAATTATCTCCTCGAGTATTTTTGTCAGGCCCTTATAACGGAACAGACATGAATGATGATTTAAGAACATTAGGTCTAATTCCTACAACGGAACCATACTCTGCTACATATACACATGAAGGACTAGGAGGAGGAGAAGCTGTAGGTTCAGCTGCTGATTTCGACCAAACAGGTACGGACGATGATATAGTTGATTGGGTGATTGTAGAGCTAAGAGATGCGGCGGATAATTCTACAGTAGTGTCTTCACAATCTGCGCTTCTGCAGAGAGATGGAGATATTGTAGGTACAGATATGAACCCTATTAAAATGAGTGGATTCGGACCTTCTGATTATTTCGTGTCTGTTAGACATAGAAATCATCTAGGAGTTATGTCTAGTGCAACGCAGTCACTAGATAGAGTAAACACGTTCCAAGATTTTACAGACGGTAGTGTTAGTGTTTTTGGATTTAATGCACAAGAAGATATGGGTGCTTCTGTATTTGGATTATGGGCTGGAAACTCAAGTGGTAATGATAATATTAAATACACTGGAACTGATAATGATTTTGATGTAGTAAGAAATGCTATTTTAGGGAATGGTTCTAACTTCCTTAATCTGTTAGGTTTCTCTTATAATGCATATGATATAGCAGATGTGAATTTAGATGGAACAGTAAGATTTTCAGGTTCTAACAATGATGGTGATTTAATCAGAAATACAATCTTAAATTATCCAGGGAACTTTCTTAATCTATTGGGATTCACTATTAATCAACAATTACCTTAAACCGACAAGACAATTATTATAATATGAAAAATATATTATTCATTATTTTTACCTGTGCTGTATTTAATCTATATGGTCAAAATACAGTAGAATCTATGCTTGATCCAGATGATGCAACTACCACCTGTGTACAAGTAAGTATGGTTACTAATTTTGATGTGGAAACATCTGGGCTTATTACAGGGGGTAATAGTTTAATTACCATGTTAGTTCCAGAAGGAACAGGCGCTTCAGCAGTTATTTGCAATCAGGATATAGGAACTTGGGACAAAATAAATACATTTACAGCTGCGCAGATTGCAGGTTTTGGTTGTCCAGTAGGTAGAGACGTAATACAGTTTCAAAATTCTGCTGATGCTACAATTACATCTGGTATGACACCAGGAACACCTGTTCCTTTCTTTGCAATTGACTTAGGCGTTACTGCATGTCCGGATATGGAAAATGATGTTCAGATATTAGACAGTTCCATGGATGGACCTCATGCTTGTTTATTTGGATTAGGATTTACAACTAACTTAAGTATAGATCCAGATGGAAACGCAGGTGATCAAGAGACAGACGGTTATGATATATCTCCTACTTCAGCAATAGATGGTACGGTAACATGTAACGAATTATTCGCCATTGTTCCAGTAGAGCTTTCTAACTTCACTGTAAAAAAGAAAAATAGGGATGCTAATTTAGCATGGGTTACTAACTCTGAGATCAATGCTTCTCACTTCAAGATATATAGAAGTAATGATGGCGCTTCTTGGGATTATGTAGAAACTGTACAAGCTACAGGAAATTCATCTGAAAGAATAGGTTACAGTTATAGCGATAAGAATGCTCAAATGCACGCTAATGCCTCAGGAGATGTATTCTATAGACTGAGATCTATAGATATAGATGGATATGCTGAATATTCTGAAATAAGAAGTATCAACTTTGATGGCGCTGGACTTTCAGATAGATTTACTGTATTTCCAAATCCAACAGTCGGTGAGATAAACCTTACAAGTAATAATTTAAGTGTTTATGAGCAGCCTACATTAGAAATCTTCAATATTTATGGTCAGAAGGTTGCTAGAGTAAACCTAAGCCATAGAAATGATGGAGATACGGAAAAATTAGATCTAAGAGATTATAACTTATCTACGGGCACTTACCTTTTAGAGGTTATCAATAATGAGCAAAGAATTCCTCTAGGGAAAGTTGCTTTGTTTAACTAGTAGTATCTAACAACATAAAATATAAAGAGTCTTTCTGTTTCAGGAAGGCTCTTTTTTGTAATATCACTCTTAGTCTATCGTAATTATTCTTTCCTAATTTCTATGCTTAGTATTATCGTGCAGATAGAGTGCACGGTAAAATTCATATTTGGATCGTAATTAATAATTAATCACTTATTAATAAAATCTAATAATATGAAAGCAGACTGGAACATCGGAATCAATACAGAAGGAAACCTATTAATACTAGGTAAAGATTATTCAAAGTCTAAGGGAGATCTGTTTGGGAACAGTTTTTTTGAATATGTAATTAGTATAGATGCTCATCATTTAGTAGAGCTTAGAAACGCGCTAATTAAAGCTTTCCCTGGACAGGAGATAGCTAACAGAAGATCCTTACTTAATCTTATCAAAGAAGAGTTCTATCTCACTAAAAGACTAGGAACATTTAGAAATTTTCTAGAGTCCCTTCACATCCCTTTTAGATTTCACAACAGAATGGCTCAGCAGATAGCCTAAGCCTTACACACAAAACAATATATATGGATATCGTGTATCTTACCTTAGGTCTAATTGTAATTCTATTATTGATCATCATAATACTGCTTTACACTAGGTCGCATAAAGATTATTCCTCTGACTTGATTCATCTCAAGTCTTCTATAATTGATAGAGGAAATCATCTAGAGAACAAAATGAACGTAGAGTTTAAGAATAATAGAGAAGACATATCTAGAGTAGCGAAAACGAATCAAGAAGTTCTAGGAGATAGATTAAATAATTTTTCTCATTATCAAGGTAGTTTGATGCAAGGTTTCCAGAAACAGATGAATAATTTTATGGAAACAAATTCTAATCAATTTCTACAATTATCTAAATCTTTAAGTACTAATCTTAGGGAAACAAGATTGGAATTAAGTACAAGATTTGAAGCTATTCAGCAAGATAATAATACCCAGCTAGAAAAAATGAGGGCTACTGTAGATGAGAAACTACATAAGACCTTAGAAGAACGTCTAGGAAAATCCTTTGAGCTAGTTTCCCAGCATTTAGAATCTGTTCAGAAAGGTCTAGGGGAGATGCAGCAATTAGCTAACGGTGTAGGTGATCTTAAGAAAGTATTGTCTAATGTGAAAACTCGAGGCGTTATGGGTGAAATACAATTAGGTAATATTCTAGATCAATTATTAACTCCAGAGCAATATGGACTGAATGTGGCTACAATTCCACATAGTAGAAACCACGTAGAGTTTGCAGTGAAATTCCCAGGAAGAGATAAGAAACAAGCTTTTATCTGGCTGCCTATAGATTCTAAATTCCCTATGGATAAGTATGAGGGCTTATTAGAAGCGTACGATAGTAATAATCTAGATACCATAGCGCAGAAGAAGAAAGAGTTATTTAGGACCGTCAAAGTAATGGCGAAAGATATAAGTGATAAATATATCGAAACTCCACACACTACAGATTTTGGAATCATGTTCTTACCCGTAGAGGGCTTATATGCAGAAGTCGTACGCATGCCGGGACTAATGGAGGATCTTCAGCGTAACTATAAGATAATGATTGCAGGCCCTGCTAATCTTGCTGCCTTTCTTAATTCTCTACAGATGGGCTTTAAATCTCTTGCTATAGAGAAAAGAAGTAGTGAGGTGTGGAATGTCTTAGGAGCTGTGAAGACAGAATTCGGAAAGTTTGGACAAGTACTCGATAAGGTGCAGACTAAGCTGCAGCAAGCTTCTAAGACTATAGATGATGCAGGGGTAAGAACACGAGCTATCGAAAGAAACTTGAGAAAAGTAGAAGAGCTTCCTGCACATACTGAAGAAACATACTTAGACGATGGTCTGGATTTAGAAGACTTCCAGTTAATGAAAGCCGAATACAAAGTCTAATAAAATAAATTCTTAGTTTTTAATTTTCGTTTCCATGTTTACAGAAAAGAGGAGGGTGTTTGCTCTTCTCTTTGTCTGTATTCTTATAAAATTTGTAGATAGATTAATAGTTCTTTAATACTAGTTGCTCATTCACTGCCACCTCCGAATAACTAAGTGGATTATTGTACCACGATATTTTTACATTTATAATAACATAAAGAGATTTAAAAATCGTAGTTAATTGGTATTTAGAGATGAAGAACACTTATAGTTTTTCATCTCTTTTTTTTTTTATGTAATTGCTTTGATTCTGTCATCATGTATATGTAAATATTTTATCACTAAAATCTATGCTATGATGATTTCCAACATTTTTTGCTTATTACTGAGTTTTACCTTTCCTACTCAAATTGATACTGTCTCAAAAACCTCAATCTTAAAGGAAGTTACCTTATATGAAACTGGAGCTTCCGTTACAAGAGCTTTAGATCTAGCTGGTATGCAAAATACCGCTTATGTTTCTATTAAAGATCTTCCCTCAGGTCTAGATGCTAAATCTATGCAAGTACAAGCAGATCCAGGCATAGAGATTCTTTCTGTCCAGACTGAAAGTTTCGAGGATGTAGAAAATACTAACACGCAATTAACATTAGATGCTAACAACAGACTGCAAGAGATAGTAGATTCATTGGCACTGTTTGATACATATATAAGCGTACTCCAGGAAGAGAAAAATCTTATAAAGATGAACAATAAGTTTTCTTCTAGTGAAGCTGGAGTTGATATAGAGATGCTCAAAGAAGCTGCAGACCTTTATCGTATTAGGCTCAAAAATATAGAATTAGAAATTTTTAATTGGAAAAGGAAAATACGACAGTTAAATGTTGAAAAGAAACAAGTTCAAGCAAAACTTAAAGACAACCCAAAGACAGAAACTAAGCAAGGAACGGAGGTGTTATTATTGGTAAGAGCTACAAACGCAAGTTCTGAGAAAAAGATAGATCTTAATTATTATATCAAAAACGCTGGTTGGAAGCCATATTATGATTTACGTATCCAAGATGATAATAACAATATAAATTTAGACCAAAAGGCTTATGTATATCAAAAGACTGGAGAGGATTGGACTGATGTCAAATTGACAATTACAAACTCTAATCCAGATGAAAATAAAGTGACGCCTAAACTAAACAGTTATCATTTCTATGAGCACACCGATATGGTGTATTACGAGTTACCTGCAGGGCAAAATATGTCAACAGTAATAATAGATGAGTCGGGTATGCCATTAATAGGTGCATCAGTAATTATTAAAGGTACAAGAAACGGTACCATTACAGATATAGATGGTCGTTTTTATTTGCCTGATGCATTAGGGAAGAAAATAGTAATTAGTTATACTGGGTTTACAACTAAAGAAATCATCTATGATGCTAATACTCAGTTTGTAGAATTGGAAGAAGGTCACTTACTTGAAGAGGTCGTTGTTGTAGGAAGTAGAAATGAAAGATCATCTTATCATATAGATGGTGTAAGGGTGAAAGAGAAAGTAAAGAAAACTAGGACGATAATAGGGGCAAAAAAGTCGGAATCTAGAACAGCTATAAACTATGTCTTAGAAGACTCATATACCATTCCAAGTACAGGAAAATCTTATGAGGTATTTATAGAGCGGAAAAAGATTGTATCGGATTTTCATTATCAAGTTTTCCCTAGGCTTTCTGATAAGGCCTATCTTATTGCCTCCATTGCTGATTGGCAGATTTATGATCTGATGAGTGCTCCACTCAATATTTTTCACAATAAGACCTATAAAGGAAAGTCTTATATCAATACGCTAGCAACTAAGGATACGCTAGAAATATCTATAGGTACAGATCCTGAAGTTGTTGTGCAAAGGGAACAAATTAAAGATTATACAAAGAAGAATATGTTTAAAAATAAAATTATAGAAGAAGTGGCGTGGTCCATAAATCTGAAAAATAATAAACGGAATAAAATATCCGTAGAAATCCTAGACCAGATTCCAGTGTCTAATGATAAGTCTGTAAAGGTAGAACTACTAGAACATGATGGAGCAAATTATAAGGAGAATCAGGGTTTTCTGGATTGGGAGATAGAACTGGATAGCGGAGAAAGTGCGATGAAGCGTATCATATATAAGGTTAAATATGAGAAAGATAGAAAGTTAGTTATGATATAAAGAATATACGACTTAGCTAAGTAAGCTTAATAGAAGAATTAAATTTTTCTAGAGGTTCTTTTTTAAGGAAATATAAACTTAGAGAAATAGAGCTTGCAAGGTATATAGCTATCATAACTGTTGCTGCGGGAATTAGATTTTCTAAGCCAAACCAATTATGCATAACTACAATGTAAAGTCCAATTGCAAGCTTAAGAATTTCTGCTGCAATGGCTATGGGACTTCTATCCATTAAGCTTGTGTATGAGAATATAGAGAAAAACAAAAATATGCCATAGATTACTATTTGTGTATTTGTTGCCTCACCTACAATTTGTAATAAATGAACTAGAAATAAATTATGAATAGCGAGCTGAAACCATGACCAATACAAAAACAAATTGGATGATGGCGTATCGTATTTTATCTGTTGCTTCGCATCTTCTACAAAGGATATAGGATATTGCTCCCGTACATCAGTAGGGCGATATCCAGTCTTTTTGAACCAGATGGTCAGTTTGTCTTTCCAAGATGCGGTATGATATCCATCTTTAATTAATTGCCATAAATGTTGATAATTGATTAGAACAGGATTCCATGTCGATGCTGGTTTCTTTATGCCGTACACAGCTTTTTCTTGCGGTAGTTCCTTTTGAAAAGTACCGAACCACTTATCCCACAGTATAAATATCTGTCCATAATTTTTGTCGATATATTGCTTGTTTATGGCGTGGTGAACTCTATGGTGAGATGGTGTGACCATGAAGTATTCTAAAAATCCCATCTTATCAATTAATCTTGTATGATACCAGAACTGCGCAAATAAATGTAAGGGCGCTACGATCGCAATAACTTCAAATGGTATTCCGATAATAGCCAGAGGGAAGTACAGAAAAAAATATATCCCGAATGTATCGGATATACTCTGCCTAAGTGCACAGGATAAGTTGAACTCTTCACTGCTATGATGCACAATATGCCTATTCCAAAAAAGATTTATTTCATGATTAAATCTATGAGACCAATAACCTGCGAAGTCAATTCCTATAAAGGCGATTACATAAAGTAAGATGGTGTTCTCAAAATGGAAAAGAGCGAGAAAATCAGTCATATATTGGTAGCTAAATAAAACTACAGAAAGGCCTAGGATTTCTTTTAAAGTGTTAGTCATGCCTGAGGATAGACTAGATATAGTATCCATACCTCTATTGACATATACACCCATACGTCTACCAGCTAGTTCTTCAATTATGATGAGCATAATAAAAAAAGGTATAGCAAGACTTAGAACTTTAGCGTACGATTCCAATAGGTAATTATTCTAATACTAATGTAAGGCAATATGTTTAGAAGATCTAAGAAATATTGAATTTGTCACAGTAACTATCCACTTATAGAGTCCTAAAAAAAGTGGATCACCCAGTTAGATGATCCAATTCATTATTTGTATGTTCGATTGTTTTACTTCTTATTAGCGTAGTAATCAAAAACCTTTGTTACTACGGCTTTGCCTAAGCTGCTAGGATCTCTTCTTATTTCTGTTTCTTGTTTGCCCATTGTTAAGAATAAAGCATCTACAGATCTTTCGGCTACGAAATCAGATAGGGAACTATCTACATCGTTTTTACTAAACATGTTATAAGCTGCTGCAGCCATAGGCCAATATTTGTTGGCATCTGTTTTGTTAAGTTCTGCATCTAGTTGTGTGCTATATCTTTTTTTGACACTACCATACATTGCTTCTCTAAGAACCTGTGTTGCTGCGTCTTGGCCTCCGACGACAACAGCTACTGCATCTCCAAACTTCAGTTCACTTATGGCATCTTTCATTATTAAGCCACTTTCTGCAGCTACAATACCTGACGCTCTTTCTATAGATTTGGTAACTTCAGTTACTTCGTTTCCTAGTCCTAAAGTACCTAGCGTTCTTAGTACAGGTTGGATTTCTTCTGGCAGAAGAGACATGGTTCCATTATCACTTACTTGCTTCAGTTTCTGGATCGCTTTGAAAGAACTACTATTCAGCACTTCCTTAAGAGCAGAAACAGTCTCTAATGCAGAGGGTTCTTGCAAAAGTGCCCCTAACTGAGAACAAGAACTTGCCGATATAGATATTAAAATTATAAAGATTAAATTTTTCATTCTGTATAAATTATGGTACTGTTATTTACAATATAAGAATTAGACGGCAGAAAATTAAGTTAGATACATTTTTTAAGCTATAAAATTATACTAGTCTTTTATATTATCAGCTTCGTCTATAAGTTCGGCTGGGGTAAAAAATATTTATCCTATATGTTGTACATTAGTTGAGAAGAATATTGTTATGCGTATCTATATTTCCATTATTAGTATTTTCCTCACTACATTTCTGCAAAGTTATGCTGGCGACGCCTATGCTACAACGCATGATACCTTGGTTAGACCTCGTATTGGTTTAGTGCTTTCAGGAGGCTCAGCACATGGCTTAGCTCATATAGGTGTTATTCAGTATCTAGAAGAAATGGGTATAAGGCCAGATTATATTACAGGTACTAGCATGGGGGCTGTAATAGGAGGATTATATGCTATGGGATATAATACAAAACAGC
The DNA here is from genome assembly GCA_964475415.1 of uncultured Saprospiraceae bacterium. Lineage (GTDB taxonomy): Bacteria > Bacteroidota > Bacteroidia > Chitinophagales > Saprospiraceae > CALCMJ01. The sequence continues at coordinate 31,152 of CAYYWZ010000026.1, read as the reverse complement.
TAAAGGAAATTACATCTAAACAGGATTGGAGTCAGATTATAGGTAATGTCATTCCTATGAAAGAGGTTTCTCCAATCGAAAAATTAAATCATCAGAAAATTCCTTTTACACTAAAATGGAAAAATAATAAACTCAGTTTGCCAGCTAGTCTTATAAGGTCCCAGAAGTTGGATCTGAATCTAAGTATGCTATTTGCTCCGGCATATAATATTAATAATTTTGATAGTCTACCTATTCCGTTTAGATGTGTTACAGTCGATCTTATTAATGGAACAATTTTTACACTAGGAGAAGGTAACCTTGGTAATGCGATACGAGCGAGCATGTCCATTCCTTCAGTTTTTGCACCTGTAGAGCATGAGGGGGGCTTATTAGTCGATGGAGGATTAGTAAGAAATTTCCCTGTAGAAGAAAATATACAGATGGGTGCTGACATTATAATTGGTGTATATGTAGGATCATATAGAGCAGAAAAAGAAAATATAGTTTCCTTATTAGATGTGCTTAGGTTATCTACTTTTATGCCTAGTATATTAGATTCGGAAAAACAATTTAAGCTAGTAGATATATTACTTGAACCCGATGTCAAAGATTATGGTTTATTTGATTTTGATAGGTATGAAGAATTTATTTATCAGGGTTACTTATCTGCTAAGTTTTATGAAGATGAATTAAGAAAATTAGTTGATACACTTTCTCTTTTTCCAGAAGAAGAACGTCGATCTATACTTGAGCATCCTAAGTCTTTGTATGTAAATGAAATAGTCAGTAATGAAAAAGATATTTATCTGAAGGAAATGATTCTCAACTCTATAGAAGTTGAAAGAGATTCTATTATTTCAATACCCATTATCGAAAAATGTTTAAGCGCTGTGTACGGGACAAAACATTTTAAAGGTATTTCATATACGCTTAGACCATCTGATAATGAGGGTACTGTAGATCTATATTTAAACTCTAAAGATGTTGATCGGTTTACCGTAGGCTTAAGTCTTAATAGATTTAAGAACTATAATGCGGGAATTATAGCATCTGCAGAACTTAGAAATGTACTACTAGCTCCTACATCACTTAGAGTAGATCTGAGATTGTCTGAGCGCCCTGGTGTTATGTTAGATTATCAATATAGGCTTAGGAAAAAACCTGATTATATTATGCAGGTTTTATTAAAGGCTGAAAGAATGGATATTCCTTTTTTTACAGATCAATTTATCGATCGAATATATAAATATTCTAGAGTGAGTTCTGAAATTTATTTTTATAAAGAAATCGGATCTAGTTTTCTTGTAGGAGTAAATTATAATTTTGAAACCAATACACTGCTTCCTCAAGTTTTTAAAAGTGTAGACTTTGATAAGCTAACTTCTAGGAGGCATAAAGTAGGTCTGTCAGCTAATCTAAATACGATCGATCAGCGACAATTCCCTAATAGCGGATATGATGTATCTAGTGATCTTTATTATACCTTCAAGCAAACATTAGATAAAAGGGATAGGATAGATGAGGATATATTTTTAGAAATTCCATTTAATAATAATAGTCTTACCTTAAGTGTAAACTCCAAAACGTATTTTTCACTCTCTTCTAAAATTGTTTTAGAATCTTCATTAGGTGCAAGATTTGCTACCGCTGACGTATTTTTCAATTTTATACAAGTTGGTGGGGCATTCGATGAGAAAAGAAATACATTAGGATTCTTGGGGCTAGATGATGGTGAATTACTTATAGGAAATTTTGTTCAAGTGAAACAAGGGTTAAGACATAAGTTGTTTAATAATATTTATCTAACAACAAGCATACATTATCTTTATGGTCAGAATTTTGGTTCCTTAGCATTCGATGTATTAGAAAAAGAGATAAGTGTGATTGGTGCTGGAATTAAGCTAGGTGTAAAAACACCTATAGGACCTATATATCTAGAGCTGGGGGCTTCTAATAGGAATAAATCTGGTGTATTAAATCTAGGAGTAGGGTACAGGTACATAATATAATAAAAAAGCCCTACATAAGATGAAAAAGAATTATGTCTTTGAATAAAGAAATAGCAATTATTGGTGCTGGTCCATCAGGTTTGTCAATGGCGATATTTCTGCATGAATTGGGATATAGACCCAGGATTTTTGAAAAGAAAGCCACTATAAGTAAGTACTCTAAGGCACTAGGAATAAATCCAAGAACTTTAGAAATTATGAAGCCATATGGAATTACAAAAATGTTTCTAGACAATGGTAGAAAAATGTCTGCTATCAATCTATGGCAAGGAAACAAACACGTATATAGAAACGATTTTAGTAAAATGAAATCGGAATTTCCTTTCATGCTTATACAACCGCAGAAAGAATCTGAAGAAATATTGTTAGCTGAGGTTCGATCAAGAGGTATCGAAGTAGAATACGATTCTGAATTTTCGGAATTCAGTATGCTAGATTCACATTATTCAATTGTAACTAAAGAGGAGGGGCTTTTGGATACTAGATTTGATTATATAGTTGGTGCAGATGGAAGTCGGAGTAAGGTGAGAGAACAGACGGGTATACAATACAAAGGTTACAACTATGACGAAGAATGGGAATTGTACGATATAGAGTTAGAAATGAATTTAGAAACTGATGAGGGACATATTCGTTTGTTTCCAGAAGGAGGTATGATTATGATAAGACTGCAGGATAACATCTGGAGAATTGCTGGAAATATTAAATCTCTACTCAACTATGTTCCAGCCTCATCAGTAATAGGAAAGGTGCACTGGGAGTCAACATTTAGAATTAACCATAAGGTAGCTGAAAAACTCACCATTGATAATATAGTTTTAATAGGAGATGCTTCTCATTTGCATTCTCCCTTAGGAGCAAGAGGTATGAACTTAGGTATAGAAGATGCATATATCAGTAGTAGATTGATGTCAGAGAATCGATTGTCAGATTATAATAAACTAAGAACTCCATACCTGAATAAAACTGTAAATAGGATAAATAGTATTACCAAGGCAATGGCTGGGACATCGAGTATTTCTAAATTGATGAGGAATCAGATGTGGAATTTGAGATTTATTTTTCCTATTGTAATGCCTAGTGTTCGGAAATTCGTTTTAGGTATAAATAAATAAACAAACAAACAAACTAGTAAATAATTAAAGAGAATAAATTTATAAATTTCTCACCATACACTTTAGAGACTCAAGGCCTACAATGCTAAAGCAAAGGCACAATCTTTCTGCCATGATAGTGTGTTGCTGAAATTTTATCGTGTACTTCACTTAGGTTTGCATAAGTTATTTTTCCAGCGGGTATGATAGTTATTTTTGATCCAGATTCTTCTACCATTTTTTGCAAGGTTGCAGAACCTTTTATAGCAGTAGACTGAGAACCAGAGGATAGTATATATTTTACTTTCTCACACTCTGTCATCAGGGTTCTCATAGCTTTAAAGATTTCAGGGCATAAGTCTATAGCCTTATGAAAGGTAATGGTCTTATCGGTATTTCGAATAATTTTATTTAAAGAAGAAACATCTATATTATTATCTTGATCTAGAGCGCCTACAACATAACCGTCGATAGGTAGATTTTCTAAAGTAGATATGATATTTTCTAGCTCTCGGATTTCTGTATTATTATAAACGAAATTTCCCGGTCTACTCCTGATCATAACTTTGACAGGAATCTTTACATTTTCTAATACTTGTTCTATCAGAAGTCTATCAGGAGTAAGTCCGTCGAGATCTAGCCTTGAGCAAAGCTCTAAAATGTTTGCCCCATTGTGTTCTGCTATGATAGCTTCATCTAAGGTCTCTACACAAGCTTCTATCGTCATCGCCTACCCATCTAAGTTAAGATCGGATAACATACCTGCTAGAGGGTCGTTGAAGTATAGCGTGTTATTGAGAAAATCTTTACCTAGAATCTCATAAGCTGCAAGTCCATGAAGCAACAATTCCTTCATAGCATATTTATCTTCTTTGGCTATATTTCTATCGTCTAAGATTTTATCCATACCACTTATACTATCTAACGCTTTTTTGTGTTTCTTGTCAGAATCATCATTGTAGAGGTTGATTTCATTTCCTCCTTGGAACCAAGCTTTAATAACACCATACTCATCTTTCTCTCTATGCTTCTTATCATTAGGGTCAGAAAAATAGGTGTTGAAACATTGTTTGATAGACTTTTCTAGTAGATGAAGGGCAACAGCATATGGACCTTCTTGCTCTCCCTCATAAACCAATTCTATCTTTCCTGTAATAGAAGGTATAGCTCCCCAGAAGTCGCTTAGCCTTACTGTAGTATTCTTCTCTCCATTTTTCAGCATTCTTCTCTCAGCAGTACTTGCTAGATTTTCCATTGCTGATATACTAAGTCTAGCTGATACACCAGAATTGACATCTACATATTCAGATTCTCTAGCCTTGAAAACCATCGTTTCAAGCACATCTGCTATGAGTGATGGTACGTTTATTTTCTTTTCTTGATCACCATGTACTTTTGCTTCTTGTTGCGTAATATGTTTGGCATCTTCGATATTTCTAGGGTAGTGTGTAAGAATCTGAGACTCTATTCTATCCTTAAGCGGTGTGACAATACTTCCTCTGTTAGTATAATCCTCTGGATTAGCTGTAAACAGAAATTGTATGTCTAAGGGGAAACGCAGTTTAAAACCTCTTATTTGTAAATCTTCCTCTTGCAGTATGTTGAACAGTGCTACCTGTATTCTAGCTTGTAAATCAGGGAGCTCATTAATTACAAAAAGACATCTGTGCGCTCTCGGTATCAGTCCGAAATGTATCACTCGTTCATCTGAATAAGGCAGCTTAAGTGTCGCAGCTTTTATAGGATCCACATCGCCTATTAGATCTCCTATACTTACATCAGGTGTAGCCAATTTTTCGACATATCTATCTGCACGGTGTACCCATTCTATTTTTGTATCATCACCATTTTCTTTTAATATAGTTTTGCCAAATGCTGATATAGGATTCAGCGGATCATCATTTATTTCTGATCCACTTATGATAGGCATATATTCGTCTAGTAAGTTAACTAGCTGTCTGGCTATCCTGGTTTTGGCTTGACCTCTGAGACCTAATAATAAGATGTTATGTCTTGATAGGATAGCTCTTTCTATATCCGGAACGACAGTATCATCGAAACCTATGATTCCCTTTAATGACTTCTCCCCATCTTGTAGAATCTGCACAAGATTATTTCTCATTTCTTCTTTAATGGACTGCGACTTATACTTACTTTTCTTAAGTGCTCCGAGCGTTGTTATCTTTTTAATATCCAATGTTATTATAGTTGAGTATTTTAAAAATTTATTTCTTATTGTGCCTTCTTTTATTCTTCTTGTAATCCATGAATATAAATTCTCCTAGACCATCTAAAGAACTGTAAAAAGCTTTTCCATTATTTGCTTTTGTAAATTGATCTACAAAATTTTGTAGCGCAGCATCTCTGGCTATCATGAATGTTGTAATCGGGATATCTAATTTTCTACACTTTACAGCCAGACCTAGTGTCCTATTAAGTATAGTCTTATCCATGCCGTAATGATTCTTATAATATTTTTTTCCCTTCTTGATACAGGTAGGTTTCCCATCAGTGATCATGAAGATTTGCTTGTTGGGGTTTTTCCTTTTTCTCAGTAGATCCATTGCTAGTTCTAGACCTGCAACCGTATTGGTATGATAGGGGCCAACTTGCAGGTAAGGGAGATCTTTGATTTCTATTTGCCATGCATCATTACCGAATACTATTATATCTAAGGTATCTTTTTTGTACCTCGTAGTAATCAGTTCTGATAAGGCCATTGCCACTTTCTTAGCTGGGGTTATCCTATCCTCTCCATACAGTATCATACTATGAGAAATGTCTATCATCAGTACTGTGGAACTCAAGCTTTTGTAGAAAGTTTCTCTTACTTGAAGATCATCCTCTGTGAGCATGAAGTCATCTATACCATGATTGATCTGAGCATTTCTAAGGGATTCAGACATAGCAAGATTATCCATCGTATCTCCATACTGATAGGGCTTTATATCCGAAGTGTGCTCCTGTCCTTGACCGGTATGGTTGGTGATATGATCTCCTCTTTTTGACTTCTTGAGCTGGTCAAAAATTTCATCTAGCGCACTTTTACGTAGGGCTAGTTCTAGTTTAGCAGAAGGAACGAAGTTTGGATTCTTCTGATCTGGATTCTGAATGTACCCCTTATCTATAAGATCTTGTATAAAATCTGCTATACCGTAATCAGGGGTCGTAAGATTATATTTCTTATCCAATTCTGTTAACCACGATAATGCTTCGCTGACGTTTCCAGAAGTATGTACAATAATTTGTTTGAATACATCTAATAGTCTTTCAAAAGGAGATTTTCCTTCACTCTTGTTTTTCCACTCTCCGAATTTCCAGCCTATCATTTTATGAACTAAGATTTGTTTTTCCAATTATGTTACTATTAACAACAAGATATATCGAATAGTTGTATGTCAATGGAAAATTTAGTAGAACTATGTTTATTTAGCAATTTAAGCAAACACACAAGATAATTTACACTTTTCCTTTAGACTCCAATTAGATTAGGAGCGCCTATTATTTAAGCGTTTCCCAAGTGTGATCACTCAGTAATTTCATTGTGGAAAGAAACTCATAGGGGCAATCCTTGCTCCATTCGTTAGGGCCAATCATGGATAGTATCCAACTATCATCTTCTTTCTTGTAGAGGTGGTAGGTTTTTCCTATAATGGGTTTGAAGCTATATTTTGCTTGATATATTTTTTCCGATAGATCCATTCTATCATGAATTGCCTGCGCCTGTGTTACTAGTAGTTCTACTTGTTCCTTTATCTGGTTGAGAGATCGTTCACTTTGTTCGTACATCGCAGCCATAGATAGACCTTTGACCTTTCCCATATCTAAGGGTTTTATTATGGCAGACCCAAGCGTATGTGCATAGGGTAGTAGATGTGGGGTTTCAGCTATTTTATCTTTATCTATTGGATTGACTTTTCGAGACACTTCTTTGTTTTTGTTATGTAACAAAAAAAAAGGGATGCAGTTCTTAACTACACCCCTTTATTTTTATTTAATTTTATTTCAGTTTGAAAGCTCCTTTGCCAACCATAAAGCCATTGTTGTACATTTCTAGCGCATATTCACCTTTTGCAAGTTTAGCAGCCGGGCTCCAGTCAAAACATCCTTCTGTATCTTTATTGTTATAATCTATTGTTCCGCTTATAGTGTAGCGTACATCTTTGTTAGTGAGTTTGTTTGTTAATACTCCGGATCCCATATCTTCTACAGCCATCGTTTTGCCTCCAGGATCCACAATTCTTATATAGAATTTTTTATCCCCTGCAGCAGTAACAAGATTAGTTTCCGTCTTGAAACAAGTTCTTAGCATTTCTATATCCTTACCTTTCTTTTTCTTTTTTAGTTTACCATCATCTTTTACTTCATATCCCTGAACTTCTATATAATTTATTTTGATAGCCTCTGCCATATCTACTTGGGTAGATAACTTTCTATTAGAGCTTGATAGATTTTCTGTCTGAGATACGAGGATGGCCTTAGCAGTTTCCAGTTCTTTAGTTAGTGACTTTTCTTTATTAAGACCTTGGGCTAGGAGGGTATTCTCGTTTTCTAACTTAGCTGCCTTTGCTGAGACTATGTCATATTTTTGTTTAAGATTGGTAAGTTCCACGAGGGTTTCATTAGAAGTAGTTCTGAGTAGTGCGATTTCTTCTCTTGCTTTTCCTAACTCACGTTTTGTCCAGATAAGATTGTTTATCTTTTCCTTTTGCTCTTTGAGCTCAGATTTTTGCTCATCTATAAGCGTGTTCATTTTTTTATTAGAACCTCTGAGTTCCTCTAAGCTTTCTAGCGCAGCTTGGTAGTCCTGATCTAGCTCCGTTTGTACTTTTTCTAGTTCGTAGAATTCCTCTTCTTGCTTCACAGTAGTTGTATGGAGACCAGAATTCTGTATCCACAAGTAGGCATTAAGACCTAGGGAGAGTATCAGGAAAGTTGTTATCCATGCTGTAAGTGTTTTGGATTTATTTGATGCCATAGCTTTAGTTTTTGATGGTTCAGTACACAAACGTAACAAATATCTAAACTTATTTCGTTAATGTATATAGTATAAGCTAAAAATATGGTTTTCCCCCAATAGATACATGGGGGAATCCACTGATAAAGAAAAAATAATACAGTATTTACGACAAATTAAATTTCTTATTGTAATTTACTATACACGCATTTACAACTAAAGCCATTTAGCATGTTCTTAAGTTACCATAATCTCAGCGAGATATTATTCTTAGATATTGAGACTGTTGCACTAGAAGAGAGTTATTCTGATCTTTCAGAAAATCTAAAAGTTTACTGGAAAAAGAAAGCAACACGTTTCATTAGAAATGAAAACATAACTGAAGAAGAAGTTTCTAATTTGTATCTTTCCAAAGCAGGGATATTTGCGGAGTTTTCTAAAATTATATGCATATCTGTAGGCTTTCTTACTATAAAAAAAGAAGATGTAAAAAAACTGAGAATTAAGTCTTTCTATGGAGAAGATGAGGCCGCATTGCTTGCTGAGTTTAGAATATTGCTCAATGAGCATTTCAATAAGCCTAGAAAACACTTCCTTTGTGGGCATAATCTTAGAGAATTTGACATACCATTTATTTGCCGACGTATGTTAGTTCATGAGATGGAGCTTCCTGATCTTCTTAAGCTTAGTGGAAAGCGTCCTTGGCAGATAGAGCACCTTCTTGATACCTTGGACCTATGGCGATTTGGAGACTTCAAACACTATGTTTCTCTAGGTCTGCTAGCAGAGATTCTAGGGGTGCCTACTCCTAAGGATGATATAGATGGCTCAGATATCCATCAGGTATATTGGTCAGCAAGGGATATGAAAAGAATTGTTAACTACTGTGAAAAGGATGTTATAACGGTATCTAAATTATTACTAAAATTAAACAGAATTTATGGCAAGGATGATTTTGACATAGAATCTACTACTGATATAATATGATTATGTATTTTTGTTGCCATGAGCTATATAGTTGCCCCTTCGTTACTTGCTGCTGATTTTAGTCATTTAGCAAAAGATGTCAAATTGTTTGATGAATCAGAAGCACAGTGGTTGCATCTAGATGTTATGGATGGTAGTTTCGTTCCTAATATTTCATTTGGACCTATGGTTATTAATTCTATTCGATCTATTACAGATAAGATTTTTGATGTTCACCTGATGATTGATAGGCCTGAACAGTATATAGAGACTTTCCAAGAAGCTGGAGCTAATGTCATTTCTTTCCATCTAGAAGCCTGCAATCATGTCCATAAATGTATCTATCAGATCAAAGAATCTGGATGTAAGGCTGGTGTAGCGCTTAATCCTCATAGTTCAGTTCATGGAATGACAGATGTGCTAGAAGATTTGGATTTGGTAGTGCTTATGTCAGTAAATCCAGGGTTCGGTGGTCAGAAATTCATATACAATACACTTTCTAAAATTAAAGCTTTAGACAAGGTGAGACAGGAGCGCAACCTAGATTTCAAGATAGAAATAGATGGTGGTGTAGGTTTACAGAATGCAGAAAGTATCCTCCAAGCAGGAGCTGATGTCCTAGTAGCCGGAAGTAGTGTGTATAAATCAAAAGACCCTAAGGAGACAATTACTCGATTATTATCTTTCAAAAAAAATACCTTAGAGGCCTAGCTCGTTAGAGTTGTTGTGTATGAATAAAATTACCTTTTTACTATTCTTTTGTTTTGTAGGAGCTATTACTGTATCAGCACAGGAGGCTAAGGTATATGGGTTTATAAGCGATACGGACTCTGGCGCTCCAGTAGACTTTGTAACGGTGTTCGAGAAGGGTAGTAATAATGCAACAGAAACAGACCAGTCAGGCTTATATAATATAGTAGTTCCAGCGGGTATGCCTACCACCATAGTTTTTTCTAGAATAGGATATGCAGAGGCAGAGATAAGTGTCACTGCTATGCCAGAAGGTGTAAGACGTAATATAAATGTCAAATTATCTCCGCTCAATACAGACTTAAAGATAGTGATAAGAGGAAGTAAGGTAGAAGATCTAGGAATGATCAAGGAAGATGTAGTAGCGCTAAAGAAGCTACCATCTACCACGGGGAATTTTGAAAGTGTTCTTCCGCACATTGCTCTAGGGGCCTCATCAGGAACAGGTGGAGAACTGAGCTCGCAGTATAATGTAAGGGGAGGTAATTATGATGAGAACCTTATCTATGTAAATGATTTTGAAATATTCAGACCTCAGCTAATAAGAAGTGGACAACAAGAAGGACTTACTTTTCCTAACATAGATCTGATTAGAGACCTATCTTTTTCTTCCGGTGGATTTGCCGCCAAGTATGGAGATAAGATGTCATCGGTACTAGATGTAAAATATAAGAGACCTGAAGAGACTAGAGGATCTGTAGGATTGAGTTTATTAGGTTCTAGTGTACATATAGAAGGAAGTAAGCAGATAGGAAGAGACTCTTATAATAAATTCAGATATCTAGTTGGCTTAAGATATAAGACTAATAGTTACCTGCTTAGTTCCTTAGATACGAAAGGAGAGTACACGCCTAATTTTACAGATATACAAAGTTATTTGACCTATGATATAAGCAAAGATTTACAAATTGGCTGGATAGCTAATTACAATAGAAGTCAGTATAGTTTTGTGCCTGTAAGTAGGGCTACGGCTTCAGGGTTAGTAGATTTTAATTTACAACTTACGTCTACCTTTGAAGGGCAGGAAGAGGATGATTTTTCTAATGCTATGTCGGGATTATCCCTTACCTATATACCAGATAGAGATGATAATCCGCTGTATTTTAAGCTTCTAGCTTCAGGGTTTGTCAATAAGGAAAGCGAACGATTCGATATCTTGGGGATCTACTCTCTAGATCAGGTGGAGACAGATCTAGGTAGTGATGAGCCTGGAGGTGTTGTAGCTACGCTGGGGTCGGGAGTCCAGCAAAACTATGCAAGAAACTTTCTCTACAGCAAGATTTTCAATGTAGAACATAAAGGAGGAATAGAATTCGAAGAGGATACAGACAAGGGAGTAAAATCTCATTTTATACAATGGGGAACTAAGTGGCAGAGAGAAGAAATAGATGATGACTTGCATGAATGGGAGCGCTTAGATTCTGCAGGCTTTTCGCTGCCTTTTAGTGAGTCGGCAGTTTTGATAAATTCTTTGTTGAATTCCCAGAATGTTTTCAGTTCTAACAGGTACTCAGCTTATCTCCAGAATACATTCACACTTGTTAATGACGATAAATTTGAGCTGGTTGCAAAAGGTGGACTTAGATTAAGTTACTGGGATCTTAATAATGAAACAATCATTTCACCACGGTTGCAGTTTTTGCTGAAGCCCTTAGGGAAGGGTAGTGACTTTACTTTTAAGCTAGCAGGTGGTGTATATTATCAGCCACCCTTCTATAGAGAATTAAGAAGGCCAGATGGAAGTGTTAATTTTGATTTGAAATCACAAAGATCGATTCATTTTCTTGCAGGTCTTACCCACGGTTTTATGATCCCAAGTCTCAGTAATAAGAAGTTTAAGATAATAACAGAAGTATATTACAAGAAATTAGATAATCTTGTTTCTTATGAAGTTGATAATGTAAGATTGAGATATTCTGGAGAAAATGACGCTTCTGGTTATGTAGCTGGAGTTGATTTTAGAATCAATGGAGAATTTGTACCTGGTGCAGAATCATGGATCAACATCTCCTTTCTCAAGGCAAGAGAATCTCTAAATGGAGTAACACATCTAAGAAGGGATGTAGGTCAGATAGAAGCGCGTGAAGTAAGTGATGTTCCTAGACCTACGGATCAGTTTATGACGCTTGCTATGTTCTTCCAAGACTATCTGCCTAGAAACGAGAATTTCAAAATGAATCTAAACTTTACAGTAGGTACAGGATTGCCTTTTGGACTCAAGGATAATAATGAAACATTCAGGAATACCTACAGATTTAAGGCCTATCATAGGGTAGATATAGGATTCTCTTATCAATTGTGGAATGAGGATTGGTCTAAAGATAGTCCTAGAAGTCCATTGAAATTCAGTACAAATACATGGGTTAGTTTAGAAATTTTTAATTTGATGGGTGTACAAAATGTAGCTTCTAATACATGGATCAAAAGTATCGGAAACAGACAATATGCTATTCCTAATTTTCTTACCTCTACTAGGATAAATCTTAGATTTAAGTTTGACTTATAGGCAAAAAAAAGCAGCGACTAATCTGTATTAGCCGCTGGTAATGCTTAAATGTTAAAACTGTTTGCTTTCACAAACACGGGTATTTACATCATATCAATTTTTCCAAATATTACTATTTTTCAAAGTTTGATAATTGTAAGGGTATTTAATAATAATCGATGAAAAGGGTGTATAATTCTCAAATGCTCACCGAATAATTACGATACAAATATATAAGTTAACAATATGATAATTAGTAGGTATTAATACTTATTTATAAGGGTGTTATCATCTACTAAAATATAGATTTTATAAAAATATGTAGTGTATTTTACATTTATTGTAGTAGATCTGTAGGAGTACAGGCTATCCTCTCTTCTTCTAAATCTAGAATGCTATATTCTGAAAAATCAGTTGACCATTTTGCATTTAGGTAATTTGTTATGTTAAGTAATTCGACATTATTTAGTTTTATAAAGGAAGGCATTTCTAAGCCATCTGTTCTAGCCACTCCAGTTCCGTTGATCAGCAGGCAGGTAAATTCATCTCTTCTTTCATTAAAATACGAAGAATTAGATATAGATGGGATTACATCTTCTAATCCAGAGCCATCCTCCATATGACAATTAGCACAGTGGAATTCATATAGCATCTTACCCTGTGTATAGTAGTTCTCCTTGCAAGCCATGGAAAGGCCTATTATTAGTATAACTAATACAGCGAATACATTATGTTTTGTATTCATTCAGTAAGTTTTTTATATCCTTTAGAAATTCTGTAACAGAATCTTCATCGGTACCATCTGCAAATGCTCTGATGTGCCTTTGCTTATCCACTAACAAGATTTTGCCGCTATGATCGAATCCTCCCGGCGCTTCACTATCTTCGAAAGCAGCTACAAAATATTGATCTGCCTGGTCGAATAGCTCGTCTTTATCACCAGTAAGGAAAATCCACTTGTCAGTATCAACATTGAGGTTGCCAGCATAAAGCTTTAGTGCACGCTCTGTATCTCTCTTAGGATCTATGGTGTGCGAAACTAGTTTTAGCTGATCCTCATCTTCGAAAGCATCATAAATGCGAAGCATCTGTTTTTTTACCTTTGGACATATAGAAGGACAGGAGATAAAGAAGAAATCAGCAACATAAATATAATCATCAAGATCTTCGTTGGTAACAACTACGCTGTCCTGATTTGTAAATGCAAATTTAGGTATCTGATGTTGCACTGTTTCACCATCAACTATTGATGATCTGCCTATTATAGGAAGTGTCTTATCTTCTTTGCAGGCTTGAATGCTAATAATGGCTACTATTAAAATAACTAGTTTTTTCATCCTTGTATATTTTCCATGATACGTTTGCTTTCAGAAAGTGATTTCTCTATTTGGAGTTTTACAATGTCGATTTGCTCTAGCTGACCTCTTAGATATATCATGGTATTCTCAGTTGTATCCTTAAAGCTAGGTTTTTTGTACTGAGCCATCCAGTCCATCATATCATCATCAGCTTTGTTCAGACTGTTTACTTGCTGGTCTAGCAACTTGATAAGACTAGTATTATTTGCTGTAATATCTTTTTTCTTAGCCTTTATACGTTTGATCATTTTTCTAATATTAGATGTTTTTGGCATCACATCATCGTGGATAAACATAATTTCCTCATGAAGTTTTTCCGTAGCTGAAGGTGGCTGATCTGATTTGCATGCGATTATACTAACAATTAATAGAGGTAATACAAATTTTACTATTGACATTTTTTAAATTTTTCACAAAAATAGGGTACAAATAATCCTTTCTTGTATTTATTCAAACATATTTTTCTTAAGCTTGTTTATAATTGCAATAAGCAAATAAAATGAAATCTAATTCCGCAATAGTTTGGTTCAGAAATGATTTACGACTTCACGACAATGAGGCTTTGTCGGATGCTCTGAAACATGCAGAAAGAATTATACCGATCTACGTTTTCGATGAGCGAGAAATGCTCGGACGAACTAGTTTTGGTTTCAAGAAAACTGGTAAATTTAGAGCAAATTTTATTTTAGAAGCTGTACAGAATCTAAGAGATAATCTAGCTAAGTTCAATTTTCCTCTCATCGTTCGTGTCGGGAAACCTGAAGAAATCATTCCAGAAATAGCTAGGCAGGAAAAAACGAGTTGGGTATATTGTAACAGAGAAAGAACCTCTGAAGAGTTGTATGTTCAAGACACGCTAGAGCTAAATCTTTGGGCAATAGGACAGGAAGTAAGGTATTCCCGAGGAAAGATGTTGTACTATACTGCTGATCTTCCATTTCCAGTGACACATTGTCCAGACACCTTTAGTACTTTTAGAAAAGAGGTGGAACGATTTACACCTATAAGAGAACCGCTACCAATTCCAGATTTTCTAGCTAATCATAGTACAGAATCTCTGGAGTCAGGAGAGATGCCCAATCTATCGGATCTAGGTCACGCTGAATATGACCATAAAGGAGATTATAAGATATCAGGGGGAGAAGATGCCGGCAAGAAAGAACTCGATTACTATTTGTTTCAGAGTAAACTGATCTCTAAGTATAAGGAAACTAGAAATGGATTACTAGGAAGAGATTTCTCATCCAAGTTATCAGCTTATCTTTCTCATGGTTGTCTATCTCCAAAATATATATATCAGCAAATTAAGAGTTATGAAGCTCAGCACGGTTCTAATGATTCTACCTATTGGTTGTTTTTCGAATTACTGTGGAGAGACTTTTTCAGATTGATGGGCAAGAAGCATGAGAACAAGATTTTCCAAGCTGGTGGTACTAAGGAAAACCCTGATTTAAGTTTAAGTGTACATATGGAAACTTTTGAAAAGTGGGCATCAGGAAAGACAGGCGTTCCCTTTATAGATGCTAATATGAGAGAGCTTAATTATACTGGATTTATGTCCAATAGGGGAAGGCAGAATGTTGCTAGTTTCCTTGTTCATGATCTGAAACTAAATTGGTTGTTAGGAGCAGAATACATGGAGTCATTGCTTATAGATTATGATCCTTGTAGTAATTATGGAAACTGGAACTACATCGCTGGTGTAGGATCTGACACCAGAGAAAAGCGACATTTCAACGTCGTGATTCAGTCTAAGAAATATGATCCTGCTGGTGAGTATATTAAAAGATGGATACCGGAATTAGCAGATGTTTCGTCCAGACATATACACAGGCCTGATCTTATTAAGGATAGACCAAATTTAGGAGATCATACTTATCCTTTACCCATGATGATCAATGAGAGTTGGTGCTAGTAGTCATCTCTGCTTATGATCTCTATGCCTCTGAGGTTTTCTCGTCGTTGTAGAATTTCCCTAATCTTATTAGTTCTTACTGTCTTAGTTTTATTACTAAGTCCTTTTTTCCAATCTAGAAATAGGATAGGTTGTTTATCCGTATAATTTTCGAAATCGTAGCTCTGAGCATAAGCTAAAGACAGTTCTTCCAATTCTGGGAAAATTGTTTTGAAGTCTAAAGCTATTGTAGTAAATTCGACAGAGTCTAATTTTCTAGAATTCACTTCTTTTTCTAGGAGTTCTACTAATTGTTCTTGTTCTATGTTTTCTTCTTTGGCAATTTGTAACTGAGCTGCTATCTTTTCTACTCCAGTGATTTTTGATTCTAGGAACTGAACTCTATCTAATTTTATCTCAGAAGTAGGTATGATTTCTATAGTCGTATTCTTGATGCCTTTAGTATCGAGACCCTTCATATAATAATCCATTTTGTCATCTGATATGACATCTCCATATACCTTAAGTACTAGTCTGTTGATCGAATCTGAATGCATCAGTTTGTATTCATCTAGGTACTTCTGATTATCTCCTATATATTCTACTACAAAATCTTGAATTTTTTGTTCTGTTTTGAATTCAGTATAAACTCTTTGGAATATAATAAGACTAGGTATGATAGTGAGGACGCTGAACAAGGTCATTGCTATAATTGTCTTGTTTCTTTCTGTCTTATTTACAAATTTTTTGTGCGGAAAATCTAAGTATAGAATGATCACGTAAGTCGCTATAGCAACAAAAAAGGTGTTAAGGAAAAATAGATAGAAAGAATGAGAAGCCATCCCTAATTCCCAGTTAGCAACTCCATAGCCTGTAACACACAATGGCGGCATTAATGCTGTAGCAATGGCAACACCTGGTAGGGTAGTGGAAATATCTTTTCTAGCAATAGAAATAATTCCTGCAACACCACCGAAAATAGCTATAAAAACATCAAGGAAGGTAGGCTCTGTTCTCGCTTCTATCTCTGCAGTTAACTCTTGAAAAGGAGCAAATTTAAAATATATCGTGCTCGTGATAATAGCAATAAATATAGCTGCTGAGAAATGCATGAGTGACTTTTTTAATAGGTCTGAATCATTAATTCCCACAGCAAGACCAATCCCTAATATAGGAGACATAAGAGGTGAAATGAGCATGGCGCCAATAATTACTGCCGGCGAGTTCATATTAAGTCCTATGGATGCTATAACTATAGAACACATAAGCATCCAAGCATTAGGGCCACTCATAGAAATGTTTTGCTTGATTTCTTGTATGGTTCCACGCTTGTCTACACCCTTTTCTAGGTCTACTAATGAGCTTATCCAATCAGCGATCCATTCCTTTATGCTGATTTTAGATTCTTGTGGATTAGGGATCTCTTCTTTGCTCATAATAACTATGCCTTGATAAGTCCATCTTCTAAAATAATCTGCCGATCTGATATCTCGGCAAATCTCTTGTTATGGGTCACGATTATAAAAGTTTGGTTAAAGTCTTTTTTTAAGCTCAAAAAAAGATCATGAAGTTCCTCTGAGGTCTGTGTATCTAGATTTCCTGTTGGTTCATCAGCGAGTATCAGTTCAGGTTTATTGATTAGCGCTCTAGCTATCGCTACTCTCTGTTGTTCTCCTCCTGATAACTCTGATGGTCGATGAGTAAGTCTATGACCGAGCCCTAGATAGTCTAATATTTTTTTGGCTTCGCTTTCTGCCTCAGATTTCGACCTTTTACTTATTAAAGCTGGGATCATAGCATTTTCTAAAGCTGTAAATTCAGCCAACAGGTGATGAAACTGAAAAACGAATCCTATGTTTTTATTTCTAAATTGGGCCATCTGTTTTTCATTGTAGGCATTTACATCATTATTGTTGATGAGCACCTTGCCCTGATCTGACTTATCTAGAGTGCCTAGTATATGTAAAAGTGTACTTTTTCCAGATCCAGATTTTCCTATTATAGATACGAGTTCACCTCTATAGACATGCATGTCTATACCTCTCAGTACTTCTACGTCATCATATGATTTATGTATGTTTTCAGCTTTTAACATCATAGAAATATCATTTACCTTTAAATTTACAACTACCTTGATAAGGGTAGTTATTATATAAATTTTTTTCTTATATAAACATAAAACATACGCTTTCCAAATAGAATCTTTAACTCTGATATGATTATACTTATTCCCTACTATACCTAGGTCTTACATATATAAATGTAATAATTAATATGTAAATATTGATTCATCAGGTATATTAGAAATCATTATTGTTTGATCTGTGAAGCTTACTTAGTTATTATAGTTGCTCTATATACGGATTGTTATATGCGTCTTATGAGCTCTATCTTATAATTTAGCTATTTGTCTTGTCTATGAATTTTATGTCAAAATTTGTCAATAAGGACGTATACAAAAATGAATATATATCGTTATTTAGTCATTAAGTCATACATTAGCGCACGCTAAGGCATGATCGAAAAACCAAATGAAGCTACTACAACTTTGTAAAAAATTCCCTTTCCCTCTCAAAGATGGAGAATCCATTGCTGTAACTTTTCTCAGCAAGGCACTACACCAAAAAGGATGTAATGTCACCTTGTTGAGTATGAATACTTCTAAGCATTATACAGAAATTGACAAATTACCTTCAGAATTTGATCATTATACAGCTATACATACTTCAGAAATAGATAATAGTCTAAAACCTCTGGATGCATTCAAGAATCTTTTTAGTAGCGACTCTTATCATATCTCGAGATTCTACTGTAAAGCTTTTGAGCAAAAGTTAGTAAAACTTTTGAAGAATAACTCCTTTGACATAATACAACTAGAAACCTTGTATCTGGCTCCTTATGTAGAAGTTATCAAAAAATATAGCGATGCACTGATAAGTATGAGGGCACATAATATAGAGTTCGAGATATGGGAGCGTATCACTGAGAATACTAATTTCCTACCTAAGAAAATGTACCTTAAGTATCTGACCCATAAGCTTAGAAACTATGAGATGGATCATCTGAATGATTATGATTATCTAGTTACCGTGTCAGAAAGAGATCTTAAAAGGTTCAAGAAGCTAGGATATAAAAACGGTGCTATGTCTTCTCCGATAGGTCTCCAATTAGATAAGTATAAGGGTGTAAAAACTAAGCTCAATAAAAATAAAATCAACCTGTGCTTTATCGGTTCTCTAGACTGGAGGCCTAATGAAGAAGGTGTCCTATGGTTCTTAGATAATGTATGGGATAAGATTCTATCATCCTATCCCAACACCAGATTTTCCATAGCAGGTAGAAATGTCTCTTCGCAACATAATTTTGATCAGCAGGAGGGTGTCATCATGGAGGGTGAAGTGCCTTGCGCTGTAGAGTTTATCAATAAGCACAACGCAATGATAGTACCTCTTTTCTCAGGAAGCGGTACAAGAGTAAAAATTCTAGAAGGGATGGCACTCGGTAAGATAGTCATTACAACAAGTATAGGTCTAGAAGGTATCGAAGCAAAACATAAGAAACATGTGCTGATAGCGGATACACCTGAGGAGTTTGTCGAAGCTATCGGTTTCTTAAGATCTTCGGAAGCTGAGATCTCTGCCCTTCAGGAAAATGCTGTAAAGTTTGTTCATGAGCATTATAGCAATGTCAAGATTGCAGAAAATTTAATAGAAAAGTATAAAATCTTACTTACAGGAGCCCACTAAAGTTTTCTAGAAAATTATCTTTAGGATAATATTAAATTGCATCATTGAAACTAGTAATTCTTGCATCTCGTTTTCCCTACCCGTTAGAAAAGGGTGATAAGCTCAGACTGTTCTATCAGATAAGGGATTTGTCTGAAAAGTTTGACATATACCTCTTCGCATTGTCAGATGTTCCTGTTACAGATATTCATAAGAAATCACTAGAAAAATATTGCACGGAGATTCATGTATATAGTATTAATGGTAAGATAAACTTACTTAGAAATGCACTCAGTAAAGCTCCATTCCAAGTAAATTATTTTTACAACTCAAGGATACATAAGAAAATAAATATGGAGATAGAACGGATAGCACCTGATCATATCTATTTCCAATTATTAAGAATGTATCCGTACAGGAATAAAGCTCATGATACTTCAGTATCTATAGATATGATGGATAGTTTTTCTGTGGGTTATAAGCTTAGAAGTAATCAAGAAAATGGCCTCATGAGTTGGTTGTATAATAAGGAGGCGAATAGGTTAGTCGCCCTTGAGAAAGAGATTATACAAGCACTGAATTGTAAGTTTATCATATCAGCTCAAGACAAGAAAAGTTTAGTGCCAATAGATGATGATCAATTGCACATTATACCTAATGGCATCGATACACAATTTTTTCAACCCAAGGTGGTGAGTCAAAAAAAAGATATACTTTTCGTAGGTAACATGGGGTATAAACCGAATATTTACGCTACTGAATTTCTTGTAGAAAAAATATTCCCTCTTGTAAAGCAGTTAAGAAAAGATACGACTCTTACTATCGCGGGGGCTAGACCTACTTCTAAAATTTTATCGTATAGGAGTAAGCAGATAGCGGTCACCGGATGGGTAGAAGATATCAGAGCAGTCTACAATGAGCATAAGATATTTGTAGCACCTATTTTTAATGGAATAGGTCAACAAAACAAAATACTAGAAGCGATGGCTATGGAGATACCTTGTATAGTTTCTCCTGAAGTCGCTAGTGGATTAGATATAGATGATATAGAACAATACCTTACAGTTGCAAGTAATGAACAAGAATTTGCTGACTATATATTGCAAATGTTAGCTAGCGATGCGGACACTACAAAGAAAGTTCTATTAGCCAAGGAAAATGTTGTTACCCAACGATCTTGGAAAGCGAAGAATAAGATGCTAGAAGAAAAAATCTTAGCAGAGATCAATAGAAAGTAATACTAGAAAGTAGGGCACAGATCTATCTCATTACTGTAGTTTCCTATAAAGCTTACTGAAATTTCGAATGAGTTAAGACCTGCTGGGTCTTGACGTATATCTAGTAGATTGACATCGTAGCTAAATCCAACAACAAAGTCTCCTATTTGAATACCTGCAAGTGGGATAATCGCTGCAGGCTTAATACCATCGATGTTATCCAAGGCTCTTACACTTAGTCCTAAGTAGAAATTCTTATTATAGGATAAAGGGAAAGATACATTAGAGCCTAGGTTTATTTCTAGATCGTCACCTTGCTTCAATGCTAATAATCTTGGATGAACTATGAGATCTTCGGATAACTGGAATCTTGTGTTGATATAAGCAGATATTTTTGAATTGTATTCATTGACCTGTATAACATTAGGATCTGGATCTATCTGTCGATTATAGAACGATAGGTTAGGGGTAAAGAAATGATGTAAAGCACCACCAACAAAAAATCTATTGGTCTTACTTGTAGATACTGTATAGTTGAGACCTAGCGAAAAATCCGCAAAGCCAAAATTGTTAGGAGGTAACACTTCGCCAGTAGGTAGCGTGTATCCATTTGTTTGGTTGAACTGATCTTCAAATGTCAGATTACTATAATTGACATTTTTTTGTGTGATACCTATGGAAAGACCTATGCCTAGATATTGTTTTGATTTCTTATCGAGGGACTTATGGTAAGATCCAGAAATAGCTAAAGTATTCGTATTGAGATCTAGAAAATCTACCTTATCAGAAAAAAAGTTGATTCCTACGCCTATAATATCAGGAGTGTACTGCTTGTTGTAGGCCATTTCGAATTTAGTATCTGCATTGACAGAAAAAGTCTTAAGAGGGGAATCTAGAGCAGATCTCCACTGGTCTCTATACACAGTCGATAACCTGTAAGATCCATCACCTGTTCCAGTCAGTGCTGGATTCAGATATATAGGCGCAGCATAGTATTGCGAAAAATGTGGATCTTGAGCATTCAGATCCTTATCTATTGCAATTATGGATAGTAAAGTAAATAGAAATATAATTTTTCTCATAGCAGTGCAAAAATATAATATCTAAGGCAGACCTTCTTAAAACGGAGGGATTATTATTTTAGCTTGCAATATGGCAGATTTATTGCATATAAACATAGAATGAAAGGCGAATACGGAATATGTAGAGTCAGCACAGCTTCTATGAGGCTAAAGGCTAATGACAGATCAGAGATGGTCAGTCAGCTCTTATTTGGTGAAAAAGTAGAGCTTATTTCCGCTTTTAGAAAAAACTGGGTCAAAGTAAAATGCTTATTTGATGACTATGAAGGTTGGGTAGATAGGAGATTGATCAGTTACATTAGCAAAAAGGAGTTAGATAAATACAGTGCCTCACATGCCTTGGCAGTAGAATATGCACAGGGTGTGGCATCAGATACGGAACGGCATGCTATATGTTATGGCGCCGAACTTCCGCTATTTGATGGAATTTCTTTTAAAACACCATTCGGGAAATTCTTATATAACGGGACTTTTATATATCCAGACAAGGTAGAAGACAAGCGAGAATTATTGACTAGAATAGCACTTAAGTACTTGAATACCCCTTATTTATGGGGTGGACGTTCACCCTTTGGTATAGATTGCTCTGGATTTACGCAGGTCCTTTACAAGCTTATAGGAGTCCGTATTCCGAGAGATGCTTCACAACAGATACATCATGGGAATGGAGTTGCCTTTGTAGAAAATCTTATTCCTGGAGATTTAGTCTTTTTTGAGAATAAGGAAGGCGCAATTCATCATGTTGGAATCTTCTTAGAAGCTAATAAGATTATCCACGCTTCAGGCACTGTACATATAGACAAACTCGATCATTTCGGTATCTATAGCGAAGCTGATGGGAAATACACCCACAAATTACGAATAGGAAAAAATCTATTAGACTAAGCCAGTATTTTCTCGATTATAGCGCTTGGATAATATCAAACTGTGTAACAATCTGTAAATTACCCAGATCATCTTTGGCAATTACCGCTGGAACTTCTTTAGTAATATACTTGCTTAACTCTCTGCTACTGAGTTTGCTATCGATTACAGGAAACGCCGGACCGATAAGATCCTCGATACTTTTGTCTTTGCTATCTTCGTCCTCATGCAATACAAACTGTAACAACTTACTTTCGGTAATAGAGCCTACTATATCACCTCCTTCCATTACAGGAATTTGACTTATGTTATTTGACTTCATTATGTCAATAACCTCAGAGATCGTATGGTGCTTCTCTACGGTGATAAACATAGAAGAATTTTTCTTTCTAAGTAATTCTCTTACCGTAATCTCTTTGTTTATAAACCCTCTATCACGCATCCAGTCATCGTTATAGATCTTAGAAGTATATCTAGAGCCATGATCGTGGAAAATGACTACTACTACATCATCTTCTGTAAGTTTATCTTTCATCTGTCTCAGACCAGCAAATGCAGATCCAGCTGAGTAACCGAGAAGTATGCCTTCTGTTCTTGCTAGCTCTCTTGCGGCTAAGGCTCCATCCTTATCTGTAACTTTTTCGAAATGGTCTATGAGGCTGAAGTTTACATTCTTAGGTAAGATATCTTCTCCGATACCTTCAGTTATGTAAGGATATATTTCATTTTTATCGAACTCACCTGTTTCATGGTATTTCTTAAACACAGAGCCATAAGTATCTATGCCCCATATTTTTACATCAGGGTTTTGTTCTTTGACATACTTAGCTACACCGCAAAGTGTTCCTCCTGTACCTACTCCTGTAATAATGTGTGTTACTTTCCCTTCTGTATCCTTCCAGATCTCCGGTCCAGTGGTGAGATAGTTAGCCTTGGTATTAGAAAGATTATCATATTGGTTACACCAGAAAGAGTTAGGTATCTCCTTACTTAGTCTTTCTGCTACGGAATAATAGGATCTAGGATCTTCAGGCTCCACATTTACAGGACACACTATTACCTCTGCACCCATAGCCTTGAGCAGGTCTATTTTAGATTTGGTTGTTTTGTCACTAGTTGTAAAAATAGTGCTATAGCCTTTGACAACTGCAGCAATAGCAAGCCCCATTCCTGTGTTACCAGATGTACACTCTATGATAGTTCCACCTGGTTTCAGATCTCCTCTAGCTTCAGCATCTTCTATCATCTGCAATCCCATTCTGTCCTTTATAGAGTTTCCTGGGTTAAATGTTTCTACCTTGGCTAGTATAGTACCTGGAATGTCCTTAGCTATATCTCCTAACTTGATAAGAGGAGTGTTGCCTATGGTCTCTAGTATATTATTCTTGAAATTCACTTTTATTTAATTTGCTGCAAAATTAAATTTTAAAGTGATGAATTAGGCAAAATTATTCGTAATAATTCATTTCTACCATAAATCTGGAATCTAAAGCCCCTAAAGTGGAAGCTACTTTTGGTGAAATAACCATACTTATATCCTCAGAGTAGAGGTTATTAGGTATTTTTCCGATGACTCGTGCAGTAACCTTTCTTTTTACAACTGGATTATATATCTCCACTAGGGAGTTAACTCTAGCTGTTTTGTGCAACACAAATAGGTTTTTCTGATCGCTACCGTTTTTATCCCAGATAGCAATACCTTTTTTCTTTTTGATATAGTTCATAGGTTCACCTGTGCTTTCATCTATATCAGGTGTCTCTATTCTGCTTATCGCTTTCTGAGCTCTTATCTTCTTTAGATTTTCACTTACTTGACCATTTAGGCCTTCTAGTGATATATATCCTATCTTGAGATCATCATCTATAGACAAACTAAGATTTCCCAGTGCATTTCTTTCTACTAGATCTTCGATAGGTTGATCAAAGTATATTCTTGATATTCTAAATAAAGTTTCTTTTGCCTTTACCTTGTATACGACTGGAGCAAAAAGCTTAGAATCTGCCTCTACTTGTTTGATTAGAAACTGATGAGGAATAGGAATTAGTATTTCTTGCCCTATGCTTGCAACATCGTTTTTATCCATGCTATTAAACATAAGAAGCTCTTGTATGCTTATGTCAAAAAACTTGGCTATGCTGAAAAGAGTTTGATTAGCTTTAATAGTATGAGAATATAGAATACCTTTATCTAGATCAAAATCTATAAGAAGAGATTCTCCAGGACTGATGACTGGTGCAGATACAAACTGGGCATTTGACACAGATATAGATAGTCCGAGGAATAGTACAATATTCATTATTTTCATAGCAAAAAATTGAAAATCAACAACAAATATATTAAATTAATTAGTAATATATAAATATAATCTTATAATTGAAAGTAATAGCGATAATTCCAGCAAGATTAGAATCCCATAGACTTCCTAATAAAGTTCTGATAGACATAATCGGTATCCCTATGATTATGCATGTATACAACGCTCTGCAAACTTGTTCTCATATAAATGAGGTATATATTGCAACAGATAGTGATGAAATAAAGCAAAATTTAGAACCACGTGGTTGTAAAATAATCATGACGGGGGATTGTAGCTCAGGTACAGAAAGGGTCTTTGTTGCCCTTAAGGAGTTAGGAGATTTTGACATTGTTATAAACGTTCAGGCTGATGAACCCTTAATAAAAGCTCATCACTTGTCCCAACTTGTGGAGTTACTAGAGACAAATCCCGAAGCAGAAATAGCAACTCTGATAGAAACCATAAAAGACGAATATGAATATTCTGATCCTAATACAGTGAAAGTTGTTCAGGATAGGCATAATAGAGCTATATACTTCAGTAGGAAAAGTATTCCTTTCTCTCAGATTTCTGGTTCTACAAAACATTATAAGCATATAGGTATTTATGCTTTCCGAAAGGATATTGTAACCAGTCTTAAGGATCTACCTGCATCATATCTAAGAAAGGCAGAAAACTTAGAACAGCTGGATTGGATATTTTACGGATATAGTATTTTTCTACAAGAAATAGAAGGTAACCTCATCGGTGTGGATACTAAAGAAGATTTAGAGAGAGTAAAGAAGCGACTGGAGCAAGATGGTTAGAGGAGGTATTGTTTAGAGAAAGAAAAGGGGAGTAGGTCTTCCGCATTTTTATATCTTATAATTTCCTTATTTCCAAATGCCTTAATATATATTGGAAATGGACTATTGGTTTTGTCTTGAAATTCCTTTATCACCTGTCTACAAGCACCACATGGAGATACGGGTATTTCTAGTTTCTTGATATTATTTCTTGCAGATATACACAAGGCAGTTATAGGCTCGTGGGGATATTGTGCTCCAGCAGAGTATAGAGCAACACGCTCTCCGCAGATACAAAGAGGGTACGAGGCATTTT
This sequence comes from uncultured Saprospiraceae bacterium, assembly GCA_964475415.1. Classification (GTDB taxonomy): domain Bacteria; phylum Bacteroidota; class Bacteroidia; order Chitinophagales; family Saprospiraceae; genus CALCMJ01. The sequence continues at coordinate 5,371 of CAYYWZ010000026.1, read as the reverse complement.
CTTGGTTACATCCATAGAAGATTTCATTGTTTTCTAATCGTAAGGCAGCTCCTACATTGAACTGGGAATAGGGCGCGTAACTATTATCTAGCTGCTGCTCAGCTATAGCAAATAGTGATTGTATTTCCTCTGGAAGCTCTTCTAGGGAAGTAAGCTGATATTCTATTTGTAATACTTTTGTGTCCATAATTATTATGTTCTGGAGGAAGTATAGTACAAGGATTAGACCAAACTCCATTGATTTACAGATGCTTATATGTAAAACAGGGATATGAGCCGGTGTAAGCAGATCTGAATGGAGACTAATTTATTTTAAGTTTTGTAAAAGATAAACTAAGAACTTATGGCTATTGTATAATTTTCTGTTAATTAGCAGAAAGTACAAAAAAGAAGGCTATGGTATCGATTATAGGTGGTCCGCAAAGTTCGGGAACATCATTACTCAGGCAAATTATTAATCGCCATGAAGATGTTGTATGCCTAAACGAATCTCATCTTTTTTGTAAAAAGGAATTGTATTCTAACTGGTCGAAAGCAAGAATAAAGATCAATTCAAGAGGAGCTTTTGGGTTAAAATCTGAAGGGTGGAAACTGTTTTCTGGGATAGACTATCAGAATAATCCTGATCTAAATAAGATGGAAGTTGGTAAAATAGCGAGAACATCAGATTCTTTTCAAGTATTTATCGATGCTGTTTTTGATTCATTGGGACAGGGCGATAAGAGCCATTATATGGATAAGACACCTGCCAATATTTTCTCTTTTGGTAATTTCTTAGACACCTTTGATAATTCTAAGGTTATCGTTTGTCTCAGGGATCCTTATGATATAGCTGCATCGCTGGTTGCAAGGAGGATTAAAGTCTTAGATGCTATCTGTTTAATTAAGTCTGCTTTTATAAGTTTAGTCCATCTTATAAATTCAAAAGACTTATTAATTGTTAAGTATGAAGAACTAGTCCAACAGCCTAAGGAGATAGCAGGTAAAGTATGTGTTCATTTAGGTCTGACTTTTCAAGAGAAGATGCTAGAAACATCAGAAAGAGATTCTTCGGTAGTTACGCAAATAGAAGGCTGGAATTATGATGAAGCTAGTGCAATAGGAAAAGGTAGTATAGGAAGGTTTTTACAAATGCATAATGAGTTAAAAAGGAAAATAGAATTTGCTATGCTACATGTGATATGGGATAACAAAGACGATGAGTTTATAGGAATTTGTAATCTTATGGGATACACATTACATGAGTCTACAGAATTAACTTCCTATAGAAAGGAGCTCAAAAAACAAAAAACGAGATCTTTCATAAAGAGAATAAGTTACCTACATCCTTTTGGAAGTATGAAAAATCCCGTAAGTATACGATGAAGAAATTTGCTGAAGCTTATAACGTCTTAGTGGATCGATTATCACAAATATATGATCTGCTAGAATCTAAGAATATAGCTAAGTATTACCTAGATGATACCTATGGTGTGAAGTATATCCTTTCTCAGAAAACCATGAGCGGCACTGAAGAAGATAAATTTTTAGTAGATCTAGAAAAGCTAGTAAACAAGGTTCCCTTAGCCTATGTTACTTGCAAGTCATTCTTTTACGGCTTGGAATTTTATGTCAATGAAGCCGTACTTATTCCGAGACCTGAAACAGAAGAATTAGTTGACTGGCTTGTAAAAGATATGAAACTTTCTGGTTCCCAAAAAAAAATAATAGATATAGGAACAGGGAGTGGTTGTATAGCTTGTACTATCAAAAAGATGTTGCCATCTGCTCAGCTTACAGCTGTAGATGTATCTGAAGAAGCGCTAGCTGTATGTATCGAAAATGCTAAGAGATTAGATCTAGAACTTACTGCTAAGCAAGTAGATGTATTGTCTGTAGATAATAAAATATTCTTGTCAGAATACGATGTAATCGTTTCTAATCCTCCGTATATAACGGTGGAAGAGAAAAAACTTATGGATTCTAATGTGCTAGATCATGAACCGCACTTAGCTCTATTTACAGATAGTGACGCCTTAGTTTTTTATAGAAAAATTGCAGAGCTTATAAATCCTGCTAATCACATAGTGTATCTAGAACTGAATCAATATTACGCAGAAGAGATAAGAATGATATTTCATGAACAAGGAATGAAAACAGAGCTCCGAGAAGACATGCAAGGTAATATGAGAATGCTGAAAGCGTTCTAGTTAAATTATTAACTATCCTCCAGATTTTTTTACATCCTTGACGCCTTTTTCTTGAAGAAAACTAAGTACCTTATCTCTATGGTTTCCTTGTAGGATGATCTCTCCATTTTTTGAGGAGCCACCTACGCCACATTTTTTCTTTAGGACTTTAGCCATATCGGATAGGGCAGTGTCGTCCATATCTAGACCTAGAATAACTGTTGCTTCTTTACCTCGTCTATTCTTCTTTTCTAAAACTATCCTTACCTTCATTTTACTGAAATCGGTAGTCTGTTCTTCGTCCTCTGGAAGGTCAGGAGCATTTTCTGGATTACCCATAGCGGTGAATGCATCCCAGCTTAGATTTTTAGATTTTTTATTTGACATACCTTAAACTAACTACACAGGTACGAATTAAGTTCTTATTTCTTGAAGTTTTTTAAACCATCGAACATCCAGTTAGCTAGAGCTTGTCGGTTTGTTTTTTTCACTAACCTTTCTTGGTCGTCTGGATTTTTGATATTAGCTAATTCCACATATACAGCAGGTGGTAATGTATTTCTTAGTACATACAAACCTCTATCTTTTACAAATCCCTTGTAACCTCTGCCTTTCTGATACTTGTCATATTTAGCCTTGAAGGTAGATTGCATCTTCTTCGCTAGCGCCTTACTCGTTCTACTATGCTTGTAATAGTAGAAGTAAGAATCTTGTCGCTTGCTTTCTGTGCGAGAATCTACATGGACAAAGATAGAGTACTGCTCTTTGTATCCTTGCTTCTTATACGTGTTGTACAATCTATTGATGGCATCAGATCTTTGCTTGAGTCTTTTTTTCTGATTGAGGGGAAGCTTGTGCGTACCTAGACATAACTCATCTTTATCACAATCTAAAAATGGTTCATCCCTGATTCCATCGTTTGCATCTTTTATAATGACATGTACAGTAGCTCCATGTTTCATTAAGTTTCGCGCTAGTCTTAGTACAACATCATAAGCATATTCATCTTCACATAAGGTACTAGAACAACCCGTACATCTAGCTCCAGGATCTGGTCCTCCGTGTCCACTTACTAAATAGTAGACCTTACCTTTTAGAGACCTATCCTCTACTTTGAAGTTAGCGTACTCTTTTCCGAACAGTGGGATATATAGATTGTCAATAGCAGTTTTGGGGTGCGCATTTATATTAAGTTTTTTTGTAGAATTGATTTTACTGTCAACAGCCTTAGAGATAGGCGTGCTTGTTCCGCATTCTAGTTCGTGATGTGGAACCCATAATATTTTGCTAGAGACATAATCTTTCTTCCGTAGACGCTTAGCCTTTAGTTTTTCATTATACCTTTTTATCCTTACGGCCTTATCATAGTCATCTATATTGATCGTGCTTCTTATAGACTTACCATTGTAAGTGTAAATTTTGATTGGAAGCAGATAGTTTTTCCCTTTGATAATGTGGGAGTTCTTATTTATATTATTTAGCTCATAGAATTTCTGGATGTTACACTTATATTCTAGTAAGTCATATTTTCTAAGGATAGAGTATACTCCGTCGCCATTCTTAGCTTTTACCTTATAGAAATAAGGAGATGAATCTGCGTATACGGCAAGATTAAATAATACTAATAGGGTAGATATTAAAGTTTTCTGTAGCATTCTTAGCGATTCTTGAGATCTAAGTAATAACAGCAAATTTATATAAAATAATTTAAATGAGATAGTTATACATTGTAAATTTATGTAATATGTTAAAAGATCAGCATATTTCTTTATGGTAAGTCGAATGGTTTAGAGTTGTTTATAACGTTTTTTCACCTTGTAAAAATTATATGTAGTAGGTATTATTACTTTACGGTGATTTGTATCGATGAATTAGGAGTGAAGTGCTTTATTTATTACATGCTGGATTCTATTTCGCTCCAGTTGTCTTGATTGTAGCAAACATACCCTAGATAAGGCAATGGGAATATGATCGAAAGAGACAAATTTGTGATTTTTTTTGACCGTGTAATTATTGTTTTAGATAGAGTTAAAAGTCTATTAAACAGGTGGTTAGATTGAAAAATATTATAAAAATTGAATCTACAAAATATAATGATTCATGTTAGAGTGATATTATCGAATTATTTTAAAACTAAAACAATGAAAAAAATATTAACATTCTTATTCGTAGCTGCTTTAGCACTAAATTCAAGTTTAGCTAGCACCCTTCTTGTACAAGAAGATCCAAATACAATTGTGGGCGTTGCAGCAGGAAATGATAACTTTACAACGCTAGTTGCTGCAGTCAAAGCTGCTGATTTAGTTAGCGTATTAAATGGTGATGGTCCATATACAGTGTTTGCTCCTGTTAACGGTGCTTTTGATAAATTGCCAGAAGGAACAGTTGCTTAGTTTAAGTCTTTCCCCAGAGAATGAATGGTCGGTTTTCACCAATAGATATTCAACATTGTCTAATTGCTCACTCCATTCTTTATTCGTTCATTCTTGTCAAAAATCAATAAGCTCTTTTGGGATAATTCCTTTTTATAGTTGAGGGCATTAAATGAATTTTTATTACCAACAAGTTATTTATAAAATTTATCTGGATTTACATTTAGCATAAATAAGCTTTTGGTCTAATCATGTACCCAATCTAATAAATCTTGCGATGCAGCTCCAATATGCGCAGGTGAATATATCGCACTCTTTTTCACTCTATTCTCATTAGCTATACCTAATAATGCAACTCCACCACCCATACTATGTCCAAATAAAATGTATGAGTTTGGCTTAATTCTATATTTCTTGGAGTTTTCTGGTGTATCGAAAAAGTCTAATACTTCTTTGACATCTTCAATGCAATTAGAATACAAGAATTCTCCTTGACTTCCCTAAGCACCGGGATAATTAGAGTAAACGACATTTCTACCATTTCTTCTTAGTTCGTAAGCTAAATCAAGATTTCTTTCATTTCCTGGAGGGCCGTGAAGGAGAATGACAGTTTCTTTTTGCTCTTTCCCAGATGCGAACATTCCGAATGCTGCAATTGAATCTTTTCCTATTGTTATGGTGATTTCTTCACTGGTTGCTGGATAATCATTATACTTATTTTTAGCATTCATTTTAAAGCCCAATAGAAATAGAACGATAATTAATAATACCAATTGATTTTTCATGTATTCATTTTATTGAGATAAGCACAACTAGATTACATAATTACGC
>CAYYWZ010000025.1:33425-49423 GCA_964475415.1 uncultured Saprospiraceae bacterium | reverse complement strand
TGTAGATCTAAATATTGCTATGGGAGAAATTGCAATAGATCCATTCAATCAGGAAAGAATTCTTACATTTTCATGGGGCTTTTCTGATACATATAGAACGATGGATGCAAGTTCTGAATCTCCCACTTGGTCTTATCTACAGACAGAAACAACTTCTGATAATATTCCTTGGCTTAGCACAATTGCTACAGAATGGTTTACACTAGGAGAAGTAACATTCGATCCAGTTGTAGAAAATAAGCTATGGATTTCTGACGGAACAGGAACCTACACGGCTAATGATAATGGATCTAGTTCGCTCTTATGGGATGAGATAAGCGCAGGTCAAGAACACCTCGTCTCTAATGATATTGTAAGCTTATCGACAGGAAGAAAAATTACAGCTCACTGGGATTTTAATCTTTTTTTACATGAAACAGAAAACGAATATCCTACAGAACAAGAACCAACTAATAGGTTTAACTCTTGCTGGGATCTAGATCAGTCTCCCTCTGATGAATCTTTCGTAGTAGCATTAATTGAAGATCATAGAAACTGCTGCTATGATGATGAAACGAGAAATGCCTCCTACTCAGAAGATGGTGGAGAAAACTGGACGCAGTTTGCGAGCATGCCTGTTGCTGAATCTGATTTTGGAATATTTGGCCAACTAGCAGTATCAGCAAATGACAATAATAACATTGTGTGGCTTCCTGGAGGAGAAAGAGCTCCTTATTTTACAAATGATAAAGGAAACACATGGCAGGAAGCAAACATTAACGATACTTCAGATAATTGCTGCATTTCCTATAATTATCTGAAGCGCTTACCGCTATGTGCAGACAAGGTACTAGACAATACATTCTATATCTATGACTGGGGAGCAGGACATATTTTTACAAGTACCGATGGAGGTGCCAATTGGGTGCGACATCCTAACGTATTACCACCCTGGTCATGGAACGGTAAGCTTATATCTGTACCGGGACATGCAGGACATTTATTCTTTGCTAACGGAGCAGAAGAAGGCGAAGATCTTATAGAAGGATTGCTCAGATCTACAGATGGGGGACAAACGTGGACGGAACTAAATAATACAGATAAGGTTATGAATGTAAGCATAGGCAAATCTGCATCAGAGAGTGACTATCCTACCCTTTTTATCTATGGAAAGATAGATAACATAATTGGTTATTACATGTCAATTGATGAAGGTGTAAACTGGGAATTAATTAATGATTACCCTCTAGGGATATATGATGTTCCTAGAGTATTAGAGGGTGATATGCATGAGTACGGGACGGCATATGTGGGCTTTAGCGGCAATGGTTTTGTCACGATAGAGCACCAGTCTGTATCTAATGATCCTGACCTCACCACTAGAATACATATAGACCAGTTCGGCTACCTAACAGAAAGTGATAAAGTTGCTATTATATCGGATCCCCAGGTTGGATTTAATAGCGCGGAAAACTATACTCCTGGGAATACCTTCCAACTGATAGATAACACTACGGGGGATATTGTATATAGCGATGTACTTTCACTCTGGAATGATGGAATAACGCATGACCAGTCTGGTGATAAAGGTTGGTGGTTTGACTTTTCTGAGGTAACGGCACCTGGAGAATACTATATTCTAGATGTTGACAATAACAATAAGTCCTACAATTTCGAGATCAAAGATGATGTCTATCAGGATGTCATGCAAGCAGCCGTAAAAATGTTCTACTATAATAGATGTAATATGGCAAAAGAAGCACCTTATGCTGATGCTAACTGGATAGATGATAATAACTTTCTTAATCCTCTACAAGATGCTTCCTGCAGATATGTCAATGATCAAAATAACAGTTCTTTAGAAAAAGATCTTAGTGGTGGATGGTTCGACGCAGGCGATTACAATAAGTACGTCACTTTTGCCACGGATGTCATACATAATCTTCTGTATGCATATCAAGAGAATCCTGCTGTATTCGGAGATAACTGGAATATACCGGAGTCAGGAAACAATATTCCGGACCTACTAGATGAAGTCATCTGGGAACTAGAGTGGTTAGAAAAAATGATGAATGAAGATGGATCTGTACATATCAAAATGGGTAGCATAAATTATAGTGATAATGCACTAGCCCCACCAAGTGCCAATATGGATCAGCGATTCTATGGACCTACTTGTTCAGCAGCTTCTATTTCTGTAGCAGGCATGTTTGCTAATGCAGCCTTGATATTCCAAAATATCCCAGAGCTAAATGCATATGCCACCACCCTAGAGGAAAAGGCTATATCATGCTTTGCCTATGCCCTAGCTCTTCTAGAGACTAACGATCTAGATCTAGCCTGCGATGATGGCACAATCAAGGCAGGAGATGCGGATTGGTCAGTGGAGGTACAAAGAGAATATGCCTTGTTAGCTGCCTTACAATTATATGAGCTTACTGAGGACAACTTATATGGCAATTATATAATCAATAACATAACGGATGCTGAGTATGTAAATAATGGATGGTGGGGACCTTATAAAAATGCAGTTTCTGAAGCTGTATTACGGTATACTACTCTTAGCATAGCTGATCCAAATACTAGCAGTACAATTATCAACTCTATAACACCACATGTTTCTCAAGACTGGGATGGGTTCTATGGATATAATGACAATGATCTTTACAGGTCTTACATGCCCGACTGGTCCTATCACTGGGGAAGCAATATGACTAAGGCGCACTATGGAGTTCTTAATGCAATAATTGCTAAGTACAATATAAATCCAAGCAATAACGAGAGTTACCTACAAAAAGCTTCAGAACATCTGCATTACTTTCATGGCACTAATCCTATGGGTATTGTCTATTTGTCAAACATGTACGCCTACGGCGCTGATCACTCTGCAAACGAAATCTATCATACATGGTTTAATGATGGAACAGATTATGATCACGCTCTAACGTCCTTATATGGCCCAGCACCAGGATTCCTTTCTGGAGGTCCTAATAAGGATTACAGTTACAGTGGTCTTAATCCTCCCTATGATCAACCCGAACAGAAATCATATCTGGATTTTAATACTGGATTTCCAGAATCATCTTGGGAGATTACAGAACCTGCCATTTACTATCAAGCAGCGTACATAAGACTACTATCAGCCTTTGTACCTGATGCAGACAATTCTGCTCCGGAAGAAATATGTGATGGTATAGACAATGACAACGATGGACTAATAGACGAAGGAATGAATTGTTTCAAAGCAAAAACAATACTTTCAGGTAATTATGAATCTTCTACTACTCTGATGAAAGATGATCTACGAATCTTAAATCTAATTCCAACACAGGAACCTTATACTGCCTTAGCCTATCCATTTATCCATGGTGGAAACGAAATTATTGATCCTTTAGAACTTACAGAATCAGGTAACCAAGCCGTTGTCGACTGGATCGTAATAGAACTGCGATCTAGCTCTGACCCTTCTAATATTGTTTCCTCCCAAGCGGGAATAATTTTAAGAAATGGTGAGATTTGCAATCCTCAAAGAAAGCCTTTACTCTTCGATGATATACCATTAGGGAATTATCATGTAGCTGTCCAACATAGAAATCATCTCGCCTGTATGACTAGCGAATCTATGAACCTATCTTCAGGAGATGTCCTTATAGATTTTACTGGAACTCCTCAAAGCGTATACGGAACTAACGCTAGAAAACAACTAGCCATAAATATTTATGGTCTATGGCCTGGGGACGCCAATAGAGATGGTCTTATAAGATACAATGGTGCTGCTAATGATAAGAATTCTATTCTTTCCCAAGTTGGTCTATCCTCCGCTAATACCGTTATACAGTCCTATGATTCCAATGATGTCAATATGGATGGATCCATTAAATATAATGGTGCTAATAATGACAAAAATATGATCCTGTCTCAAACGGGTTTGACAACACCAAATGAAATAATCACTGAACAGATTCCAAATTAAGAGTAAGTGTAATTAAATAAAATATCATGAAAAAATATATAAAAATAATTTGTGTCTTAAGTCTTATATGTCAATTAGGACAAGCTCAAGAATTCGAAATTAGAACTAGAAATGCAGGTGCCGGCAACATTGCAGTAGATCTTAGAAAAGTAATCGATCCAGCATTAACTTCCGATGCATTTCTTACTGACTTAGTATTTGGGATTAAATGGAGTGAAGCCTATGATGTCAACTTGACTGAAATAGAAAATACAGGGTTTTATAATATTGAGAAATCAGGAATAGAAGAACTTAAAGATGGATTTAAATATCAAGCTTTTTATGCAAACAATACTCCCTTCAACTTGCCATCAGATTGGTCATTAAATGAGTGGGTCCAGATCATGCTTATTCCGAATTCTCTAGAAGGTGACGGTGTGGGTACTTTCGAAATTGCAGAATTAGGATTCGACCTGACTACAGATCCTAATATTGGAATCAATTTAGAAGACTTCTCACCTTCCATTAATGGTTCAGCGACAGGAGTAAGTCTTCCTGTAGAAATATTAAATTTTACGGTCAAAAGTAAAGACAACAAAGCCTTTCTAAATTGGGAAACAAATATTGAAATCAATAGTGACTATTTCGAAGTTCAAAAAAGTAGAGATAGGACTAATTGGACAAAAATCGGCACAGTAGCAGCACAAGGAAGTTCGAACTCGCTAAGTTTCTACAACTATACCGACGAAAATATTCTTGCGAATAATAATAGTTTGGAGCATATGTATTACAGACTAAATATGGTCGACTTAGATGGTAGTTTTCAGTTCTCTCCTATTCGTTCAGTAAGAATTACAGATTATACATTAACAGAAATTAGTATCTATCCTAATCCTACACAAGGCGAACTTATTATAGATATAACGTCACCTGTAAGGCAAAATGTAATAATACAGATACTAGATCTCAATGGTCGATTCATACAAGAGCAAGAATTAAAATCAAGTAAAAATACTATTGACATAAACCACTTACACAAGGGCAATTATATTGTAAAGTATACTGATAATCAGCAAGTAGAAACTTTTGTAATCCAGAAATATTAGAGGATACTCTATACATCATACTGTGAAAGCTAAAAACTAGAGACGCTTACAGTTTTTATAAATTAGCATGGGAATAAACCCATGCTAATTTTCTAGTTAAAATACTTAAGTGGCTATTATGGGTTTTCGTTGCGAGCTCTTATGATAAGATCTACCATCCTACTACCACCACTAGCACTATTCTCACTTGGATTTTGACCGCTTTGGACAGCAACAACTCTAGGAAAGTTTTCACCTGACCACCAGGCAAAGAAAGGTCCACCTGATTGACCTGGCCATACATCCCCTCTGTGCCATATACGTTGATGACTTTGGCTATCCCAGAAAGAACCATCTAGAGAAATATCTCTTTCATATGAAGGCCTCTGACCTGCAGCAATATCTCCTGGATAACCTATATGTCTCCAGTAACTACCTCCATCCCAGGAGTCAGAATAGGTCCTAGAACCCATCCAGCCGGTAATATCCCCTAGCCTTCTGTCTAGTACTAAGACAACATAGTCTTGTCTTCCCTCAGATCTATTAATTCCGGGTCCAACAACTTTTTTATAAGCATACCATCTTGTAGCGTAAGCTTCTCCAAAAGGTGCGTTACCATCAAAATATGAAGGTCTAAACCTTACCCATCCAGCACTATTCCCTGATCCCCACTGCATAACATGACTCACCGTAAGTAGGTGTCTAGGACCTATCATAACTCCACTAGCATATCCTCCAGCTGTGTCCACTCTCCCAATAGTTGACCAAGGGTAAGCAGTATCACTAAAAGTATACCTATCGTCAGGAGAGAATATAGTAGTAGCCTGATGAATATCTTTCCCTCTTAGTTTCTTGTGAGATATAAAATTTACTTTTTGGAATTTTTTCCCAAGCTTTGGCGGAATAGTTGTCAATGCTAAATGATCTGGAAGAAAACCTGGAAGATCTGGCAATCCCAACTTCGCTTTGTTGATCCTAGCAGTACTAGATTTAGGATATGGTACTAAGGCTCCTTTGATATCAGGAGCAAAGACTCTAGTACCTAATTGTACATTTTGAATCTTAATTTTCATTCCAACAGATTTTCCCAATTTCTCTTTGATCATCCTTTGAGATTTCAAAGCAGGTTTTCTAGATTTGGTCATTCTTTTAGCCTTTAATTTTGCCGTTTTTACTTCCGCAAAATTGAGATCTAATTCCAAATCAAATCCTTCAATTTTCTTTGTTGGTTTCCTATTCCTAATTTTCCTTCTGAGGTCTTTTTCTTTAATTGGAGTAGGTGCATGAGATCTAGAAACAAAGTTACTAGCTCGTGATTTGTTTGACTTCTTTTTTGGCATTATACATATATTTGATTAATAAATAAATTACACTTTGTGCGACTTTATAGAATCAAATCGTAGCTGTATTTAATTTGGTATAGAATTGAGAGTTTATTCAATTCTTTTAACTTAATGCTCAAAACACAGGTTAGTAACCCATATTATAAAACTATATTTAAGATTACAATATCTGTTCTTACTTTAGCGAATGATCTATGGAACGGATATACCCTAATATGGTTAATACTAAATATATTAGGTCTATTGAAGCTGAGCTATTTATTTCTAGACTTTCTGAAATTTAATGAAACCAACTTTAAGAGGAGTGCATATATTATGAATACGATGAACCAATGATTCTTATTAGAAAAGAGCGCTATTTCCTTTACAAAATATTGCTCTCCTGCTTTCCATGCAATGATCCATATCAAAATTCCCATAGACTGCTTTACATAAAAATTATCTTCTTTAGGATCATCAGAAGCAATGAATAAGTTATAATACACATCTACAATTATGAAGAACACAAAAAGAGCAAGCAGCATGAAATATTGGGTTTAAAAAGATTATATCTGTCAAGGTAAAGATAAACTATAAAATATCCTTGCATTTTATTTAGATTCATTCGAGATAAGTAGTTTCTTTACGGCAAATTGCAAACCTAGGCATTACGATGAAAGATTTCAAAGAGGGAGACAGTGCAAAAATTGTACAAATAAATGGAAGCACCGATTTTCAAGCTTATCTACTTACTTTGGGTATCTCTAAAGGCACAATAATCGTGAAAAATTATAGCCCTCAATTTTCACAACTAACTTCCTTTTCTCTCGGAGCTAAAATGATCAGTTTAAGAAAAGCTGATTTTGATAAAATAGAACTTGTAAAAATATAGATGGATCAAATAGCACTAGTAGGAAAACCAAATTCTGGAAAAAGCAGTCTCTTCAATGTACTTACTGGCCTCAATCAAAAGGTAGGTAATTTCAGCGGAGTTACAGTAGAGAAAAAAACAGGTCGTTTCCTTGATATTGAGCTTATAGATCTACCTGGTCTAAAATCTTTACAGATCGTATCTCCAGAAGAACAAATTTCTAAAAATTTAATTTTAGAATATACTAGTTCTCAGACTCCTATACTTTTTGTTGCAAACGGTATGCACTTAGAAGACAACTTGCTTCTCTTTTCTGAAATTGCGGACTTGCAAATACCTATGATCCTTATCATTAACTTCAAGGATGACCTTACAAAAAACAAAATAGAAGTAGACATCGATAAGCTCTCAGCACGTCTTGCTTGTCCTGTTCTATTAATGAATGCTAGGACTGGAGAGGGTCTTAGTGAACTAGAGCAACTTGTCTCATCACAGCAATATAGTGTACCTAATACTTTTTGTAAAAGTCTTTATGATCAACTAGAAAATGACAAGGTAAGCAACAACTATATTTCTAGCATACGCAATAACACATCTCAACTAGAAGATCATATATTTATCAAAAGACAAAATTTAATGAGTTCTATTGTCAGCGACACAACTAACGTATTAGACAACCGAGCTAACTTTCTTAATCAGTCTAAGCGATGGGATAAAATATTATTACATCCATTTTTTGGAATCTTATTTTTCCTAGTAACTATGCTGGTTTTATTTCAAGCGGTTTTTTATCTAGCAGCTTTTCCAATGGATTGGATAGATGCGGGTTTTGCAAGTCTTAGTTCGTTAGTAGACAATGGTGTCAAGCTTCCTTGGCTTGCTGATTTACTTAGTAATGGAGTCATTCCTGGTCTGGGTGGTGTACTTATTTTTATACCCCAGATAGCCATTCTATTTTTACTCTTAGGCATACTAGAACACACAGGATATTTAGCAAGAATATCTTTTATATCTAATCGATTCTTATCATTTTTCGGACTCAGTGGCCAGAGCGTAATACCACTTATGTCTAGTTGGGCCTGTGCGATTCCAGCCATTATGAGTACTAGAGTTATCAACGACCCTAGAGAGAGAATGGCCGTAATTTTTGCCTCGCCTCTGATGACCTGCAGTGCTCGACTGCCTGTATATACGATACTTATAGCGATAATGGTGCCTTCAGGTGATGGTGGCTTTTTCAATTTACAAGGTGTAAGTTTATTAGGGCTCTACCTACTTGGAGTAGCGGCTACCCTATTAGTTGCCCTATTAGCGAGTAAAAGATCTAAGGTGCCTACGAATAATATGTGGTCGCTAGAACTCCCAGTATATAGAGTGCCTAACTGGAGAAATGTTTTTTATAATGTATATCAGAAAACTAAATCCTTTGTCGTGGATGCGGGTAAAGTAATATTTATTGTATCTATAGTCTTATGGCTACTGGCAAGTTTCAGTCCTAAAAGTTCTTCATTTATAGAACAACAATACGAAATTTACAACTCAGAAAATCCACAACTGAGCACAACTATGGATGCTATAAAGCTAGAGTACTCTTATGCTGGATATCTGGGAAAATCTATAGAACCACTTATAAAACCTCTAGGTTACGATTGGAAAATAGGTATAGCACTTATCTCTTCTTTTGCAGCTAGGGAAGTTTTTGTCGGATCTCTATCTACTATATACAGTGTAGGTTCAGAGGAACCCAATCAAATTATGCATAGAATGCAGAATGAAAAAAACTTGATGACTGGCAATCCTAGGTTCAACTTTGCTACATGTTTGTCTCTGCTATTATTTTATGTTTTTGCACTCCAATGTATGAGTACCATGGCTATTGTAAAGCGAGAAACCGGCACCTGGAAATTTACAATAATACAATTTGTAGTTATGCTAGCTATGGCATATATCGCGGCTTGGATAGGATATACATTGTTTAGCTAATACTCGTTACCTAGTTAACCTTTAAGACAAACAAAGTCTTAATATGATACATAATGAGTCAAATTAAGCCTCAATGATCTATTTCTGGTAGATTATTTTGTAAATTCTGCAACGTTTGGCACCGTTAAAGGGTCTTATTATTATACTTTCTATAGAATCGAACAATTAGCAAGTACCATTAGATGAGATATTTTTATGTTTTATCATTTCTAATCTTTTCCCACATTATTTCAGCGCAGGTTGAGAATAGCTGCTTAGCTGTAGATTTCGAGACGATTCCTGGAGCCGTTCCTTTCGAAGGATTGGAGATCAGTGATCAGTTTTTTGATGCTTTTGGTATGACCATAATATTGGAGAATGGTAACCCCGCAGTACTAGCACAAGTAGGATTACCTATAACCGCCTTTGGAAGTGATTTTGGAGATGATACTCCAGCTCCTGGACAAAATATAGGATCTTTTTTTATAACTGATGATGGCCTTCTACAAGGCTTATCCTCTATACCCGTTATTGTAGAATTTGAAAATCCGATAGATAGTTTTTCTGGATGTATCTTAGATATGGATTTCGGAGAAATATTCTTTTTGGAAGCTAGAGATGAATTTGACAATATAATTCTTGCTGACACCATAAGAGGTCCAAATCAAAATACTGGAGAACCAGGTGACCCAGGCACAGGAGATGGACTAGCTACTTGCTGGGGATTTAATTTACCAGGATGTGAAGGTTCCGTCTATTCGATTAGATTTGTAGGAGAAAGAACTTTCGGTGGATCATTCGGTTTAGGGATGGACAACTTTAGTTTTTGCACCACAGGAATAGATATTATAACTAACGTAAGAGTTGAAACTCAAAATATAACCTGTGGCAACTTAGGTACCGGAAGTATATTAATCAATTATAATGGAAATGACAATCTCACTTATTCTCTTGATGGGGTGAATTATCAAGACAGCCCTTTGTTTACTAATCTAGATGCAGGTACTTACTCTGTATTTATCCAAAATGAGCAAGGCTGTGTCGGCGAACTAAATCCTATAATAGAAATAGAAGAACCTGTAGAAATACTAACTGCAGTCCCCGTAGCAACAGTATGTGATGAAGATAATGGCAATGTTACCATACTAACCAACGAGGCTGGCGAAGTCCAGTACTCTATTGATGGTATAAATTTTCAATCTGAAAATACTTTTGTCAATCTAGCTCCTGGAGATTATATAGCTATAACCCTAGATGAAAATAATTGTCAGTCAGAATTTCCCTTCACCATAGACCCTAGTACTTTATTGTTTGTCAATAACACAATAGACGAAAATGAAAACTGTAATCTATCTAACGGAATGATCACTATAGAAACAGAAGATGGAATGGGACCATTTCAGTATAGTATCAACAATGGACCTACACAAAGTAGTCCAGTTTTTGAAAATTTAGCAGCGGGGAGTTATACGATAGAGGTGATAGATGCTAATGGCTGTAGCACAACAGACGAAGTAAGTCTAGAGAATATAGGAGAACTCTTTCTTGTAGATATCAATATCATGGAACCTGATTGTGAAGATAGAACTGCAACGCTAGAGATAGAACACGCGGGGGGAACAGGATCAATATTTTACACCCTTAACGACGAATTAGCACAATCAAGTAATACATTTTTGTCAGTGGATCCTGGCGTCTATGAGGTATTGATCTACGATGACTTCGGTTGTGAAGCTCGGCAAAGTATAGATATAGGAATTCCTTACTGTGACATTTATATTCCAAATGTGTTCACACCTAATAGGGATGGAAATAATGACAGTTTTTCTATATACACCACATCTTTGTATGATGTCAGTATTGTGAGGTATTCGGTCTTTGACAGGTGGGGAGAGCTTGTATATGATGCCACGAATTTTGACATAAGACAAGAGGATAACTATTGGGATGGAACTTTCAGAGACCAGCCTGCAGAGTCAGGAGTTTATGCCTACCTTATAGAAGTCATTCATGAGAATGGTTATGAGGAGTTCTTTTCTGGAAGCATCACCTTATTACGTTAATTAATAATAAGAACTCTTATTCTAAAATAGCTACTTATTAATTCCCACTATTTCTATAGCCTATAGATTGTTTCTTGAACACTTTCTGTTCATCCATAATTTCTACTTGATAGATATCTTCTTTGGTAATAGACTTCGTTCTTGTTCCTACCTTATTTTCAATCTTAGAAATTCTTAGGTTCTGATATTTAATACTTTCGGACACTATTTTCCTAACCTCACGAGCATTACCAAAAAACTTATTCTTACTAGAGAAGACATCCGTAAATATTTCTTCTAATGCCTTTACAGCGGTTTTTGTTAGTTGGTAGCCTCTTTCTGAATACATAAATAGAGCAATCTCTCTTAACTCAGCAACAGAATAATCTTCGAAACTAAGTGTCTTGTCAAATCTAGAACTTAGTCCTGGATTAGCTTTAAGAAATCGATCCATGTTCTCAGGATAGCCAGCTGCAAATACAAAGAATTCACCTCTATTATCTTCCATACGTTTCAGAATAGTCTGTATAGCTTCGTTACCATAATCCCCTTGCAATCCATTAAAATTAGATAAGGCATATGCTTCGTCTATAAACAATACGCCACCCATAGCTTCCTCGATACGTTCCATGGTTTTCATAGCTGTCTGCCCTACGAAACCTGCGACTAGTCCTTGTCTATCCGTTTCTACCATATGCCCTCTTTCTAGTATTCCCAGAGCCTTATATATTTTACATAAGATCCTTGCCACTGTTGTCTTTCCTGTACCTGGGTTACCTATAAAAACAGTATGGAAATGAAAATTATTAAGTACATTTTTTCCTTGCAACTTATGATATCTTACGATCTCTACTGTTTCTCGAATTTCTTTTTTGACAGTCTCTATTCCTACAAGAGCGTTCAGTTCTTCTAGAGCCTGCTTTAGCAATTGTTCATCTATAGGAATATTAGGTAGTACTTTAGCTCTTCTCAGACTTATAGCTTTTACATCCTCGTATATTACATTCTCTAATTCCTGATTACTGAGCTTATCTCTACCCGATTGCTTCATAATTCTTAGGCCTAAATTGATTTTTGCTTTTTCTATAAGATCATATACAAACCTCGCATTACCAAAACTCTTATTTCGTTCTCTATAAGAACTTACTATAATCTCATCTATAGCAGCACGTGCATCATCAGACAAGACAACTTCCATTTCTTCAGAAGCATTGTTAGCTATAAGAGATAGCTCTTGTGGAAGATAATCTGGGAAATCAAAAAAGTGCTTGAACCTAGATTTTAGTCCAGGGTTAGAATCTATAAAATGCTTCATCTCCTTAGGATAGCCAGCGACAATAATAGCTAGGTCACCTTTGCTATTAGACATTTCTTTTACAAGTATCTCTATAACCTCTCTGCCAAAATCTTTTGTATCATCATTAGTCCTTGCTAGAGCGTAAGCCTCATCTATAAAAAGAACACCACCTCGAGATTTTTCTATTGCTGCCTTCACCTTTGGCGCAGTTTGTCCTATGTACTCCCCTACAAGGTCTACCCTATCTACCTCATGTACATGCCCTTTGGACAGAAGCCCCATCTTCTTATAAAGAGAGCCCATCATCTTAGCAACTGTTGTCTTACCAGTACCAGGGTTACCCATGAAAACAGAATGAATATTTATCTTATCCTTCTCTTCGAATCCCTTATCTTTTCTGAGTTGTAAAAACTGGATATAAGCAGCATGATCTTTTACTTTTTGCTTAATTTCATTTAAACCGATAAGGTTCTCTAATTTTTTTAGAAGTTCTGGGAATGTCTTGTTAAGCTCCTCCTCCGTATTAAGTAATAAAGCATCATCACTATGACCTAATTTTACCAATGCCATGCCTTCTTCGGAGTCCTCTTCCACTCTAAAATAAACTGTTGCCAGCAGTGTTTCCATAAAGATGATATCTATAGAATAATCACCTTCTCGCCATGACCCTTTTACATTAGAGCCCCAACCTGCAGTAATTTTGATCGACTCATCACCTACTTTTACATTCTGCAACTTGTTTACCTGCCCTTTAAGTTCTCTTGCTTGATTATAAAATTTTACAAATAATTCACAATGCCAATCTTGGGTTACATGTATATTCTTAAGCTCTATTTCTGTGTACACATATCTTGTCACCTCGCTAGAAAAAGTCTTAAGATATCTTCTATCTTCCTCTATGACATCATCATATTGGCCCTCATATAGCTTTAAGCTTTTTAGATCTACATATTGATTTATGCCTTGTTGGAATCTATCTTTTGTTTCTTCAATGTAAAAATACTTTGTCGCCACTTTCTCATCTTCTATCCATGCTTCCCAGTAATAAGTACCTTTTTTCCAGAAGGATCCTTCTTTCTTATTTCCCCATCCTTCTCTGATATACACTACGCTATCGAACTTGCTTACCTTCCTTGCAAAGTCTAGTGAACATACCTTCTTCCTATTTTTCGATAATTCATAACACTTCAGCGAAACATTTACCTCCCATACACTTTCATCAAAGTTTTTGTTGTAAAAAGAGAGCTCTGCATAGACATAAGTAGTACTATATCTATCAAAAACCTGTCTATACTTCTTCTTATTATCCGCCAACCATTCCGTAGAAGAATATACTTTCAGCTCTTTAAACTTGTATAGTTTGATTTCTTTGTCAGATTGTCCTTCTCTCATTAAATATTACTTATTGTACTAATTTACTTGAATAAGATATCAATGTAAAGTAAAATTGTGGAATAATATGAAACTTTTTACGCATGGATTAGTTTAATCATATTAGCAAAACTTAAAAGCAATGTTATATTTGCAGAACTTATGGCGAAAATAAAATTTACATTTGAAGCGCAAGGTCTTGAAGACAAGATCATAGAAAATGCGGAAGAAGGATACTCTATTTTAGAAATAACTGAAGATCATGATATACATCTAAATCATAACTGTGGAGGAGTTTGTGCATGTTCTACTTGTCATATCTACGTTGAGAAAGGAGAAGATTCACTAGAAGAAATATCTGATAAGGAAGAAGACTTCATAGATAGGGCTATAAATCCTCGTATAGAATCTAGACTTGCATGTCAATGTATTATACTAGACAATGAAGCAGATATAGAAATTCAGATTCCGGATCAGTCCGATATTATAGGACACGAACACTAACATAATAAAAACAAGCTAATGGCTTTTGACGAATTAGATGATTTACCAATAAACTGGGAAGACCACGAGGATGTAGCAATCAAGTTGTACGATAAATTCGGTGATGAGTTTACAGAACAAAAGATCTATAGAATCAGATTTACTGACCTTATAGAATGGGTGCTAGAAATTCCTCAGTTTGAAGGAAAAAGAGAGGATTGCTCCGAGGGACACTTAGAAATGATCCAAGCTAAGTGGGTGTACGAGTGGAGGGACAACCAATAGAAAACCATACATTATGTCAATGTATTCTCAAGTAATCATCGGCTTATTAGCTATCATCCATATCTATATACTTTGGTTTGAGATGTTTGCTTGGACTACAAAAGGTAAAAAAGTATTTAGAAACTTTGACTCTAGTTTGTTCGAGAAGACTAAATCTATGGCTGCTAACCAAGGCTTATATAATGGTTTTCTAGCAGCAGGCCTTATCTGGTCGCTTCTTATCCACGAGCATCCTTGGAATTTCTACATAGCTATATTCTTCTTGAGCTGTATTCTTATAGCAGGTATTTATGGTAGTCTTACTGCGGATAAAAAAATACTTTATGTTCAGGCTATTCCTGCTGCAATCGGTCTGATTTTGTTGCATCTGTGATTCTCTCGTTTTAACTTAAAATTATTACCCTATCCTACTTTGAAAAGTTCGTAAGCTATGTTAAACGAGCTCTTCATCATACTTTGAGAAGATGGGACACTACATCAAAAAGATGAGTTGTTCATTATTTATATGTAACTTAGAGATAACTTGCTTTACATAAAATTATTATAAGATGTATAAGGGTCTGCTATCATCATCATTATTACTACTGATATTTCTTAGC
Organism: uncultured Saprospiraceae bacterium; assembly: GCA_964475415.1. Classification (GTDB taxonomy): domain Bacteria; phylum Bacteroidota; class Bacteroidia; order Chitinophagales; family Saprospiraceae; genus CALCMJ01. The sequence continues at coordinate 34,175 of CAYYWZ010000025.1, read as the reverse complement.
ACAGAAGCACAGGAATTAAATTATTCCATTTTCCCACTCTACAGCAAACCTATCACGAAGCGAGATCTTGCTACAGTGAAAACTATGAAAGATATAAATCCTGGTTTCCCAGAATCTTGGATTGCAGAAAAAGATTATATATCGTCTGTTGTAACGGTCACAAAAGCTGGAAGTCGTATTTCATCTAGACATATCAATCATGAATTAACTAAAGAGCAAAAATCTCTAATCAATAATGCAGATCTAGGAACAAATATAGAAGTAGAGGTAACATATAATGCCAGAAACTCCGTAACACAAATCATGGATGAGAAGACGATGAACTTCAGTGTAACAGTGATACCAGATAAAGAGGCAGCTTATATCGGTGGCCACGAAAAACTAGAACAAATTTTCAAGAAGCATGTAATCGACCAAATAGAATCCAAGGAGACAGATGCCATAAATAATGCCATATTACAATTTGTGATAGATACACAAGGTCAACTTAGAGATCCACAAATTACTATTTCCTCAGGAATATCGGAGATAGATAATCTACTCTTACAAGCTGTAGATAGATTAGGAATATGGACTCCGGCAATTAATGCTAATGGAGAAAAGGTTAGCCAGACTTTTCAATATCAACTGAGTAACATGGATGGATGTTAATCAATAATCATATCTCTTTCCTTCATGCTCAATCCTCACAGCCTCCCCTTCATGTTCTTCTACCCTTCCTATAACTTGTGCATCAATGTTAAAAGATTT
>CAYYWZ010000025.1:14290-33325 GCA_964475415.1 uncultured Saprospiraceae bacterium | reverse complement strand
CCCCTTCATGTTCTTCTACCCTTCCTATAACTTGTGCATCAATGTTAAAAGATTTAGAGATTTCAATGATCGAAGCAGCATGTTCTTCAGGAAGATAAATCTCTAAACGATGTCCCATATTAAAAACCTCGTACATCTCTTTGTAGTTTGTACCTGATTGTTCTTTTATTAACTTAAAGAGTGGCGGAATTGGAAGCAAATTATCTTTGATTACTCTTTTGTTTTTAATAAACTTCTTAACCTTAGTTTGTGCACCTCCTGTACAGTGGATTATGCCATTGACATTTTCCTTATGCTTATCGAGAATTTGTTTTAACACTGGAAGGTAGGTTCTGGTCGGAGATAGAATAAGTTTACCTACTGTTACATCTTGACCATCGATATTTACGACATCAGTAAGCATCTTTTTTCCAGAGTACACATATTCCTTATCAGTAGCAGGATCATAACTTTCCGGATACTTCTCTATGTAACTGCTGTCTAGCACATCATGTCTGGCAGAAGTTAGACCATTACTACCCATTCCTCCATTATAATCTTCTTCGTATCTGGCCGTACCTGAGGAACTCAATCCGACGATAACATCTCCTGCTTTTATATCATTGACAACTAGATCTTTCTTAGCTATTCTTGCGAAAGTTGTAAATCCTACGTCAGCTGTCCGAACTATATCCCCCACATCAGCTGTTTCTCCACCCGATAGATGTAGATCGATACCATAGGCTTTCATCTTATCAGCAAAAGTCTTTGCTCCATTTATGATAAGACTTAACACATCACCAGGAATTAGATTTTTGTTTCTGCCTATGGTAGAAGAAATGATAATGTTATCTACACAGCCTACACAGGCCATATCGTCTAGGTTCATCACTAGAGAATCTTGTACTATTCCTTCCCATACGTTTGCATCGCCTGTCTCCTTCCAGTAGATATAAGCCAAACTTGTTTTAGTCCCTGCTGTATCAGCATGCATGATATTGCAATAATCTGGATCACCTGCTACGTAGTCTGGCAAGACCTTACAGAAAGCCAGTGGAAACAATCCTTTATCCAGGTTCTTGATCGCATTATGCACATCCTCTTTTTGCGCTGATACGCCTCTTTTATTGTATTTATTATCATCCATCTTTCTGAGACTTAATTTACAGTATAGCTATATATAGCATCTCGCACAAATGTATATAATGTATATGTAAATATTATGTATGTGTAAACAAAGTCTGGAATTAATAAACGCTTCCTTTTATAAAGTCGCTCTCTATAAAGTGACAGGTTTCTTTTGAGTTGAATATATTTTACAAATTCCTCATTATAGAAATGTAAGGTATTATACATTTCTGCAATATATAGCAGACCATACAAATTAATAGTAAATCACAGAATTGTATTCATACTAATTGTCAATTTCGATAAATCAGAATCATATTTGGTAATATATCTTAAATATTAGCATTAATTCTTAACACTTGCTGATATTTTAGTTAACAAAGAATAAAATTTTAAGAATTAATTGGGGGTATCATCTGTTTTTATAGTCATATATCTGAGCGTCGCAAAAATGCTCAATTATATAAACACCCGGTTTTAAATGTAAAGACACTAAAACCAAATTATTTACACCCTTTTACACAAAGCACCTTTTTTTATTACACATTAACACTTTTACGAATGAGAAACCTGATTACACCCATACTAGTTATTATACTCAGTATCTCCGGTCTAAATAGCCAGACAGATATAGGGATAAAAGCTTCTGTAGGAATTTCTAATTCTATATCAGAATCTAAATACGCTACAAAACAGTCTGATAATATTCTATACATGATCAACAGTTTGGGATCAGATAAGAACTACTCTATAGGACTATTTGTCAATAAAAAAGCTGGAAATATATTTTTACAAGGAAATGCCTTAGTAAGCAGATTCAGCAATACCTACGATATACAATCTTTCATCTCAGATGATATTCTTAGCGGAACTAGATCAGAAACTACGGTTCAGTTAGACGTTCCTTTATTGATGGGAGTAGCTATTAATAACTTCAGATTAGGAGTAGGACCACAGTTACAATATGAACTTCATAGAAGCTCAGAGCTTATAGGACTGCCAGAATTTGATGATAGAGGATCTAAATTTTCTACAGGCTTCAATGTAAGCTTAGGATATGATCTAGGACCTATATACACAGATCTAAGCTTATATAATAGCTTCACTGCTAAAGGTCAAGGAATCTACCTAAACAACGAAATAGGAGGATTCAAAGCCAGAGATAGACAAATTAAATTTAGCATAGGACTAAAATTCTAATACGCCACAAAACCAATAAGGAGATTATACCGTAGTTCGCTATAGTATGATCTCTTTTTATTTACAACTCTCTGGGATTCAGCCAGATGTAGATTAGATCTACAATTATATTCAGTAAGACAAAAATAAGCGAAACAAAAATCACGCAGCCTAGGATAACAGGAATGTCATAATTAAGTAAAGCTGTTACCGTTGTAAACCCTAGCCCCTTGTAACTGAAAACATATTCTACGAAAAAAGCACCTGCTAGTAAAGAAGCTAACCACCCTGTTATTGCTGTAACGATAGGATTCATAGAATTCTTCAAGACATGTTTTTCTAGTACTTTTCTATATATCAGTCCTTTAGAAACTGCAGTTCTCACGTAATCCTGACTAAGAATATCTAGCACTGAGGATCTAGTGAGCTGAGTAATAACAGCTACTGGTCTTACGCCTAGAGCAATTGCTGGTAATATCAGATTCTTTAATACCAATTTCTCATCTCCTAGATCATCTAATTCTATCAAACTGCCCTGCATATTAAGTCCAGTCCAGCTACTCCATAAGTATCCGAAGACTATGGCAAGAATGATAGCACTAACATAACTAGGCACAGAATAACCTAGAGTGGAAATCCCAACTATAAAACTGTCAATAAATTTATCCTTATTAATTGCAGCAATAAATCCTAGAAAAATTCCATTAATAGAAGCTATTAGCAAGGCAGCTAAGGCAAGCACTATTGTATAGGGTATAACATCGCCTAATATTGCCGAGACGGACCTTCCAGTCTGATAAGATTCTCTTAGATAAGGCTTTTTGATTAAAAATGAACAAGAAGATAAATTAATCCGAAAGACGACATTTTTTGGTTTATAGTTATTCAACTCAGAACAACTAAGGTATACAGGTGTTAAGTCTCGCAGGTAATAGATCATCTGGACGTACAACGGTTTGTCCAGACCTAGTGCAGCACGCTTCTCTTCTACTGCTCTATCTTCGCTTCGCTGGCCGAATGTAAGTCTAGCAGGATCTACTGGTGCTAGGTAGATTATAGAACTTATAACAACAACAACACTAAGTGTTACGAAGAGACCTGACAATAATCTTTTTACAATAAAAAACAGCATAGAACTTATAAGAACATCAAATAATATCGCATTCCATCAAACTAAGACTCAAAACTAAGCTAATAAAAACTTTAAAATAATAATTTTGCAAATAGTGATAGATATCAATGCATGAAGTCACTAGTAATACCAGAAGATAATAAGATATAAATGGAAATAAAAGGATATCCTTACGATAAGATCAGACAGTTTTCTAAGAGAGATATAGCATACCAAATAAGTACGCAGGTATTCGCCGATTTCATTCAGTACAAACCAGAAATAGATTCCTTTGAACATGCTATTGCTGATCGCAAGAAATTTCCAGTAGATAGAGCGCTCTTACATAGCGTCATTACCGATGCCTATGCAGAAGCGGGATTAGCTGACCATCAAAAAAGAAACCTACAAGCTTTACTTTCTGATAATTGTTACACCGTAATTACAGCTCACCAGCCTTCTCTTCTTACTGGGCCATTATACTTTATCTACAAAATATTTTCTGCTATTAACTTAGCAGAACGGTTAAATAAGAAATTTCCCGATCAACATATTGTACCAATATTTGTAATTGGTGGAGAAGATCATGACTTTGAAGAGATCAATCATTTACGATTATTCAATAAAAAGATAGAATGGCTACATAAGCATGATGATGAGCCTGTAGGTAGACTCTCTGTAAGTGGTATAGCTGAAGTTCTAACACAAGTCAAAGAAATATTAGGGGAGAAATCTAAGGCTTATGAGCTTGTACAATCTTGGGAAAAATTAGCAGCAGGATCTACATCCTACAGTGACTTTACTTTTCAGCTCGTAAATGAATTATTCAAATCATACGGTGTACTTGTAGTTGCAATGGATAAAAAACCTTTCAAAAATAAGTTCCAGCATATTATACAGCAAGAAATTTTGCTTTCGGCAAGTAAGGCTATAGTAGAAAAAACACAATCTGCTATAGAGCAAAAATCATTTAAAGCTCAAACGTATATTAGGGAAATCAACTTCTTCTACTTTCATGAAGGCAAAAGAAAGAGAATAGAACTAGAAGGAGACATCTACAAGATAGTAGATACGGACAGAGCCTTCTCCACTGAAGAAATGAAACTCGAAATAGAAAATCATCCTGAAAACTTCAGTCCTAATGTAATCATGAGACCTTTGTATCAGGAGATAATTTTTCCTAATCTAGCCTATGTTGGTGGAGGTGGAGAACTTGCTTACTGGTTGGAACGTAAAGAACAGTTTGCGCACTTCGACGTATTCTATCCTGTCCTGATGAGAAGAAACTCTGCTCAACTTATAGATAAGAAAAGTATAGAACAGATGAAGGCTCTCGGCCTATCCGAAGCAGCCTTGTTCAATGAACAACATCAGACAACTACAAGTTTTCTTAAGAAAGATTCTGATGCTGCTTTCGAACTTATAGAGGAGAAAGAAACGCTCCAGTCATTCTACGATGCATTGACAAAAAAAGTTTCTAAACTAGATCCTACCTTAGAAAAAAGGATACAAGCTGAAAGTGCAAAAGCTACCAAAAGTATCGAAGGTCTAGAAAGCAGACTGAAGAAAAAAATAAAGGAAAGCTCCGAGTCTGATATTCGTAGAATAGAAAAAGTATACAAGACGCTGTTTCCTCATGATAGTCTTCAAGAAAGAAAAACTAACTTCTTAGAATTCTACAGTAGATACGGCGAGGAACTTATGGAGGTACTCAAGGAAAATCTAGATCCATTTAATAAGGATTTTCTTAGTATTGTTATGGAGTAGAAATGTAGTATTGCTGAATTAGTTTATGTCATAGCTTAGATTATACTATTTCACTGTCTTCCTTAACCCAAGTTGAAAAGAAGAGTGATACTTAAAAATAAATATGGATTATACTATTTATCAAATGAAAAATTAATAGAAGTAACACTTTGGAGATCGGTAAAAATGGATTCCCGAGGTAATGAATACAAAACCTGAACATATACACTGACAAACAAAGATCTACACAATAGTAATACGAGCATCTAAGAATAGTTCTACTACCTATCCTAATTATCCCTAGCTCCTGCTTCTCCGAATATGAATAACATATCATCGATTCTATCTCGAAGAGCAGATCGTTCCACAATAAAATCTAAGAAGCCGTGCTCTAGTAAGAATTCTGATCGCTGGAAACCTTCGGGTAGATCTTTTTTTATAGTCTCTTTTATAACTCTAGGGCCTGCAAAGCCAATAAGTGCTCTCGGCTCTGCAAAGTTGATATCTCCCAGCATAGCATAGGAAGCTGTAACTCCTCCAGTTGTAGGATCTGTCATAAAAGAAAAATAAGGTATTTTCTCTCTTGATAGCTGAGCAAGTTTAGCAGAAGTCTTAGCCATCTGCATGAGCGAAAAAGCAGATTCCATCATCCTAGCTCCACCAGACTTAGATATGATCATAAAAGGCATCTTGTTCCAAATGCAATGATCTATAGCTTTAGATATTCTCTCTCCTACTACTGAGCCCATAGAACCTCCGATAAAAGTAAAGTCCATGGCAGCGATAACTATAGGTCTTTTATTAACCTTACCTACCGCTACTGTAATAGCGTCAGAAAGATCTGTTTTTTTATATGCCGTTTCTAATCTTTCGGTATATGGTTTGAGATCAGAAAACTCTAGATAATCTACAGAAACTAGATCATCAAAAAGCACTTCAAATTTACCATCAAAAATAAGGTCGAAATAATCATGAGAACCTATCCTTACATAGTGATCACACTTAGTACAGATGTAAAAATTCTCCTTAAGCTCTTTCATAGTAATGGTCTCATTGCAAGATTTGCATAAGTGCCATAGCCCATCTGGAGCTTCTTTTTTAAACTTAGTGGTTGTCTGAATTCCGTCTTTTAGTCTTTTGAACCATCCCATAGCTTCGGATTAATTATTAGTTGCATTTATGGAATATATTCATGGGTTGAAGCTACTAAGGTAATTTTTTACACCCTATAATTTACAAGCTTTACACAAGAATTTATTCACACATGAGATATTGCTTTGATAATCAAATCAATAGCGAAGAGATTTTATTTGAGAAACCATAAATTGGACATTTTCTTTAGGAGTGGTCGGATATACTCCATGACCGAGGTTAAAAATGTGCCTTTTGCCCATTTTTGCTACAGTTTCATTGACATAAGAAGCAATCTTATCCTGATCAGCATATAGTACGCAAGGATCCATATTTCCTTGTAACACCTGATCTGGACCTGTAAAACGCCTTACTTCGTCTATATTGAGCGTCCAATCGCAGCCTAATGCATCTGCTCCTAGGTTAGCAAGCTCTTCTAATGAGAAATAAGCACCTTTACTAAAGAATATAAGTGGCACTTCTTGAATTGCTTCCCTTATTTTACGCAGATAAGGCATACAGAATTCTGCGTATAACTCTTTATTTAATACCCCAGCCCAAGAGTCAAACACTTGGAGTACATCTGCTCCTGCCTCTATTTTGAGCTTGAGATAGGCAATTATGGTATCCGTAAGCTTAGACAGTAAGCTATGCGCCATCTTAGGATCCTTATATAGCATAGCTTTAGACTGAAAGAAAGTCTTAGATCCTTGGCCTTCTATCATATAACACATGAGCGTCCAAGGAGCGCCACTAAAACCTATGAGTGGAACCCTATTATCCAACTTCTTTTTAGTTAGTTGCAGGGCATCGAAGACGTACTGCAATTTCACAGCTGCTTCTTTACCACTGGTTAATTTATCTATATCCTCTTGACGCTTAATCGTTTCTGGAAAGAATGGCCCTTTTTTCTCTATCAATTCATATTCTAGTCCCATACACTCTGGAATAACCAGAATATCTGAAAAAATGATCGCCGCATCTACATCTAAAGCATCTATGGGCTGTACAGTAACCGTACTAGCCATTTCTGGTGTCTGTACTAATTCTTTAAATCCTGAAAGAGAAGCTCTAATTTTTCTATATTCAGGCAAAATTCTGCCTGCTTGTCTCATGATCCAAACAGGTGGTCTTTCGACTTCTTCTTTTCTTAATGTTCTAAGTAATAGGTCATTTTCGTAACTCATAGAACAAAGATAAGACGATAATTTTCTCAAACATTAGGACTAATTAAGTAATGACATAAATTTTACAAAACCAAAACAACTTAAAAAATGAATATAGCTATCATAGGTTATGGAAGGATGGGTAAAATAATAGAGCAAATAGCAAAAGAAAAAGAACATCATATAGCCTATATCATAGATGCAGAAAATAGAAGTGATCTAGAAAAAATGAATGCTCAGGATGTAGACTGTGCTATAGAGTTTACACATCCAGAATCTGCATTACAAAATTATAAAAGCCTACTAGAAAAAAACATTCCTGTTGTAGCTGGGACAACTGGATGGCATGACAAAAAGGATCAGGTAAGCGCATGGGTAAAGCAATATAATGGCTGCTTATTTCATTCTTCTAACTTCAGTATAGGTGTAAATATATTTTTCCAACTGAATAAGATGCTAGCCAGCCTAATGGACGATTATCCGGATTATGAGATAAGCATAGAAGAAACACATCATACTAAGAAAAAGGATGCACCGAGTGGTACCGCAATAAGTATAGCAGATCAGATTATAGACAAGGTGGACAGAGTCAACAATTGGTCATTAGAGGCTAATCAAGGAGAGGATACCATAGAAATAGATGCTAAAAGAATAGTTGATATTTATGGTACGCATGCGATCAACTATGATAGCGGCATAGATAATATAAGAATTACGCACAACGCTAAAAGCAGACTCGGATTTGCAATTGGAGCCTTATCAGCAGCGACATGGCTACAAGGCAAAAAAGGAGTTTATACTATGGAAGATATGTTATCCTTAAAGTCTATCTAAAATCTAATTGGATCTCATTATCCTTAAGAAATACCTTACCTTTACGTTGTGATATCTCAGAAATCTATACAAGAAGTATTAGCTGCCGCAAGGGTGGATCAAGTTATAGAGGAATATGTCAATCTAAAAAGAAGAGGTGTAAACCTACTAGGGCTATGTCCTTTTCACGATGAGAAAACTCCTTCTTTTACGGTATCTCCTGCTAAGAATATATACAAGTGTTTTGGTTGCGGTGAAGGTGGTGGTCCAGTTCAATTTATCATGGAACAAGAGCAACTGAGCTTCCCTGACGCCATAAGATTTCTTGCGGGCAAGTATAGTATAGAGCTAGAAGAGTCACATCAAAATGATGAAGAGTATCTAGAAGAAAAGAGGAAGATAGACAGTTTACACATCATCAACAATTATGCATTAGACTACTATGTAGAAAATCTTACCCAGTCTCACGAGGGCAAAGCTATCGGCTTCAGTTACTTCAAGGAACGTGGATTTCTAGAAAAAACTATAGAAGAATTCAAACTAGGCTTTGCACTTTCTGATGGCAAAGCATTTACAGATAAGGCGACCAAGGCTGGCTACAAATTAGAACTGCTTCAGGAACTGGGACTAGCTTCACAAAAGGGATATGATTTCTTCAGAGGAAGGGTGATGTTTCCTATACATAATCTATCAGGAAAAGTAATAGCTTTCAGTGGAAGGATACTGGACAACAATAAGAAGCAACCTAAGTATATTAACTCGCCGGAGACAGAACTATATAACAAAAGAAAAACCTTATATGGAATTCATCTTGCGAAAAAACATATACGATCTAAGGACAATTGTTATATTGTAGAAGGATACTCAGATGTTATTTCTTTGTACCAATCTGGTATACAAAATATAGTAGCTTCCTCGGGCACTTCTCTTACCAACGAGCAGATAAGACTTATCAAGCGCTTCACCCCTAATGCTACCCTCTTGTATGATGGTGATAAAGCGGGTGTCAAAGCTGCACTGAGAGGGATAGATCTCTTGCTAGAAAATGATATGAACACCTTCATCGTCATGCTTCCAGAAAATGAAGATCCAGATTCTTATATGTCAAAAGTAGGCTACCAAGGATTTTTGGATTTCATAGAGAGCAATAAGAAGGATTTTATCTTTTTCAAAATGGATATCATCCTAGAAGAGACTGCTAATGATCCTGTCAAAAGATCTATAGCCATAAAAGATATCCTAGAAAGCATATCAAAGATACAAGACAATATCAAGCGTGATAGCTATATCAAAGAAGCTTCTGAATATCTCAAAATAGAGGATAGAAAACTGATCCTAGAGCTAGATAAAATAATAAAATCCAACAAAAGAAAAGCTCAAAATCAATACAGACCTCCGCTAGCAGATGAGAACAGATTGAAGGCTGAAAAAAGTTCAGATGATCAGATCATACAAACTTCTCCGCAATTCCGAACAGCAGATTTCTATCAAGAAAGAGACCTAGCACGAGTGGTTATCATCTATGGAGATGATTCTGTAAAAGACGAGGATGCTGATCCCGAAGAGGAAGAAGTAAAGGTTCCTATCTATGTCTATAATAACATAGAAGATGTCAAAGACTTTTTCGAAACGCCTATTTTCGGACAAATTATAAATGAGGCCTATGAGCACATACAGCAGGAAGATCATATTCCGCTGAAAGAATATTTTCTAAATCACAAGGAAGAAGCAATACGGAAATTTACTGTTGACATTCTAAGTCTACCCTATGAATATGCTAACTGGGAAGAGAAAGGTGTATTCTTACAGACACAAAAGAAACCCGAAGAAAATGCGCTTAAGGATTCTTATCAAGCCATCCTACGTTTCAAGATCAGAAAGATTAAGAAAGTAATCGCGCTACTAAAAGAACAGATAGAAAAAATCGACAAAGATTCAGAAGATTACAAACACGCTATCCTAGCTTTTAACCAGATCCAAGAACAAAGAATGAAACTGGCGGATGAATTGAATATGGTTATAGAGTAGGTTTTACAACAACCAATGAGAAAGGTCTCTATTAATTAGTTTTTCTAACCTTAGAATATCCCCTTTGAAATAGTTGTTATTTATTTGTGTGATTTCCTGTGCTGATATCTCCTCTATATTATCCGTAATGGCATTTAAGTCATATACTTTATGTCTAATTCTTCTTCCTAATTCGCCGCCTATAATTCTCCCAAATAAAATAGAAAATAATTTATTACGCTTGGTAAGCAAATCAACAAATTTACTTTTTACCTTCCGTCTTGGATTTCTCTTTAAATTAATGTCGAGCTTTACATTTGGATCAACCTTTAGATAAGCTAACAAATCTTTAAATAGCCATTCTTTCCTTGCTATAAAATCTTTTTCAAAAAGATAAAATTTAAAATTCTCTAGCGGAAAGTATTTTAAATATTCTTTTAACTGCTTACTATAATATCCTCTCTCTAGATATGCATTAAAAGCACGACCTTCAGTAGTATTAATTCTTTGCTCTTCTGCAATAATGGCATCTTGGAAGGAAAGATTTTCTTTACTTCTATAGACTTCCATGAGATACTGAGAGTAAGCTCTCTTAGCAGGGTTTCTAAAAATAACAATGAATTGCACTTTCTTTCCAAAAGAATTATAAATCCTCTTAGCACCTTCGTGTTCAAAGATCAGATCTGGATCTATATCTAATCTAGCACTTCCATTATCACTATCAAAATAATGATTATTGTAGTAGCTGATACCTTTACGATAGAGATCCATATCGATAAAGAACTTCGTTTCTTTTTTGTTGGCCAAGTTCAGTTCAGGATGCTTCAGAAGAATATCATATATACTTGTTGTTCCTGTTTTTTGACAGCCGATCAATAAAAACATGTCTATATCCTTACTCATATCGCTAATATTTCATCTACTAATTTCTTAAGATATTCCTCAGATCTATTATGCGCATTTAGCTTTTTTATTCTGGCAACATTGTGCTTATAAATATCTGTATTCATTAGCAATTTAAGCTTATTTTCTATTTCCGATTCTGAAATATCTCGCTGCAAGACTATACCTGTTTCAGACTTTTCTATTCTTGCAGCACAACTGTTTTGATCATGCTGATTACCAGGGAAAACCATCATAGGCACATCAAAGGCTATACATTCATTTATGGTATGGATACCTCCATGATGAATGCAACAATCAGAATTTTTTAATATTTCTATTTGAGGTAAAAAATCAAATAAGAATACCCTTTTACAGGAAGTAGCGACTTTCTTTTCTACTCTGGCAGCTAGCACCCAACTTTCGTTTCTTTCCACGATAGATATTATATTATCCAGTATACCACTATCAGACTTCACCATAGTAGTACTTGTCATACAGATAATTTTATACCCTTCTTTACAGGCATAGTCCGTTACACTTTCTACCTTTTTTTTCTGGTCTTTACTTATATTTTCTCTATTTAGATTCACCATAGGACCGATAGCCTTATAATTTATTCTATTAGTTCCATCAAATTCTAAAGCAGGACTAGTCATAGACCATACAGGAAAACTCTTATATACAAATGGGCCGGGCCATAATCCTGAGATCCACTCCTCTATTGGAAATTTAAGTCCTGCAGCAAGTTTGAATAGTAGATTCTTTCTTGTAATACCTAAATTCTTAATGGATGAGTTCCTTTCATTTTTCAGCCTCTTAGCTATTTCATCTCTCCAGAGTGAATTTATCAAGTTGGGATTACCATCAGGAATATGCAAACTATTAGGAGGAGGAATCTTTTCATTTTCCCATATAGAGAACCACTGACTCAGCAAAACAAAATTGATTTCTAAGTAATCTAAAACCAATATTTCTTCATGCAATTCCATATCTACTATTACAAGATCTGGATCTACCTCAAGAAGTTTATCTCTTATTCTATCTAATTGTAAAAACCTTGCAAATTTAGAATCTAAACCAGATGTCGTAGATGATCTTAAACTAGAAATAGCTAAGGCTAATTTCTCAATAAAAGATAACTTGAATTTTATTTTTGATGCTGGAAAATTAACTTGTTTTATAGCTGGCGAAATGAGGTCCTTATCTTCAATTTTAGATTTATTAGTATAGAATATCTGATGACCTATTTCATTAAGTCTACTGGCTAACTCTAGACTCGAATAAGTCATTCCTTTTAAGTTAGAACTAAGAATTAATATTTTAGCCATATACTATACTGAGCCATCTAAAATAGCTAATATAGAATTTTCAATCTCCTTAGAGAGTAATTCGATCGTCGGAAATTCAAAAACTTTATCCACTCCTATTTCAAATTCTATTTGCTCAGCAATTCTACTAACAATTCTTATAGCTGAAAGTGAAGTCCCGCCTAACTGCAAAAAATCATCAAGTGTACTGATTTTATTCAAGTTCAGCACCTCGGACCAAATGCGGTGTACGACTTCTTCTATCTCACCTTGAGGAGCTTTATATTCAGTTTCGCTTAATACTTCTTGATTATAAGTATTCAATTTTTTATAGTCTACTTTTCCATTAGAATTTATGGGAATATTATCTACATGAATGAATAAACTAGGAATCATATACTCTGGAAGTTCCTTAGCTAGTTCATTTCTTAGCTCTGTCTCTTTTATTTTTTCTCCTTTATAATAGGCCACTATTCTGTCAGTATTGACATCCTCCATTCTATAGCCTATCTCATCCATCATCTTCTTTACCTCCGTTTCGTCTATCTCCTCATTAATTTCATCCAGTGACTCTTCTCTCGTCTTGTGTCCTAATCTTACATCCCAGCTGTAAGGGAAGGCATAATTACTATATCCTTTCTGAGCTTTGTGTACGTATATTCCTAATTGGTTAATTAAGCAATTAGTAGACCTCCCTGTATCTGTGGGCCTTATCCAAGGCAACCTATTGTCTAGGTAATCATACATCTCACCAAGACTAACATCAGTATATCTATAGAAATCGATAAATCTTACAGATTCAAAAACCTTATCATCTTCAAAAATGGATACATCTAGCAAGCGCTTAACTGCATCATCTACCTTATGATATGATTTCCTTGCTGTCAATATAGTGTCATCTATAGATTTTATATCTAGATCATCATTCCAAAAAAGCTCTTCTGTAAGTCTAGTCTCAAAAAACTGTCCTCTAGACAATCCTGTAACAATATATGGTATTTTCTTTTCTAGCGCTATTTTCATACTTAGGGTATAGATCGTCTTAAAACAACCGTTGCATACGTTGCAATGCGTTTTTAAACTATCTACAAATATTTCGTTCATATGCTCTGTAGAACCAAAAACATGATCTACACCTAACTCTTTTACAACTCTTTTTACATTATCAATTGCTTGGCTAGATATATACCCATTATCAAGGGTAAACGCCAACACCTTTAATCCTTTTTCTATTAGTTTTGCCAGAGCATAGGTACTATCTTTTCCACCACTAAGTAATGCTATACAATCATATTCTCTTTCAGGATTTAGATTAGTAAACATTTTATCTAATAGTCCAAGATTTCTAAAATACTTACTTGTTCTTTCCTGATAACTATCAAAAGAAAGGCAAAGACCACAAACTCCATCTTCATTAAATTCAATGTTAGGATAATTAGAAGGTAGTCCACACTTTTTACAATCATGATCACTTTCTACAAATCTATTCCCCTTATTTAGGGTTACCACTGCATCACTGATCGGTTCTAAATTTCTTATGTTTTCTTGGATCTCATCCAGTTCTATTCTACGCCCATTCAACTTTACTTGATTATCTATCCTACCGAAATAATCTATTTTACCCTCAAGATCGATACGAGCTAGATCTCCAGTTCTATATAATCTGCCTTCTATCTCTGGATGGTTTGTAACAAATTTAGATGCAGTTAATTCTGGTCTATTTAGATAGCCTTCTGACAAACCTCTTCCCGACAATAGTAATTCTCCTATAACTCCCTGAGGAACTATATTCAAACCTGCATCTACAATATAGGCTTGCATATTATTAATAGGTCTGCCTATAGAAACATTATCACCTAGATCTTCGGAAGAAAACTCGTGAACTATACAGCCAACTGTAGCTTCTGTAGGGCCATATTCATTATATATCTTTAGGTCTTTAGAAAAATTAGATGTTATATTCGATGCTAATTGAGAAGTAAAATTTTCTCCTCCAACAATCATTTTTGAGATAAGACTAGAACTATTATCATCATGCTCTATTAACCTCAGGTGCGAAGGAGTCAACTTTATAAAGTTACATTTATTATCATTAATTACTCTTAAGACTGCTAAGTCAGGACCTTGATCTTTTTCCTTGTAGATTACAGATTTGTTACCACTAATAAAAGGAAGCAAGAAAGAGGTTATCGTTAAGTCAAACCCTATAGAACTGAAGAAAGGGATCGAATATTTCTGATCGCCTATGTAATTTTCTTTAGCCCAAGATAAGTAATTGTAAAGTGCATCATGAGATACTTTTACCCCTTTAGGTTTTCCGGTAGTTCCTGAGGTGTACATTACATAAGCTATCTTATTAGCTGCGGCTTTCTTAGTATCCCTAATATCAGTTTGTTCTATTTGTTCTACAACCAAACATTTAGTCTTACTCGTGTCAACATTATCAACTAAATCCTTACTACTAAGCATCAGTTTAGAATCTGAATCATCATATATAAAGGAGACTCTTCTAGCTGGATAATCACTAGCAATAGGAACAAAACAAGCACCTAATTTCCAAATGGCTAAAATTCCACAAATGAATTCAGGAGAACGTTTAAGGTACACACTAATAGTGTCTCCTTTTCCGACACCGTTCTCTTCTAAGACCTTGACATAGGTATTTACCTGACGTTCTAGCTCTTTATAGCTAATCTCGTTTTCTTCAAATAGAATAGCAGTTTCCACACTACTACTAAGCATTGCAGATTCTATTACATTATAGATATTTTCGCAACTAGGCTCCGAAGACTTAGAAATCTTAGTTGTATTTACTAGACTATTTAATGCAGATCTCTCCTCATTGTTGGCTATAGAAACAGAGGATAATTTCTTAGATCTATTTTGCAAAACACTTTCAAAAACATTAATAAAATGTCTAGGAATATTTTCCCAATCTATACCATCAAAGTATGTGGCATTAATATCGAAATATAGATCTATAGGCTTATCTTTTTTTAGCCTTGTAACCTGAAGTCTAATAGCATGATTAGAATCCGCATGGTCAGGGTGTACCCAATCTACCTCAGTAGGAAAAGACGCAAAATCATCAAAGTAGGAGTTTACATAATTTAATACCACATTGACCTTTCTATTTATCTCTTGTGGTATAGCACCAGGACTCTGATTCTTAAGACTTTCTAAGGTTGATGTCTTAAGCTGCTGCAATAGACTTCCTATTGTATCCTCTTCTTCTATGTTAAGCAATAAAGGAAACATCTCGATAAATATTCCCGAGGTATTCTTAAAAACTAAGCTCGACCTATTATGCGCAGGCGTGTTTATGGCTAATCGATTTTGTCCACTCACCTTATACATCCATAAAAATAAAGACAAGGAAAATATATTAAAAATACTTAGATGCTCTGAAAAACTTTTTACATCAGGCTCATTAACTATTTCTAAAAGTCGATTAGTCTTCTCTGCACTTAAGTGAATTTTTATTCTTTTTGATTTGGTACTACTGTAGTTTTTACAGCCATATAATTTTGGTGCTTCAGGTATAAGCCTCCCTATCCCATCCCAGAATTCATTCTTATTATCTCTCTTATTGTTAACTGCATAATCTACGAAATCACTAAATGGATATAAGCTTACCTTCTGTTCTTTTCCACTTATATATCCATCATAGATCTTACTAACTCTAGTAGCCAATAAAGCAATAGACCAAGCATCATTTATCAAATGATGTAAATTAATATACCAGATATATTTTGTCTTTGATAATTTTACTAATGCAAAATCAAACAGACAATTTTCTAGATCTAAAATTTTTAATTTTCTTTCGTCTAGCCATTTTTCATAGCTCTTATCTTTGTCTACATCCTGAGAATAATCTATGAAATCAAGGTCAAATTCTACCCTTTCTCTAATATATTGTTCTAGGGCATTCTCCTCATTTGTAGAAAAAAAAGTTCTCAAAACCTCATCCTGCTCAATAATAGATTGCAGGGATTTTCTAAAGACATCTACCTTTAATGCTCCATTGATCTTTAAGGTAAAGATCATGTTATATAATGGAGTTGACTTATGGAGTTGTTGCCCTGCCCACAGCAGGAATTGAGTATTTGTCAAAGGATATTTAGACGTATATTTCACTGATGCTCTATTTCTTAGTTTTTATGTAATCAGTTATAGCTTCTATATCTCTAAAATGATCTATGACCATATCTTGAGGCGGAATTTTAAAACCAAAATCATTTTCTATAAACGCAATCAGTCTCATGAGACCCATTGAATTCATTAGCCCTCCGCCCAATAGATCTTCATTATTTTCGATTTCTATTTTAGGATCTCCGATAATTTCTGTTTTTAAAAAATCCTTTATTTTATTCTCCATTTATTTTACAATTTTATGTCAATATTTTCACTTTGAAATTTAGCATTATGTATCCCGGTGCTTAACCGTTTTGGTTTACCTCAGTCAATTCCAAGAAAAATTTTTATTTAATAATGCGTTTAGTTCTACTATAGATTCTTTGAAATATTCATTTAGATAATCTCTTAAGTCTTTAGACATGTTTCCTTCATTTCCTTTATTAGATACTTTTAAGTTCTTAATCTCGAAAGGAGAAACATTTAAAAATTCTTGAATCTCATATAAGTGCGCCATTGGTTCTTTAAAAAACAACTCACTTTGTATTATATAAAAATCATCATGGTCAAATACTGCGAACCATTTCTGCAACTGCTTCGCATATAAACTTCTTTCTAGATAGAAATAATTATGTCTCTCATAACTATAATTATCACCTCTATGAGCATCTAAGATATTTAATTCCAATTCTCTCTCCACTGCTTTTTGAAAACTACCTAACTTATCTACTCCTAGGCTAACATTCATCTTATAAGCTGAGTAAGCTCTATCGACAGGGTTTCTAAGTAGAACGATAAATTTGACATTATGAAGATCAGTTTTAATTCTTTGAGCGACTAATGGATGAAACATATATGCAGGAGTTATCTCCCCTGTTATTTTACTTTTATCAAAGGTAAAAGGAAAGAAGCTTTTATACCAGCTTAGAGCTTTATCATAATTCAAATTAAAATAATGCAATTCCTTTTTGGTAGACATCTCAATTTCTGGATGTTGCTGCAAGTAGTGATAAAGCGAAGTTGTACCACCTTTCTGAGTACCTATAGATATAAAATCAGGGAGCGATCTAGCTCTGCTCGTACTTCTACTCCATGTAGTCGCTAATTTAGATTTTATCCTCGATCCTGCCATCTATCTTTACAAACCTAAAAAGTTAGCTATAATGTTCTTCTGAATATCAGAAGTGCCAGCATAAAGAATTCCCCCAATAGCATCTCTCAAATCTCTTTCTACACCGAAATCCGTAAGATACCCGTTTCCTCCATGGACTCTTATAGCATCTAGACTTGACGCCACAAAGCTTTCTCCTAGGTGAAGTTTCAGCATAGCTGCTTCTAGCATAGCAGATTTATCATGTTTCTTGAGCCAAGCCATTTTATATAATAATAGTCTAGAAGTTTCTAACCTTACTTTCATTTCAGCAATTCTATGCGATACTGCTTGGAACTTACCTATGGATTGTCCATATTGTTTCCTTTCATTCGCATAGGCAACCGCCTCTTCTATCTGCTTGTCCATTCGCCCCAGTTTAGAGGCCATAATGCAACATCTGTCATATTCTAAAGAATGATTAGAAATACTTAGTCCTGCGCCCTCTCTTCCTAGAACATTTTCATCAGGCACAAAACAATCATCAAAATTCAATTTACCTAAGGGTACCGTTCTAAGTCCCATCTTGTGTTGGCTAGCCTGGGAAGTAAAGCCTTTCATCGTTTTGTCAATAATAAATGCCGTTATACCCCATTTTCCTAGTTCTGGCTTACTATTAGCAAATGCAATTGCAACATTACAGATAGGTGCAAGCGTTACGAGTCGTTTTTCTCCATTGAGTATATAACCTCCATCTACTTTTTTGGCTGTGGTTGCCATGTTGAACACATCTGAACCTGACCCTATTTCAGAAAGCGCATGTGCACCTATCCATTCTCCAGTAGCCATCTTAGGAAGATACTTTTGCTTCTGTTCTTCTGTTCCAAATAGTGTTATAGACATCTGAACAGCCCACAAATGAGCATTTAGAGCTATTCCTAAACCTACGTCTTTACAAGCATATCCAAATCCTTCTAAAGCATAAGCAGATTTTAAGACATCCACCTCTTCGAAAGTACCGCCATATTGCTTTGGTACTGAGAGACCTATGAGTCCAAATTCACCACACTTATTCCAAAGATCATAGGAAAATTCGCCTGCTGCATCTCTTTTTATGATATCATCTTGTAATTCTTCGGTAGCAAACTTAACTACCTTATCCTTATATTCTTTATACTCCTCCGACCAACTAAAATCCATTATCTAATTTTGTGAATTATAAAAAATCAATAATACTATATAAGAGACATTGTATACGTCCGCAATATCATTAGTCCCCATATAATAGCGTTGTAAATACCTAAATGTTCACTATATGTTCATAAATAATTAAGAATCTTCTTAATATGTAAATATATA
>CAYYWZ010000025.1:0-14190 GCA_964475415.1 uncultured Saprospiraceae bacterium | reverse complement strand
ATGTTCACTATATGTTCATAAATAATTAAGAATCTTCTTAATATGTAAATATATATATTGATATTAATCTTTAATGCAAGAAAATTTAAAAAACCTAATTTTCTTTTTGTGTTCATAAAGTTGTTTAATGATTTGTATTTTGTGCCTACAGAAATAGCTAAGAATTAAGAAAATACTTGCCATATTAGATCAGCGCCAAAAAAGGAGATTTTACTATCTATTCTCTTTCACCTTTTTTGCATCTATACTTGAAGTAACAGGTATAGCTTCTATTCTACCTTTTATGAAAATCGTTGCTGAGCCTGAAATTGTACGGTCAAACAAATACTTCACTAGTATTTATAATTATTTCAACTTTGACACACACAATCAAATGCTTGTCTATGCAGGATTTTTTGTCCTAGGCATCATATTATTGACAAATACCGTAAAAGCCTACTTATCTTGGTTGCAACAAAAGTTTGCTTATGATATATCCCATCAATTAGGCACTAGACTTCTTAAAGTATATCTGAGGAAGCCTTATGAGTATTTCATCAATAATAACACCTCCAAATTACTCACTAATCTTATAGTGGAATCGAGCAGAGCGACAACTGGTGTGCTTTTACCCCTGGGCGAATTGATTTCGCAAGTTCTGATAGTCGTACTTATCAGTATTATGTTAATCATAGTCAATCCCCAAGTTTCCATAATTTCAATCTTTGTACTTTCGACTTTCTTAGGCATAACCTACCTGCTCTTAAGACCTGCGCTTAATAGACTCGGAGAGGAACAGATTTCTGCTAATCAGTTTAGGTTCAGAAGTCTAAAGGAATTACTAAATGGAATCAAAACGATCAAATCTAATGATATAGAAGATCATTTCTACAAAAGGTTTGAGCAAGTGTCAGAAAGACATAGTCTTATTCAGCCTAAGGTAGGCTTGGTCGCTGCCTTGCCAAAACACTTTATGGATGTCGCGGTATTTGGTGGAGTTATTTTAGTTCTACTCTACATCATTACGAGTGACAATAATCTCAAATCGGTATTACCACTATTAAGTTTCTACGTATTAGCAGCCTATAAACTATTACCCGCTATTCAAAAAATATTTACCTCACTCGTTAAGATTAAGCACACCATTCCATCTGTCAAATTGCTTGAAGATGATCTAATAAGCTATAATCACTTAGATGAAAATCAGGATAAACCCAAAAAGGCAATTTTCAAGGATAGTATTACACTTGACAATATTTCCTTTGCCTACAAGGAATCAAAACATAATACAATTGATAAAATTACAGCAAGGATTCCTAAGGGCCAAAATATAGCTTTTGTGGGTTCTACTGGATCTGGAAAAACTACCTTCATAGATATTCTTGTAGGGCTTCTTAATCCAAGTGATGGCTCCATACACATAGACAACCTCCGAAGAAGTGACGCTAATCTACTATCTTGGAAAAATGCTATAGCCTATGTGCCTCAAGAAATATTCTTAATCGATGATACCATTACAAATAATATTGCTTTAGGAATCCCCGCATCTGATATCGATTTAGATCGAATAAAAGCAGTATGTGGTGTCGCACATATTCAAGATTTTATAGAAAACGAGCTAGCCAAACAATATGATACTGTTGTAGGAGAAAGAGGTGTCCGATTAAGTGGTGGACAAAAACAAAGATTAGGTTTAGCAAGAGCTCTTTACAGAAATCCTGAAGTGTTGATTCTTGATGAGGCTACTAGCTCATTAGACAATATTACGGAATCATCTGTCATAGATGCGCTTAATGAATGGACAAGGGATATTACCCTTATAGTTATAGCACATAGGATATCTACGGTAAGACAATCAGATATGATCTACCTACTAGATAAGGGTAAAATTATAGATACTGGAACTTATGAAGATCTAATACAAAAAAATAATATTTTTAGTGAAATGGTTGACCTCAACTAAATCAAACAATGAAAACATGACTAAAAAAATTCTACTATCATTCCTACTTCTTATTGTATTCAATACGTTTCTAAAAGCCCATGCTCCGGATCAAAGTTATCTTTATTTAAGGGTATATGAAAAACACATAGAGGGCACTGTGGAAATCACCTTAAAGGATATCAACAAGGCTCTAGGTGTCAATATAGATTATAAAAAATATCTAGCTGAAACTCCTGAGGACAAGGGGGAATATGATGTACCTGTGGAACTGGAACAATATCTACCTAGAATACAAGCTTACATCTTACAAAAAGTAGGAATAAGTTCTAAAACTCAGGGAAAACATAATATGGAGTTTATCACACCTAAGTTCTTAGTCCAGGGTAGATTTTCATTTATAAGAACTAATTTTAAGTTAGATAATGTCAATGAGATTCCTGATGAATTAGACATAAGATACGAAGTACTACTCGATGAAGATCCGATACAAAGAGGTTATATGGTCGTAGGACACAATTGGAAAGCAGGGGTAATCAATAATGAGTCCATGACCTCCTTGATATTTACGCCTACTGATAGACAACAAAAACTTAATCTAAAAGACGCGTCGATATGGAAAGGTTTTGTAGCGCTTATCAAACTAGGTATGTGGCATATCTACATAGGATTAGATCATATCCTATTTCTACTTGCCTTAGTATTACCTTCAGTGGTAAGAAGACGAATGGAAAAACCTAACCCCACTCTAGATGAAACTTGGAGACCTGTAGACAATTTTAAAGATGCGTTTTTCTATATCTTAAAAGTAGTTACACTATTTACGATTGCGCATAGTATAACCCTTAGTTTAGCAGCTCTTGGCTGGATCAATCTCTCGTCCAGAATAGTGGAATCCATAATAGCATTATCCATAGCACTTGCTGCCTATCTCAATATGAAACCACTATTTAATAGAAGTGAATCTGTGATAGCCTTTTCTTTTGGTCTTTTTCATGGGCTTGGTTTTGCAAGTGTCCTAGGAGAAAAAGGCCTAGGTGGAGAGTATCTTTCTTATTCATTACTAGGATTTAATATCGGAGTTGAGATAGGACAGATTCTTATTATTATAGCTATGTTTCCTATTCTTTTTCTTTTACGTAAGTCAAAACTATATCCTAAAATAATCTATTACGGCTCTATCCTTTTGATCATCATTGCATTCTACTGGTTCATAGAACGCTTCTTCGAAATAGATATGCCGATAGATAATTTCATAGGTAGAGTTGTTGCTAAACTTAAATCACTAGTCGGATTATAAAAAATTTCCGGAAGATATTATGACCCAAGATAAGCGACAAGAACAATCATTACTTTCTAAGTGGAAAAAAAGTGCAGCTATTAAGAGCGTGAATAGCTTAGAAAAAAGACCTGAAGAAAAACCTAGAATTCTATCCTCAGGTCAGAAGAGGTTA
This sequence comes from uncultured Saprospiraceae bacterium, assembly GCA_964475415.1. GTDB lineage: Bacteria > Bacteroidota > Bacteroidia > Chitinophagales > Saprospiraceae > CALCMJ01. The sequence goes on along the minus strand of CAYYWZ010000025.1, from coordinate 10,815 downwards.
TGGTTATTGCAAGCGTTAAACAAGGAAAATCCTTTTTACAACTATGCAGAATGTTATGCCATATCAGGTCCTCTGGACTTAGATAGGTTTCTTCAGTCATATGATCTAGTTGCTGAAAAACATGAGATACTAAGAACAATCTTTTCTTATAAAGATGAGCAGCTCATCCAACAATTAAAAAAAGATGAATTCTATGAATCATTCGAAATAAATTGTGAAAGAAAGACACAGGTTCAGATAGATCAATCTATTTTAGAAAATGCAAGATTAAATTTTGATCTAGAGAATGGTCCTCTCGTTAGATTTCACTTCTATAAAAAAGAAGAAAACAAAGTAATACTACTTATCAGCATGCACCATATCATCACCGATAAGTGGTCCATGAATAACTTAAGAAAAGAAATAGCTGATAATTATTCCAAACTACAATCTGGCTTAAAACCGAACAATGACCCCCTAGCAATACAATACGTAGATTATGCTCACTGGGAGTCTAAAAAACAAACGAACTCAGCCGTCACTGATTATTGGAGCCATCAACTTAAAGATGCAAAAGAAGAGGTAGCACTACCCTATGATGTTATTACAAAATCTTATGATGAATATGCTGGTGGTTTCGAGCAGATAAAACTGACTGAAGGAACTTCTAAAAAGATTACGATTTTTTGCAAAGAAAACAAGATCACCCATTATGTTTTCTTTCTCTCTATTTTCAAAATACTACTTCATAAATATTCTAACCAAAACGATATCATAGTAGGAACGCCCTATGCTAGCAGAGACAAAAAGGAATTGGAAGCTTTGATAGGATTTTTTAATGAAACAATAGTACTAAGAAATAAAGTAGAACCCACTGATTCGTTTATCGAACTTATCCAACAAGTTAGAAAAACAGTTATTGACGGTTTCAAGTATAAGGATATCTCTTTTGAGTACTTAGTGAAACACTTCAGTTCACTAAAAGACAAGACAAAGAATCCTCTCTTTAATACCATGTTTCTGTATCACGATGTACCTGCAAATCCTAAATTTTCAGAAGATATTAGTTTCGAATATTATCCCTTAGATATAGGTGTGTCAAAATTTGATCTGACTTTATATGTTTCCAATGACAAAGATGTATTTACATTAATATTCGAATTCTCCCGAAAGCTATTCAGAGCTAGCTCTGTACAAAATTTCCTTACGAGCTACAACAATCTGATAGATCAGGTGCTAGCAGATGGAAACTTAAGCATACATAATATTTCTCTTCTCTCTGAAAAAGAGACTCAGCAGATTCTAAAGCAAAGCATTGCAAAAAAAATCAATAGCGAGCAGGAAAGCGTTCTTGAATCTATAGAAGATAATTTTGTAAAATATGCAGATGCTATATCCCTAAAGGATAGTGAGAAAGAAATCACCTATGTAACGTTAGATAAGGCTTCTAAGGCAATTGCAGAAAGACTTTTAGAAAAAACAAATAGTGATTCTAGATTTGTCGGAATATACTTAGACCGGAAGATAGAATATGTAATTGCTATCCTAGGAATACTAAGAGCTGGCCTAGCCTATGTACCCTTAGATCCTCTATATCCTGAAAAGCGTATTCAAAACATCTTAGAGGACGCAGCTATTGGCAGTATTATCTCTACTAAAAATCTATATCAAGATCTAGATTTCTTCACAGGAGATCTTATAGATATTCTAGAGGAAGAAAATACCAGTAAGCAAATCCGATTACCAAAAATCCAAGCTGAAGACCTTGCGTATGTTATATATACTTCAGGTAGTACTGGAAAGCCGAAGGGCGTCAAGATAAATCATAGAAACCTTCTGGCATCAAATACAGCAAGAATAGAGTTTTATAAAAATCCAGTAGAGAGATATTTGCTGTTATCTTCATTTTCTTTTGATAGTTCTGTAGCAGGAATTTTCTGGACCTTAATGACTGGAGGTGCTCTACATATTAGTGAGAACAAAATAGAACAAGAGATTCTTAAGTTAGGCTCGGTGATACAATCAGGTCAAGTCACCCATACTCTGCTTATCCCAACCTTGTATGCAATGCTCCTAGAGTTAGTGCCACAGGATAATCTCGTTAGTCTTAAAAATGTAATTGTCGCTGGAGAAAAATGCGAAGTGAATCTTGTCAATAATCATTTTGACATACTAGAAAATAGTAAATTATATAACGAGTATGGCCCTACAGAGACTACCGTCTGGTCATCTGTAATAGAACTAAAAAGTACAGAATCAAATGCGGCAATACCTATAGGTTACCCGATACCTAACTCTTGCTCATTCATCTTAGACAAAAACTTAGCACTATCTCCTATTGGTGTATATGGAGAGTTGCATATTGCTGGTGACATCGTATCAACTGGATATTTACATAAAGAAAAATTATCATCAGAAAGATTTATTAATGTAAAAATAGACAATCTAACCTACCGCTTATACAAGACTGGGGACAAGGCGAAATGGAATCAACAGGGACAATTAGAGTTTGGCGGAAGAATAGATAAGCAAGTAAAGATCAACGGATACAGAATAGAACCTGATGAGATTGCACGTGTTATAGTCGACAATCAGCTAGCAGAAAAAGCTGTCGTTCTATACAGCGAGAAGACCAGATCTTTAAATGCATATACTCGAAACCGAAATTCTAATATCGAATTAAGAGCAAAATTATCCGAGCTCTTACCTAGATATATGCTACCCAAAAATATAATAGAACTAGATGAATTTCCAACTTTACCGAATGGGAAAATAGATTATAAGGCTTTCCCCTTACCTATAGAAAAGAAAGAAGCAACAGAAGAATTACCAAACAATGAATTGACAGGAACAAGAAGTAAATTATTGAAAATCTGGCAAGAGGTTCTTAATATTAAAAACATATCAACATATGATAATTACTTTGACATAGGAGGTGATTCTATAAGCAGTATTAGAATCATCGCCAAAGCAAGAAAAGAGAATATAAACTTAACCGCTAGATCTATATTCGATCATGGTTCCATAGATAGGATATGTTTATTCTTAGATGATAAAGGAGAGAAAAACGAACCTACTGCTGAGCCTATGCATATAGCAAAGCAAAATATTAGCGCAACAGCTATACAGCATTGGTTTTTACAAAACTTTGAAAACGCTCCTAATCATTGGAATCAAGCCATAGACATAAGTTTAAAAGATAGTATAGCATTAGAGAAAATTCAAAGTGCTATCACAAATATTACCTCAAGACATAAAATACTAAACTCAAAGTATTATCAAGAAAATGGAGAGTGGAAGATAGGCTTTGCAAATGATAAAATCAATTGCGTTGTAGAGCATCATAAGATAGCTAGCGACGAAGAAAAAAAACTAATTATACAGCATGCGCATAAAGGCTTAAATCTGAACACAGGAAAATTATTCAAATGTCTATTTCTAGAGTCTGTAGAAAATAACTATATAATTCTGATTGTTCATCACCTCGTTATAGATATCGTTTCTTGGAATACACTTATAGATGACTTAGATACTGAATTGGCAAAGGAGTCTACGAGTAATGCTAGAGCTCTAACAACTGGGTACGACGTGTACGCAGATAGTTTACAATCACTAGTAGCAAAAAATTATTTCGATCAACAAATAGAATATTGGGAAGAGCAAGATCAAGCAAAATTCCCTTCAGAATTTTTATTGGATTCTAATATAAAAAGTGTCCAACATAAATTTGTAACAAAAAAAACAATTTCAAATTACGACGGGATAAATAAGGATATAATTCTATGTAAGAGCATCAACCAAATAGAGGTAGATCAACTATTAGCTACAGCTTTTTTAAGGGCATTTAATCAATTGACAAATCAGAAATCACTATCTATAAGTGTAGAGAAACATGGTAGAAATGTACCAGATATTGAAATAGAATTTGACCAAACTGTAGGATGGTTTACTAGTTACTTTCCTCAGTTATTAGCCCTAAGCGAGACAAACTCCATACAAGACGATCTCAAAAAAGTTAAGCAACAATTAAACTCTATTCCTGATCAGGGTATAGGATATGGCGTGCTTAAATATCTTAGTAGCAAGCTAGAAAACAGCGCTTACCCTCCTGTAATATTTAATTACCTCGGAAGAGCTAATAATCAGGAATACCAGAATTTTTACACCGTAGATTACAACTTTCAAGATACCAGAAGTACAGATAGCGAATGCTATCATTTCCTAGAAGTAAATACTAGATTATCAGAGTCTGGATTTACCAGTAACTGGAGTTACAATCCTGAAATAATATCTAGCGAATTCATAGATCAGTTTTTAGCTAGCTTCAAATATGAACTAGAAGCACTTATACGATATAGTTCGACAAATAATATAGGTCTTACACCATCTGATTTCAAACTTTCAGAAATAGACCAAAAGAATATCAATGAACTGAGTCTTGCTTACAGCAACAACAAAATAGAAGAAATTGTAGATCTCAACACCACAAAACAAGCACTACTATTTCATAGCAAACAAGATGGTAGAGATCAAGGGTTGCTCACTGTAGAAATAGACTTAGAAGGAACCATAGAACAAGATATATTACAAGAAGCATGGAAACAAACGGTGCAACAATACGAGATACTGAGAAGTGTTATACACACATCAGAAAGAGGCGAAACTTATCAGATCTATCTCAAAGAAAACAACAATAGCTTATCGTTTATATCATCAGATAAATCTAAGATAGAATCATCTGAGTCGAGCATCTCTCTAGATAAACTTCCTACAAACAAACTGAATGTGATTTCCGTGGGAGAAAAAAGCCATAGACTTACTTGGCACTGTCATCATATATTTCTAGATGGATGGTCTACAGCTATTATCCTAAAAACCTTTATTGGCACTTACAACAAGCTCATAGATAATGCTAAGCAAGACAAAATCGATATCCCTAAAGTATATGATTACGATTCATGGCTGCAGAAGAAAAGCTACAAAGAAGCCCAGGATTTTTGGGCCAATTATTTTCAGGGATATAATGATCACAGTAGATTATTACAAAGTCCTGCAACCTCTTCTACTAAAGCTATAAAAACAATAAGGTTATCTCGAGACAAAAAAGCCTTTGACAGTTTCCTAAACAAAAATAGAATTACACTTAACACCATCATGCAAGCGGCATGGGGAATCACCCTAAGTAAATTACTAGATAACAATGATGTATCCTTCGGTACTACTGTATCAGGACGATCTTCAGAATTTCCAAAGATAGATGAATTAGCAGGACTCTTTGCTAAGGTAATACCCTGTAGAATAGATATCGAGCAATATAAGTCCAATGAAAATTGGTTATCGGAGTTACAGCATAACACCTTAGATGCCTTAGAATATCAATATTGTGAACTCAATGATATTTTTAGCTGGGGTGAAGTAAATCACCTAGGTCAGCTTTTTGACTCATTACTTGTAATAGAAAATTTTCCTGCATTTCATAAAGACCAAAAACACCTAAATATTTCTAGTTTCAAAAGTGGAATTACAAGCACCTACCCTCTTACACTAGTTGTAATTAATGAGAAACAATTAAAACTAGAATTAAGGTATGAAAAAAATATTTTCACCTCTGATGATATAGAAAAAATCGCAGCAACTGTAGACAACACCCTTATACTCATAATGGCAGACAAGGGATCTAATGAGATATCATCACAGATCCCACTACAGAAATTAGACTTGATAAAAATCGAGGAAAGGGTCATCCCACAAGATGAGTACAGAGCTCCGAGTAATCAGATAGAGTTAGAACTAACAAAAATATGGGAGAAGTTACTAAACACATCTCCGATCAGTACGACTAGTAATTTCTTCAGCTTAGGCGGAAAATCCTTAATGGCCGTTCAGCTTTTTGCCTCTATAAAAGAGCAATATGATCTAAATCTCCCTCCTACCTTACTACTGAAAAATCCTACGATAGAAAAGTTAGCCGCTATTATATCTAGCGGAGAAATTTCTTCTTGGTCCAGTCTAGTCCCCTTAAGAGCTAGCGGGAATAAACCACCTTTGTTCTGCTTTCACGCAGCAGGCGGACATGTTATGTTCTATAATGATATGGCTGAAAAAATAAATGAAAATATTCCAATCTACGGAGTTCAGCCAAAAGGAATGGATGGCTCTAAAATAGAGTACAATACGATAAATGAGTTAGCTAATTTCTACTTGGAGGAAATTAAATCCATACAGCCGGAGGGACCTTATCATCTTCTGGGAACTTGTTTTAGCAATGCTGTTACTTTCGAGATTGCAAAGATTCTACTTGCTCAGAACGAAAAAATAGGTAATCTGTTTATTATAGATTCAGGCCCTCCACTAATTATTCCAAGACCAAAGTTCAACTCCGTAAGGTTATTTGCCAAATGGCTTTCTAAAGGTGATATCAAATCTATCAGAGATGCAATAAAAGGTAAGGTTGTCAAGAAACAACCGGACTGGGTCTTAGATGATACTACGCTCCAAGAAAAAAATCTCATCCTTGTTCAAGAGCGATTGAAAAACCTACTAAAAGGTTATGTCTGGGAGCCGCTACCTGTTAAAATGATTTTGATAAGAAGTTCAGAATATAATAATAATAAAGAAAAGGATTTTCATATTACTGCGTGGAACAAACTAGCTAAGAAAGGACTAGATACAATTGTATTAGATGTAGCCCATTACGATGTATTTAAAAATGCTACTGCGCTTGAAAATATGGCTAAAGAGATCGAGCAGCGACATAGTTCGTAAATCAGTTAGAAAAATCTTATCAGAACTGCATCTATACTCCGTATGTTCTTACAGTAGCTAAAAACAAAAAAGACCTACAATCATCTTGCAGGCCTTTTACTATTTCTTAGCAAATAAAATTTATTGCCTACTTATTTCTTCCTATACAGTTAAGATCATCAAAAGCTCTATGCAGTCTCTTACCGAAGGATTGCTCAGCCACTCTCAACCATTTTCTAGGATCATACTTCTTCTTATTAGGTACATCATCACCTTCAGGATTTCCTATCTGAGTTTGTAGATATGCTTCATTCTCCACATAGTATCCTCTTACACCTTCTAGAAATGCCCACTGTAGATCAGTATCGATATTCATCTTGATGGCTCCGTATTCTATAGCCTCTCTGATTTCCTCTTTACTAGATCCCGATCCTCCGTGGAACACAAAGTTGATAGGGTTCTTTCCCGTGTTATATTTCTTCTGAACAAAATCTTGAGAATTCTTAAGTATAATAGGTTTCAGCTCTACATTCCCTGGCTTGTACACACCGTGCACATTCCCAAAAGCTGCAGCTATAGTAAATCTATCACTCACTGCCTTCAATGCCTCGTAAGCGTAGTCTACTTCAGCTGGCTGTGTATATAACTTAGAATTATCTACATCAGAATTATCTACACCATCTTCCTCTCCACCAGTAATTCCTAGCTCTATCTCTAAGGTCATACCAAGAGGGGTCATACGCTTAAATCTATCTACACAGATTTCTATATTTTCTTCTAAGGGCTCTTCAGATAGATCTAACATATGAGACGAAAAAAGAGGCTGACCTGTTCTTTCAAAATGCTTTTCGCTCTCTCCTATTAAGCCATCTATCCAAGGCAATAATTTCTTAGCACAATGATCTGTATGTAAAACAACAGGTACACCATAGGCTGCTGCCATATTATGGATGTGGAGTGCTCCGGATACACTTCCTAATATAGAAGCTTGTTGTCCATCATTAGATAATCCTTTACCAGCATTAAAAGATGCACCGCCATTAGAAAACTGGATGATAATCGGTGATTCTAAATCTCTTGCTGTTTCTAGACAAGCATTTACGGTATTCGATCCTATAACATTGACAGCCGGAATGGCATAATCATTATTGTTAGCATCATTAAACAATTCTGTTACTTCATCTCCATGAAGAACTCCTGATCTAAATTTGGACATTTACTTGGTTTTATTTTTATTAAAATATAAAGCTAATATACTTATATAATCTCTTTTTCTGTAAGATAACGCTCTGCATCTAGCGCCGCCATACAACCTGTTCCAGCAGCAGTAACCGCCTGTCTATAGATATGATCCTGGGCATCACCACTAGCGAATACACCTGGTATATTAGTATAACTTGTTCCTGGTTTAGTTTTTAAATAACCTGTTTCATCCATATCTAACATGCCATTAAAAATCTGTGTATTAGGTGTATGCCCTATCGCAACAAAAAATGCTTTTGTAGGGATTACAGATTCTTCTCCTGTCTTATTATTTTTCACTTTTACACCTTCTACTTCCTTTTCTCCTAATATTTCTACTGTTTCCGTATTCCAGTGTACTTTGATATTTTCTGTTTTCATAACCCTGTCTGCCATAATCTTAGAGGCTCTCATCTCATCTCTTCTTACAAGCAGGTGAACGGTGGGACATAGCTTAGCCAGATAGCTTGCTTCTTCTGCAGCAGTATCTCCACCACCTACGACAGTCACATCCATTCCTTTAAAAAAGAAGCCATCACATACAGCGCATGCAGATACCCCCATATTCATCAGTCTCTGCTCACTAGGCAAACCTAACCACTTAGCCGAAGCCCCCGTAGCGATAATAACAGTATGCGCTTTTACCTCCTTACCTTCTTCAGTCCACAGGGTATGTACTGCTCCATCGAAGTTTACCTTAGATATCAGCTCATAGTTGATCTCTGTTCCGAAACGTTCCGCTTGTTTTCTGAAATCATCCATCATAGCAGGGCCCATAACGCCATCAGCATAGCCAGGATAATTCTCTACATCTGTGGTAATCATCAATTGACCACCAGGCTCTTTTCCTGTATATAGAATAGGGTTCATATTAGCTCTAGCTGCATAGATAGCAGCAGTATATCCAGCAGGACCTGACCCGATTATTACGCAATTTTTTATATCTGTACTCATTATATTTCTATTTTTTATGCAAAAGTAAATTTTTTCGTTGATCGAAAAATTTTGTGAGACAATTTTAAATGAACTATTTTTTGGATAAACATTGTTTTTAGTAATATGGTTTAAGCTTATATATGCACGATATCTTCTTATACAGCGCTTTAGGGTCTCTTATTTTGTGGTCTTTGTTCGATTTGAAACAAGGAGATGTCGCCACATTATGTAAAATAACCTTTGCCATATCATTCTTTGGTCTATTATTTAGCTTATTTTCTATAGAAGATAAGTTAGGAAATCAAGTTATACATCTCGCCCTCGACCTCCTTATGGTTTCCTCAGGTGCTTTCGTCTTTCAAAAGCTAAAGGACAACAAAATAGCAATCATAATGCTCAGCATTCTATTTATTTATGCTATTCCCAAGTTACATCAGCTAGTTCTTTACCCAAAAGTCCTCAAAACTACAGAAAACCTATATGATAGAGGTGCCGAGCTAATTATAGAATTAGACGAAGGTGTGACAAATGCTGAGATTAGAGCTATAGAAAAAAAATACAATATACGCCTTAGAAGAGCCTTTTTTCCTGAGATCACTGAAATAACAAGTTTAGACAATTACTATTACGCCGATTTACCAGATTTTTTGGATGTCAAAGAATTTTCCGGATCCATTATTACAGAAGCGGATATTATATGGTCAGAGCCCAACGAAATGCTCAAAATACCTGAAGTACAACAATCTTCCCAAGATCTAGAGATGATGAGAAAAAACCTGGTTATCAATGATCCTATGGTCAGCCAACAATGGTCTACGAACAAACTAAACTATGCTGAGCTGCATCAATTTTTACAATCAAAAAATATAAAACCTACAAAGACGGCGCTAGTAGCTGTTCTAGATAGTGGTGTAGATGCAGCCCACGAGGACCTAGCTGATAATTATGTATCTGTCAATGCTAAATATGACAAGGACACACACTATCATGGTACACACTGCGCTGGAATTGTTGCTGCAGTAAGTCATAACAAGATCGGTATCGCATCGATGGTTCCTAGCCCTGAATGGTTGCAGGTTACCAGCATAAGAGTTATGAACAGTCTCGGCCTAGGAACGCAAAAAGCAACCATAGGCGGTATTATAGAAGCTGCAGATTACGGCGTCGATGTTATCTCTTTTTCCATAGGAGGCGTCAGTAGCCAGTCTAGAGAAAAGGCCTATAAAGACGCTGTCCATTATGCTAATCAGCGAGGAACTATAGTTGTCGTTGCTGCCGGTAATAACAGTTCTAACGCTAAGTATACCACACCTGCAAATGCTCAAGGTGTCATCTCCGTAGCTTCTGTAGATCAGAACATGAATAAATCTTTTTTCTCTAACACGATGGAAGATATAGAGATGCCCATAGCTGCCCCAGGTTCTGATGTGCTAAGTCTTGTGCCGCAAAACGAATACAAGGCCAATAGTGGCACGTCTATGGCAGCTCCTCACGTAAGCGCTCTAGTAGGTCTCATGAAAAGTATCCAACCCAACTTAGATACTGAAACTGCTTACAGTATTCTGCAAGAGACAGGCTATTCCTCCGATAATAATCTACAAACAGGTAAGGTCATCAATCCCACTGCAGCTATCAAAGCCTTGTTGGATAGAAACCCATCTTAGTACAATTGCTTAGCCAGGCTTAAAATATAGCCTATAATATACATGTATTGCTTAATTAAAAATGTTCTTAAGCATAGGCTACTTTATTTTATTAGCCTTTGACGGAATAGTTCTTAGTTTATTATATTGGTGATATAATTACATATCATAGTCGTTTTTAACGGTTAAAAATGGTTAATGTGAATATATATGATAGTTACCTGTAAGTAAGAAGAAATGAAAAATATACTAATCATCATTATGTCTATTG
>CAYYWZ010000024.1:20539-51406 GCA_964475415.1 uncultured Saprospiraceae bacterium | reverse complement strand
TACTTAGATTAGGGGCTGTCGCGTCTGCCTTAATATCTTGAGTACGATGGACAGTTCACTTACAAATCTAGTCCTAGCGTCCTTCCAGATTTATCACGGATGCTTCTTTTTTTATTGGCCAAACTTACAAAATTAGGTAGGAGAATGTCAGTACTCTCCTAGCATCACACAAGAAAAGAAAATTATCAAAACGTAAAACTGAAATCATAAAAATCTTACTCTGCACTAACAACCACCTTCTCTGTCCAATAATTTCCTCTATCTACGACTTGTAAAATATAGACACCAGACTGGAGAACAGAAATATTGGAAAGTTGATTTTCGCCTTCAGATAATAGGAATTCATTTTGAGTATAGACTAATCTCCCATTTGAATCATATAGATAAATATCTATTGATGTGTCTTGCGATCTATAACTTATAAACTAATGTTATCACTAACTGGATTTTGCAGTATAGAGAAAGAACTGATGTTCAATGGTTCACCTAGACAATCCAATGCTTCTAAAAAAGACGAGTAGGACATTTCCTGATATTCCCCCATATCTATATAACCCTTTACTAGATTTCCATCATACTCTAAGAAATTTATACCACATATAGATAAACTATAAAAGTCATCTTCGTTAGTTTCTGCTAGTAAAATAATATAACTTATACTTTCATCCCAGTTGCCAGTAGAAACAATACAGTCTGCTCCGAATCCGTTTTTTAATCGTATTTTATCTGGAAAATCATTAATTCCATGTATTTTTTCCTCGATATGAAAATCTACAGAAGTACCATTTTGATCTCCAGATTTTTTGCCTATGAGGATAGAATAATCTATCTCTGAAAAAGACAATGATTTACAGAAATTATTAGGCCCGATACAAGAACAAGCTATGATAGAGATAGGAAAGAGTAGACCTAAAAGAAGTATATATTTTTCCATAGGAGGGCGTAAAATGATTTAAAATAATAAAAATCTTATATAATCTAATTACCTGTATAGACATAACATATTCTGCAATAGGTTGGGTATATTTAGGTTTTTATCAAAAAAAACTAAGATTCCGTCTTAATTTCAAGGTTAAGAAACTTATAAATCTTTAACTTAAAGTAACAAATTGAGCACTTTTATCATTATTAGTGTAAATAAGAAAAATATCGGTTTGAAAAATATTTATATTTTCACAGTAATAGCTTGTATGTCTTTATTGCCATTCATAAGTTTTGGGCAAGATGATATAGAATTGAAAAATCCTTCATTTGAGGGATATCCTACACAAGGAACCTTTATGGCTAATATTCCTACTCCACTACCTAAAGGATGGTATGACTGTGGTAGAATATACTTTCCAGAAGAAACACCACCAGATGTACATCCAAATAATTACTGGGAAAACACAGTCTTACCGAGTGAAGGAGAAACCTATATAGGACTTGTAGTAAGAAATAATGAAACTTGGGAGTCTGTATCTCAGCGTCTTAATACCCCACTAAAAAAAGATCAGTGCTACACTTTTTCTATAGATCTTGCTAGATCAAAAAACTACTGGAGTAGAGTGAAGGATGGAACAGATAATCTTTCTAACTATAGCACACCAGCAGTACTTCGTGTATGGGGAGGCACGGGTTTTTGTAATACGGATCAGTTAATTGCTGAATCAAAACCTGTAGTTAATGCTGATTGGGAAAGCTATACTTTCCAAATAGAAGTTAATTCTAACTACAGATTTATAACCTTCGAGGCCTTTTACAAAACGCCTATACTAGAACCATATATAGGTCATATACTACTAGACAATATTTCCTCCTTCAAAGCTTATAATTGTAATGAAGAAGAAATTGTTGCTGCTGCTGTTACATCACCAGCAAGTGAGCCAAAGAAAAAAATACCTCCACATAAACGTGCAAAAAAGAAAAAACCTGTAAAAGTAGAACCAGAAGCTGAGGTAGCAGAAGCAAGTACAGAGAGAGATGTTCCAAAGAAAAAAATCATGGAAGAGCTAGATCGTAAGAGCATGAAAAAGGGCCAGAAGATCACAATGAAGAATTTGTATTTTGCCGCTGACAGTGACAGCATAAATGTCAATTCCTATTCTGTCTTGGACGAGCTTTTCGATTTTCTAAAAGATAATGAAGATATCAGTATAGAGATAGGTGGCCATACGAATGGTGTCAAAGGTATCACAGATAGTTATTGCGATAATCTATCTAATAAGAGAGCTCAACAAGTGGCGAACTACCTTGTAAGAAAGGGTATTGAGCAACAGCGCCTAGAGTTCAAAGGCTACGGAAAAAGACAGCCGATTGCATCTAATAAAACCAAAGCTGGTAGAAAGAAAAACCAACGGGTAGAGATTAAAATTCTTAGTCTAGGAGGTTAGACATTTTATAACCATACTTTTGCATATCTTTCCAGAAATCAGGATAAGACTTTACAATAACGAGTGGGTCTTCTAAAGTTAACTTAGTAATACTAGACAAAGGAGCGAAGGCCATAGCCATTCTATGATCATGATAGGTTGCTATATTGGTGCTTGATTCTTTCTTAGTAATCTTTCCTTGTAATAAATAATAAGTTTCATCAGATTTAGGAGAAAACTTAGGTGGTAGTTTGGCAAAACTTACATTAAACTTCTCTAACTCATTTTTCAATGCCGCTATTCGATCTGTTTCTTTAATATGTAAGGTCTGTAATCCGCTAAACATTGCACTCACTCCGAGTCCAGCACAAAGACAAGCTAGTGACTGACAAAGATCTGGCTGTTCTATAAGATTATACTCTACGATATCAGGAGCTGTTTGCGAAGAATCTTTAGAAATTTTTATACCATTTTTTACATATTGCGTTTCTATACCTAATTGCTTTGCATAAGCTACAATACGAGCGTCCCCTTGTATACTATTTTCTGATAATCCTTCCACGACCACTTCATTGACATCTGATAAACCTACAGCTATATAGTGATAAGAAGCCGAGGACCAATCTCCTTCTACAAAGAAGTCTTTAGAGATATATTGACCCGCTTGTACTTTTATAATATTATTTTCCCAAGTAAAACTAGCACCGTATAACTCCATTAGCTTTAAGGTCATTTCTAGATAAGGTCTAGAAACTAAGTCATCTAAAATCTCCAGTTCAAGTCCCTCAGATAGATAAGGTGCGATAAGTAATAGAGAAGATAAAAATTGGCTGCTTACCTTACCTGATATAGATATTTTATTACTAGTAAGACTTAGTGGCCCGCTTATCTGCAAAGGTGGGAAACCTTCTTTTCCTAAGTATTCGATATCGGCACCTACACTTCTAAGCGCATCAACTAGTGGACCTATAGGGCGCTCTAGCATTCTGTCTGATCCAGTTAATGTTTTTTTGCCTTCTTGCAAGCATAGATAAGATGTCAAAAAACGAAAAGTAGTACCTGCATGCCCAGCATCTAGAGTCTCCTCATTGCTAGAAAGTAACTTTTCTAGCGTAAGTGTATCTTGGCTTTTAGACAAATTCTCTATTGGAAATGTATGTTCACCTAGTGCTCTTATTATGAGTATTCTATTAGAGATACTCTTTGATCCAGTAAGAGATATATGCACGCCTTCTCTTGCCTTACCACCTTCTATATGTAATTGCTCCATTACCAGATTATTTTCAGATCTATTTCTAACTCTGCAGACAAGGACCTACTTACTGGGCACGCCTCCGCCGCCTTCATTAAGACCTTCTTATCTTTTTCGCTATAATTATTTGCCGGCATGTAGATATTGACTTCTACTTTAGCAACTCTTCTTGGATCTGAGGCCATAGTCTTAGTCACCTCTGCCTTAGCGCCATCCATGTCTATATTATTATCTCTGGCTTTTATACCCATAATAGTAAGATGGCAAGAAGCTAGAGATGTAGCTAATAAGTCTGTAGGAGAAAAAGCCTCACCATTTCCATTATTATCAACGGGTGCATCCGTGATTATCGTATTACCTGATCGAATATGTTTAGCTTCAGTTCTTAGTTTGCCTTTATATATTACTTCTGATGTCATCTCTCTTCTTTATTTATTTGTGCCATACGCTTTTCATTCTCTTTCTCGTAGCGAATTATAATTTCTTTTACCAGCCTATGTCTTACTACGTCTTCGGCAGTTAGAAAAACCTTTCCTATCCCTTCTAGGTCAGACAAAAGATTGACCGCTTTGTATAATCCAGATTTCTGATGGTGAGGCAAATCTACCTGAGACAAATCACCTGTTATAATACACTTAGCATTAGGCCCTAGACGAGTTAGAAACATTTTGATCTGAGTAGAAGTAGAATTCTGAGCTTCGTCCAATATGATAAAAGCATTATCTAAGGTTCGTCCTCTCATAAATGCAAGTGGCGCAATCTCTATCACCCTGTTATCCATAAATTGGTTCAGCTTCTCAGCTGGCAACATATCATCTAATGCATCGTATAGAGGTCGTAAATAAGGATCTATCTTATCCTTGAGATCTCCGGGAAGAAAACCTAGATTCTCTCCTGCCTCCACCGCAGGTCTAGTGAGAATTATTTTTTTGACCAATCTGTTTTTAAGCGCTTTTACGGCTAGCGCTACAGCAGTATAGGTCTTACCCGTTCCTGCAGGTCCTATAGCAAAAACCACATCATTTCTTTCCGACAACTCTATCATCTTCTTCTGGTTCTTAGTCCTTGCCTTGATAGGTTTACCGTTTCTCCCATGTACGATAGCAGATCCTGCATGCTTAGCAGAAAAATGATTTTCGTAAGCCGAGTCACCATTGAGGATCTCAGTAACATTCTGTTCTGAGAGCGCATCATTATCTTTAAGATGTTTAACCATCTGCTCTATTTTTTTCTTTGCTTTCTGTGTATCCTTTTTTTCTCCACTTAGCTTTATATTACTTCCTCTAGAAGTTATGGTTATGTTAGGATAAGCTTCTTTGAGAAGGTTGATCTTCTTATTCTTTTCTCCATATAGCGCTCCTGGGTCTACATCGCTAATGGTTAATATTATTTCACTCAATATATTTATCTAGTTTTAATTTAAATTAATTATCCTCCATGGCTTTCACCTTTCTTCCTTGTTTAAAAAATCTACTACGAAATTTAAAACAAATGTGAATTTACGCCTTTCTTCATTTACAATTTGTTATTAGACTTTAAAGAAAACTACTTATTTGCATCAGTTTAGCAGATTCATTATTTTTTCTGTGTATTACTTAGCCTAAATATAACCGCTTCTATCTAATTGTAGTTCATGGAATCGCCTAAATTATCAAAAAGATAATCTAAATTTAAGTTCTTATGTATAGCATACCAGAGTACATATATCTGATCAATAAAATTTTAGTCATTTAATATTTCCAAATGATTCAAAAAATTCCGTCATTTGGTCATCCTTTGTAGGATTATTAACATGAATATAGTAACACTTACAACAGATTTAGGAGTAGAGGATTATTTCAGTGCTATGCTGAAGGCAGAAATTCTGACGGCGGCAGGTAATGATCACTTTTTTGTAGATATCAGTCATAGTATAGCTGCCCATGATATCCAGCAAGCGGCATACTTTTTACAAACAAGTTATAGTAAGTTTCCTCAAGGAACCATACATGTAGCTTTTGTATATTCTTACTATAATCCGGCTTTTGAGTATATAACGTTTTTTAAAAATGGCCACTTCTTCATAGGGCCTAATAATGGACTATTTAGTTTACTCTTTGATGATCTTACCGAAGAAGATGTATATCTTGTAGATTTTGAGGATAGAAATGCTAACAAGTTAGTTGCTCACGCTATCGCTTGTATCAAAAATAATCTTTTTCCTGACGAGCTAGGAAAACATCCCGATGTGTTTAACAGAAAACTTTCGCTCAGAGCTGTTATAACCAATGACAATATACGAGCGACAGTTATACATAAGGATCATTTTGACAATGTAGTTCTTAATGTCAGAAAGGAGAATTTCGAAAAAATGAGGAAGGGTAGAAATTTTGAGTTGTTCTATAAGCAAAACGACCCTATAACTTCTATCAGTAAGCATTATGGTGATGTGCCAGTAGGTGATGTCCTTTGTCTTTTTAATTCAGCAGACTTACTGGAGATAGCAGTCAATATGGGTAGAGCAGGAACTTATCTAGGCTTAAACAAAAACGAAACCGTACAAATATATTTCCGATAAAGATGATAGTTAGAATTGTTAAATTAACTTTCGCTCCAGAACACACAGCTAGTTTTATAGAACTTTTCAAAGGTGCTAAGGAGAAAATCTTAAGCTTTGAAGGATGTTCTCATGTAGAACTTTTGCAAGGAGCAGGTGAGGAAAATATTATGTTTACTTACAGCTATTGGGAATCTGAAGATGCGCTCGATGCATATAGACATTCTGATTTTTTCGCGACTACTTGGAAAAAAACTAAACAACTATTTTCTGATAAGGCGGAAGCTTGGTCTCTAAACAAAACAAACTACTGATGGAAATAGCTTGTGGAACTTATAAGGTTTTTATAAAAGAAAATCTAGATGATTTTATCGCTCAGGTTCCGTGGGATAATTATTCTAAACTTATCGTTATTGTAGACGAAAATACCTGTAACCATTGTTACCCTTCATTACAATCTATCTTTCCTATAGCACATCAACTAATAGAAATAAAATCGGGAGAAATCCATAAAAACATAACTACTTGTAGCGAATTGTGGTCTAAGATGATAGAAGGCACAACGGATAGAAAGGCCCTAGTAATGAATCTCGGCGGCGGTGTTATAGGCGACATGGGCGGCTTCGTCGCAAGTACTTATATGAGAGGCTTAGATTTTATACAGATGCCTACGACCTTACTTTCACAGGTAGATGCATCTGTAGGTGGAAAGCTCGGTATAGATTTTCATCATAACAAAAACATGGTGGGTATTTTCAACAATCCATTACTCGTATGGTGTAATACTTCCTTCTTATCTAGTCTTCCCAAAAAAGAATTAAGAAGCGGATTTGCTGAGATTATCAAACATGCTATTATACAAAGTCCCACCCTCTGGAGCCAAATTACGAATATCAATAGTCTCTCAGATGCTGACATCCCTTGGACACAAATCGTACATGATAATGTTGCTATAAAACAAAAGGTTGTAGATGCAGATCCTATAGAAAAAGGACTCAGAAAAATCCTCAACTATGGCCATACGATAGGTCATGCATTAGAGGCAGAAAGTCTAGAAAAAAATGATATACCATTATTACACGGTGAAGCAATAGCCATAGGGATGATTTGTGAAGCGCATATAGCAAAACAACAAGGACATCTTGTAGAGACTGCCCTAGAACAAATAAGTTCTTACATTATAAAGCTATACGGAAAGGTAGATCTAAGTATCTTTTCTACAGGCCTTTTGTTAGACCGAATTAGATCCGATAAGAAAAATGAAAAAGGTGCTATGTTATTTTCCATACCCGACACTATCGGTAATTGCCTTTATAATGTAGAGGTAAAAAGTGATGAGATCATTAAGTCTATTACTTATTATAAAGCGCTATAAAATAGCTGCCCTTTTCACAAAGTAAACTCTAATAAAAATAGGGACTACAAAAAAATTGCAGTCCCTATAGTTGAAAAACTTTATTGGTAAGTCTTATTCTACGATTTCTACCGTAAATACTGCTTCCACAACTATTGGATCTGTATTAGCAATTATATCTATTGTCTTTTCTAGCTTGCCTAGCTTCATATCTGAACTATCAAACAGGGCTTTTATAGCTCCTTGTTCTCCAGGCTTTATATTTTCTTTTGTCCAGTACAGCTCCGTGCATTTACATGCTGTTACCATATCTATTACTAAATCTTCAGATCCTGTATTGGTAAAAATATAAGTGATTTCTTTTTTCTCCCCTTTCTTCATTACGCCCAAATCTATATTGTTAGCATCAAAAGAAATTACAGGTACCTCAGGTTCAGGATTAAACGATTGTTTACCACTCTGCCTTTCAGGTCTACTGATAACTGTTTTTCTGATCTCTATAGTTTCTGGACCTTCTAGTATAGTGAACTCCGTCCTTCTGTTGAACCTATGTTCCTCATCGCTACATCTCACACCATTTACACAATGGTTTATAATCTTAGATTCTCCATATCCTTTTGCAACGATTCTATCATCTTGTACACCTTTGTTCACTAACCATCGCTTAGCAGATTCCGCTCTTCGCTGAGATAGCTGTTCGTTATATCTACCGATACCCTGTGCATCCGTATGGGAGGACAGTTCGATAACCATGTCTGGATAATCGTTCATCAGCCCATAGATCAGATTAAGATCAATTTCCGCGTCATTTAATATTTTATCATCATCGAAATCATAATAGATATTGTTAAGTCTTATAGCTTGATTGATCGTAACGATCTCTGTCTCTGGTTCCTTTGTTGGCTCAGGTTCTTTGACAACTGGTATAGGTTTAAGTGTTATTGTCTTATTCACCGTATAATCATCTAGAATTCCTGCTGTATTGAACTCTACAGAATCAGGGTAATAACCATCCTTAGTAATGACTAACTTATACTTGTTATCTCCATCTAATAAGAAACGATAATCACTAGCATTAGGCTCCGACTTATTTTCTGAGTACTGCTCTAGACTTAGGTTTGTCAGATCTGCAGAAGCTCCGATCAATGGACCATTTTCATCCTGTATGGTAGCAAGAAGATCGATAATGATTTCTCTTATTTCTATAGAGAATATATCATCACAACAAGTTTCACTTTCTAATTTTCTTTTCTTTTTATAAGGTCTGTTAGACACCAAGTATCCTTTCTGAGAATCAGAATCGAATCTTAGGTACAGATCATCATAACTAGAATTATAACCATTACCCATATTACTTATAGAACTCCAGGTAGATCCATTCCAAGTAGAGAAATAGATATCATATCCTCCTATAGTAGGATGACCGTCTGTACTAAAATATAAGGTTCCCTCATCGTAATAAGGTGTCACCTCATCACCAGAAGAATTAATTACTTCTCCTAGGTTATTAGGTGTACTGTATACATTATCTCCTTCTAGGGTAGCATAATATATATCGAATCCTCCATACCCGCCTTCCATATCAGCAGAGAAGAATAAAACTTCTTTCCCAAATAATTCACCTTGTACTGGATGCTTAGCAATCCAGTCACCATTAACACCCTCGATTATATTAGCCGGTCCCCAACTTCCACCTTGATTATAAGAAACAAATATCTCTGATGTAGCTACATTATTTCCATTTAATCCTGATCTCGTAAAAAACATACGTTTACCATCACTTGAGAAAGATTGATTTGCATTATGAAATCCTTTTCTATTTACCTCTTCTCCTAGCGGCACAGGATCTTCCCAAGATTTTTTGCCTCTTCTATCCTCACCCATCTGTGTTGTATAGATCTTAGCATGATAGTCTTCTTCTTTTCCATCGAGCTCGATCACATCCTTACGTAGAAACGAAGCAAAGTATAATTTACCATCGTCGTAATCAGTTGCTGAATATTCAGAAAAAGCGGAATTTACTTTTCTATCTAGAGGTCTGATCACTGCTTCGATATTCTCTTCTAGACTATCTAGCAACTTGATACCTTTCAGTTCTCTGTAAGTGGCGTTCTTATTATCCTCATCATCTGTCATTTCTAGGTAGTTAAGAAACTGCTCTATAGCATATTCATATTTACCCTGCTCCTTATATACCTTTCCTAGGATGTAACGCTCATCTACTAACTGATTTTCTCTATCTCTATCTACAAGACGCTTGTACCATCTTTCCGCAGACTTATAATTCCTCATTCTATAATGCAGGTCAGCAATCTGAATTCCTAGTCCTACACTCTTCTCTTCTTTATATGCTTTCTCATACCATTCTACGGCTCTGTAGTAATCTCCTTCAGCAAGACTCTGATCTGCCGTTTCTATCATCGTAGAATACTTTACCACGTTGTAAGGCTGGGCGATAAGGCAAACATTAAGTATAAGCGCTGAAAATATAGTTAATATAAACTTCATTTATTCGATTTTTTTTGGTTTTGCTAATGCAGTTTTATTATAGTCTTGGGCAGAAAATAACTGGTTTCACCTTAGGTTTCTTTTCTATATTGATGATATAATTTACACCCACTTCGAAGGTGTTATTAGCAGCATCACTTAGACCTCCTGTAGTAAGATCATAACTCAGACCACCTTTTATCTTTCCATAATCGACACCTAATAGAACTTGTATTTCTCTGCCTAGTCTATATCCTAAACCAGCATTGATACTTATCTCTTTTTCAGGATCAAGCTCATAACCTAGTTTTGTTTGCACAGCTAACTCACTGAAAATACCATCTTTCTGATAGATAAATCCAGGCATAAAGGTGGTTCTCTTATTGATACTAGAACTCATTTGGCCGAATAATATAAACCCTAATCCTTGTTGCGCTGCATTTCCACCTGCTTGTGAAAGGAAGCTTCTCTGAGGACTTAGTAAGTGTGTCAAAGTAAGACCAGTTCTGAATGAACTATTTTTTCCGTTAGAAGAATAGAGCAATCCTAAATTTACATCAGAATGAGTATTCCCCATCACCTCGCCTGGGTTCATCCCTAGGCCTAACAACTGTTGGATATCTACTTCAGCACCACCAGCTAATTCCGTATACCATCTATCGTTTTCAGCAGTAGGGTCATCTGAATTGCTTCTATATTGAGCACCTATTGTAAAGACTGAAGTCGCTTTTTTTCCCAGTCCTATATGATATGCAAGAGAAATCGCATTGATCCTATTAGAAATTCTTAATTCACCAGCGTTGTGTTTTGTAAAACCTATTCCAGCTGCAACCCAGTGCGTTTTCTTAAAACCTCTAATAATATTACCGTCTGCATAGATATCCAAATCTGTAAAAGCCTCGCCACTAAGGGTTTCCGTCCTATTACCAAAATACTGGTCTCTAAATATTCCCCCTATACGCACGGTTCCACTAAAAGCTCCCGTAAGTGCTGGATTAACTAGATTAGGTGCAAAATCAAATAAAGTAAAATGCACATCCTGCGCGCCCAATGAAACGCTAAAAAACAAGCAGAAGAAAAGTGTAATCTTTCTCATGAACATATTCTATAGTTTAATGGCGAAATATAAGGCTATTTTTCCAAAAAGCTTTCTCAAAACCCATGACAAAAGCTTTTCTACTGCATATTGTGTCATAAAGGACGATATTCGCAATTATTTCTTAGAAAATAAAGCCATACTTATCTAGTCACCGTATCTTTAAACTATGTATAAGAGCCGATTTTTTTATATGACGTTGCTTATTATGAGCTTTATTTTGCCATTTTCTGCCCAAGGCCAGCAAAATATAGACACATTAAGATTTTTTCAGCCCGCTCCTACTTTGCACAAAGGACGGTTTTATAAGGCGCTAGCTTTCTCCACCACTACTTATACAGCGTTTTCCATAGGACTATATCGAGCTTGGTACTCGCAGTTCGAACAGGAGGGATTTCACTTTTTCAATGACTGGAATGAGTGGCAAAATATAGATAAGTACGGACATCTCTATACCTCCTACTTCCAAGGTGTACTCTGTTACAAGGGTGCCAAGTGGACAGGACTAGACGACGATGATGCCATTCTTACAGGAGTAGTTTGCGCCACACTTTTTCAGACAACGATAGAAGTTATGGACGGGTTTTCTAGCAAGTGGGGTTTCTCCGTTTCAGATTTTGCAGCGAATACGGTCGGGATTTCAGCCTTCTATTTCCAGCAAAAATACTGGGGTGAACAACGGATTTTATTCAAGGTCTCTTCCTGGCCTATCAGTTATTCTGATAACCTGATCCGTGATACAGAAGGCAACCTTAGCTCTTCTATTAACACTAGGGCGAATGATCTTTTTGGTGAGTCTTTTGCAGGAAGATTTCTTAAAGACTACAACGCTCAGACTATCTGGCTATCGGTAAATGTCAATTCATTTCTTCCCGATGATAACCGCTGGCCTGACTGGCTCAATATTGCCTTGGGTTACAGTGGTCAGAATATGTTTGGCGGCTTCAGCAATACTTGGACCGAAGAAGATCGCAGCTATGTTTTAGACCCAAGTAATGATCGTTACAAACAATATGTGTTGGGCCTAGATATCGATCTGACCCGGATCAAAACGGATAACTATTTCCTTAAGAGTCTCCTCTCTGTCTTCAATATTTTTAAGCTTCCCTCCCCTGCCGTCGAGTACACCTCCCAGGGCGAATGGCGTTTCCATCTCTTATTTCTTAATTAGAATAATTAGGGTGTATCCCTAGCATCCGCCATACGCAAATCCTATGCACGTGTATGCTAGGGTCGTTCCCTTACAAGCTCGTTGTTCACTCGGCCCATAGCCATGCATATATCCTATCACGGTCTGCTCCCTCCGGTCGCCCTTTTCAGGCAACTTACACGATGCGTTGATGATGAATTTAAAAATAATCAGAAATTTTATTTTTCATAATTAGAGATTTCTCGACTATGCTCAAAATGAAAAAAGTATATCTGCTTAGATTACTCTGCTCGCTGCGCTCCTTCGGAATGACAATTGTCTTTTTACGTAATTATAAATCTGAAAAAAAATCTTTCAAGAAAATAATTCATTTACATCCTGCCTTTACAATCTTGATACATCAATGCAATTGTCATTCTGACCGGATGTAATGAGCGAAAGGATTATACTGTCTATCACTAGCTTTATTTCGACCATCGCGGAGAAATCTTGCCTTAACTTTACTACATATTTTTTTAGGAAATAATTTACATATTGAAGTTGAGTGTAATTAGCCCATGAGAAAACATCAAGTCATATATACTGAATTTAAAAACCTGCCTACTAATTAGTAACATTACAAATATAAAAGTAATTAACTATACAGATCTCAGACTGAATCTGAAAAAATATTTAGACACAGTTGCAAATAACGTTGAGGAAGTGATCATTAAAAGAAAAAACCATAAAGATATTGTGCTCATATCTCTAGAGGAATACAACTCCCTTGTAGAAACCAATTACCTACTTTCAGGTAAAAATCGAGATGTACTATTACAATCTATATCTGAAGTAGCATCAGGCAAGAAAAAATATCAAGTACTTAAAGAAGAATGAAATTAGCATGGTCACCTACCGCTTGGAAAGATTATTTACTCTGGCAAAAAACGAATAAAAAAAAGCTGAGAAGGATTAATTCCTTAATAAAAGATAACATGCGAAATCCTCATGATGGCATAGGAAACCCAGAACCCTTAAAACATGATCTAAAAGGATTTTGGTCTAAGAGAATAGACAAAGAACATAGATTAGTTACACTTACTCGAAAGATGAATTACATATAGTTGCTTGCAGGTATCATTACTAAAATTTTAATTCCTACTTCTATACTTCCTTCAATATTTATTATTTTAGCCAGATGGATAAAAATAGCCTATTTCTGATCCTCCTACTTTTCTCTATTTTGCTTTCTTGCAAAACAGATTCTTCTAATAATGGTATAGAGGAAGATGCTAAATTAGGAGACATAACACTTAAGGTAACTGGAGATGCAGAAGCTCAAAAACATTTTAGAAATGGTCTTTTGCTTTTGCATAGTTTTGAGTATTTAGACGCGCGTTCAGAATTTCTAAAGGCGCAAGAAATAGATAAAAATTTTGCCATGGCCTATTGGGGTGAGCTTATGGCATACAATCACTCTATATGGCAAAGGCAGCTCAGTGACATGGCAAAAGGTGCCTTAAGAAAAATGGGTGTAACTAGAGAAGTGCGAAAAAAGATGGCCGTTACAGAAATAGAACAAGACTTCTTAGCCTCTGTCGAATTACTTTATGGTAAAGGATCTAAATCAGAAAGAGATCAGGCTTACTCTGACTATCTAGCTAAGATGGTAAAAAAATATCCTGATAATCATGAGGTACTTTCCTTCTATGCACTTTCTCTTCTAGCAACTTCTAAGAATGGTAGAGACGAAAAGAAATTTGATAAAAGTGCTGCTATCGCTCAAGGCATTTTAGAAGAAAACAAAAATCATCCCGGCGCACTCCATTATCTTATCCATTCTTATGATGATCCAGACCATGCCCATCTTGCAGTAGATGCAGCTGACAGTTACGCTAAGGTAGCACCAGATGCTGCCCATGCTTTACATATGCCATCACATATCTATGTAGCTCTAGGCAGATGGAATGATGTGGTCAATTCTAATATCGCATCTTGGAACGCAAGTATGAAGAAACTAGATCGTGGACAAAGCAAAGAAGGTAGCTATCATGCCCTTAATTGGTTGCAGTACGGCCTCCTACAAAGAGGTGAAACAGAACTGGCTACAAGACTACTTAAAGACATGCAAAAATACACAGAAGCTAGAGCATCGAAATCAGCGCGTTCCTACCTCCTCGCTATGAAGGGTGCGCATATGGTAGAGACCAACACCTGGGAAGGACCTATCGCTAATATAGAAATACTTACTAAAGATCTTTCTCTACCTAAAAGAACACAAGAAGCTTTTCTAGAAGGCATGAAAGCTTTTCACAAGGGTGATGAAAAGCAATTAGCGTCTATTCTAGACGTCCTCAAAAAAGATAAATACAAAGCCAGCCTCGATGTTGGTAACGAATCTTTCCAGATGTGTAGCGCGGGAGAATATGCTAATATTGCTCCTAGCCAACTAGATATAGATATGGTCAGCATAGTAGAAATGGAACTAGAAGCTAAGTTGCTTTACCTACAAGGCAAAAAATCTGAAGCGTTAGCTATCTTGAAAAAAGCTTCTGATCTAGATGAGACCCTTAAGTATGCATTCGGTCCACCTATAATCCTGAAGCCTGTTCATGAAGCGTATGCCGAAATGCTAGTAGCAGAAGGACAAAAAGAAGAAGCCTTCCTTGCCTATAAAAGCTCACTAGAGAGACATCCTAAACGAATGTTATCTGTAGAAGGGAAACTACAACTTGCTAAAGAATTAGGAAAAACAGAAGATAGTAATGCTCTAGAAAATACCCTAGCAGAAATGCAAAGTGAGCAGAGTCGTAAAGAGGTTATAAGTAAAAGCTAGATATAATAATTTCAGTTTTGATTTGCAAGATTTCTCGACTACGCTCGAAATGAAAAAAAAGTATACCAGTTTAGATGCCTCAACTCGCTACGCTCCTTCGGAATGACAATTGTTTTTTTAATACTTCTGTCTAATAATCATAAATAGAGTCGTTATTCATTACAATTGTCACCCTGAAAAAACGTAGTGAACCGAAGGATCACAATTGTATCCTCTACATTCATTTCGACCAACTCAGAGAAATCTTGCCATATGCTAACACTAGTTTTCTTGTTTATAAACTCCAAGGTAGGAGATCTAGCATCTAAATTACAGTACATCAATTATGAAGCCGTATATGTATCCGCTGGAATAACCTTTCCTCTAGACTCTCCGAACCCTACTCTTATACCGTCCTTCTCACCGTGACCCCTAAGAATCAAGCTATCTCCATCTTGTAAAAATTTACGTTCTGTACCATCTTCTAAGGTAAGCGGCTTAGATCCTCTCCATGTCAGTTCTAACATAGATCCAAAGGAATCCTCCGTCGTTCCACTGATAGTTCCTGAGGCATAAAGATCACCTACGTTTACATTACAACCGTTGATCGTATGATGTGCTAATTGCTGGCACATATTCCAGTACATATACTTAAAGTTAGACTTAGAAATTATAGTTTCCGACCCAGCCTCCGTAAGAATACTGACTTCTAAATTAATATTATATCGCTTATCTCCTTGATACTCCAAGTAAGGCAAAATTTTAGGCTCCTGCTTAGGACCATTGATTCTAAAAGGATCCAAAGCCTCTAATGGCACAATCCATGGTGCAACTGTAGAACCAAAATTTTTTCCAAGAAATGGACCCAGCGGCACATACTCCCACCCTTGTATATCTCTAGCGCTCCAGTCATTGAAAAGTATCAAGCCGAAAATATAATCCTCGGCCTCAGTAGTAGAAATTCTCTGCCCTAGCTTTGTTTCTTTTCCTATAATAAATCCCATCTCTAATTCGAAATCCATCAACCGAGAAGCTCCGAAAACAGGTGGGGCTTCTTTATCAGGGCGCATCTGTCCCATAGGTCTTTTTATATCTGTTCCAGACACAACAATAGAGGAAGCTCTACCATGATATCCTACAGGAAGATGCAACCAATTAGGCATCAATGCATTCTCTTTTCCTCTGAACATTGTACCGACATTTGTCGCATGCTCTCTGGAGGAATAGAAGTCAGTATAATCTTTGATCTCTACCGGCATATGCATCTCTACTTCTGCTCTTTGAAAAGTTAGTGTCGATAATTTTTCTTTTACCCCGTGATCCTCTGTAAATAATTTCTGCAGGATAGATCGTACACCATTAGTTGTTGCCTTTCCTAACTTGATAAAGTCATTAAGCGTATCAGATATAAAAACATCTGGAGCTAATGACAGATTATCAAAATAACCTTGCTTATGAAAAGCATCTAGGTCTAATATATAATCTCCTATCGCTGAAGCAGCTCTCTTCTTACTGTCAGATACAGAGAACACTCCATAGGGAAAATTATAAATACTAAAATCACTATCCGTTGCTATATCTAACCAAGATGTCATCATTTATTTTTATTTGAATACTATATTAGAAAAAAGTAATTGACCCGATTTCCAGAATCCTCGATATAATGGATTATCTACCATGTATACGATAGTCCCTCTGCCTTTTCGTTCTTCTCCCAGAACCAATGTATCATTTAATTTAGGTCTAAGCTTAGAACCTACGAAACCATAAGAAATATAATTATCAGGAATATGTAAAATTCTGGAATCTCCTTCTAACTTATACTGCGCACTAGAGGTTTTGAGAGAATAATAATCCTCATTAAGACCAGCAATATACGGATGTGTAGGATCAGCAACCGTCTTGAAAATTGCACCAGCAAGACTGCTACTTATATTATCTCGTTCTCTATCTGCATAGTGCACATGAACTTCTTCTTCCTTACCCTCCTTGTCTTCCTCATCCCCTTTTCTGACTAAACCATAACCTTCCTTGTCAGCAAAATTTCTAAGGCTGCCTCCTATAGAAATAAGCTTACCTCCATCTCTGACCCAATCGCTGATGTGTTCTGATTTTCCATCACTCAGGCTATACCATCCATCAGGAAGGATCAGTACATCAAAATCTTGTAAATCTCTATCGGAAAGCTCACTGAAGTTAATTGTTGTGAGAGGATAATTTATCGATTGCTCAAAAAAGTGTCGAATCTGACCAAAGGAATGTGAGTTAACTCCAGGGCCCGCTAATGCTAGCACCTTAGGGTTTCTCTTAAACACAACGGAGCCACTACCTAGATCTACTCCATTGTCAGAATAACCTGTTGCTATAGACGCAATATGCACACCGTCCATTGCATCTAGACCTCGTAATAATGTTTGGAAATCATCTAGCTTTCTATTATCTGCCTTTGTCAATATAATGGTTCCGGGATCGATAATGGTCTCCCCCATTTTCATTTGCTTTTCATTGATCCTATATTTTAGTCCTAGACGACTGATCGCACCAAATATTTTTCTTCCCTCTAATCCATTCGTCAGCACATAATATGCTGCAGCATTTTCTCTTATGTCAGGAATTCTATCACTGATTACTTCATCGCTTACAGATACCTTAGAAGAAGTTTTATATACTTCTAATCCGTATGCAAATGGCAAGGCCCATGAAGTTATATCATAGGTAAGTGAATCTTCTAGCTCTGGCTCAGCCTCCATAAGAACATCTAGCAAATTAGATCTTTGTTGTCCACCAGGGATAATAATATCTCCTTGCTCGACTTTATAAGAAGTATTTTTACCTGATAGATAGGAAAATCCAGATCCTGAACTAGAGCTCGAAGCATAAGCATAGGAAATTCCATTACGTTCTAGTAATTGCACTAGATCTCCTGCCATTCCAGCCTCATCTTTTTTAATAATATAAGTATCTGACTTTAGTTTTTGTTTATAAAAAAGGATCAGGTTATCTATAAGAGATTTCCTGTTCTTATAAGCAACTTCTATAGTCGATAATGCTGCTGTACTATGATGGTTTATCCTATCAGCCAAGGTAAGATTATCCCCATTTTCCATCTCTATACTTCTTCCCGCTGAAGAATGCCCTGCTTGTTCATAGGTCATACCTATAGAACCATTGAATATCGGATAGCTATCTCCATAGCTAGGATAAAATAAATCAAAGGTTTCTCTTGTAAAAAATAGCCAACCATTCTCATCGAAATACTTCGCATTATTTTTTCCTACATCTTCCTGGAACTGAACTTGCCAGTCTGTTATATATTTATGATAAGGACGGGCTGCCGGAGCAAAGTAATAATGACTATTATGTCCCATTTCATGAAAATCTACATGTACATGAGGAATCCATTGCTGAAATTTTACTAAGCGTTGCTGACTCTCTATCTGAGTCTGCCATGCCCAGTCTCTATTTAGATCGAACAAATAATGATTCGTCCTACCTCCTGGCCAAGGTTCATGATGTTCTCGATCTATGGTCTCAGGATGTGTATCTGTACCTGCAACGTTCCATAGCCAATGTGTATATCTAGAATATCCATCAGGATTAATAGACGGGTCTAGAATAATAATAGTGTTCTCTAAAATGGTGTTCAGGTCAGCATCAGGCTTAGCTAATGTGTAGAGCGTCTTCAAGGCACTTTCTGAGGCTCCAGCTTCATTACCGTGCACTCCAAAACTCAACCAGACGATAACTGGATTTTCTGTACTTGTCTCTCCTTTATCTTCTAACCCTAGTGCATATAAATGATTATTCTGGATAGATTCCAGTCTGTCAAGATTTTCCTTAGTAGAAATATAGCATAACAATAAAGGTCTCTTTTGGTAAGTTCTCCCATATTCCATCATTCTTACATTATCAGAGTTTTCTGAGACATGTTCCACATAGTCCACTGTATAATGATGAGGCGTAAAATTCTCTGTGTAACTCGTAGGTAAAAAATCCTGCGGGGATAACAATTGCCCTACTGCACAAAAAGGCAGGAAAACATATATGAGAATCAGAAATCTAAGGTTTGTGGTTTTCATATGCATCTGTTAAAGCTTCGTAAAATTCTTCTCCATATTTTCTAATGAGCGCATCTTTGGAGAATTTAAATAAAGGTAACTTTTGTTTTTTACCTGCAGAACAAGCAGCTGAACAAATATCCCAGCGATCATAATTCATTGTTTCTATGCCAGCCTGCTCTTTTATTCTTATCGGATACAGGTGACAAGATATCGGTTTTTTGAAATCAGTTTTCCCATCATTATAAGCCTGTTCGAATCCACATTGTGCAATTCCTGCTTCTCCTTTGGTCATAAACACGCAAGAACCATCTTCGTGGAGTTTTGTTCCTTCGAAGCCAGTTTCAGAATAGGTCTTGTGAAAACTATCAATTCTAAGGCTTTCTATTGACTTTTCGCTAAGATAAGGTTTGATTTTATCCATTATCTCCGTAATTTTCTCAATTTCTTTGGTTTTAAGTGGTGCTCCATAGTCTCCTTCCCAGCAGCAAGCCCCTTTACATAGCGAAACTTGACACACAAAATACTCTTCTATAATCTCGTCACTTATGAGAATATTGTCAATCAGTATCATATTTTTGATTTAAATGATAAAAACTCCGAATATTGTCATCTAAAGGAATTAAATTTCCATGATAAATATTGTAATTTTAGGCGATTGATTAAGAATATTCAGTTTATTATAAGAAAACTATTCTTCACATCGATTATTTATAAAGGAAATGGAACACAGATTGTCAAATAAATTGACATAGATGTTCTTTATTTAAGAGTGTTTATTTTATCATAAAAAATGTAAATCATGAAACAAATTTTAACATTGCTACTATTTATAGGATGTAGTATGTATGTCAATGCGCAAACAGTACCAACTGAAGAACTGAAGCTAACAGATGCTCAAAAAGTCCAAGTAGAAAAAATACAAAAAGCAACAGAAACTGATATCAAAACAATATTGCCGATGATGAAGACTAACCCTGCTGAATTTCATGCAAAAAGGAAAGCAATTACTACTTCTTCAGATAAGTCGATACTGGCATTACTACAAGAACCACAGAGAAAAGTGTATAATAAGATAATAGAGATGAGAGAAACTGTTTTTTCACAACAGTTCCAACCGGTGAACAAGAGAGGCTCTAATTAGTTAATAAAAGAAAATTAAAGCGAAATTAATGGACCGTTTAAAACAAAAGTTTTTTGAGAAGTCTTCAGCTCTGAAAGTAGAGATGAAGCAGTTGTTAAGAGAGCATGGTGCTATAAAAGCAGATGACGTGAAAATAGCTCAGGTGTTCGGAGGCATGAGAGGTGTCAAGAGCATGGTATGGGAGACTTCTGCTCTAGATGCTAATGAAGGTATAAGATTCAGAGGTTATAACATTCCACAAATAAAGGAAAAGTTACCTAAGGTGCAAGGAGGTAAAGAACCGCTTCCAGAAGGACTATTCTGGCTTATGCTAGTAGATGAAATTCCTACACAAGAGGATGTAGAATGGCTTACGGATGAGTGGGAAAAGAGAGCAGCACTTCCTGAACAAACTATAAAGGTCCTAGATGCTCTAGATGATAATACACATCCAATGACTCAATTTGTTATCGCTATAGCCTCTATGAATAGTGATAGTGTATTCGCTAAGCGATACGATGAGGGCATGAATAAGAAGGACTACTGGGATGCAACCTATGAAGATTCTATGAATCTGATAGCAAGACTACCTAGAGTTGCAGCCTATATATATCGTAAGAGATACAAAGGAGGAGAGCACATAGAAGCTAACGAAAAGCTAGACTGGGCAGGTAACTTTGCTCATATGTTAGGTATAGATACCCCTGATTTCAAATCCTTAATGCGTCTATATCTTACGATACATGCTGATCACGAGGGTGGAAACGCATCAGCACATACTGCTCATCTTATCAATTCTACTTTAAGTGATCCTTATCTATCTTATTCTGGAGCAATGGACTCTCTTGCGGGACCATTACATGGATTAGCTAATCAGGAAGTGATAAAGTGGGTGTTACAGATGACGGAATCACTAGGTACTACTAAACCTACTGACGAACAAGTAGCTAAGTACATTCAAGATACATTAGATGCAGGAAAAGTAATTCCCGGCTATGGACACGCTGTACTAAGAGAACCAGATCCAAGATTTACAGCACAAAGATTATTTGCTGAAGAGTACATTAAAGGTGATGACATCGTGCATATTATCTGGCAATTATATAAGATTGTTCCGGATATCCTCAAAGCACTAGGCAAGGTAAAGAACCCATGGCCTAATGTAGATGCACACTCAGGAGCAATTTTGGTACACTATGGTTTGACGGAGTATAGTTTCTATACAGTCTTATTTGGTGTGTCTAGAGCCTTAGGGGTCATGGCTGCACTTTGTTGGTCTAGAGCCTTAGGTATGCCATTAGAAAGACCTAAATCTGTAACATCAGAATGGGTTAAAAACTTTATACAAACGAATTCGTAATAATTAAATATAAAAAATGAAAATACCTGAGGGATTGAAATATTCTAAAGAGCATGAGTGGATCAAAGTGAATGATGATAACACAGCTCTTATAGGTGTAACAGACTTTGCTCAAAGCGAACTAGGAGAAATTGTATATGTAGAGATAGATACAATAGGAGAAGATGTAGCACGTGATGAAGTATTCGGGACTATAGAAGCTGTGAAAACTACATCAGATCTGTTTATGCCCGTTAGTGGAAAAGTACTAGAGTTCAACTCGGAGCTAGACGAAAGTGAGGGAGATGACCCTGGCTTAGTGAATTCTGATCCCTATGGTAAGGGCTGGATTGTAAAAATAGAACTTAGTGATCTTAGTGAATTAGATGAATTAATGGATTCTGCAGCTTATACTGAATTAACAGCATAAGAAAAATCGGATTCCATGCACCAAAAAAAAATATAACAGCATCTTTATTACAATTACAGATAGTGCTAAATATAGATTTAGAGTTTCTGTATTATACCTTGGAGTTATCTTATATCTCTCTTGTATGTCAGCACCAGAATCCTTAAATGATGACTGGTTAGACAAATATCATGTAGATAAATTAGTTCACGGAGTGATGTATGGCTTGTTAGCTTTCTTATTATTACGAGATAAGCTATCTATATTAAAAGTATTTATTATATGTACCCTCTACGGTATCATGATGGAAACAATACAAGGTAAATTTTTTGAGCACAGGCATTTTGATATCTTAGATATAATTGCTAATATTAGTGGCTCATTGATAGGCATAGGATTTTATCAATTTATTAAAAGAAAAGCGTATGATAAGTGATCTTTCGATACCTACTGGAACTTCTGCACTACTAGTACTACTAGTTGCAGTCGTTGTTATAGGGATCATTTTGTTTTTCAGAAGTAGATACAAAGGAGCATCTGCTGCTGATTTAGGAGAAAAATACCGAGATAAGGTGTGGAGTTCTCCATTGGAAGGAAGAAATAAGTATCCCGATGTGGATGCTTTTAAACATTCTAGTCCATTTTTATTGTTCGGTTTATTAGCTTCCCTGGCTACGGTCATATTAGCTTTTTCTGCAACAAGTTATGATCAGGAAGTAAGAATTCCGGATAATGCCTTAGAGTTAGACGAGGATTTCTTAGTAGAACCTCCTAGAACTGCAGAACCGCCACCACCTCCTCCTCCGCCGCCACCACCAGTAATAGAAGAGGTACCAGAAGAAGAAATAGAAGAAGAGGAAGAACCTGTATTTGAAGATACAGAGGTAGATGAAGAAACAGTAGTGGAAGAACCTCCACCGGTAGTAGAAGAAGAAGCGCCGCCGCCACCACCTCCTCCGCCGCCACCACCTCCAGCAGAAGAAGAGATCTTCAAGGTAGTGGAACAGATGCCTAGATTCCCTGGGTGTGAGGATATGTCTGGCTCAGAAAAAGAAAAAGAAGAATGTGCTAAAGAAAAAATGCTTCAGTATATCTACAAAAATCTTAAATACCCAGCCATTGCTAGAGAAAATGGCGTAGAAGGGATGTGTGTAATACAGTTCGTAGTAGATAAGGACGGATCAGTAACAGGTTCTAAGATTCTTAGGGATATAGGAGCTGGTTGTGGAGAAGCAGCCCTCAAGGTTGTAGAGAATATGAATAATCTACCACAGAAATGGACCCCTGGTAAGCAGAGAGGTAGATCTGTAAAAGTATTCTACACATTACCTGTAAGATTTAGACTAGAAGGTTAAGCAAGCGCTTAAACATATCATAAAAAATAAGAAAGGAGTGTACAGTGTACACTCCTTTCTTATTTTTAAAGAAATTATTTTAAACTTACCATCGTTATCAGATGTAGTATAACTAAAGATCAAACTAGGTATATAGCAGAAAAAGCTTAGATATCTACATAAATAATTATGTCAATGAAACATATCTTCAAACTTATTATTCCTTTACTACTGCTTATTAGCTCTATTAATAGTCTTGCTGCTCAGGACTCCAGGCTAGCAAATCGTTATTTCCAATCCGGAGAATACGAAAAAGCGGCAGTATTATACAGTAAGTTATACGATAAGAATCCTAATCAGGACGTATTTTTCTCTCGTTATATAGAATCACTTGTAGCCCTAGAAGATTTTCAAAACGCGGAAAAAGCAATTCAATCTGAAATAAAACGTAAACCACAGGATGTACAACTATATGTTTCTCTAGGTAATATGTATGAGCGTAAGTTCGAACCTGAAAAAGCTGATAAGCAATACAGAAAGGCTATACAAAACCTTCCACCTAATACAAGTATCATTAACAAGTTAGGAAATGCATTCCTGCGACTGACAAAGTATGACCTTGCATTAGAGACCTATAAAAAAGGATCTAAGCTTCTGGATAATAATACCATCTTCTCTTATAATCTGGCAGATCTGTACAGAAGAAAATCTGACGATGCATCTATGATAAGAGAATATATTAATTATGTTTCTACGCAGCCTACAAGACTTCCTTCTATTACAGCAACCTTGCAAAGAAATCTTAAGCAAGAATCGGCTTACACCGAACTGAAAAGACAATTATATGAACGTATCAGCACTGAGCCAGAAAATCTAGTTTACCCAGAATTATTACAATGGGCATTCGTGCAGGAAAAAGATTACAATAAGGCATTTCGACAAGCACGTGCCATAGATAGAAAATTAGATGAACCTGGAAATCGTGTTATCAAACTAGCAGATATCGCTTATAATGACAAGGACTACAACACAGCCATCAAGGCATATGAATACATTATAGACTCTAAGGGAGATAACTCTAGGTACTATATAGATGCGAAGAAAAAGTTACTCATCAGTAAGAGAAAGAAAATTACAGAGAACCCCAACTTCGCAACTACTGAATTAGACACATTGAAATCTGAATATAAATCCTTTATCGATGAGTTTGGGATTAATAATAGAACAGGCCAGCTGGTAAAAGATTTTGCTGATTTCTTAGCCATCTATGGTAACGATAGCCAAGGTGCCATAGATGTACTGCAAGAACTTATAGAAATAAGATCTATAAGCAAATACCTAAGAGCTAATAGCAAAATTTCTTTAGCAGATTATTACCTTATGCAAGAAGAAATATGGGAAGCATCCCTGCTCTATTCTCAGGTAGACAAAGCATTTAGAGAAGAATATATAGGGGAGGTTGCGAGATTTAGAAATGCTAAGCTTTTCTATTATTCTGGAAACTTCGAGTGGGCTCAGGCACAATTTGACATACTAAAAGCTTCTACGTCTAAGCTTATCTCTAATGACGCTATCGACCTGTCGGTATTTATTACGGATAATTTAGGATTAGATTCAACTGAGACAGCCCTACAATTATTTTCTCAAGCTGATCTACTTGCGGTACAGAATCAGTACAAAGGTGCCTTTGACAAATTAGATTCTATAGAGATCTTCTTTCCCGATCATCCCTTACAAGATGAAGTTCTATACAGAAAGGCACAGCTATACAAAGGACAGAAGGACTACACTAACGCTATAGTCTCTTATAATGAAATTATAGAAAAGCATCCCGACGAAATAACTTGTGATAATTCTATATTCGAACTAGCGGAGATATATGAGAAAATTCTAGATGATAAAGAAAAAGCTAAAACCCTCTACGAAAAATTATTCATAGATTATTCTAATAGTACCTTTGCCGTTGAGGCTAGAAAACGATTTAGAATACTTCGTGGGGACGAAATTCAATAAAGAATGTCAAATAAAATATTGTACAATGTAACGGTAAGTGTAGACGAGTCTATACAGGAAGAATGGCTTAAGTGGATGCAAGAGGTACACATTCCCGATGTGATGAAAACGAATAAGTTTATCTCATCTCGTGTTTGTCGACTACTACATGCTGAGGAGAAAAATACCTACGCATGTCAATACGTGTTGCAGGATATGGAGACCTTCGAGGATTATCAAAAAAACCATGCTCCCGCTCTACAAAAAGATCACAATGACAAATACAAAGGAAAAGTATTTGCCTTCAGATCCTTAATGGAAATAATAGAATAAAAATATAAAATGGATTTTCAACTCACAGAAGAACAATTATACGTCAAGCAGGCTGCAAAAGAATTTGCTCAGAAAGAACTATTACCTGGTGTAATAGAAAGGGACAGAGATATGAGATACCCTAAAGAAGAAATAAGGAAAATGGGTGAACTAGGATTTCTCGGCATGATGGTTTCACCAGAATATGGAGGAGGAGGAATGGATAGTCTTTCTTATGTTCTAGCCTTAGAGGAAATATCCAAGATAGATAATAGCTGCTCTGTTATTATGTCTGTAAATAATTCTTTAGTCGCTTGGGGTATAGAAAGCTTCGGTTCAGAAGAACAGAAGAAAAAATATTTGCCACAGATAGCATCAGGAGAAACAATAGGAGCTTTCTGTTTGTCTGAGCCAGAAGCTGGTAGTGATGCAACAAGCCAAAGAACTACTGCCGAAGACAAAGGCGATTATTACCTACTCAATGGTACTAAAAACTGGATTACCAGCGGAGGTACATCTAAGATACATATCGTTATTGCTCAGACTAATCCTGAACTAAAGCATAAGGGTATCAATGCCTTTATAGTAGAAACAAGTTGGGATGGTGTAGAGATAGGCGCTAAGGAAGACAAGCTAGGCATAAGAGCTTCTGATACGCACACGATCATGTACAATGATGTAAAAGTACCTAAGGAAAATAGAATAGGAGAAGATGGTTTCGGTTTTAAGTTTGCTATGAAAGCACTCAGTGGGGGAAGAATAGGTATTGCTGCTCAGGCTCTAGGTATAGCAGCAGGAGCTTTCGATCTTTCTGTTGCCTATAGCAAGGAGCGAGAAGCCTTCGGAAAACCAATAGGACAACACCAAGCCATAGGATTCAAGATGGCTAATATGCTTACAGACATAGAGGCTGCTAGACTTCTTGTTTATAGAGCAGCTACACTTAAGGATCAGAAAAAAGATTATGATGCCGCTGGAAGTATGGCAAAGTTATTTGCTTCAGAAACAGCAATGAAACATACGGTAGAGGCTGTACAAATACATGGCGGATATGGCTTTGTAAAAGAGTATCATGTAGAAAGACTTATGAGAGCTGCTAAGATTACTCAGATCTACGAGGGCACATCAGAGATACAACGTGTTGTTCTTTCTAGAATGATCAATAAGGATATTCTGACCGATCCAAGTACAGCCTTTTATGGGTAGGAGTTTCCATATAGGAACTTATGCAGGTATTCCTGTAAAAGTACATTGGTCCTTCGGATTGATGATTATCGCATTCTTCTTTATGGGACTATCTATGAATTTTGATGTCGCTAGAATGTTATGGTTTTTTGGATATATCCTCGTACTTTTCCTCTGTGTTATCTTACATGAATATGGACATGCTCTTACTGCTAGAAGATATGATGTAAGCACTAGAGATATTATTTTGTCTCCTATAGGTGGTCTTGCTAGATTAGAGAAAATTCCAGAAGATCCACTACATGAATTTTTTATTGCCATAGCTGGACCTCTGGTTAATGTCGCAATAGCTATAGCTATATTCTTAGTCCTATTATTATCTGGCCATTCTATAGGGCTGATGGATATAAATTATCCTAATAACTCTCTTGAGTTTTTCCAATTGATTTTTTGGCTGAATATTATTCTATTTACTTTTAATCTCATTCCCGCTTTCCCTATGGATGGTGGCAGAATAGTGAGGTCTCTACTAAGCATAAAGCTAGGAAGAGAAAAAGCTACTATGGTAGCCTCTACGATCGGAAAAGGCATTGCTCTTATTTTTATATCCGCAAGTATCTTGCAAATTCTAGCTATCAATAACATCACTATTCCAGGATTAGCTTCCATACAAGAATATTTACTGCAGTACGAAGGTTCCCTTTTGATTCTCGGAATGATCGGTATTTTTGTTTTTATTATGGCTAATGGAGAATCTAGTCAAGTTAGATTAGACGCCATTCTCAAGCGTACTACTTTAGATCAGATAGCCAATTATAAATATACTCCCCTCTCTGTAGATGACCTAATGGAGAAAGCACTTACTATATCTGAACTAGGTCGAGAAAATAGCTTCCTTATTTTCGACAAAGAAGAGAAAGTAGTTGGTAATCTACATCATTATCATATCAGTGATGCACTGCAATCTAAGAGAATGAACGAATCTGTAAGTTATCATATGAGCAGCAAGGTGTTTACGCTGAGTCAAGATGCTTCTGTTAGAGACGCCTTCTTACTGATGGATAAAGAGGCCTTAGTAGTTATTCCTATTCTAGATACTGAAGGAAAAGTTGTTGCTACCTTAGATAGAAAACATATCAAAAGTTTTATAAACACACACAGCAAGACCGTTAGAGAAAAGCTTGCGGGCTAGCGAACTGATTGCTACTTAACAATTCTAGTCTCAAGTCTATTTTTAACTCCTGTATTACCTAGTGTAAACCCTTCCATAGTTTTTCTATATGTAAACATAGATTTTTATTAGCTGTAGGTTTCCATATATGCTTTAGAATAAGCTAGGGTATAACTTTGGAAAAAATATCAGTCACATTACGATAGTTCTCAATCCTAATTTCTTAACACCTAACACCCTTAATTATGAAAACCTACAGGTTTCTTCTTAGCAGCTTATTCGTATTATTTACTTTAACCTTTGTTTCGGGACAAAATATTTGGTTCGGTGGAGTTGGTGATTACGATAACCCTAATAATTGGTCACAGGGTAATATTCCTGTAGACGAAGAAATTATTATTAATTCTGGGAATTGTGTGATCCCTGCTGGTTTTACAGCTAATCCCTATCCAGTCACCATTAATAGTGGAGCAACACTTACGGTGAAAGGAACTATGAATGTTACAACTAACGGTTCATTGGCTCCTGTAGGAATTTCTATAAATGGAAATCCTAATAACACTGAGTTACTGATAGGTGGCGGAGCTATTGTCACCATAAGTGAGACCCTACAAGAGGCAATAAACAATGAAGCATCGATAGTAAATGAAGGAGAATTAAATGTTGGCCCTGTAATAGGCGGTAATGGAATTTTTCTTGATAATGGAGAGATGTTTAATTCATCATCCGCTAGTGTAAACTTTACTGGTGTCGGAAATATAGCCCTTTATTCAAAACTAGCAGGATCTACTTTTACAAATGAAGGATATATCGGAGGTATTTGCTCAGGTCCATTTTTTCAGTATGATGAGGGTACATTCTTGAATGCACCTTGTGGTGTTGTAAACGCAACATCAGGTACAGCATTTATTGGAGGTTTTCAAAACGAAGGCATACTTGCAGAGTATTTTTCAGGTGTTTCAGTTATAGAATCTAACACAGGAGTGATACATAATTTTAATAACGGGGGATTTAACATTAATAACAGTGATGGAGAAATTCTTACTTCCTCAGACCAACATGCCTGGACAGGATGCGCAAGTGATAACGAATGGTATACTGCTGACAATTGGTCAAGTGGCCCTATAGGCATGGGTCCTCCTAATGGATCTTCTCACATGGTGATTCCTGCAACAGCGCAAGGAAACTCCTTCCCATCGACCTCAGAATCTGTAGTTGTCAATGACTATTTATTTATTTCCATCGGTGCTTCAGTAACAATAGAAAACACTTCTAGCACGGGCTTGTCTGTAGGAACTGGAGGTGAATTAGAAAATAGAGGTACCTTAAAAGTTCTATCCCCAGGTTTTCATGGCATATTGAATAATGGAGATTTTACGAATGCAAGCAATGGAACCATAGAAATACAGAATGTATCAAGTCATGGAATAGTAAATCAAAGCCAAGGAAACTTTTTAAATTTCAATGCTATATTAATAAACAACACTAACAAAATAGGCTTAGACAATGATGGTGAATTCTTCAATCAAAGCAATGCAACCCTGACAATAAATACTACTGGCGATCAAGGAATCGATAACGCTGGAACTATAGGAAATGTTAACTCTAATAATTCCATAACGATTCTAGATAATGGGCTAGCCTCTATTAGAAACACACCCTCTACAGCTGTATTTTCTAATGATAATTGTTTTTCTACGGTAATTATCAATGGAAAAATGGAAGGACCTGGTCTATTTGGAAATTTTGGGAAATGGACTATTACAGGATTTACAGGTACACATGGTTTTGCTGAGATGATTAATGGCACTAGTGGTATCATAGAAGATATAGATGGCTCTATTGACATAGATGATATCATAAACAATGGATTAGTATTTCTACCTGTAACGACCTTCCCCACTGGAGTCGTCAATCCCTTTATAGAGGGAGATGCACCTTATTATGGTACTGGTACCATTGGTATTTTCAGTGTAACTGGCGTGCATGTAGGAACATATAATTATAACTCAAACGGGTTTACCGGCTTACCTTCTGTAGCAGATGGATCATACATTTGTCAAGTTACAGATCTTATAGCATGTCTACCCCCAGCCTTGATACGGGTAACAATAGATTCTAACCAAAACCCCGATACAGATGGTGATGGTGTTCCAGATACAACAGACAACTGTATCAATGAATCAAATCCTAACCAAGAGGATTTTGATAGCGACGGAATGGGTGATGTATGCGATGTTGATGATGATAATGATGGTATAGATGATACCTCTGACAATTGTCCTTTTAATTTTAATCCTATGCAAGATGACAATGATAATGATGGCGATGGGGATGTATGTGATAACGATGATGACAATGATGGGGTTCCTGATTCTAATGATAACTGTCCATTTATTTCCAACACAAATCAAGTAAATAATGATAATGACACACAGGGTGATGCTTGTGATAATGATGATGATAATGATGGCGTATTAGATGCCACTGACAATTGTCAATTTGTATTAAACACAGATCAAGCCAATAACGATAATGATATGTTTGGCGATGTTTGTGATACCGATGATGATAACGACGGAATAGCAGATGTTTCTGATAATTGTCCATTTACATCTAACGTAGGTCAACAAGATAATGATAACGATGGTATGGGTGATGCTTGTGACACAGATGATGACAACGATGGGGTTCCTGACACAACAGATAACTGTCCTTCTACTTCTAATCCTAACCAAGCAGACAATGACAACGATGGTGTAGGTGATGCTTGCGATACAGATGACGACAATGATGGGGTTCCTGACACAACAGATAACTGTCCTTCTACAAGTAATCAAAATCAAGCAGATAATGATAATGATGGTACGGGTGATGCTTGTGACACAGATGATGACAACGATGGGGTTCCTGACACAACAGAT
>CAYYWZ010000024.1:0-20439 GCA_964475415.1 uncultured Saprospiraceae bacterium | reverse complement strand
AACTGTCCTTCTACTTCTAATCCTAACCAAGCGGATAATGATAATGATGGAATGGGTGATGCATGTGACACAGACGATGACAACGATGGTATTGCTGATATTTCTGATAACTGCCCTGCTACCTCCAATCCTAACCAAGCAGATAATGATAATGATGGAGAAGGGGATGTCTGCGATACGGATGATGATAACGATGGCGTCCTAGATACGAATGATAATTGCCCCTTAATCTCTAATCCAGGACAGCAAGATAATGACAATGATGGTCAAGGGGATGTATGTGATAATGATGATGATAATGATGGGGTAATAGATATAAACGATAACTGTCCACTTATTTCTAATCCTTCACAAGGTGATAACGATAATGATGGCATAGGTGACACTTGTGATTCTGATGATGACAATGATGGTATTATAGATGGTAATGACAACTGCCCATTCGTAAATAATCCTTCTCAGGCGGATAATGATGGTGATGGTATAGGAGACGCATGTGAAGATGATACTGATGGTGATGGAATTCCAGATACAATTGATAATTGTCCTACGGTTGCAAATTCAGCTCAAGCAGATACGGATAATGATG
This sequence comes from uncultured Saprospiraceae bacterium, assembly GCA_964475415.1. GTDB lineage: Bacteria > Bacteroidota > Bacteroidia > Chitinophagales > Saprospiraceae > CALCMJ01. Next base: position 19,850 of record CAYYWZ010000024.1, on the reverse strand, counting down.
GCGAAGGGGATGCTTGCGATACTGACGATGATAATGATAGTGTGCCTGACAATATGGATAACTGCCCTAGCCTATCCAATCCTGATCAAACAGATAATGACAACGATAGTATGGGAGATGCGTGTGACACGGATGATGATAATGATGGTGTACCTGATGTCAATGATAATTGCCCTCTAACTTCTAATCCTAATCAAATGGATAATGACAATGATGGCCAAGGTGATATTTGCGACAACGATGACGATAATGATGGAGTCAATGACTCAAGCGATAATTGTCCTTTACAAACAAATGCTGATCAAACCGACAATGACAATGATGGAATGGGAGATGTTTGCGACAACGACGATGATAACGATGGTATCAATGACACAAATGATAATTGCCCCTTAACTTCTAATCCAAACCAAGAAGATACAGATGGAGATGGGACAGGTGATGCTTGCGAAAATGATACAGACGGTGATGGGATTCCAGATGCTGAAGACAACTGTCTAGGAATTGCAAATGCTGATCAAGCGGATACGGATAACGATGGCATGGGTGATATCTGTGACAATGATGATGATAATGATTCAGTTCTTGACATAGATGATAATTGTCCATTTGTCGCTAATCCTTCTCAGATGGACACGGATAATGATGGAATCGGAGACGCTTGCGAAAATGACACAGACGGCGACGGGATTCCAGACGCTAATGACAATTGCCCAGAGATACCAAATAGTAATCAAGTAGATACTGATGGAGACGGACTAGGGGATGCTTGTGATTCAGATGATGATGGGGATGGTGTAGATGACTTAGATGACAATTGCCCACTTTCTTCAAATTCAGATCAAGCCGATAGCGATGGCGATGGCGTTGGAGATGCTTGTGAGAATGATACAGATGGAGATGGTATTCCAGACGCTGAAGATAATTGTCCAGAGATAAATAATCCTGGGCAGGTAGATACTGACGGAGACGGACTAGGGAATGCCTGTGATTCTGATGATGATGGAGATGGTGTGGATGACATAGATGATAATTGCCCTCTTCTAGATAATCCTGATCAAGCCGATCTTGATGGTGACAGCTTGGGGGATGCATGTGATCCTGACGATGATAATGATGGCGTACTCGATGAGGACGACAATTGCATAGATGATATGAATATAGATCAGACAGATACAGATGGAGACGGCGAAGGTGATCTATGTGATACTGATGATGATGGAGATGGTGTAGATGACCTAGAAGACAATTGCCCACTTATTCCTAATTCGGACCAATCAGACACAAACGAAAATGGAATAGGAGATGCATGCGAAACTACATCAACTAATTCAATCCATCTATCCGAACGATACAAAGTCTATCCTAACCCTACAGTAGATAGAATAACTATAGAAATTACTTCGTCCATTAAAGAGTTGGAAAGCATACAAATTTTTGACATAACAGGAATACAGGTCCTTACTAAAACTGATATAACACTAGTGAATCAGAAGACCTATTTAGATGTATCACAATTACAAAATGGTTACTATATGTTATCAATAAAGATTGATAACCAGATATCAAATACTCAATTTGTCATAACTAAGTAGAATAGAATCAACTATGAAAGACACACATAGGATAAAGAGTATTTTACTATTAAGTTTCTGTTTCTTTTTGCTGCACAGTACAGTACTAGTAGCACAAAAGAAACAGAAATTATTAGGCTATCAAGGAAGTATAAATTTTGGTACTGCACTATATTTCAATAACAATGAAAATAACAGATTCAATCCTTTTAGCTGGAGAATAGCTGGTCGGCAGAATATAAAACTATGGAAGTTCAACACTCCTCTGCGGTTTCTACTGAGCTCAGCTGGTACAGAGTTAGACTATAGTTTTTCAAGAATTGGCATTACCCCTAGGTATAAATCTTACAGAATATACCTGGGTAATACCAGCATGAATTTCTCAGAATACACACTATCTAGGAAAAATATTTTCGGGGTAGGTGTAGAAGGTAATCCTGGTATATTTCGCTTTGGTGCTATGTATGGCAAAATCAGGAACTTCAACTTACAACAAGAGTTCATAGATGAGTTCGGAGCAAGTACAATAAGAACCTTTGACAGAAAAGCTATAGGAGGAAAAATAGGCATCGGGAAAAGTAACAACCACTTTGACCTAATAGCATTCAAATCCATAGACAACGTCAAGGAAGAGATAGAAGCTGATACAAGTAATAGATCGCCAAACGAAAACTTTATCCTCGGTGCCAATCTAAAGTTAAGCCCGATACGGAAAATAAGTATTCAATCAAGTATTGCTGCTTCCGGATTCACAACGGATAGAAGAGATGACCCTTTACTAGACGAAGAGTCTTCCCTAAGTAGAATATATAATCCCACTACTAGTAGTCGACTAAATTTTGCTGGACACGCTCAGATCCAGTTGCATATGAAACAATCTAATCTAGCATTTAAGTACAAAAGAGTAGATCCTTTATACAGATCTCTCGGTTCTATCTTTTTTCAAAATGATCTGGAAGAAATAACAGGGAATATAAGCTGGCACAATAGGACCAATAAATTATCTGTAAATTCTAGTCTTGGTTTTTTTAGAGATAATATATCTAAAACTAAGGTACAAGAATCACGTAGGTGGATTGGTTCCTTATTTATAAGTGCCGCTCTCACAAGTAACCTTGGGTTCAGTCTAAGTTTATCCAACTATCAACGAACCACCGAGGGTCAAATTATAGAATTTAATGATACGCTAAGACAGGTTTCCGTTTCTAGAAACATAAGTCTGTCTACTCATACAACACTTCTTACACGAGATGCATTTATTTTAAAAGCGAATGGGTTTATTGGTTTTCAGAATTTTAATGACGTTTCTGGAATATCAGAATTTGACAATGCCTACAGAAGTTATTCTTCAAATCTTGGTTTCAAGCTAAATTTCAAATATCTGAAATTAGTACTTAACCCATCTGTCTTGTATTCTAACTATGTTTTCTCAGGGAGAAGAACAGAACGATATGGAATCAGATTTTCTTTAATCAAACAAATGCTCAATCAAAAAATTAGACTGTCTTCTAATGTAAGTTATCTCCTTAATGATATAGAAGATAAACGAAATGGCAGAGTACTTAGATACCAAGCCCAGACATACTATAAAATAAATGAACGAAATACGGTAAACCTCAGAGTTCTAGGAATAAATAGAACCGCTGTCATAGCAAACGAGTTTTCTGAATATAGATTGCTGTTTGGATATGGTCTCAATTTCTAATTATAAAGAAAACTTGTTATGCTTGTCAAAATAAAACTAAAGCTGCTTCCAATCATTATAATACTTTCTTTGTGCTGTACAACTGCAAAGTCTCAGATAGCTATGAACATAGAAAATGTTATGCTAGCAGGATCCTTCTCTAGTGATATAAGTTCATTGCTCAACTGGGCAGAAAGTCAAGTAGCCATTACGCTATCTAACAATACTCCTCTTGACCTTAGCTTCTATCTAGAATTCGAAGTTACTAGAAACGGTCAGACCGCATTCTATACTACTTTCTCTGATGCCATAGCCAACGGTGACCCACAACTGGCAATAGAACAGTTTACGATAGCAGGTCTATCTACACGTACGATTATATCATCCGACTTAGAATCAGCCTACCCTTTTCTGAATGGTAACTTAGGAATAATAGAAAACTACCTTTTGATAGAAGATCCAGATTTTGAGGATTTAGGTGCGTTATATTTAGGCGGTGTGCTACCTGAAGGAAATTATGGCATCTGCGTTACTGCTGTTTTTATAAACGAAGAAGAGGCCACCACTTTCGAATTATCAGAGCCAAGCTGCTCTATGGGAAGCAATCTATTTGCAGAGATCACGCAACCTCCCAGAATAATAAATCCTGTCAACGAGACCACAGTTCTCGGTAATGAAAATTCAGAACTTTTTATTGCATGGGAACACCTAAGTGCTTCTATTACGCTCTTCGACTATGCTATAAAAATTATGGAAATTCCAGATGATCAAGAAGATTTAGAAGAACTAATGAATAGCCAAACTACCTTCGACCTTGTTGCCTACATAGAAAACGTAAATGAACTCAGCTACCTCTATCCAGGTGATGGAAGTGAAAACGACTTAGAGCTAGGAAAAGAATATGCGATACAAGTACAGGCATTTAGCAGTGATGATGTTTCTCCTTTGCAAAATAGTGGACGCTCTGAAATACATAGATTTATCTATGGTGAAGACATTCTAGATATAGGAGATGCCGAGCTAGATGAAGATGGAAACATCGTAGATGATTGTAATTGTTTTCTAGATCTCAGGAATGCAGAAGAAATGAACACCTCCCTCTCTGTAGGAGATACTATCCAAGTAGGTAAATTCTCTATGGCAATAACTTCTGTAAATAATAGACGAGGATCTGGAATAATAGAAATTCCCGTTTTGGCAAACACTAAGGTTAAAGTAGATTTTACCGGATTAAAAACCACTATTGACAAAAGGATGACTTCAGGAACTGTAAAAGTGAAGTATCACGATAATTGGGCAAATGCAGATGCTACATATTCTGAAGAAAATGGGTTCAATCTAGAATATATGGATACATTTTTAGATTTTATAAATCTTATAGATGTTATAAGGGATGATGAAGGAATGACATTACCCTTCGGTGTAGATCTAAGCTACAACGAATATAAATTTAAACTAGGCATCAATAGTTTAGAATTTACGCCTACGCATGCTAACATTTCCTTACTGCTCACTATGCCTCAATTTTTACCCATTACTGGAATGGATAAGTCCATTGCTTTTGGCGCCAATGCCTGTCTAAATCCTGACGGTATAGCATCTAGGGCTATGCTTGTATTAGGAGATGAATTCTCTGTAATGACTCTTAACGAAGAAATGAATATAGATCCAGAACATCCCTTATATGGTGTTTCTATCAATCTTGCAGGAAAATCAAAAATCGGTGATGTAGAAAATGTGAGAGATGATGTTTGCTTTGTAGAGTTAGACTGTAATGGACTTAAAGGCTTAGGTATAAGAGGTGATATCACTATTCCTAAATCTTTACTGGTTGTAGAAGATCCAGAAAATGGAGAAAGAAATCTAGATCAGTTTGTCAAAGGCAGTTTTGACTTTGTTCTAGATGTCGATGGTGGAGGAATCTCTACAGGCAATACGAATCTAGAAGAAATTGCAGGCCAGAATGCTACTGGTGAGACAAACTTTGATGTTATACTAGGTCTAGAATTTACACCGTTCCAATTACAAATTTTAGAGGGATGGGGTTTCCAAGCAACCGAAGCATATCTAGATCTATCTGAAATAGAAAATCCATTTACAAATAAAACGCCACCTTCTAAGTGCAATAATGATGACCTTGTTTCTGAAGAAGATTATGATGAATCATGGAAAGGTATTTATATCAAATCTGCTCAACTCAGATTACCAAATGATTTCTTAGGCATCGAAGGTAGAGCAGAATTCGGCATAGATCATATACTATTAGGAGAAGAAGGTATCTCAGGATCTTTCTATGTGGAGACAGCAGGACTTATAGATTTTGATTCTTCTAGTGAGTCTGATTCTACCTCGGGTTTTGCTTTTAGCATGGATAAAGTATATCTATGTATGCAACAGAATGCATTACAAACAGCGGGTATAGAAGGCAAGATAGGCATACCACTTTTTGAGAAAGATGACAGACTAGAATATACGATGGCTTTAGATGTATCAGAATTATTAGAGGATACTATAGCCTATGTTCTAGATGTCAAAGTCGGATCAGAACCTGTAGGAATACCTTTCCTAATTGCAGAAGCAGAACTCAATTCTTCTACCCATCTAAAAATGAGATATGCACATTCTATATCAGGTAATTCAGAATCAGACAGCGAGGAAGAAAGTAGTTTCTTCGATGATCTAGAGTTAGATCTAGTTCTGGCAGGAAAGCTAAATATGAGTTCAGAATTTATCGAAGCAAATGAACTAAAGCCTGAAGCAGATGTCAAGCTTCCAGACGTGCCCTTCGAAATAAAATATAATACGGAGAAAGGATTTGATGCCTCTTCTAATTTCAAAATGCCTGGATCACAAAATAATAGTACAAATACAAACCTAGGAAATACAGTTGTAAAAAAACCAAGTGTAGCGGGTTTTTCTATTAATGTAAATGAGTTCAAATTAGGTGGTACTGCCAGAGCCCCCACTCTCACCATCGGAGCAGGACTAAATCTAGCAAGCTCAAGTAGCAGTCTGGGCCTCAATGCTAATCTAACTCTAAAAGGCAGTTTGACAAATGACAAATTAAGACTTACAGGAGCCAACTTAAACTGTCTAGGGATAGATGCCTATATGAGTGGTGTCGGACTGAAAGGGGAATTATGTTTTTATAAAAAACAAGAACAGACAGTAGCTTATCAAGGAATCTATGGTTCCTTAAGTGTAGGACTACCAGTAGTAAATGCCCGATTAGATATGGATGGTACTTTCGGAAGTGCTGTCACGGATGAAGATGCCGACTGGAATACAGCAGATAATTATAACTTCTTCTACGTGGATGCTTCATATAATACCAATGTAGGAATTCCTATGGGACAACAATTTGTTTTCTTATATGGCCTAGAGGGAGGTGTGCGCCTCAATATGGAAAAAATAAAAATAAATCCACTTACTGGAGAAAGAGTAGCTATCAATGATGCAGGCCAGGCAGTAGAACCCTCTCCTCCTATAGAAATTCCAGGAAATAGAACCCTTAAATATGTACCTAAATATGGCAACTTTGGTTTAGGTTTTGGACTTACCTTAGGAGCAGCAAGACCAGATCCGTTTCTTGCTAAGTTGTATTTAGAAGGAGAATTCGATCTTGTAAATGGAGGTATTAGAACAGTAGCAGCTACAGGTACAGGATACATTATGCCTGTCAATGGGAATTTAGATTTATCCCCTATGTGGTTTGAAGTTTCTTCAGATCTTAGTTTCCAAAAATTTCCAGACCAGTGGTCACTACTTATAGACGGAAGTGCTTTTGTAAGGTTTCCTGTAGGAGCACCCCCTATACTTTATGGAAATGATGGAGGAAGAGAACATAGAGCAGGCAATATGTTTTTCTATATGGATAATTATAGCAATGGACCAGGCAGTATGAAATGGACTATAAGATCAGGTTCTTTTGGAAGAACGCTTGCAGATTGGAAACCGAACAGACTAAGTCTAAATCTAGAAAATTACAATTTGGACATTGGGAGTGTCGATCTAGAATCATACTTTTGGTTTGGACCAGATGTACCTACTTATCTTCCTCCTAAACCTCTTGAAGTCCAGAATTTAATTGACTACGCAGCGGAAAATAATGGTGGAGGAGGAAGTTTCTCTGCCGAAGAATCCAACGGTATAAGTGGTGGAAGTGCAAAAGGATTTGGAATAGCTCATGGTAGTCGTTTCAGTATAGATCTAGATGTAGACGCACTAGTTGTTTACGGAGACTTCGCCTCGACTATAGGTTATGATATAAATCTAACTCAAAGTTTTGGAAGATCATGTGGAGACATGGAAAATATAGGTATTGAAGGTTGGTATGGACAGGGTTCCGGATATGCTGGTGTCAGAGGTGACGTAGGTGTCATATATCCAACATGGGTTAAAAATGTATTACAAGCTAGTGCTAATACAGCTAATTCTGTAACTGGTGTTGGAGCTTCTATTTGGAATGTACTTTCAGGAGGTAATACGGAAGGAAGCAATATAACAGTTGAAGACAGAAAGAAGTTATTTTTCTTACGAGCTCTTGTATTAATGGATGCTGGCGCACCAGCACCTGTATGGGCTACTGGTAAGGGCTTCTTAGATCTAGACATTGATCTAGGTGTTACATCGTGGAACCAAAATCTTGCTTTTGACTTTACTTTTGGAAATCCTTGCATACAGGCAACTGAAAATCCTTTTGAAAGTTCTAGCCTTATCAATTCTATGATTCCAGGAGAAGATACTAAGGTCAATTACGACCTTATACCCACTGTAATATTGAACTATCCTGTAAACGAAATTTTCGAATACGAGACAATAGACCAAGATGGTAATAAAGAAATAAAATCATTCAAAGTAGAGCTTGTGGAATATGAACTTAAAGGTCCCGCTGGCTATGCCGTAGAGGCCAGCATAGAACTAAGTGAAAACGGACGTACTATAAGCTTCATTCCCCAGAGTTCATTTACTCCTGCATCAGAATATAGTATATCCGTAACGATTAGAGGAATGGAAGGTAACAGCACTGTTATAACTGAAAACAGAAGTGCCAACTTCTCTATCTCAGAAAAACTAGACATGACTACGGAAGATATCAAAGGCGCATTTCCATTTATAGATCAGAAATTTCTTCTTGCCGATGAAGTAGCAAGTCAGAAGGGGAAATTAATTTTTGATCCAGTTATTGCAGAATTATCTTTTATGAATTCACTAGAGTATTTGGTAACTATCAAAACCAATACCCTAAGTGAAATTTATGAAATTCCTGCAGTATACAAAAGCGGCAATATCTCTTATGATATTCCTCAGCTTTCAACATCAGAAAATTATATAGTAGAATTTGCTAGTAGAAAAAAAATAAATATTATTCTTCAAGGTAATTTTTCATTCTTCGGCACTAACTTTTCCGCCTTATATAACCTAGCATCCTCAGTAAATAATCTAACTGAAGAAAGACCTTATGAGAAGTTTTATAATTACGCTTTTAGAACATCGAGATACAAAAATCTGACCGATAAAGTGAAGGCACTACAATTAAGTGTAATTAATAAAAACATTAGTACAATCTTCAATACATCTGTAAAGAAATCATCTAAAGGAAAGACATCTAACATACCTTATCAACTAGAATTAAGCGGAGTTGAGCTTTTTGAAGAGAAAGAAATCCAAGGAACTAACTATTACCCTCCTTTAATAAAAATAACAGATCCACTTGAAGGCAATACCTATTATGATGCTCTTGTAGAAAAATTTGAATTTCTCAATGGCAAATATGAGCAGTCCGTTTCTATTGCCAACAAAGTAAATAAAACGATAAGCTTTAGCAACAGAATAACAACAGCCACAGGGGATATCAAAAAAATGGTCATAACCAAAGATGGTAGTAATCAAAAAGGATTAAGAATAGAGCTAGGAGAGCCAAATAATAAATATGATATTTTACAAATTCAGATACCTTCATTTGGTATTCAAAATATAGGTAATAATAATTTCAAAAATTTCCCTGTCGCCAATGAAAATTCTTATAATCTGAAAAATAAGATCACAGGATTTAGTAGTGAGACAAATGGTAAAATTGTAGCTAGGCAAAAATTAAAAATAGACTACCATCCAGAATACTATCTAACCAATCATAAAACCCTCGTTCAAGCTTGGCTAGCTGATGTAATATCCTTACAACCTAATTACCTTAACTTGAGAGTGACCGAACCACTATTCCTAGAAGAGTTGGCTCCCAATTATATAAGTGTAGAAAATATGTCAACTAAGATCGCAAAAGACAAAGGTAGTCCAATGCTAAAATTTGCTTACTTCCACAATGGACAACTTATTTCACAAACAACTAAAAACTATTAATGTGAAAAAGATAAACTTAGAAGCTATGGTAAAAAATAATTTTCTTCTAGTCGTACTCCTGCTGTTAATTATACCGAATGCTAATGCTCAGATGCAAGCTGACCATCACGACATATTACTTATGGGTATGAATGATGGGGACAAAATTACACTACGATGGCGTTTAGCAAATTACGCTGATTATGAGCTGGCGAGGAGATCAAGTTTTATCGTAGAACAGAAGATATTAGATAAAGACCAGTCCTTTAGCAAAGTACCATTTAAACAAATAGAAAAAATAGAAGTGGCAGACAAGCAAAGTTTCCTTACCAACATCAATGAGCAAATAAATAACAGATCCTTAATTGCCTGCGCTTCTATTCTCTATCCGGATAATTCATCTACTATCAATAAAAAAAACATCTCTGGTCATATAGATCTTGTTAATAAACTGAATCAACAACATAGTATCCTATTATTGCAAGCAGATCTAGACAGAACTAGCTCTAAACTATTAGGCCTACGATATGAGCAAACAGATATAGATCCAACTAAAAATTATTTCTATAGAATTATAGTAGATGGCGAAGACGGAGCTCAACTCAGATCTAATATTATCAAAATAGAAGGTGATCTCATCCATCAACTACCTGCTCCCGATATATCTGAAGTAATAGAATCAGACAGTCTCATAACTCTAAAATGGAATAAAGAAAAGCATGATGCTTTCTACATTGCCTACCTTATAGAAAGAGCAGGATCTTCAGGAGAATTTAAGCATGTTGTGTCACTACCTTTTATTTATTCTGAAGATCCATTGTTAGATTTAAATGATGAACATATCCAGTTTAATCATTACACAGAAAACAATGTTAGCTACAACTATCGAATAAGAGGTATTAGCCCCTTCGGCGAAATATCTAATTACTCTAATACTGTCGAAGCTACCGCTCGAGACATAACTCCACCTAATCTTCCCGACTCCTTATGGCTATCGTACAAAGAAGGCAATGTTCTAGTTAGCTGGGCATATGAGATCAATACAAAATCTTCAGATTTACAAATTACCCATATAGAAAGATCGACCATGGTAGATTCAAAATTTAAAGAAATTGGGCTTTTAAGAAATTCTACTTCTTCTGTTAACAATTACACTGACCTCATCGATGATAGCAATCCCTATTATTTTTACAGACTTCGTCTCACAGACAAAAACAATAATAGCGCTTACACAAATCCCGTCTCTGTACAGATTCCTGATACGATTCCTCCAGCTATCCCTAGCGTAACTAGTGCTACTATAGATTCCTTGGGCAACATAAAACTAACATGGAAAAACAACCAAGAAAAAGACTTACTAGGTTACCAGATCTATAGTGCCAATAGAGAAGATGGTATGTATACTAATCTTATAAATAATGCTTATCAAGATAATGAGTGGAGCACTACAATAGATATCAACTACCTTAATGAAGATATCTTCTTCAAGTTACAATCTCTAGATAGACATTATAACCATTCTCCACTATCGGATCCTATAAAGCTAATTATTCCAGATAAGGTGCCTCCCCTACCAGGCTATTTTAAAGACTACTTCGTAGGTGAAAACACGATCGAATTTCAATGGCAAAAAAGTAATAGTGAAGACTTAACATCACAGCGACTACTACGCAGAATATCAGGAGAGAAAGAATGGACAGAATTACAAATTCTAGATACTAATACGGAGCAATATAAAGATGATGATACAAAACAAGGTATCATATACGAGTATAATATCGTAAGCGTTGATAAGCATAATAATGAAACTTACGCTACAGATATGTTGCGACTCAAAGCCATCGGAACCATCAGATTAGAAGCTGTAAAAAATTTCACATTAACTTATAATACAGATACAAAATCTGTAGACCTCAACTGGGGAAAATCTACAGAAAATATCAGAAATTATGTAATCTATAGGTCTGTCAATGATGGTTCGTATCGCAGCCTAAGCACTATAAAAGCCGAGACATTCCAATACAAAGATTATAAAATTAGTGAAGGAAAAAATTATAAGTATTACATAATCGCAATCAGTAAAAAAGGAAAGAAAACACAGAAGTCTATTATACTAAATCATATATCATGAAAAAATATTATATCCTATTATTGTTATTATCTGCCTCTCTTAATTGGACCTGTGAGAAAGAGCCATTTGTCTTAGAAGAACAAGATAATGGTGCTATACCTACTATTCTAAAACCTATTACTCAGAATATTAACCACATAGATACTTCTAATATTCTGACAGTGGATCCTACCTTTGTTGTACTAAGAAACAATCCTGAGCTAGATACTCTTAAGGTGGGTGAAGTACTGTTCCACTATCCCATGGCTTCAGATAAACTTATAGGAGGAATTCTTGGAAAGATAACAAGTATAGAAGAAGGTAATAACGAGAGGATTTTCCATCTAGAGAAAACAACCTTAAAGGAATCTTTTTCTAGTTATTTTCATAGATCACAAATAAGCTTTGGAATTACTAGATCTGCTTGTGATCTAGATACGGCTGGTATGAGTTCGCTAGATAATGACCAATTCCTTAGCATAGATGAGTCCTTGCCAATTCCTTTTCCATCTTCTCTAGTACCAACCACTATTATGGGAAATTTTGGAATTTCACTTAATTTTATAGGATCTTATGAGGCATGTATAGTTACAACACACAGGTGGAATGAAGAAACAATGTCAAAACCTACTATATCAAGGGTAGAGTATAAATCAATTCTAACTGTAGAGCTTAATTCTGTTTCGGTAAAAGCTAGCGCTTCTTTTAAAGCTCCTAAACCTATACTTAACTCTGCGGATGCTGTTCCTTTCTATAGAGCTATAACACCTACTCCAATACCTGGATTAGGTTTAGGACTAGGATTTAGGGTCTTTGGTTCCTTAAAAGGAGATATAGAAATTCAAAAAGCATTTAAACTTATTAGAAGTGTCAATGAACCTACAATATATACGTGGGAAGGAGAAGGGGATGACATTATAAAAACTGCACAAGAAAAAGAAATTACTTGGATGATATCTGATACCCTCAAAAAAGACGATGTCAATTTAAATTTTACAGCATCCTTTGGCATAGGTATAGAATTTATTATTGCCTTTCCTGTCCTAGGTAACTTAGGAGTTGCTGTTGCGCCAGAAGTTACTCCAGTTTTTTCTGCCACTCTTGCAGATGTGACAGATGATGTAAATAGAAAATTGAAAATGAGTTTTGATGTAGGCTTAAACTTATCACTATACTCTGGAGTTATACTCCCACCAGAATTTGCTCAGTTACGTTTAGACAATTTACTGAAAGCCAAGATAGGAGACTTACAGAAAAGCGAAAACGTAAAACTGAATTATGGATTTAGCTTATCCTTCAATGTATTTAAAAAAGAAATTGCTCTAGGAACACCCTGCAATGAAGATGATATAGTCATGATTGTCAATGAACTGGGGCCAGTATCAGAAAGTCAACTTTCGAATATAAAAGTGCAATTAAGAATAGATAATAATGGACCAAATACTGCTATAAATTATAGTTTAAAAACACTAAAAGGTGCCCTCGTAAACTTTACTGAAAATGACATATTTCAGTTTGGAGAAACCTATGAAATCGAATTAAAAAATCAATTGACAGAATTACAAGCAATCGTTACTAGTGTTGTCGCATCTGATTGTATAACACAAAAAACTATAGAGCCAATAAGCATCGACAGAATTTGTAACACTAAAGTACAGGACGCTAGTGGAAAAGAATATTGCGTCGAACAAATAGGAAATTTATCTTGGATGATCGAGAACCTAGATTATGAAGGTCCAGATGGCCAGCTAGGAACTGAGTCAATCTTTGGAAGACATTACACTTTTTTAGAATTAAACCTAGGAAATATTTGTCCAGAAGAATATAGAGTTCCTACAAGAAGTGATTTCGAAAATCTAATTAATTCAATCGGGGCAGAATCTATATTTAATGATCTGATAGGGCAAGGATGGGCATATGAACCTTCAGAAAGTGCTAAGTTTAGAATGGATGCAGACGGCTATAGTATAAAACAAAGCAATTCTGAAGATACTAAAATATACTCAGACGGTACCTATAACATCGGCACACTCGCTACCCTTACAGAAAGTGAAAACAACAGTTTTTATATGTTTCAGTTATATGAGGATATATTAGATACTGGTTTCACTCATGCTACAAAACAAGCTCATGCTGTACCATGCAGATGTGTCAAAAACATATAAATAACAACTAGGTAATCTAGCTTCTATACCTATCTACAAAAAAAAGAGCGCAGTTTTCACTGCGCTCTTGATATTTTAGAAACAAGCATTAGCTCATTTTACATTCCTAATTTTTGTTTTAGTAGAGGCATAACATCATCAGCTTCTACTGCGTGTAACAAACCTCCAGCACTAGAATCAAATATCATCGTATATCCCATTTCCGTTCCTATTTGATCTAACATCGTTTTCATCTTATCTATTATCGGCTGGTATAGTGTTTCTCTTTTAGAAGCAAGTTTTTGTTGTACTTCTACCTCGTACTGCTGTATAGCTTGTTGCTCCTTAGCAAGATCTCCTTCCTTCTGAGCCATTTCTACTTTTGATAAAGTACCACCGTTAGCAATCTCAACATATTTTTTGTAATTAGCTTCGAAGTTCTTCACCATCGTCTCTCCCTTAGCAATCAATTCATTTTGATAAGTGGTAAGTTGAGCATCAGCAGCTTTTACATCTGGAGATTCTATCAATAACTGCTGCGAATTTACATATCCAAATTTCTGTGCCTGCATAGTACAGACAAAAGAAAGTGCTATAAAGAGTGTAAATAATTTTTTCATTTCCTTAAATTTTTATTTTTATTCGTTTATTTATTTTCTATTTATGCTGCTATAACATCTAGGCAACAAGCTTTAATTTCTTTTTTTTTCTAATTAACGATTGTTTAAGATTAGTCTGGTTCAAATCCTAATACTATGCTAAACTGTCCTCTCGATCCTCCTGCTTCTATACTTTTATCTAATCCCCAGCCGTAATCAAATCCTAACAGACCAAACATCGGTAAAAATACTCTCATACCAAAACCTGCTGATCGCTGAACTTGGAAAGGGTTAAAATCTGAAAAGCTACCCCAAGCGTTACCTCCTTGTAAGAAAGTATGCAGATAGATAGATGAGTTAGGATTCAGAGATAGCGGATATCTAAGTTCTACAGTAAACTTATCAAAGATTGTCCCTCCACCATTGTTCTGTGTGTTCTGCTCTATATCCGAAACATCATAACCTCTAAGAGAAATAATATCCTTTCCTGTTATACCTATATTCTGATTAGATAGCCCGTCCCCTCCTAACTCAAAACGTTCGAATGGTGATAAGCCTATATCATTATCATAAGCTCCAACATAACCAATCTTAGCATTTGCCATAATGACAAACTTGCTAAAGATGTTAAAATACCATTCCGCATCGAATCTCCATTTGTGATATTCTAGAAATTCAAACTTCTCAGCATTTTCTCTTATACTGATAATATTATCTTTCTGTGCATCTGTCAATATAATACCTGGTCCAACTGTGGCTTGTGCTTCTCTTATAGCATCGTCTTTTTCCTCTTGTGTAAGTTCGAAAAATCTATCACTTCTAAACAATGAATAAGGTGGTGTTATCTGTATAGACAGAGATACTCTAGAACCTCTTCTAGGATAGATAGGCTCCGATACAGAACTTCTAGTGAAAACTTGGTTGATACTAAAGTTTTTGAAATTACCCGTTGTGATGTTCAGACCATCTACAAAAAACTGACCTCTAGCATAGTCATTCATATTAATGAATTCTATGTTAGCTGTTGTATTAGAAGAAAAGAAATCATCAGGCCATTTCAGCTGTGTTCCCAGCCCTGCAAATACTCTAGATATAGATAATTTACCCTGTGCAAATGATTCGTAATCAAAAGCCGATCTCACTGCACCTACTGTAAATGATCTAGGACGTTTCCCTCCTAGCCAAGGCTCTGTAAAGGAGAAATTATAAGATCTGAAAAACCTACTATTACTCTGCACTCTTAGAGACAACTTTTGTCCATCACCTTGTGGTAATGGTGCCCAAGTAGATCTATCTTTTATATTTTTTACAGAAAAATTATTAAAGGTAACCCCTAGCGTCCCTATCAGTCCACTAAATCCTCCATAGCCTGCAGAAAGCTCTAATTGATCAGAAGGTCTTTCTTCTAGATCATAGACGATATCTACGGTTCCATTTGCTGGATTGACTGGAGTTCCGATACCCATCGACTCGGGATTAAAATAGCCTAAGTTGATAATCTCTCTCTGCGAACGCATGATATCAGATCTACTGAATTTCTGTCCAGGCTTCGTTCTAATCTGTCTTCTTACAACGTGCTCATTTGTTCTGTCATTACCTCTTATAAGAACATTGTTTATCGTTGCTTGTGCTCCTTCATAGATACGCATTTCCACATCTATAGAATCTCCAACTATAGCTACCTCTGTAGGCTCTACTTGGAAAAACAAATATCCATCATCTAGGTATAGAGAAGAAATATCTCTACCGTCAAAAGAAAATCTAAGACGCTGCTCTAGTAATTCAGGGTTATAAATATCTCCTGGTAGGATTCCTAGAATATTAAACAACTGATTATCCGTATATATAGAATTTCCTTTCCAAACGATATTCCTAAAATAATACTGCTTGCCTTCCTCTATTTCTATGTCAATATTTATTTCTCCTTTCCTGTTTCTCCACACAGAATCTTTTAGAATCTTAGCATCTCTATATCCTAGTGTATTGTATGCTGATATAATAGATTTTTTGTCTTCTTCGAAGTTGTCACCAATAAATTTTGTTTTACGGAAGAGTGTACCTTTCTTCTTAGTGTTACTCATTTTCTTCCTAAGCTTACGATCGCTAAAAACAGTATTTCCTTCGAAATCTATAGAAGCAACTTTCACTCTATCTTTGGTATCAATATCAAAAACTAGTCTTACTGTATTTTCCTTTGCCTTATCTTCTATTTCTTTGACTTTTACATCTACATCTAGCTTACCTTTTTCGATGTAGTATTCCTTGATCTTGTTTTTACTATTGATCTTCATATCATCGGTAACGATGCCTCCCTTGGTAAGGATACCCTCTAAAAATTCGTTGATATCATCGTGGTGAGATTTTTTAATCCCCTTGAAGGAATATCTAGATAGTGTAGGACGCTCTCTAAGGTAGATCTCTAGAAATATTATATTATCTACCTTTTTGGTTTGGAATATCTGTACTTCTTCGAACAATTTAAGCTTCCATAATGCTCTTATCGCTTGGGGAATATCATCACCTGGGATGTTGATTTTATTACCTACTTTGAAACCTGCAATAGAAATTATGGCATTCCTATCTCTATCCTCTGCTCCATTTACAGTAACCCCTCCTATCTCATATACCTGTCTTTGAGAATAATCATAAGTCTGGATCTCATCTAGATTTAGATCTTCACTTGTACTATCTAAAGAATCTTTCTTTTCTTCTTGACCTATTACTGAACTACAAAGTATTGATAGTAAGCAAATTAGACCTATATTTTTGATACCAAACATATGGTTGAATGTCATGTTTTCTTAATTAACTATTGTGCCGTCATTGAAGGAACGGAAAAGTTCGACAAACGTACGGCTATAAGCTGTTGTTTTACAGCTTTTTAACGAAAATTTAAGATTTTTTTACACTATTTGTTCGCTGGTCTTCCCAAACCTTCTTTCTCTCGCTTGGAAATCCAAAATAGCCTCATAAAGATCATATTTCCTGAAGTCAGGCCAAAATAAATCTGTAAAGTAAAGTTCTGCATATGCTAACTGCCATAATAGGTAGTTGCTTATCCGTTTTTCACCACTAGTTCTGATCATCAACTCAGGATCTGGAATCTCAGCTGTAGATAAGGCTTGGGTAATATGTTCTTCTGATATGTCTTCTATTGCTATTAGATCTTGCTTTGCTTTTATGGCTATAGTTTTAACCGCTTCCGTTATTTCCCACTTACTGCTATAGTTGAGCGCAAGCACCAAGGTCATCTTCTTATTATTCTTGGTGTTTTCTATACCTTCTTGTAGTGCTTTATACGTTTTAGAAGGCAGTTTACTCAGATCTCCTATTGCTTCAAGTTTTATATCATTTTCATTAAGTGTATTCAGTTCTTTTCTAACTGTTTCTACAAGCAATGACATAAGTGCGTTTACTTCTAGCGATGGTCTACCCCAATTCTCTGTAGAAAAAGCATATAAAGTAAGATACTCTATTCCTAATTCAGCACTAGCTTCTGTAATTTCTCGTACCGCTGTTACACCATTTTTATGGCCAAAAACTCTAGGCATACCCTGCTTCTTAGCCCATCTGCCATTACCATCCATAATGACTGCTATGTGTCTAGGTAGTCTGTTAAGATCAATATGTGATTTAGGATCTGTCATTATTTTATACAAATGAGCGCTTATTCTTCCACAAAATAAGCAAAAGAATATGCCTTAGCCAATTATTATTAACTAATATAAAGCGATAAACACTATATAAACTACTTGCTAAAAGCATATTTGAATATCTTTGTGCTAATACAATCACCTAATAGTAGATGTACGACATTGTTCTCGCTTTTATAACGGCTTTTTCTCTTACTTTTCTTGCGATTCCTTCGATCATAAGTGTCGCAAGGAAGAAACACCTTTTTGACGAACCTGGTGAACGTAGGTCTCACACAGTAAGTACGCCCTCATTAGGAGGAATTGGGATTTTCGCTGGTACTATTTTCTCTATTATATTATGGACACCATTTTCTTATTTCGCTGACTTACAATACATCCTTTGTTCTTTTATCATCATCTTCCTTATCGGTGCAAAGGACGATATAGATCCTATATCTCCGAGCAAGAAATTTGCAGGACAGATATTTGCAGCAGCCATTATAGTACTTAGAGCTAAGATTAGGATTTCTAGCTTTCACGGAATCTTTGGAATAGAGACGCTACCTTACTTGGTTTCTGTTTTTCTTACCATATTCATCATTGTACTTATTATCAATGCTTTTAACCTTATAGATGGTATCAACGGATTGTCGGGAAGTATAGGGATTTTGATTGCATTTACCTTTGGATATTGGTTTTACAAAAATGATTATATAGGCAATGCCATGGTAGCATTTGCGCTGACAGGAAGTATTGTCGCTTTTCTAAAATACAACTTTTCACCCGCACAGATATTCATGGGGGACACCGGTTCCCTATTACTCGGTCTAGTATGCTCTATTCTTGCTATTCAGTTTATAGAATTAAATTGCGGGCCTGTACGTCCTAATTGGTTGTACTTTGATTCTGCACCTGCTGCTGCTGTAGGTGTACTTATCCTTCCTCTTTTTGACACGCTAAGTGTATTTACAAGACGTATAGTAAACGGAAGATCTCCATTCTATCCAGACAGAACACATACACATCACCAATTATTAGATCTAGGACTTAGCCATATGACTGCAAGCTATGTGCTTGTTACGGTAAATTCGTTTTTTATATTACTCGTATATTTCATGGATTTCCTTGGTAATATCAAACTATTATTGCTGGTCCTTACCATTGCCCTGTCGCTATCGGCCTTATTATTTTTTATGAGTAGAAATGCTGTCAGAGCAAAAAATGCTGTCAAATCATGAATGCCATCCTAATGGTATTCCTCGGTGGAGGGCTAGGTAGTGTTGCACGATATCTAGTCAGTCTTTCTGTAAAAAATACAGAACATGGATTCCCTACAAAAACTTTCATCGCTAATTTCTTAAGTTGCATCATACTAGGTTTTCTATTGGGCTGGTTAACTAAAAACCATCTAGACGACAAGACGAAATTACTTCTCATGACTGGTTTCTGTGGCGGCTTTAGTACCTTCTCTACTTTTTCTGCAGAGGTGTTCTTACTGATGGAACAGAATCAATTTCTTATGGCCATTAGCTATGTGTTACTAAGTATTATTTTATGTACAATAATATTATTCTGCGCTTACTACCTTGCGCATCAAATGTAATACACTTCTACTTGCAGCTATTCATAATTTGTCAATTCAAATAATTACCACTTACTAAGCTTTTTTTACCGCATATAATTAAAATATAGTTGCCTTTTTATCTAATGTACTAAATAGGGATATTCGGAATTACCGATATCCCTTTATATATAATTGTCTTAGAAC
>CAYYWZ010000023.1:0-51527 GCA_964475415.1 uncultured Saprospiraceae bacterium | reverse complement strand
CTACAGAGTAGTAATACAATCTTAGTTAGGTAATCTAAAAAGAAGTAATAATAAGAGTTGGAATTAAATGCTAAATAAGTTTTAAGGAAAGACAAGTAATTATCCTTCTTTATGAAAAATAAAATTGACAAATTTTAGGTATAAAGATTACGCTAAACCTATAAGTGGGTAAATCCAATAACTTTCATTTAGATTAATTATAGCTATACTATTTACGAATTTCAGATCTTTAAATTAAGCAAAAAAAAATGCTCGAGAAATATTTCTCAAGCATTTTATTACCCCCAACGGTTAGTAAACTTAAATTTCTTTAAGTAATTCTATTGCATCTTTGTAGTGATCTGAATCACTAGAACTTGTTAATTTTTGTAGAGCTGTTTTAGCTGCAGCAGTGTTCCCTATTTTAAGATAAGCCATAGCTGTATACCATATTGCTTGATCATTCCAAAGAACACTCTTTGACTGGTTAACTTTTTCAAAATCAGAAAGTGCAGCTTCAGGTTTATCGATCTCTAGTAAACTTATCCCACGATATATTCTCCATACAGAATTGTCATCTTCCTTTATAAGTTCATCCAACTTACTGATAGCCGGTTTGTAATTTTTTGTATTATATAATTCTTGGATAGACGATAAGTTATCTTCTTCTCCCCTCTCAGAAACTTCCATCTTTAGAGGTTCATAATAACTTGCGTAATAATTCTGGTTCGTTTCCTCTCCTGTGGATTGTAAAACATAATAAGCTATCGAAGATAATATGACTAAACCAAAAATTATTCCCAATATCTTAGTCCAATTATTTGATCCTACCGATTCATCCTTATCCTCCACTTGAGTCTGCTCTTCATTAAGATACTCATCTTGAATTACGGTTAACCTAGCTCTTAGTTCTTGAACTTCTTTGGATTCAAAATCTTCGACTAGATTTTTTCTGAAATTTAATTCAGACTTCAGTTCATCCTGTAGTTCTGAGGATTGTAAAATTTCTTTTGAATTATTATCTGATCCAAATAAAACATCGTCTATTTCTTGATCATATTTTTCTAAATTATTCATAACTACCGTTGGAAATTTGGATTACTAATTACTTGCGATCTTAACTTCTTTAGACAATTTGACTTTTTGTTCTTTGCAACTTGCTCATTTGAGTATCCCATTTCTTTTGCAATTTCTACCATCTTCATTCTTTCGTAATAATAAAATTTCAGAATGGCTTTACAATCTCCCTTGAGTAAGTCTATCATATTATTCAACATTTTAGAACGTTCTGCTTTTTCTAAAAACTCATGCGAGTTCTCATCTAGGTCTACATATTCTTTCTGGATATCTTCCAGAGAATCTAGCTTACTAGAACTCCGTAATTTTTTGTACCATAAATTTCTTGCAATAGAATATATGTAGGTACTCATCTTACAGCTTAGTTCGAAATCACTTTTTCGCACATTTCTGTGAAGAACAATTAATGCATCTTGAAATATATCTTTTGCATCATCTTCACTTCCATTATTCTTCAGAACTAGTGATTTTACGATCTTAAAATTGTCAAAATATAACTTTTTGAAGGCTAAGTCCTGATCCACCACTTTTGGTGATCCGAGCAATTTTACAAGCTCATTGTCTGTATAGTTTATTGTCGCTTTCATATGTATATACCTGTATGCTTATAAAGGTAACAATAGAATTAAGAAATACTTTTGGTTTTTTTATACATAAAGACAATAAGGATCACCCCCATAATTACATAACCTATTGTTAATGAATTACTTAAGTTCATTTTGGAAGATTGAAACACCTTTGAATTACCAGAAAATATTAGCCCTGACCAGTAATAAGGATGTGCTTTTTGCTTATTAGCCTCAGCTAAATAAGTCATTTTTGCCAGTCTAAGAGATTGGGAGATACCCATATCAGTGAGATTTGAGTAGAATTTATCTATAATAAGAGAAGTTGTACAATCATTTAATGACCATAATGAGGTAATTATAGAAGATACACCTGCACTTCTAAAACCTCTACCAAGATTAATCATTCCTTCTCCTGATCTTATGTTCCCCATTCCTGTATTGCAGGCACTAAGAACAACTAAAGAGGTAGACAACTCCATCTCCGATACATCTTGTAAAGCGACATAATCATTAGCAAAATACAACTTATTGAAATTTTCATCTTGATCTTCTACACTGGCGTGTGTAGCAAGATGTATAATGTCAAAATCGGTATTGCTAAGAAAGACCTCCGCAGTTGCTTCACTATTTATAAATGAATTATTTTTATAATAACTCGATATATAACCTAACTCATCACCACTACATCCTAGGTTAGCTAATATTTCTCCATCTATATTTCTTTCTTCACTGACTAAAGTCTCAGAATTAAATGGAGCATAGGACACTACTTCTATACTTTTATCATAGTTACTTTTTACTCTAGATTGAATAAATAGATCCGAAGAAAAAGCATAACTAATAGCACTCTGATCCAATAGATAAGATAGACTCTTAAATGAGTTTGCTCTATTACTAGAGTCAGTCAACAAAATTTCAAAAGGTAGATAATATAAAAAGTCATAAGGACTTACAATTATCTCACTATACTTTCTCGCTTCAGTAGGAATAAGTTTTTCAAATATGCTGTAGCCTAAAGATTTAAACTTATGGAAACTTATAAGATCTATATCCTCTATTGGTTTAGTTCTTACTTGCGTAATAAAATCTACTATATCATTTTTGACATATTCCTTATCATCAATTATCAGGAGTCCTTTTTCAGTATTGCTAATCCATATACAAACTAACTTTTTATTTACATTAAAATAATTTAGGTAACATTCATCAGACTTAAGTTCTTTCTGTATAGCTTCCAGATCTATATTACTTATCTCATAATTACTTTTGTAGAATTCTGGATATGTTTTTTCCATCTCTCTCTGAAACCTTTCGTAATCTATTTTAGATTGTATAAGCTCATTTTTCCAATCTGCTAATAACTTTTCTGCACTTTCTGATTTACTTTTATGATTATATATTTTTCTATTTAGATCATTGATTTGCTTCCTATATGATATATCGTTCTCTAATACTGATGTGGGTAATTGCGACTGCTCCAGGATTTTTCTTTTGTAAATATCTTCTTTAAGAACAATAGACTTATTGTCTTCTATCAGTTGGAAAATCTTATCTAAGAGCGCATCATCATTGTTTTCATTATAAATTTCTAGTAGCAAGCTAAGGTACTGCCCAATATAAGACTGTAAGTTATTATTGAGCTGATACTTAGCAGAATTAGAACTCAGCTCCTTATACAGATATTTAGTACCATTAAAAGCTTGTTCATATCTCATAATAGCATTCTCTCTATACTCCTTATTTTGTGTCAGCTTATAATTTAGCATCTCTCCATCAGCAATACAACTTAGTGTCTTTACATTGTTTAAATTAAAACTCCTACTTTCTATATAGTCGTTATAAGAATCAAATTTTTTGTCTATAGGTATAGCAAGAAAGTCTGATGCTATAGCCAAATAATGTTGCGAACTATCTTTAATATCAAGATCCGTATAGATTCTCCCCATAAGAGAATATAAAGTAGATCTAGTTTTATTTTTCTTTATTTTTCGAGATTCATATTTAGAAATTGAAGACTCTAGTTCCGTAATAGCTTCTGATTTTCTATGTAGATCATATAATATGTTTGCCTTATAAAAATGACTTAAATAGTTTATTTGCTTTTTCTGATCTATTCTTATCGAATTAGAATAATTTATATAATATAAAGCTGAATCTAGCTGGCCTGTCATCCTATATATTCTCGCTAATGATCTATTATATCTATACTTATTTGTCAATCTACTATTTACATTTTCTATCTCTTTATTTTTTCCTAGGGCTTGTTTCATTGTTATTATCGCTTCATCATAGGATGCATTATCCCTCTGACTTAATCCTTTCTCGAATATGAGTTTAGCTACATTCGAAGCGTCTACATTCTCCTCCTGACTTAGCTTATCTATATATAACTCACACAGATCTATTGCTTTGACATTCTCTCCTTTCTGACGACAAGAAGCAAGTAAGGTATGCAGACTGTTAGCGTAATAATAGAAAGGTGTACCTATACTATCTAAGCCAAATACTGCTTCTGATAAATAATTGATAGCTTGCGAATAATTAGTTCTTAACCACTCTTCGTACCCTAAATTCCCTAGCGTGTAAAAGTACTCTGTCGGTCTATCTTCTAACTTACCTATGTAGAAAAATGCAGAATCTAATGCAAGCTCCGCACTCTGTAAATCCTCATCTTCTATGGTGATCGTATATAGTGAATTGTACTGAGCTACAACATTCTTCCAGTCACCAATATTTTTGTAGAATAGTATTGCTTCTTTTCTTGTATTTGCTGAATTTTCGAAATCTCCTTCTGTATAAAATTTATTAGATAGCCCAACTAAACTATCAGCTTTTAAGACCGTTATAGAATCGATTTGCTGCCCCACTAAGTGATGACAGCAAATCGATAGAAAAGTTATTATCCAGAATTTTATTTTCAAATTTTAGTAATTTTTCTAGATACTACTTCCCCTCCTTGAGTTATTCTCATAATGTATATCCCTGCATCCCAGTGGTAAGTTTCTATTTGATTCGGAATATTATTTTCTGAAAATATACGCTTACCTGATAAAGAGAATATTTCTATATTTCCCTCTCCTCTGTTAGATATCTTTATGTTTAGTACATCACTAAAAGGTACTGGAGATAAAACAAGATCATCTAATCTATTGTAATTTCCACTATTCCTCAGTTCTATTTCAGTATCTCCCCCATCATAATCACCATCTTTATCATAATCCCCTCCTTCTTTATCATCACCGTTTTTATCGCACTTATCTCCTTTTCCATCATTATCAGAATCTTCCTGCAATGGATTAAAAACAGTAGGACAATTATCCAAATGGTCAGGGATGCCATCATTGTCCATATCTTCTCCTATTTCTGGTCCTACTTCAGCATCATGCTCATATTGTATCTCTCCTGTAGAACTACAGCAGTACCCTTCTGATACTAGCATAGAAGCTTCTGTTATCCACTGTTGATCGTCAGCATCTGGGATAAGACAACTAAAATGACTATAATACTCAGTAAATGGATATAAGTTCAATTCACCGTTTGCATCTGTATAAACAATTGCATAAACTAGGTCAACATGTAAATATAAATTCTTTATTGAATTATTAATTGGACCATCTTCATCAATACATTCATTAAGGGCTGCAGAAATCTCACTAGATGGCAAATAAACTGTATTGTAATAAAAAAATTGATAACTTGGCCCTCCCGCAAAACCTGGATCTCCACATTGGTATCCTGTATTATGGAATGTACTTACTTCTTCTGTAAGATAAACCAGTTCTAATTCATTTAGATTTGTTGCATCTGCGTCTTCAGGTACCTTATATAGTGCTACTTGTAATGCAGGCATTCCAGTGGGTAAATGAAATAGCGCTTCTGAAACATCATCATGTATAAATATATTTATATCATCATGAATATAGATAGAATCTAATTCACATTTATACTCTCCTGGATGACCAGTTCCATCATCTGGATCTTCCGGTGGTTTTGGGTTTTGTAGAGGGCCTTCTGGGGGATTTACATTAAGTGAAGGTTGCGCTGTAAGGGTAATAGTGCATAAGCATAATAAGCAAATACATAAGCTTGTAAGTAGTTTTAAGAAACTCATCGTAGTGTATATTTTAAGTTAGTTTGTATATTGTATCAAGGGTATATACTCTAACTCTAAAAAAGGTAACAAAAAAATATTAACTTTTTTGTTGAAATAAAATAAAGTAGGATTTTCTATAATAAATTAAGTCTCTAGCCTAAGCATTTAAAGGAAAAACTCTAAACAGATCCGAAAAGATATAATCTATATTATTCTTATAATTCTATACTATTACTAATTCTGGCGCTCTAAACTATACAGTTCTAACAGCTCTATAGTAGTATATTCCAAAGCCTTCTCGTGTGTAGCTTGCAAATTAATGGGCGGCGCCACACCAGCTTCTACTGCCTCTAGCCACCTAGATATACACAAACACCAGCAGTCTCCTGCTTTCAGTCCAGGAAAATTATAGGCAGGATATGGGGTACTGAGGTCATTCCCTCTCCCCTTTGTAAAATCAAGAAATTCTTTTGTCATCTGCGCACAGACAATATGTGTTCCGTGATCATCAGGGCCTGTTATACATTTTCCATCTCTATAAAATCCCGTTACTGGATCCGTGCAACATGAGGCTATAGGAGAACCGTAAACATTTTTAGTCATATGAGATGATTTGTTTGTAAAGTTAACTGATCCGGAAAATAGAAAAATAGCGTTTACTAATATTACAATTAGGATTATATACTTAGTGTTAGAACGATTAAAAAATATAAGTTTAGGCATTTGCTTAAATCTAAGGATAATTCTTACACTTTCCTAATTGTCAGCGCTACCCTGGAAATACTGTAAGGTCTAGTCCCATAATAGTACCTAGTAAAAAGTAAACAAATCCCCACAATAACAAAACAGAAATGAGATTCATTATTATTCCTGTATGGATCATGTCTTTGATTTTTAGCAATCCAGAACCGAAGACAACGGCATTAGGAGGTGTTGCTACAGGAAGCATGAAAGCACAGGATGCTGCAATAGTTGCTGAAATCATCAACAGAAATGGATGTACATCTATACTCATAGCGATCGGTGCCAATATAGGTAAAAGCATCGCTGTAGTAGCAAGGTTAGACGTTATCTCTGTCAATAAATTAACACTTAGGATTAATATAAATACCAACACAAAAACAGGTAACTCCTTCAATAATTCAAACTGACTCCCTATCCATAAAGCTAATCCAGAACTGGTAAATCCAACTGCTAAAGCCATCCCCCCACCAAATAAAATCAAAACACCCCATGGCATTTTCACAGCTTCTTTCCATTCTAGGATAGTTTCTTCCTTTTCTCCAGCTGGAAGAATACATAATAATATCCCAGCAGACATAGCTATGATCGTGTCATCCAACATAGGGATATAGTTCTGTAACCACTGTCTCAAAATCAAAAGTACAGCAGTCAATGCGAACATAATACTTACAACTTTTTCTCCATAACTCATTTTACCTAGACCATCCTTTAGCTTCTTGATCTCTTCAGCACCGCCAGGAAATTCTTGCATCCCTATTTTAAAAGCAATACTAGTCAGATAATACCAAGCTATTATAAGTAATACAATAGAAATAGGCAAGCCTATGGAAAGCCACTGGGCAAAACTTATATCTATGTTATAAAGTTCTTTGACAATTCCAGCAAAAACCAAATTAGGCGGTGTCCCAAAGAGTGTAGCTATCCCTCCTATAGATGCACTATATGCAATGGCTAGCATTAACATCTTACCAAAAAGTTCGTTTTCATTTTCTTCAGTATCTGGATGGTCTCCTAGTTGCTTTATAATCGCTAGGCCTATAGGGAGCATCATAACACTAGTAGCGGTATTAGATATCCACATAGACATAAATGCTGTAGCTACCATAAATCCTAGAGTGATTTTAGAAATACTAGTTCCTACAAAGGATATAATATTTAGGGCTATACGTTTATGTAAATTCCATTTTTCTATAGCAATAGCAAGAAAGAAACCTCCCATGTATAAGAAAATGTATTTGTGCCCATATGCGGCTGTAGTTTCCTTAAGTCCGAGACCGTCTGATAATGGAAATAATATAATAGGCAACAATGCTGTCACGGCAATATCTGTAACTTCGAATATCCACCAAACTGCTATCCAAAAAGTTGTTGCTAGAATCGCTACACCAGCATCACTTAGTCCCGCTGGACTAAAAAGAAACAAGATTACAAAATAACCTACAGGTCCGATTATCGTCGCGATTTTTTTCATATACTATCTATTAGCAATGTACGGAATTGTTGAGAGATTGCAATCGCTACTACATTAAGAGTCTTAAAGTAATTTGTATAAGGATCGCAAATGCAATATCCTTTTCTATTTTTCATGCTAATGTTTTTTTTAGGAGATAGGATATTATTAGATTTCATAGCTCTTGATGTATGAATTATTTCTTATTGAGCATATCTAAATGGGGAGAGAAAAAGTACAAAAATTCTAATGTGATATTTTATTAGTCTTTGTTGAAATTGTAAGTTACAAACTTGCGGGATATGAGTTCGTATAAGAATTCTACGAACAGCGCAATTGTTGGACAGCGCGAGAGTACAGGAAATATAACAGATAAAATGGTAGATGAATATTTAAAGCATCACAGAAAAGATAAAGATTCCAATAATAAAATGATCTTAGAATGAATGAATTTTATTCATGTTACATATAAGCTATGCACTTCTAGTGTATAGCATTTGAGTTAAAATATTCAATTTTCATTCCGAATGAGCATAGCGAACTGAGAGACCCAAAAACTATCCATTTTTTTTATTTCGATCTTGTGGAGAAATCTCGCCAAATGCAAGCTGAATACTAAGACCGTCTTATCTAATACTATTTCTAGCAGACGAGGCTAAAGCCTCGTCTGCAATATTTTACTTGATCCTACTACCCTTTCAGATATGCCATTACATTTCCCAATATCCTAGCCTCTACATCCTCATGTGCATCTTTGACAAATTCCTTTCCTAGTAGTAGGGAATACAAATTAGCATAACGATCGGTAACCTCATTGACAAATGTGTCAGGCATTACGGGCATAACTTGACCGTCTTTACCTTGGAAGCCATTTTCCATCAACCATTCCCTAACAAATTCCTTAGACAACTGCTTCTGCTTCTCCCCTCTTTCTTGACGACCTTCGTATCCTTCTAGAATATAATACCTACTGCTGTCAGGTGTATGTATCTCATCTATCAAAATGATTTCTCCATCAACCATACCAAACTCATACTTTGTATCTACTAGAATCAATCCTTGCTCAGCTGCCATCTTAGTTCCTAGTGCAAACAAGTCTAAACTATATTTACATAAGATATTCCATACTTCTTGACTAACGATACCCTGAGATAATATTTCTTCTGCAGAGATGTCCTCATCATGTCCTTCTTCAGCTTTAGTTGCTGGTGTGATAATAGGTGTAGGAAATTTATCTGCTTCTTTCATTCCTTCTGGCAGTTCTACACCACAAAGCATTCTCTTCCCAGCACTATACTCTCTCCACGAATGCCCAGCCATATAACCTCTCACCACCATCTCTAACTTAATAGGCTCTGCTCTCTTACCTACAGAAACATTGGGGTCAGGGGTAGCTTGTAACCAATTAGGAACGATGTCACTACTAGCGTTGAGAAAATGCGTAGCTATTTGATTCAATATTTGTCCTTTATAAGGTATCGGCTTAGGTAGTATATGATCGAAAGCCGAGATCCTATCTGAGGCTATAACAATAATCTTATCTCCTAGGTAATACACATCTCTTACCTTGCCCTTATAGAACGTCTGGTCTGGATGTAGTTGGTAGTTTGTTTCTTTTAGTCCCGCCATAACAGTAAAATTAAAAAAAGCCTTCCTGATAATATCAGAAAGGCTCGTAATTTTTATATCTATTCTGTAAATGTCAAATATTCGTAACCAAATTTCTATCTAGCAGAATATCTTTAAGTTCTTTCAATGCATTATACTCATCTGGCATAACCTTCTTGAATGCCTCTTTGACAACAAAGTAAGTTCCTTTTTCTACCCCAGGCAAAACTTCCTTAATTTTTGATTTTACTCTTTTGACATCGTGCTTGATTATGCCTCTTACTGAAGGCACTTCATGCCAATCAGCTTCTATAGCATAAGTTTGTATCGCCTCTCCATTAACTCCATCAATTGGGTCTAACTCTATCATAGATTCTGAGTTGGACATAAATTTTTGCTCAGTAGTTCCCGCAGGTAATTTCCATACTTCAGGATCGCTATTTAGTTCAGGATTTACAAGCATAACTTCTAATCCTTTTTCGTGAAATCTATATATTATAATCCTCGCCTTATCAAATACATTCATAAACAATTAACACTAATTGGTAAATCTTGTTGAGTCTCGGGACTAAATATATAGTTTTTCTATATCTTTTTGGTAGGCTTTGATGTTTTTCCTTGCGAAGGCACAGAGCGTTGCTCAGACTTGTTTTCTAGATTTAGCGTACTCATATTCTTCTCTAATTCCTTAAAAACATCCTCAAATACAGAAAAATCAAAATCTTTCATCATGTTCAAACCCTGTAAAATCATATCTTTGGCCTCATCTATGTCTTCGTCCTTAGGCTTGTTTTCCTCCAACTTAGAGATCATCTCATCATTGAAAAAACTATCGAAAGAAAAATCCTTTAATAATTCCGATAACTCATCGATAGCCTGATCCATTTCCTTATCCATCTGCTTACCATCAATTGTAGCTTGTGCATAGCTCATGCTAGTAGTCATCGTAATCAGCAGGATAAATAAAATAAATTGTTTCATATTAAATATTATAATAATGTGTAAAGTAAATATAATCAATAGTATACTTATATTATATACGCTTGAATATTGTTAAGATAGGAACTAATCAACTGTTTTTTGGACCAGATACAAAAAAGATAAGGCCAGCAAGGCTTTTTCATTAGTATCCTCATAAGTTTTCAACAAGCTGAAAGCTCTGTTATTTGTTAGATCAGCGGAAGAAGGATCCGATATCTTAGCTACTTTAGTCCCATTGACATATACATCATCTAAACTAAGACCTGTCACTTCTATTCTTCCTAACTCTATTTTTTCAGGAATCGTTCTCAAAACACCAGAATTATCTACCATAGCATACTCTCGATCATCTATAAGAACGGTTGTACCTTGAGGATTGACATAATAGATAAACTCTTGATTTGTTGTATTTACGATGATCAGCTCTTCGCTAGTATTCGGATAATCTTTATGTGCAAATGAGATAAGAGCTTCGCTATAAATTGAAGAAAAATGGCCTTTTGTTATCTTACTGATGAGGCTCTTAGATACCTGATTTTCTATTATAAGAGAAAAAAGTTCTATTTCTGACCTGTCTAGTGGCACCAGTTCAGCATTATAATTTTTTAGTTCTTCTCGTAGCACATCGAAATCGTTTCTCACCTTACGAGAAATCCTGTTAATAGCCACGGTAAATCCTACTAACTGAGAAATAATGAAAGATAGACCTGCAAAGGCAAGGATTCCAAATATCAAAAATCTAATCATTCCCACTTATCCGTGCTGCTTAAATTTATTACTTAATAACATTATTTTCCTAGGTAAGACTTTAAGGCGTTGCTATTAACTGATTTTCTTAGCCTTCTTATAGCTCTTTCTTTTATCTGGCGTACTCTTTCTCTTGTGAGGCCGTATAGCTCCCCTATTTCTTCTAGCGTTAGTGATTTATGTCCATTGAGTCCATAATAGGACGAAAGTACCTCTACTTCTCGAGGAGACAATCTAGATAATCCACTTTTTACCTCATCTTTCAGCGACTGATCCATCAACTTGAGATCGGGACTTTCTTGATCTGGAAGGTTAATCAAATCCAACATAGTGCTTTCTCCTTCTACTCCACCGACAGGTGCATCCATAGAAAGATGTCTGCCACCACCACTAAGCATATTCGTTATTTCAGAAACTTTTATATCTAATAATTCTGATAGTTCCTCATGCGATGGCTCTCTTTCGAATTCTTGGACGAAAGAAACAAAAGCCTCGTTGATCTTATTATAGGAGCTCACTTTGTTTAGCGGTAATCTTACCAATCTAGAATATTCTACTATAGCTTGTAGTATAGATTGTCTTATCCACCATACAGCGTAAGAGATAAACTTAAATCCCTTTGTCTCATCAAACCTTTTTGCAGCCTTCATAAGACCTACATTACCCTCGTTAATCAGATCACTTAGAGATAGTCCTTGATTTTGGTATTGCTTAGCTACAGAAACCACAAACCTCAGATTTGCTTCTGTAAGTCGCTCTAGTGCATCTTCATCACCTTCTCTTATCCGTCTTGCGAGACCTGCTTCTTCTTCTGGTAATAACAGATCTATTTTGGAGATATCGTTAAGATATTTGTCCAGTGCTAGACTCTCTCTAGAGGTGATCTTATTCGTTATCTTTAACTGTCGCATTACTATGGAGTTTATTGTGTAGAGATAATACTCTGTACTAGGACTTGACTATATGCTGAAAATAGCTTATTGCACTATCCTACAATAAATTACAACTTATCAACGAAATAAGTTTCAAACTTGTTACAATTTTTTTTTTTCATTGCAAAATTAGAAATGAAATGAGAGACCCCGGCTATTGGCCAGAATCTCCATTATTTTTTGCAGCATCTCTAGGATTAGGCATTAGCGCCCTTCTAGATAACTTGAACTTACCAGTTCTATCATCTATTCCTATCAACTTTATTTTTACACTATCTCCTAAGTTAAAGACAGTAGATACATCTTCTATTCTAGAATGAGATACCTCTGATACGTGTAGTAATCCACTCTTACCATGGAAATCTACAAATACACCATAAGGCATGATCTTCGATACCTTAGCATCGAATACATCTCCTACTGAAGGAATAAATGTGATCTTCTTGATCGCATCTTTAGCAGCTTCTAGAGAATCTTTATCCGCACTAGAGATATATACTTCTCCGTGATTGTCTACTTCTTCTATAGTTATATGCGAACCAGTTCTTTCTTGTAATTCTTGTATAACCTTTCCACCTGGTCCGATCACAGCACCTATAAAGCTCTTATCGATAAGGATTTTCTCCATTCTCGGTGTATGTGGCTTCAGATCTTCATTATAAGAAGAAAGTGTTTTGTTCATCTCCCCTAGTATGTGAATTCTACCCGTTCTAGCTTGATTTAGTGCATCTTCCATCGTCTTATATGGCAATCCATCGATCTTGATATCCATTTGACATGCTGTGATACCTTTCTCTGTTCCTGTTACTTTGAAATCCATATCTCCTAGTGCATCCTCATCTCCTAGTATATCTGAAAGAACAACAGTTTTCTCTCCATCAGATACTAGACCCATCGCGATACCAGATACTGGTGCTTTGATCTTCACTCCACCGTCCATTAGCGCTAGAGAACCCGCACATACGGTAGCCATAGATGAAGAACCGTTAGATTCTAATATATCAGACACAATTCTGATCGTATATGGGTTATCTTCTGGTAATACTTTCTTAAGACCTCTTCCTGCTAAGTTAGCATGTCCTACCTCTCTTCTTCCAGGTCCTCTCATAGGCTTAGTCTCTCCCACGGAATACGCAGGGAAATTGTAATGTAAGATGAAATTCTCTGTATATTGCTTCAGTGCATTATCTATTCTTTGCTGGTCCATCTTCGTACCTAGTGTTAAAGATGTAAGGGCTTGCGTTTCTCCTCTTGTAAAGATAGCAGATCCATGTGTAGAAGGTAGATAATCTACTTCTGTCCATATGCTTCTGATCTCATCCATCTTTCTACCATCCAGTCTTACTAGATCATCTAGCATTACTCTTCTTATGGTTTCTTTCTTAAGCTTTTCGAAGTACGGAGATATATTACCACCTCTTTCTTCTATAAACTCTTCTCCTTTTTGCTCTAGGATTGTTGCTTTTAATTCTTCTTTGATTTCTTTAAGCTGAGTCTTACGTTGATCTTTATTCAAGGCCGACTTTGCCATTGTTACGATCTTATCCTTGGCTATGCTTTCTACAAGATCTTTAAGCTCAGTATCTACTTCTACTTCTTCTAAGACTCTTTTTACTGTTGCTTTCTCTCCTACTTTATTAGCTAGATCTATCTGAGCTTGACATTGTACCTTGATATGCTCATGTCCTACTTTGATAGCTTCTATTAACTCTGCTTCTTGACACTCATCTCCTTCTCCCTCTACCATCATCACATTCTCTAATGTAGCCGCTACGATGATATCTATTGTTGCGCTTTCTAATTCAGTTCTAGTTGGGTTCACTACATAGTTACCATCTATCTTCGCTACTCTAACCTCTGAAATAGGACCATCCCACGGAATGTTAGAAACACTTAGAGCAGTAGAAGCTGCAAGAGCTACGTATGCATCTGGCAGAGTTTCCGCATCAGCAGATATGAGGTTAATAATAACCTGTGTATCGTTCATATATCCATCTGGAAATAAAGGTCTGATTGCTCTATCTACTAATCTTGAGATTAAGATCTCATAATCTGATAATCTTGTTTCTCTTCTGAAAAAGTTTCCCGGGATTCTTCCTGCAGAAGCAAATTTCTCTTGGTAATCTACTGATAATGGGAAAAAGCTCTGCCCTTCTCTTGGCTCGAAAGCTGAAACAACAGAAGCGAATATCATTGTCTTGCCTACCTTAATTACACAAGAACCGTGTGCTTGTGTTGCTAACTTGCCAGTTTCGATAATTACTTCTTGACCGTTTGGTAGATTGAATGAGGTGGTGATAGGAATCTTTCCCATAGATTTTTAATTTTATTTATTGATGTATGATTATACCACAAGGCAATATCGGATTGGGTCTAGATATAAGTGAGCTCCCAGCGGTATATTTAAAAAAAGTAAGCCCGCTCGTTACGGGCTTACATATAGATATTATTTTCTTAGGTTCAGCTTAGAGATTATTTCTCTGTACCTAGTGATGTCTTTTTTCATCAAGTATTGTAGTAATCTCTTTCTCTTACCTACCAAGGATAGTAGAGATCTTCTACATGAGTGATCTTTTTTATTCGATTGTAAGTGTTCAGATAAGTTTGTAATTCTGAACGTTGCAAGGGCGATCTGTCCCTCTACTGAACCAGTATTTTTTGCTGATCCACCAAATTCTTTAAAAATTTCTTCTTTTTTCTCGTTTGTTAAATATTCTGCCATTATGTTATTTTTATACCAAAAGGTGATTACTAAAATCAAAAATTAGCGCCACAAAGGTAATATTTCTTTATAATTTCCTTGCTCTATTATTATATTTTCACCTCATTTGGTAATTTAATTCTATAAACTAGCACTTTACAGTCGCTTTACACCTAAATATCTCTATATATGAGTACTACTCCCTCTTTTTTATTGATTTGTCTTTTTGCACTGATACCATCTATTTCCCTCTGCCAGACAGTAGACAAAGAAGGTTTTCAGGTTTTTGAGTACGTAGAAAACGATAGCACCTATACCATGAAGCAATATTTTATGTGTTTTCTGAAAAGCGGTGAGCATCGTTCACAATCAGATGAAGAGGCAGCTATTTTACAGACTGGTCATATGGCCCATATGGATAGTCTTGCCCAGATCAACAAGATACATATTGCAGGGCCTTTCAATAGTGACGATGAGTTTCGCGGTATTGTCATATATAATGTCCCCACCCTAGAAGAAGCTATCCATTGTGCAGATACAGATCCTATGATAGAGGCAGGCCGCCTGCAACATGAGATTAGACCTATCTGGCTAGCAAAGGGAAGTACACTCAAGTAGCATTTATAAATTTTAAATTCTAAGTGTAAGAACTTTTAGGGCGTAACCTTCCTGTGTCAGGTCAGGCTTTCCGTTCATATAAGAGCAGCACATCATTGATTCACCACTCGTTCCTCGTCAGATCTTACTAGTCTTCCTATGTCAGCCTTCATAAGATCTAGGTTCATACAATGCTTTGCAGCCCTTAACCCACTTCTATCCTTTACGCGGGCAAAGTAAAAACAGAATCCCTTTGTATGATCAGGATTCAACTTATATTTCCTCAACATCACAATAAGATTATTATATCCTGTAGCTAGCAAAATGCAAATCTTAAAATTTGAGAATTATTTTCCTAAATGCAACTCGGTTGCAATTAAAATACTATATTTGAATTCTAAATATTATGATATGAAAAATTTATATGGCTTTTTATTATTAAGTTTTGTTTGTATAACTATGAATTCTTGCGATAAAGATGATCCTATGGTCATTGTACCACAAGAAATTATTACTACACTTACGTACACGCTTACAGCGCAAAATGGAGATGTAGTAGAATTACAATTTTCTGATATTGATGGCGATGGTGGAGTCTCACCGACACTTACAGGTGGCACACTTACTCAAGGAACGACTTACGCAGGGAGCATGGATTTGCTCAATGAATCTGTTGATCCTGCAGAATCTATTACGGAAGAAATAGAGGAAGAAGATGACGAACATCAGTTTTTCTTTCAGACCGACATAGCTGGTCTTACTGTTGCATATAATGATCTAGATGATGACAACAATCCTCTTGGTCTTAACACGACTCTAACTACTGGAGATGCTGGAGTAGGAACTTTGACAGTTATCCTTAGACACCAACCTGATAAAGATGGTACTGGTGTATCTGATGGTAATATTGCTAATGCTGGTGGAGAAACTGATATAGAGGTAACTTTTGACATAAGTGTGGAATAAACTATTCTACATACTTTTTCTACTTCTAACTACACACGCACAGCTGTTTGGTCAAGATTGTGATGTGAGCATTAAAGGAAAAATATTAGATGCAGGAACATTAGAGGCCTTAGAATTAGTAAACATTTACATAAGCGAAAATGCCACTGGTACTTCTACAGATAGTACTGGTGGTTTTTCTTTAAACAATATCTGTGCAGGTTCTTATCATCTTGTGCTTAGTCATATAGGCTGTGAATCGCAACGTTTGTTTATAGATATACAGAAAGATACCTTCTTAACCTTGTACATGGATCACTCAGATCATCTGATGCAACATATAGAAATTTCTGCGCACACAGAAGACGCCCATGCAAAACAAGAAGATGTAGTTACTCAGAGAGTTATCTCAGATAGAGCTCAGGAATCCTTAGCTAATCTACTAGAGTCTGTTGCAGGTGTAAGCAGCATCAAGAATGGTAGAGGCATAGCGAAACCTGTTGTACAAGGATTATATGGAAATAGACTTACTATAGTCAATAATGGAGTGGCTCAGAGTGGTCAGCAATGGGGTGTCGATCATAGCCCAGAAATAGATCCGCTTAGTGCTGGTAAACTTACCGTTGTAAAAGGTGCTGCAGCTAACGAATATATGGGATCTAATCTCGGATCTGTAATTCTTGTGGAAGCAGGAAAGATAGAGAAAGATCCACATCTACATGGAAAACTAAATTACTTCTTCGAATCCAATGGACTAAGTAACGGCGCTAACTTACAACTACAAAAATACAACCGTGTGCTGGCGTGGAAATTTAGTGGAACTATCAAAAAATCTGGAGACAGAAAAGCACCTAATTATTTTCTGACGAACACTGGATCTGAAGAATTGAATTTCACCCTCCAACTAGAGAAAACCATGAGTGAGAAATGGAGTTCCGATTTATTACTAAGTAGTTTCAATACAGAACTTGGCTTACTGAAGGGTTCGCAGATCGGTAACCTTACAGACCTCGAATCAGCCTTCTCAAGGGATACTCCATTTTTCACAGAGGACTCTAGAAACTTCACTATAGATTCTCCTAACCAAAAGGTAAACCATCATCTTGTAAAGCTCGATAATAAATATTTTTTCAATGATAACACCTGGCTAGATTTTTCTATTGCGGGACAAATAAATCTTAGAAAAGAATTTGATGTAAGGAGAGGTGATAGAAGTGATATCCCTACATTAGACCTAACACAATATAGTTTCTTTCTCGAAAGTAAGTTGAGCAAAGAATTCCAGAACTGGAAATTGAAAACGGGATACCAGTTTAATATTACTGATAATACAAATGATACAGAGACTGGAATACTGCCTCTGATTCCTGATTACAGATCATTTAACTCTGGCGTGTTCATGGTATGGACTAGAGTAGCAGAAAAATCTGTTTTAGACTTTGGCATCCGGTATGATAATATCCAACAGAATGTTGCCTCCATAAGCAATAAGATTCCAAGAGAAATTATTAGATACAGCAATAATTTCAATAATCTAAGTGGTTCATTAGGTTTGTCTTATTTTCTGACTCCTGACACTAAGCTAGTCTATAATCTAGGATATACTAGTCGTAACCCAGGCATCAACGAACTCTATAGTCAAGGACTTCACCAAGGGGTCTCTGGAATCGAAGAAGGAGATATAAATTTACAAGTAGAACAATCTTTCAAAACCCTCATCAGCCTTATTACGAATATTAATGACAAACATGTACTAGAGGCACAGACCTACTTTCAGTATGTCAATGATTATATCTATCTGCAAGCACAAGATGAACTTAGATTAACCATAAGAGGTGCGTTTCCTGTTTTTAAATACGAACAGACTAATGCACGTATTATAGGATTAGATCTTCTAGGAACTTACTTCCTTACTAATGAATTATCTGCTACAGCAAGTTACAATTTTATCTATGCAGATGATGTAGAAAACGATCTACCCTTAATCAATATTCCTTCTAATAATCTAAAAGTTAAGTTAGTTTATGATTTAGAAAAGACCCTGAAAATAGGTAAGAAAAATATAGAAAATTTACAATTAGAAATTAATAACAACTACGTTTTTGAGCAGACAAGAATTCTTGCCTCTCAGGATTTCATATTACCTCCTGATGCTTATAACTTGTTAGGATTAAAATTATCTGGCGATATGCAACTAGCCAGCAACAGACTTAGGATTGTAGCTGCTGCCGACAATTTACTAAATACTAGCTACAGAGATTATCTGAACAGGCAAAGATATTTTGCCGATGATCTAGGCATAAATTTCACCTTGGGACTGAATCTAAAATTCTAATAATTTCCTGCTCCACTTTTTACTTTTCTGTATTAGTTTATCCTCCAGAAAAAAGGAGTCAATAAGATCAGAATACTGAATAATTCTAACCTACCTAGCAGCATGATAAAGGCTAATAAGCATTTCCCGATGGCAGGAACTTCCGTAAAATTATCTACCGGCCCTAGCTGACCTATCGCAGGACCAACATTACCTAAAGAGGTAGCGACTGCTCCCGCAGCACTCAATAAGGGTTGCTCGAAATCCACTAAAATAAAACTCATTAAAAATGTTCCAAAAAAGAAAATGAGTAAATATATCAGAAGAAAAACGAGTACATGGGTTAGAATCTTAGGTGCAACAAGATTACCGTCGATACGGATTCTTATAAGGGAGTTAGGATGTAACAATCGCTTAAACTCTAAGAATGAATTCTTAGCAAAAACCAGATGTCTTATAAACTTAATTCCTCCAGCGGTAGAGCCGGCACAACCACCAGCAAACAACAAGAAAAAGAAAAACATAGTTGTAGATGGATGCCAAGCAGTATAATCTGCTGAAACATACCCGGTTGTTGTTACGAATGAAATAATCTGGAAAGCAGCAGCCCTAAATGAAGTCTCTAGATTATAATCGGTAGTGTTAAATATCGATAGTGTAATCATAAATATAGTTACACTAACAAATAACACATAAGCCTTGAATTCTTCACTAGCCCACACCTTAGAAAATTTTCCTTTTACACCTGCGTATATAAGAGAATAGTTGATTCCGGCAAGGAACATGAAAAATATAATAGTATACTGTATCAAAGGGCTAGAAAAATGAGCTATACTATCATTTTTCGTAGAAAAACCTCCTGTTGCAATGGTTGTCAATCCATGATTCAGGGCATCATATGGCGTCATACCTTCGAGGAATAATATAATTATAAGTAGGAAGGTTATACTGACATACAGTAACCATAATCGCTTAGCAGTTTCCTTGATCCTAGGATGTATCTTGTTAGAAGTAGGCCCCGGAGATTCCGCTACGAACAACTCTACCCCTCCTATTCCTAAGAGCGGAAATATCGCTACAGTAAGCACAATAATTCCCATACCGCCTATCCACTGCGTCATACTACGCCATAACAAAACGCCCTCCGGCAGAGATTCTATATCTGTAAATATGGTAGCTCCAGTTGTGGTTAATCCTGATATACTTTCAAAAAATGCATTGACATACTGACTACATACTCCTGTAAAAATATAAGGCGCAGCACAGACCAATGAAGAGATAATCCATGCAAGACTTACTATTAGGTATCCTTCTCTTTTTCTTATAGACTTATTTTCTGACTGGGTAATCAAAAACATAATCAATCCCAAAACAGCAGCACTAAGAGCAGCCATAAAAATACCACTGGTATCCACAGAATCAGTAAGCCATGCATAGGTACCTGGTAGACACATAAGCATACCAAGGAAGAATACAACTATCCCTATGACATTAAATACTATTTTATAATTGACAAACATTATTTGAAAGTCTCTTCTACCCTTTTGATAGCATCAGGCAATGCGAATACAATTATTTTATCTCCCATCTGGAGGGTAAGATTCCCACTTGGTATAATACTATC
The DNA here is from genome assembly GCA_964475415.1 of uncultured Saprospiraceae bacterium. Taxonomy (GTDB): domain Bacteria; phylum Bacteroidota; class Bacteroidia; order Chitinophagales; family Saprospiraceae; genus CALCMJ01. The sequence goes on along the minus strand of CAYYWZ010000023.1, from coordinate 31,166 downwards.
ATTACCTCTTATGACACCTGCTACAATCGAGGAATCTGGCAGCTTAAGTTCGCTCAATGTATGCGAAGTGATTCTATTATTTTTTCTTATTTCGAATTCGATAATCTCTGCATCTACCCCATGTAAAGTTGCTATCGCTTTTACCTTTCCCTTTCTTACAAATCTGAATATATTATTGGCAGCTATAATCTTCTTATTGATAATCGTATCGACTCCTATATTCTGAGATATATGTGTATAAACCTCATTGTCAACTGAGGCAATTGTCTTATATACGCCAGAGTTCTCTGCAACAAGACTCGTCAGAATATTCGTCTCAGAGTTAGGCGTAAGCGCTATAAAAGCATCCATATTAGATAAGCCTTCTTGTAGAAGCAATTCTTTATTTCCTGGATCTGCAATGGTAATCAGACAGTCTGTTAGAATATTAAGAAATTCTTTTCCCTTGGCTTTACTTTTCATAATGATGGTGACATTATATTCCTTCTGTAATAGCTCAGCAGTTCGCAATGCCAAGGAAGTATCGCCAATGATCATTATGTTCTTTATATCTTTAGTTTCTTTCCCTAGGAAAGGCATTACTTGTTTTATGTTATCAGATTTTACACTGAGATATAAGTGATCTCCCCTTCTTAAAGTCGTCCTACCTCGTGGAATGATGGTAGTATGATTTCGTAACAGAGCAACACCTCTAAAATCAAAAGAATCTTCTCCACCATTATTGATCTCGGATATTCTCTTTCCTACTAGGTTAGAATTATTATCAATTGTTAGACCGACAACATTAATACGTCCTTCTTCGAATTCGAAAATATCTGTAAGCGTTGCAGCTTTGATTAGTCTCTTGATCTCGTTAGCAGCTAGTAGATCTGGGCTAATAAGGATATCCACTCCTATCTCTGCAAAATAATTTTTCTGATCTCGAGAAAGAAATTCCGAATTGTTTACTCGAGCTATAGTTCTTTTCGCGCCTTGTTGTTTTGCTAGTAAAGCACTTAAGAGATTGGTTTCCTCAGAAGTAGTCACCGCTATAAATAGATCTGCATTGGTTATTTCAGCATCACTGAGTACATCTATAGACGAAGCATTACCTCTTAGGGTCATAACATCCAGCTTGCCAGCTGTCTGTTCTAGAATCTCTTCCTCACAATCAATAATTGTAATATCTTGATTCTCCATTGATAATAACTTGGCAAGATGATAACCTACAGATCCTGCCCCTGCTATAATTATTTTCATAAGGGTGCAAATGTACTGATAGTTTAAATCAAATGAGGTATTAAATAGAAGTAGAATTAGGAAGATAAAAGGCAGTAATCTATTTTAACTACTAACCTATAGCGACATAATTATTGCTTACTCCGAGCATACAACAACAATTCCTCCTGAGAATCCTTATCTATTATGGTTCCTTCGACAGCAAAATGTAATTTTTCTAAAAGTGAACGTGAAGCCAAATTTTCCCTGGTCGTAATAGCTTTGAGCTGATCAAAATCTAGAACTGTAAAAGCATACTTTACAAGTGCTGAAGCTGCTTCGTAAACTAAGCCTTGACGCATGTATTTTTCTAAAACAGCAAAGCCAAGATCAGGGGTTTCCATATATGTTCTTTTAAATATACCACAGTTGCCTATTACCTTATTAGATTTCTTTTCTACCATAAGAAAACCTCCATATCCGTTTTTTTCATATTCACTGATAAGAGAGTTGTGGATATAGCTTTCTGCATCTGCTATACTTCTGATATTTCTATCGCCTATATTGGCTAGCCAAGGCTTACTATTTAGTAATTCGAGCACAAAAGATGCATCGGTGATTTCTGCTTCCCTTAGGATTATTCTCTCCGTTTCTAGAATTACTTTTGACATAGTGATCGTTTACGTTTCTTGCTCTTTTTGAGCTAGACTTTTTTGTATCATCCAGATGGAAGCGACAAAAGCAAAGCTTAAGTATATCGAACCTACAACTAACATATTCTTAGCATCTTAACTCATGTCTGGAAATTCTCTAAATTCTGAAATCAGTGCTAGAACCATATAAGAGCTAAGAAGGGCAAAAATAGATCCTACAACAACTGCGGACGTAAGCTTTCTTACAAAAATATTTACCACAAGAATTACAAGTAAAGCGAGCGCGACAGGATTCATCAAATGCGCAGTCAATACTCATAGATCAATACCACCATAAGCAGTATCATATCAGGTAGCTAATGGAAATTTAAGAGGTTTTTTATTTTCTTAAACTTCTTACTCATATCAGAATTATTTGACTTAAAAAATCAATTTTATATCTAAATTTTACAACTTTCTACTTATTGACAAATACCTACAAAACTTATTTCTCAAAAAGCAATTGTATACTTCTTCCTGGTGTATAAGGTGCATCCGCTTCCTCTAACTTCTTCTCTAGATTATACAAATCGTTTTTGATTAGATCCTTTAGATCGGATAAAATAGGAGCAAATTCTTCCTTGGCAATCGCTAAGCTTTCCATATGCGTTTTTGTTGGCGCTGATGTAGAACTACCCTGCTCGTAACTAATCCATCCAACTCGCGTCGCAGGAGAAGGTATCTGATCTATATCTAATTTTGACTTATAAGAATCTCCATAAAGTCTAGTTCTAATATCCTTCATCTTACGATCTATCATATTGTAATCATTGGATAGATCAGCATAAGGTTGCTCTACAAGTTTGATAGCTTCCCTGATATGTTTCAGCTTATTTCCTAGCTCTGACATCATATTCCCTGCTCCAGATATGGATCTAGACAACTCATGTACCTCACGCTGAAAAACCACAGTTCCTTCTTTATCAGTATTCGGTATAGCGGCGTTGTTAAGTGCTTTTACCATTACTGTTTCTGGTTCTGCAAGTTTAGTATAACTACCGTTTTCCATAATTCCCATTTCTACTGTATAACTTCCTGGAGCTACTAGATTACCCTTAGGAACACTTGCAAAGGGATTGTAAAAACCTGAACCGCCTAAACTCACTGGTTCCTTGGAAGCATAGCGGAGATCCCAGTGTATACGTTGAATACCTTTACCAGGTTTTTTAAATATTTTCCTTACGATCTTTCCTGAATCATCTTTTATAGTAAATAATAAGTTCGTAGGTAACTCCTCTCCTTCTGCCTTGAGTTCATCATAAGATGGATAGGTATTACCTCGTTTGTTTTTTGTATTTTCTTTCTCCTTCTCCTTTCTGCCATCTTCTAGCGTTTCGTGATTCTTTCCGTAATAATAAGTGAGCATAGCTACTGGATCTAAGTTTTCTCCTGTATAGTAAGCATCACCTTGAAAAGCTTTTCCTGGTAGTCCTAATGGTTTGCTCTGCTCATAGGCAAGAGCAGTTCTCGTTGGAAATAATTTTGCATCACCAACTATAGATCCATTACCTAAGTTTCTCAATGCGCTATAATCATCTAGCACATAGAATCCTCTACCGAAGGTTCCTAGAACAAGATCATTCTCTCTTTTCTGTATCGCCAGATCCCTAACCGCTACAGTAGGCACACCTGCCTTTAACTGTTTCCAGTTACTTCCTTGATTAGAACTGAAAAAGACACCAAATTCTGTCCCACAAAATATCAGATTAGGATCTACATGATCCTCCTCTATAGCATAGACACTTCCTCTATCTGGCAAATTACTGTTTATACTTTTCCAAGATTTTCCTTGATCTACACTCTTATATATATACGGTTTAAAATCACCGTACTTATGATGATTAAGCGCTAGGTAGACTACATTAGCATCATGATGAGAAGCAAAAACAGCATTGACATATGCATTACTAGGAGCACCTGGAATGGATCTAGATGTTGACCAAGTTTTCCCGCCGTTATTGGTGACTTGTACATTTCCATCATCGGTTCCTACAATTATTAGATTAGGATCTAAGGTAGATTCGCTCATCGCTACAATCGTACCGTATGGCGAAGTAGATCTGTTTTTAGCCACTGCATCGATACTCCAAACCTTATCCATAATTTTCAACTCATTCCTATTAATTTGTTTAGTAAGATCTTCGCTTATTACTTCCCAACTATTTCCATAATCATCAGATCGAAATACTTTGTTAGCTGCGAAATATAATCTTCCCGAAGCATGAGGACTAGCAATAAGAGGAGCATCCCAGTTCCATCTATAAGCTAATTCATCTTTGCGTTCCTTCGGTTGTATACCTACCTCTTCACCATTTTTTCTATCATATCGTACTAGTACACCATACTGCGACTGAGCATAAACAATATCTGGATTTTCTGGATCTATCTGAGATTCGAAGCCATCACCTCCGTGGGTTATAAACCAATCTCTGTTCGTAATGCCATGAGCAGTTTGCGTTCTACTAGGCCCTCCCAGAGAAAAATTATCCTGTGTTCCACCGTATACGTTGTAGAAAGGCTCTTCATTATCTAGCGCTACCTTATAAAACTGTGTAACAGGCAAGTTAGCCTTGAAACTCCAAGTCTTGCCTAGATCCCAAGATTCGTAAATTCCACCATCGCAACCTACAAGAAGATGTGTATTATTTTCTGGATTTATCCAAAGAGAATGATTATCTACATGCTTAAAATCTTCTCCTACATTCTTGAAAGATTTTCCTCCATCATGAGATACTTGCATCCAAGTATCCATCGTGTATATCCTATCAGGATTTACTGGATCAGCAATTATCTCTTGATAATAATTACCACTGGTAACCTTACTACTTTGCTTAGACCAACTTGCACCTCTATTCGTAGACTTGTAAAAACCAGACTTACCCTGAGCAGCTTCTACTATTGCATATATAATTTCTGGATCAGCCGGAGTTACTGCTAACCCTATACGACCCATTTCTACAGAAGGAAGTCCTTTGTTTGCCTTTGTCCAATTGTCTCCACCATCTACTGATTTGTACATACCCGAACCTGGACCACCTCCTAGATAGGTAAACGTATGTCTTGCTCGCTGGAAAGCTGCTGCATAAATAATATCTGGATTTACTGGATCCATAACCATATCAGTAACACCAGTATACTTATCTATTTCTAAAGTTGCTTTCCACGTTTCACCTCCATCTGTAGACTTGTATAATCCTCTATCTCCTCCTCTACTCCATAAAGGTCCAATAGCGGCAACATACACCACATTAGAGTCATCTGGATGGACTATTATCTTTCCGATATGCTCTGAATTTTTCAAACCCATATGGGTCCAACTATTTCCACCATCTACAGACTTGTAGACACCATCTCCGTAAGCTACAGAACGTTGATTATTATTCTCACCAGTACCTACCCATATAACATTGTGATTATTAGGATCTATAGTGACGCAACCTATAGAGTAACTTCCTTGATTGTCAAATATAGGCTTATAAGTTGTCCCGTTATTACTTGTTTTCCATACGCCTCCAGAAGAAGTTGCCACATAATATTCTTGGTTTCTTTTTGGGTTTACAGCAATATCAGATATTCTTCCTGATGTCAATGCAGGACCTATTTCTCTGAAATTAAGTGCCGATAAGGATAACTCATCTAGTGGATTAGCTGGCTTATTCTTATCACTCTTTTCCTGAGTTATTCCTGTAAATGGAGAAATAAGCATTATCAATAGTAAGACTCTAGCAAGGGAAAGAAATTTCATCACTCTTATATTTTATGGTTAGTAGCCTTGAATATAGCGTTTTTAAGGAAAATCATAAAATTAAGTTTGTTACTCTTTGCTTATATCTTGTTTCTTCATGGATTACGGGAGCGGTAATAGATATAGATGGCGGTGTAATGGCAGGTAGGAGTTAAATTTCCGAAAAGTAAAATTTAAGAATCTGAATTTAACGCAATCATAAATTCGGATTCTTATTCAATTATTAAGTCAAAAAATTAGCTCTATATAACTCCACTACCTCAGGCCCTTAGATTAGCTTTTATTAGAATGGAGTAACTCGATGTAAATAACAATGATAACGTATTTAATCTTGAATATTGACAACTTAGTTTTAAAATATTTTAAGGCAGCTAATATGTCAATTTGTAATAGTTTAGAGTTTCAATCCAACACTTAAAGTGCAACAAAAAAGGGTCGCTTCTTACAAAGCGACCCAAAATAATTATACACGAAATAATTATTCAATAATTAAAATCTTCTTAGTAATTACTTGATCTAGCGCTTTTACTCTTACTAGATAAGATCCCGTTCCCATACCATCTAAAGAAACAGTCATTTTATTACTTTCTACTACAGAATTTATAGATTTTATGATCTGTCCATTCATATTATACAATTCTACTGTATTTATTACATTGTTAACATCTGCCTCTATCTGTAATTCGTCTATGGCACTTACAGGGTTAGGATAAATAGATATCTCAGCCGTATTCAAACTATTACTAGAAGGAGTACCTCCAGTTCCTGAAAAGCAGAAATTAGCTGTAACAGAAGATCCAAACTGCCCTCCAGAAGCATATGTATTATTTCCAGCAAAAACAGCAAAAGATCCATTACCATATCCGCAACAGATTCCATCACCGTAAGAATCAAAAATTGTAAATGTATAACAACCATCATCAAGACAGATGCTACTGGATACTGTTGTTCCCGACTGACTATATGGACCACCTGATAGCAACAAATTATTTCCTTGTTTTAGTTGCCATGTAGTTTCACCTGGATAGTTGTCTAGATTTATTTGTACAGTTAAATCTGTACATCCTCCTCCCCCACAACCAGAATCATCTGGAATACATGGATCATTATCATTAGGGTCATTTCCTACACAGAATCCATCATTATCTGAATCAGTGTAGATACCACCTGTGCAGTTACAGTCAGCATTGTATGTTTCACCAACAGTACAAATATTGCCATCGTTACAAGGATCACCAGTCTGAGTGCAGCCTGGATCACCTGAATCAGAAACACAGAAAGATACTTGTTCTGAAGTGCCAAACTGACCACCAGATGCGTATACATAATTATCATCAAAAACTACATAAGAACCACTTCCATACCCACAGCAAATCCCATCTCCATAAGAATCAAAAATATTAAATGTATAACAGCCCGCCTCCAAACAAACATTACTTGAGTAAAGAGTGTTAGTTTGGCCATAGGGGCCTCCAGACAAGAGAACTGTATTTCCTTGCTTGATTTGCCATGTAGTCTCACCTGGATAATTATCTGTATTAATCTGTACAGTTACCTGTGAACAAGATCCACCATCACCATCATCACAACCTGAATTATTAGGGACGCATGGATCGTTATCATTACTATCTTCACCAATACAGAAACCATCATTATCTGCATCTACATAATTTCCTACACAATTACAATCAGCATCTATCTCATCACCAACAGTACATGAATCTCCATCGTTACATGAAGCTCCAACATTTGGACAACCATCATCATCGTCACATGAAGTTAAACATGAAGCATTAAAAACTCTATTCCGGATAAGATCACCTGGCTGAGGACCAAACCCATTATTGAAATTTATTCCTACTGAATTTAGATGACAATAGCTCATTATTGTACCGCCTGAATTTGGGATAGGTGCATCACAACCTTCAGAAAACCCTGCCGCCGGTCCGCATCCATCGATAGCTGTATTATTCCCATTCCATGAACAATTGTGAGAATGTGGTGATCCTAAATTATGACCAATCTCATGAGTTAGAACATATACAGTCCAAGAGTATGTAGGAACAGACTGATACGTATCAAAGATACTGCTATATCCATACCCAAAATTACTGTTACATAGAACATCAATATATGCAATACCTCCGCCAGTATTAATTCCAACTAGATGAGCAAGATCACCATTAAAGTTACCATTTAGATTATTTTTAAACGCATTTAAATAATCTTCTGTAGAGTTTCCAGAATAAGGATCATTAGTATTCCAAATAAATAGTTCATTAAGTACAACATTAATCGATTCATTAGCGTACAATATAGCCACCTGACTGAAAGCACCAGATACATAATTAAATGTTGCCGATGTAGATCCAAATGTATTATATAGATCATTGTCTACCTCGAAATACATATTGACACAATTATTTGCATCCATACTAGACAAATCAACATTATCAGTATCAGTATCTTTCACAACAAAACCAGTATCCTCAGTCTGGCATTCATAAACTGGTAATCCATTCAAATTATCCTCTTCATATATTATATGTAAATCTTGATCTTTTACTTTACCAACAGTATATGATTTTCTATCTAAAGATATCAATCCAGATATTTCATCTTTAAAAATATTTATTGCCACTAGTGAATTAGGATCACCATCTACAGTACCCCAGTAATATGCTCTATTTGTATAGTATAATGCTGTCGATCTATCCGAACTTTCGTAAAGTTTAAAACCATCGGAAAATATATTAACCTGTACAAGGCTCAGATTAAATATTTCATTTCCAATAGGTACGGCTAGCTTGAGAATCTTGTCATCTCTTTCTAACACTGATTTATTAAATGTATTATCTAATGATAAGAATGTCTTCTCATCTAAAACTGATTCTTCAATTATATCGTTTCTATTTTCCACAATTGAAAATGGACTAGAAATATCTGCTGAAATAAAATCATTTTGATGATCTTGAATCATCTCTGCAACTTTAGATTGGGCGTTAGAATCTAACGCCGCAATAGCTAAAAGAACGAAAAGTAATAAATTTAACTTTTTCATATTTATAGTGGTTAGGTTTATTTAGAAATAAAATAGTAATCCAGCATGACCTGATAATCAAACATGGAAATTTGGATTTAAGGCAACAAAAAGATAATACGTGGATCCTAACTTTAATCTTTTCGGTGAACGGTTGTATACAATTTTAAATCTTTCTAAACATACTTATAAAATGTCGATAGAAAGTCATTAATAAATTTTATAAAAAACAAAAATTAACTTTTTGATTTCATAATCTAATACTTATCTAACTAATTATCAAGCCTTTATCTTGATATTTAATTGGTTATTTAATTTTATTATAGATATAAAAATACTTAACTCAAATACCACTTAATAGAAGTAGGTGGGCTTAAAATTCAAGGACTAAAATCTTTATTCTTTGAGCATAAAATTATCTGGATTTATATCATTTGACTTTCTATGTTACTCAAGATATTCTTGTTATTCTATGTTACTCGAGATATTCTTGTTATTGTGTATTCAGTTATATTTCCACTACTACATACTTCATATGCCTTTCCCAATATCGCTGTCCCCAATATCTCTTTCTTACATGAGTGAATTCCATTATAGTAACCGACTTCTTGTTCCTTACAATTTTTTCTTTAAGTAACTTATTGAATGTTTCGGTAGATATTCAATTTGTATATGTAGGCGATGTTTACTCACCACTCCTGCCAATATCACTATATCCAATGTTGCACAATCTTGCATTAGTTATTGTCTACTTCGCTTCTAAACTTAACTTGTCAATGTTTTGGTATCTGTATACTTTGATCATTCCATCTGGATAATAATCTATTTTTCCAAAGTAACCAAATTGATCCAGCGCAGAAAAGTACGACGCTAAAAACCATCCTTACAAACCTCCAACAAACTGTCCCAGTCTTATAGCCATTAAATAAACAGGCATGAAATTCTAATTCAAATACAAATTATTTAATCTCATAACTAACTGTATTACAATACTTTACAGCTAAAATTAATACATTAAAAAGCAAATACATTAAAAATGTAATATTTTAAAATAAGAATCTTTCATTTATCCTTGTGCTTTAATTACAATAACTAAATAAATAATTATTATGAAAAATTTTGTTTTAACCTTAATGGTAGCTTTTGTGTTTATAGGTAGTGCATCTGCTGCATGTACACTTACAACTGATTGTGGAACATTTACTTACGATGCGACTAGTCTTTCTGTATCTGCATCTGCTGGAGTTATTACAGTTTCTAGTAACGGAAACGTAATTGATCAAATCGATTGTGATAATCCATCTGTTTCTATCAGCTGTAGTAGCAGTAATGGTGGTGGAAATGATAATGATAATGATAATGATGATGATGATGAACCATTCAACATTTGTGATTTCCTTCCTTCTTGGGCAGCAGCATTCTTCGGTTGCTAATTATTAAGAAGATATATTAGAATTAACACCCGCTGAGAAAGGCTGTTCTTTTAATATAAGGACAGTCTTTTTCTTATATATAATTCTCGGGAAGATAAATTAAAATAAGCTTCTAAAAAACCATATATACTAAATAGATTTTAAATAAAATTTCGATATTTACTTTTGTAAATAAAAAAGATAAGACGTATAAGTATAGATTCGTTTTATTGACTAAAAAATCCTTAGATATCACTAATAATTATTTTACGCAATACTATGGAAAATGTTAGTAAACTTATAAAGAATATGACTTCAGCGGAGAAGTCAATGTTTACTAAATTGGAGGCGAAAAATAAATCAAAATCTTTTTACAAACTATATAAAATAATAAATAGTACTACTGATTCTAAAAAATTAAAAATAAAAATAAAAAATATCAGTATCCAAAACTTAAATTATGAATCTCATAATTTATACTCTCGTTTATTAAGGGCGATATCTATAAAATCATTATTCTATGAAGGCGAAACTGAAAAATTAACATCTGAACTCATCTTCTGTACTGAACTAAAAAGCAAAGGCCTTTATAAGCAAGCATTAAAAAAATTAAAAAAATTAAAAGCGAAAGCGCTAAGCTTAGAAAAATTTTCGATCCTTGTTATTATCAGCAATCTAGAAGAAAAAATTAGTTATGACTCATTTGATTCTTTATATTTTTCTCATATAGAGTTATTACTTCAAGAAAGATTTTACTACTCTCAACAGTTAGATCTAATATCCAAATTGAAATACTTGAAGTATAAATTTATTGAATTACAATATGAGCTACCAATGTATGTACCTAGGCATACTTTAGAAAAAATATTTACTTCAAATCTAGATCTCTTAAATATCCCTGAAAAAGATTTATCCGTAAAAGCTAAAGACTACTTATTTTTTTGTAATGGCCTTAAATCACTTTTTGAAAGAGACGGAAATAAATCCCTAGAATATTGTCACAAACGAATAGCATTGATAGAGATGAATAAGAATATATTAGGTAGTGAGTTTAGTAAAGCCCTAAATAATATAATATTTACCGCAATAATCTTTAAAGATGAGAGTATTTATCAATCTATGATGAAAAAACTTGAAAATTATGAAGTGAAAGATAAAGATTATATTGTCAAAAAATTCTGCGAACTGTATCTTAAATTAAAATGGTATTCCGTAAATTCTGATTTTTCTAAGTTAGATGAGTTAAAAGAATCGTATAAAAAATTTATGACTACTCATCGTAAACAACTAAACCAAACTCAAATAGATTCTATTAATTTATCTTTTGCTAACATATTAATTTCATCTAATGAAATCCAACTGGCAGGCGAGATTCTATCCGATTGGAGGCTTTCAGATATTGAAAAATACTCTCTTCCTTATTATTACTTATGTAGTATATACGTACATTTTACATTAGAAAATAATTCTTTAGTAGATAGTTTTCAAGATGCGTTGTATAGAAATAAAAATATTCCAGATGGGCTTATGGCATTAGCAAAAATTATGAAAAAAATTCAAAAAAACCCTTCTAAATTAGACGAACACATAGAAGAATCAACTAAAATGAAAAACGATAATGAAACATATTATCACTTTATAGAAATCGATTTCTTAACCTGGGTTCAAAATTTAAAAAATCAAATAAAAAGATAAATACTTTTAAAGGATCTTAAGCGAAATCAAATCACTATTAACTTAATTTATCTACTTCTAATTCCCCAGTCCTTCTGTGAACAAACAATAAAATGTAACAATAAGATATATAAATATATCAAAAGAAATGCGACAAATTTCTGATCAATATATCAGCGCGTGTTACTAAACTTTTATTGGTTTTGATATGCTCAGGTTTCCCTATACCTATCTTGATTAGAGTTTACTGATCACCTGAACAAGCCATCAATATTATTCTGACCGTAATTATACTTGAGGAAGTTAAAGGCTCCTCCTGATACTCCTATGAAAAATGAATAAGTATCTCTATTTGGTGTCCAAGAAAAATCCATGTTCCAACAGTGTAATTTTCTTCTAAAGGTGAACCTAGGATAGTTTAATCCTTTATTGACAAAATCATAGCCTATATTTCCTACAGCAATCGTCCAGTTTTCCGTTAAGTTTATCGTTCCAGACATACTAATAGAATGGTTAAAAACAAAGCTGGAATCCTGTTCTCCTTGGGTAGCATATCTCCATTCGAAATCATGTACAATATTAAGCTTGTCAAATAGGCTTGTAAATGCTGGCTGTCGGTCTGGACCTAACTCACCTTCTTCTTGATCGGAAAAATTTCGATTTTGAACTATATCTGAGGAACTATCATTTGGAATATAAGCATCTATATCATTTCTATCTCCACTTGGTCTATCCCTAGAGTCGCTACCTCTACCCCCGCCCTTTGTATGATCATCGTGTTTCTTAAGAAATAAATCTCTTATCTTTGAGAAGGCCATCCTATTGGTCAGTTTGAAAGATCCGAAATCTGTTCGTAATAATTTTCCTTGCTCACTTAATACTGGAGTATTAATTCTTCTGCCCGATTCATTTTCCATATACGGATCAAAAGTCATCCTTACTGTTATTGTTGTAATATTCTTAAAGAGTCTAGAACTAGCGCTAAGCCCTACGGTACTCCACTTAAGAGAGTCTGCAATAAAGTTGTGAGAACCAGAAACATCTAACCTATCGAATACCTTAAATATCTTATCTGTAGAATCCTTTTTAGAAAAGTATTTAACTTCCAAATTATTACCAAACCCATAGTTAAAATTCATCGCCTTATTACCTAAACTCGTACTAAAAGGCTGATTAGGAAATGGTGAATATTCTATAGGATCATCCTCGCCAGCTTGTAGAACTTGTATGTATCTATCTCTAGTTTCTGGCGTAAAATTAAATCCGAACCTAGGCTTAAGGGTATGACGTATACCCTTTATCTTTCCCCGATTGAACAACATAGTTCCAAAAACCTGTGTCGTCGCAGATATACCCACATTGTAGGTTCTGAACGTATTAAAAGCATTTTCAAAACCTTCTGCAATAGAATCATTTTCGGAAAAATATTCTCTTGTTTCTCTCCTCGTAAACCACTTTTCGTTATAGGAAATAGATGGGCTTACACTAAAGTGCTTGAGCGCACGAAAACTCATTGCTGTAGACATATTATGATTCATCCCTGTTCTCAGATCATCAAAAACAGCATTCGTAAAAATAGTCGAGTCTGTACTGGCAACAAAATTCTGTAGCTGGGTATCATATCTAAACGAAATATTTTCAAACCATTTTTCTTCATTCCCTCCTCTATTCTTGTTCTTGAATGGATAGATTGTCCTCATAGCTAAGGTGATATCTGGCAATGTAAGATCCACCTCATTTGTATTTGTATTCTGAGAGTGACTCAGACCAGCGGTAAAATTAAAAGGTGTATTAGGCATACTGTGTGTAAAATTAAAGTTAGACCTAATAACATTTCTAGTTGCAGAGTTAGCATCATTGTTAACCGTCCTAGAGTAATTATTTTTTTCAAAATTTATAGTTCCCCCGATAGATCTGTATGGATGAGCCTTGGCATCTTGATTATGTCTTAAGGCTATTCGGAAACTCTTATTAGAATCATAGGATCCATCCGTAAGGTTTTCTGTTCTATTGTCATTGAAAGAAAGATTGACAGATCCATTATATTTATATCTTTTCTTATAAGCACTCGTAAGATTAAGTCCCCAGGTTCCCCTAGTGTAGAAATCAGTTCTAAGCGTAAGATCCATATAATCGCTAATAGGGAAATACCATCCCATCCCCCTGAAGCCAAATCCTAGGCTTTCAGAATATTCGTAATCATTAGGAAATAGAAAACCTGATGATTCTCCTTCTGCTAGGGGAAAAAACCCAAAAGGCAAGACTACAGGTGTCGGTATTCCAGCTATTTCTAATTGGGCAGGACCTACAACCGCTATCTTATCAGGTACTACCTTGAGCTTAGAAGTACGGATCCCGAAATGAGGATGCTCATGATTACAACTAGTGATCAGCGCGTTTTTATTATATAGGATCTTTTCCTCTTGTAAGGTAGAATCTACACCTTTAGAAATATACTTTGTCCTAGCACCATGAAGGTAGAGTTCGCCCTCTTGGGTAATCGCATCGTAAACGATACCTTTCTCTGTTTTGAAATTATACTTAAGTTCTCTGTACTTAAGTTGCTTGCTACCATCATCGAACGTCGGTTGTTCTAATCTTCTACCATTCTTATCCCTGGTTGTAAAAGCTTCTGCTATATCCGATTCAAAATTGAAAATGATGTAACCAGCCGTCAATTTCATCTGCTCATAATGTACAAATGCAGATCCCCATAAGTGGACTTCGTTTTTCGAATTGTCAAAGCGCATACTATCTGTTGCTCCATATTCTATCGGGGCATCAAAAGAGTCTTCAGAAAAGCCAATTTTTTTCTTTTCAGCAATTTCAGGTACAATAGTTGTATCTGTGGAAGTAGGAAAGATGGTATCCTGATTAGTGTATAATGAATCTATAAGGAGCGAATCTGGACTAGTTTGACAGAAAATAGTGGTATTAACTACACACATTATAAAAATACATACTATATAAACGATTCTAGTCAAACTATTTATGAATATTATTGCGAATTTTAATACCTTGGTGAAAGGTACAATTTAAATTTACGTCTTTTGAGAAAACTACACCTCAATTTAACGTTTGTAATCATGCTAATGTCATGTTACTACAGCTTATCTGCCTGTGATAAGCACCACTTTAACGTCAATTTAACTGATATCCCAGTTAATTTTTCTAATATCAATACAATTGTAATAGATCCTGGTCATGGTGGCAAAGATGCTGGTTGTAATGGGAAGCATTCTACGGAAAAGCATGTTGTTCTAGAATTAGCGCTTTCCTTAGGAGAAAAAATAAATCTATTCTATCCTCATATAGAAGTAATCTACACGCGTAAAACAGATGTGTTTATCCCGCTGCATATAAGAACCAAAATAGCTAATGAAAACAAGGCCGATTTATTTCTCTCTATACATTGTAATGCTTTCCCTAGTAAGTATGCTAGTGGAACAGAAACCTATGTAATGGGATTACATACAACTGAATACAATCTCAATATTGCAAAAAGAGAAAATTCGTCTGTATTATTAGAAGATGACTACACTGCAAACTATGATGGATATGATCCTAATTCACCAGAAGGTCATATCATTCTATCCATGTATCAAAATGCGAACCTAGAACAAAGTATCGAGGTTGCGCAATTAATCGAGAACCAATTTGACAGACTACCTAACATGAAAAGTAAGGGTGTCAAGCAAGCTGGATTTGTTGTACTTAAAAGAGCTACTATGCCCAGTGTGCTTATAGAAACGGGATTTCTAACCAATCCAAAAGATGAGGCAATACTCAGTAGTAGGAAAGGAAAAAAATCTATAGTAGAATCTATTTTTACTGGCCTATCGAGTTTTATTGATTCACCGAGCACAAGTTATAACGCTTATGCGCAAACCAACAGCAATAATAATTCTAGCTATTATCAGTCAAAGGCCGCACCTTCTTTCATACAAGTCAAAAACAATACAACAACAGTAGAAATCATCAATAAGCCTAGTAATAATCAAGAGGTTATTCCATATAATAAGCCTAAACCTGATAATTATTATAAACCTTCTGGGACAGCAAATGCAGAAAAAGCTTCTAATGCGGCTCAGGCTCAAAAAGAAGTAGCCAAAAAAGATTTCATATTAAGACCTGCGAAACCAGCATTAAGTACTTCAGCTGCAAAGCCTAATATGAATAATAAACCCAAAACACCAAGAATACCATACAATAGTTCAGGTAAAAAGAAAGTTAACTATAGTGTGCAGATAGCTGCTACTAAAGAAAAGTGTAATCCACTAGAAAAACTAGGAATTAAAAATATTGCTTATACAACTATCTATGAAGATGGGATGTTTAAGTACTTGAGTGGAATATTTGATGATATGTCAGAAGCCTATGAACATCGCAAGATGTTATTAGAAAAAGGTTTTCAAGGCGCCTTTTTAGTAGCTTATGACGAAAATATTAGACTAAATATTGAAAAAGCTCGCTCTATAACAAACGGTCAATGATGTTTTTTCCTAATTTCGGCCTTTGATTACAAAGACAACTAATGGGACGTGAAATAAAACTGGGTATTCTTACACTTATAACTGCAGCCGCAGTAATTTTTGGATACCAATATATTAAGGGCAATAACCTACTATCCTCGGCAAACGATTATTATTCTCTATTCGATGAAGTAACGGACTTAGCAGTAGCTTCTCCTGTTATGGTCAACGGATATAAAGTTGGCGTTGTAAAGGCCATCACTCTTGACCCTGCTAATGTCAATAATATAAGAGTAGATTACGATATCAATAAGGATATAAAAGTTCCTAAGACGGCTGTTGCTAAGCTTAAAGCTGTAAGTGCAATAGGTGGTAGGATGCTAGAACTAGATTTTGAAAAAATGTGTACAGGCTCAGACTGTGCTGCGCCAGGTCAAGAACTAAAAGGCGAATCTTTAGGTCTACTAGGTTCTATGCTCGGAACTGAAGATGTCTCAGCCTATGGCACTGCATTAGGAGGTTCTCTAAAAGGAGCTATCGGTAAGTTAGGAGACAAATCTTCTGACGCTCCCCTAGATGCTACCATAAGAAACCTAGAAGTTGTAACGGCAAACCTTGCCAATGCGACAAATAACATGAACTCATTACTGTTAAAGTCTGAGAAAAACCTAACTGCATCTCTCAGAAACTTTGCTTCTATATCATCTAATCTTGCTGAAAACAACCAACAAATAACTAGCATGATTTCTAACTTAGATCTAGCTAGCCAGAAGTTTTCCAACCTACAGATTGATAAGACGCTAGTCAAAACAGATGCTGCTATAGATCAGGCAGGAACATCGCTCAAAGAAATGCAAAATACTATGGTCGAAGCTACAGAAGCTATAAGTTCGCTTAAAGATGTAATCACTAAAATAGATTCCGGTGATGGAAGCTTAGCTAAACTTATGAATGATAAGCAGTTGTATGATAATCTAGAACTTACTTCGCAGAATCTAGCCCTTCTACTTCAGGATCTAAGACTTAACCCTAAGCGTTATGTCAATGTATCTGTGTTTGGTAAAAAATCTAAGGAGTATGTAAAGCCTGAGAATGATCCAGCCTTTCAGAATAAAGGCAACTAAGATAAATCAAGTCTTTTTTTATAGCATTAAGTTTACCTATTGTTTTCTAATCTTTCTGAGACAGGTTCAGGCAAATAGGTTTTAGTATTTTGCTCTATAAGTTTTTTGAGCTTACCCAGGTTTTCATCCTCTTGTTTCTTCATAGCACTAGGCATAAAAGATATTAAAGATTTGTAGATAATTCCATTCCCTTTTGCTGTTGTATTACTTGTGATGCTTGTCTTACCATCTTGCTCTTCAAACAGCATTTCGTAATCCATATCCATCATGTCCATAGAGAAAGTCATCGCCAATTGTTCGTAAGGCTTTATAGCTGTAATCGTTTCTTTCATTACCATCTCCTTACCTCCTTCTACAACATAGACATTAGAAACTGCTCCTACCGTATTGTTGCTGCCACTTACGAGTTCCGTCCTTTGGAATCCATTTATCCATTGTGGCAGACTTTCTTCATCTGACATCACCGCCCATGCTTCTTTAGCGGATTTATTTACTGTAATCTGGCTTTTGTAAGATACAGTAGGTGTAAGGAAACCTTTAGCAAAGAATATGATCCCTAGTAAGAGAAGGATACCTAAAAGAAACTTTAGATTTTTCATGTCAAAGTGGTTTTCGAATTAATAAATAATAAAACAAGTAGTGAACTTGATTTCTATTCTACTAAATTAAATATACGTAAGAAAGCTTATTAAATAATAAATAAGGAGTCGTTATTTAGATTCAAGATCTAAGAGCACATTGCCTATCTTATCACCTGAGAGGACATAACTGTAAGCGTCGGCAATATTTACGAAAGAATATACTCGATCTATTACAGGATCGAATTTCCCATTATTAATAAGATTAGTTATGTAAGGTATGGTCTCATGCGTACTATAAGGAACAGGGAATATCACCTTCTTTTTGTAAAGAAAAGAAGTTAAAGAGCGTAAAAGATTCTTTCCATAAGGCCCCAGTTCTGAAGAAATATAAATACCCTTTTTCTTGAGTATCAGTTTACATTTTTCAAAGCTACTTTTGCCAACAGCATCAAAGATGAAATCATATTCTATTTTGATATCTGTAAAGTCTACTTTAGTATAATCATAAACCATATCAGCTCCTAGTGATTTTATAAGGTCCATGTTTTCCGTTTTACAGCTTGCAGATATATCTACATCGTATTGTCTGACAAATTGTAATAGCGCGGAACCGATCGCTCCTGTAGCCCCGTTTATAAATACTTTTTGACCTGATTGGATATTTGTTTTTTTAACAAAAGAATGTGCGTAATTAGCTCCCTCTAAGCTGGCAGCGGCAGTTTTGTAATCAATTTTCCCAGGAATAGGAAAAACGTTTTCCTCGACCGATCTTATATATTCTGCGTGTGACTCTAGTCCGGCATCATTAAAGCCAAACACCCTATCGCCTATCTTGAGTGTTTTTACCTCTTTCCCTATCTCCACTACGGTACCAGCAAAATCAGTTCCCAGTACATGCTTACCTGGTCTAGATAAACCTAAGAGAATTCTCATTATAAAAGGCTGACCTGTCAGTATAGCACAGTCTGTTCTATTGACTGTTGTAGCCAAAACTTTTATTATAACCTCCTTGTCATTACATTTAGGATGTTCCACATCCTCTATGGTAATCTGATCGGCTAAACCATATTTTCTACGCAGCGCAGCTTTCATGAGCATATTTATCTATCTACAAAAGTAACTAAATCCAAGGTAGTATATAATAAAAAAGTACGCTAGTGTGTGCAGAAGAAATTACGGTTAGACATAATTTTTAAGCTCCTCAAAATCACTAATTACTTGGTTTGCTCTTTCTAAGGATTGATCTGCAGACATCGCATTGACATAACCAAAAACAAAAATCCCAGCTCTATTAGCTGCTATAATTCCATTATCAGAATCTTCTATTACGATACAGTTTTCCTTTGCTGCTTTCACTGTCCTAGCAGCCTTCTCGAAAATCTCAGGATGGGGTTTAGAAAACTCTAGATCTGCACCACTTAGTTTAGCAGAAAAATATTGGTCCAAATCGAATCTCTTGAATACTCGATCTATGTTAGGCATAGAAGCCGACGAAGCAAGCACTAAGGTTTTTCCTTGACTATAGAAATGGTTTATAATATCCTCTACTCCATCTACCAGTTGCAAGCTAGGATCATTTTCGAAATAGTCTATATAATACTTACGCTTAAGCAAGACTAATTCCTGAGGATCATTATCTAATCTAAAATGATCTACTACGTTTTGAAAAACATTTAGCGTAGAAGAACCAGTAAGCGTCTTATATAATTCTTCCGACACCTCTATTCCTAGTGCATGGAACGTATCATAATAGGCTTTCTTATGCAGGAATTCTGAATCTATAATTACTCCATCCATGTCAAATATCACACATTGGATATCTTTCATTTTCTCGATCATGTCTTCCATTAACTTTTCTTTTGCTCGCTCTATAACATTATGAAAAAGTGCGCAATATCGGTTTTTTCCAACGACTTAAGTTAATAATTTCTATTTTGACACTACATATATACGCAATATGTAAAGTATTATCCTTTTTGTTACAAATAGCGTTAAGAAGAAAATTAATTGTAAAATAAGTAGTCAAATTATGATACACACATTATCCATTAGCTTAGTTTATATCTATAAACACACCAAAATTATACGAGGGAGCAGCTGCTATAATTCTTCCACTTACAGCTGAAGTAAAGTTTGCTGAAACACCTATCTTATCCGTGATGTAATAATTAGCTTCGAAGCCTATACTGGTAAATTCTGAATTGTTAGCAAATATAGAAGTACTGTTAACTTCTGTAGCAAGTTCACCGTTCTTGAATGATTTTATGACATTAAGTTTAGTGCTTAACCATAATTTATTCTGGAGAAGTTCTATACCTAGCTCGGCTCCGGTTCTATACTCTTCAGAGAAACCATTCGTCCTATTATTTAAAGCAGCATAGGCACTAAAATAACAATTACTAGATTTTATATTGAATCCACTACCGATATCAAATTGCACCATCTGGTTAAATTCTCCATCTCCAGTTTGTAAGGTACCAAATTCTCCTTTGCCTGTAACTCCAGTAGGAATGCCTAACTGAACACTAATTGCCATCGGAATTTTTGCACCAGGCTTACTTAGACTGTATTTTAATCCCAATTCCATATCTCCTACAGAATTAAGTGCATCACCATTTATTACAATTTCATTGGTTGTCTGAGATCTTTGATTATTCATTACATTACGACTAAATAAATTACCATTGAAAATTGTGGTAAAACGATCAGTAAGACCATATTCGGCGTATAGAAATGTATTGTAAATTCCAGTGGTGATATTAGGATCTATCTGACCAGTATCAGTATAATGCGAATCAAACTTAAGTCCCCATTCAGATAGTTTAAGATAGTATTTTCCTTTAGCCTTAGTCCACGGTCCTCCAGCTATAGAGACTTGTGGAAGAAAAATAATTATACTGACAAAGAATGCTATCAGATAAGATCTAATTAATTTCTCCATCTCCTACTTTTACATTAAATGGTTTACAAAAATAAACGATGAAGCTATACTCCATTAATTCTGCATTCTCAATCTCATAATCATGCGCACCTGAAAATATAGTGACCTCACTTATCTCTAAGGCATCGGCGATAGAGTTTCGATTATTAGAAAGGTAGATGTATAAACCTGGTAGTGCAGATGAAGCACAATAACTCTCATCAAAGCTTAGGTTAAGGTTACCATTATCCAATTCTAGCAATTTAAAATCTCCTTCTAATTTATATGATGACGTTGTCTGTGCTGATCCAGAAAGTCCAGTATTATCCAAAACTGTGGTCATCCCTACTGTTAGTTCTTTAGCGTCTGTTATTATGGCACTACCATTATCTACTCTTGCTTCTATTATAACATTTCCTACTGCAATGGCTGTAACCAATCCTTGGTCAGAAATTGTTGCGATAGTCTCGTCAGAACTTTGCCAAATTGTAGGGAGCACCTCTTCTATTCCTACATGATTGAGATATAGAGATTCAAACTGGAATGTAGTATTAATCTCTAAGGTATCAAGTAGCGTTGTAATTCTAACTTCTGGTTCTTGGAAATCCATTATGAAATCATCGCCTACACAAGAAGCGAAAAAAGTTAATAAAATACCAAGGATGTATATATTTAATGACTTTTTCATTGACAAGTACTTTACTCAAAATTAATCTATTTAAATATAATGCAAGGTCACAAAAAAGACACATGTCCTAATAGGTAACTATATCTATCAAGTTAAATCCATAGGTAGCTCCGTTATTCTTTTTCCTATTAACCTTCTTACTGCATTTCCTATAGCAGCTGCAATAGGGCCTAATGGTGGCTCCCCTACTGGACCAGGAATTCCTGTTCCGTCTATAAGTACTGTATCTATTTCTCTAGGTGTATCTCTCAACATAGCAATTCTATAAGCACCATAATTGACAGGATAGAGTTTATTATTTTTCAGATCCATACGTTCATATAAGGCAGCACTTAGTCCCATGCAAACACAACCTTCTACTTGGGCTTTAACTTGATCTGGATTGACTGCGACTCCACAATCAAAAGCAACGGTTACCTTATGCACTTTTATTTTTCCATCTTCTATAGAAACTTCAGCAACCTGAGCACAGGGAGAACCAGTATCTATAGTTGCTGCAAATCCCATAGCTCTATTACCTACTACAATATCTGTATATCCTGCTCTTTCAGCACAGGTAGTGATAACCTTCTTTATACGTTGTGAATAAGGATTATTGTCTTTAAGATATTTAAGACGCATAGCAACGGGATCCTGTTTAGTTTTCAGCGCTATCTCATCTAGAAAACTCTCTATAGCAAATGCATTAGCTAATAACCCTAGGCTACGCCAGAAGCTAGTAGCAAAAGGTAGATCAACGTGATAATAAGTTCCTCTAATCTCTGGTATACCATCATACATAATCGCTGCTCCTCTTATGGATCCTATATCAGCTCTCAGTATTGACGTAGCTATGGAAGGCGCCATTACAGAATTAAACATCGTGTCGCCACTGGCAAGCTGATGTTCTATGCCCAATAGATTTCCATCATCAGAAACTTTAGCTTTAAGGATATGATGCGATGGTGGTCGGAATGTATCATTCTGAAACTCTTGTTTGCGATCGAAAAAACACTTTACTGGTTTTCCTACCTCCTTAGACATGAGTGCAACATACACCGCATGAGAAGTATGTAACCTTCTTCCAAATCCACCACCTAAATAGGTAGGGATAATATTGACATCAGCCTTCTCTATTCCCAAGGCTTTAGCAACTTCCTTACGCGTAATATCTACAACCTGTGTAGAAATCTTTATTTCTACTTTTCCATCTTTATAATAGGCCACTGCACCATTAGGTTCTAGTTGAGCGTGTGCGCCTATAGGAGAAGAAAATTCCATTTCTATTATTTCCCCCTCCTCCTTTATATCGTCTATAGCCTTGCCTTCTTTTTGGAAAATAGTCTTTGTACCCTGCCCTACTTTTATCTTATCTTTTATGTCAGAAAGATTCCACTCTTGGTTCTTCGTGTAATCAAATTTTATTTTATGCCTTGCAAGATCCGCTTCCATATGAGACTTAGCAACTACACCCACAAAATCATTTTGCTTAATAACTTTTATAACGCCAGGCATTTTCTGAGCTTCAGAAGTGTCAAAATTTGACATATGTGCATCTACTAATCTTGATCTTACAATAGAAGCATATACCATGTCTGGATAACTAGCATCAATACCAAAAATTGGTACTCCCAAAATCTTATCTTCTAGATCTACTCTCGGTACCGGCTTGCCGACAAATTTATATGTTGACTTGTCTTTGAGCTTAGGAGTCTTAGGCATTTTCCAATCTGTTATCCCAGCTACAATTTCACCATAACTAAGTGTCGTTCCTCCTCCCGTAATTTTTCCTTCTTCTACTGTAAGTGTATTGATGTCTATATTAAGTTTTTCCGCTGCCTTAGTTTTAAGCATCTCTCTCATAGTGGCTGCCATTTCTGATAGTGGTTTCCACAGAGCTGCGATAGACATACTTCCTCCTGTAGCAAATCCATCTATATTACCTGTCTTAGTTGTAGCGTGTACAACTTCTATCTGATCTATAGAGACTTCTAGTTCCTCCGCAACAATTTGTGCTAATGAGGTAAAGGTACCCTGCCCCATTTCTACCTTAGAACTATGTAAAATAATTTTGCTCTCTGGTGTCACCTGTATCCAGACCAAAGGATTGGTATCCCCCATGTAAGGAGGAATCATAGTCTCACTTGTATCGAAAATTTTTCTTCTTATAGGGTTTCTCGCTAACCAGACACCTCCTATCATTAGACCTAATCCTAGTCCAGAATACTTAAGAAATTTCCTTCTCTTAATACCTTTCTTTTTTTCTTTCTTTTCTGTATTTGCCATGATAATATTAGATATTAAAGACTTAAGGGATTAGCGTTGATTTCTGCAGCTCTATGGATAGCTTTTCGCATTCTATAGTAGGTAGCGCATCTGCAGATGTTAATAATATTTTGATCTATATCTTCGTCTGTAGGATTAGGAATCTCACTGAGCATTGCAGCTGTAGCCATCATAAAACCAGGCTGACAATAACCACACTGAGGCACGATTTCTTCTTTCCACGCTTGCTGAACGGGATGTAGCTTCCCATCTTGAGATAGACCTTCTATGGTTGTTATATTTTGCCCTTCCGCCAATTTTACAGGATATGAACAAGATCTTACCGCATGACCATCGACATGAATAGTACAGGCTCCACAAGCTGCTTTTCCACAACCAAACTTAGTACCCTTAAGATCTAATACATCCCTAATTATCCAGAGTAAAGGGGTATCTCCATTTACATCAACAGATTGTTGCGCACCATTTATATTAAAAGATATTTTCATCGTATTACTTTTTTATTTTGTTGGAATTTTTGCACCTCCTGCAATCCATATTTTTACTGCTTCCTTATATTCATCCACGGGTACTGGCGGCTTTTCTCTAGCTATACCTTCAGCATCCACACCTGGCTCCCAGGCCCACAAAACTAGTTCGTGTTCTGTAAGATGTTTCTCTATTTCTGAATGTGTTCTACCACCATTTCTTTTTGGATCCATCATCTGAGTAGCTATTTCCACTCTAGTCCTACCTTCCCAAACCATTCCAGCTGGTGCAACTGCCCATTCTGGCGCTCCAGGCACTCCTGAATTAGCATTATTCTCATCTTGATGACAAGTACCACAGGTATACCCTTTCAATCCATGCCCATCCTCACCTCTTACAATTCCGAAATTATGTAAGTGGCTATCTTCCCCTTGCCTAGGTGTATTACCTGAAGGGTGACAATTTACACATCGTTTATGCATCAGCACTTCCATCATCTTATCGAAAGCAGCAGCTGATGATTCCTGATCAACTTGAGGGATTATAATTTCCTTTTCGTCTACAGCAATAGAAAAACTAGCTAAGCCTATTGTCAAAAAAGAAAAACCAAAAAGGATAGATGAGAAAAGTATCTTATTTGTTATCATAAAGATGAATTATTTTACAGCTTAAAATCTTACTGTTTATAGAGATATCAGCCACTCTAAAATAGGAAAATTATCTACTCTTACGATATAGTTTTTTGTTGTTTCTTTTTCTTTTCAAGGTAAATTAGGATCGATATTCTTATCCCTACTGTCCAATAAAAAAAATAGCACGGTAGAATTACAAATAATGGAAAAAACCTAAATTTTAAAGTAAGGAGTATCCTATTTAAAAAATATTCACCTCTGTCTGAAGTAAGATTCCAAATTTGCTATAAACAGATTTTTTGACATTCAGAGCGTGTTGCTTAAGATCAGTCCCTTTAGCTCCTCCATAATTAACAATGACTAAGGCTTGCTTCTCATAACATCCTAGATTTCCTATTCTCTTTCCTTTCCATCCGCATTGTTCTATGAGCCAACCAGCAGGAATCTTAACACCCTCTTCAAGTTCGTAAGCTACAATTTTAGGAAATTTAGTTTTGAGCTCTCTATAAGTATTATAAGGGATTACTGGATTTTTAAAAAAACTTCCTGCATTCCCTAATACCGCAGGATCAGGTAATTTGCTCTGTCGGATAGAAATGATAGCCTGGCTTACATCCACTATAGTAGGACTTACAATACCTTGTAGCTCTTTCGTAATAGCTCCGTAACTGATATTGAGCGTAGGCTTTTTACTCAATTTAAGCGTTACATCAGTGATGAAAAATTGCCCTTTCAATTTGGTCTTAAAAATGGAAGACCTATAACCAAATTTGCATTCTCTCTTCGTAAAAATACGCTGATCACCGGTATTCAGCTCTATGGCTGTAAGGTTATAAAATATATCTTTCAGCTCTACACCGTAGGCTCCAATATTCTGGATAGGAGAAGCTCCCACAGAACCTGGAATCAGTGATAAATTTTCTATACCGCCGTAGCCTAAACTAACCGCCCAAAGCACTGTCGAGTGCCAGTTTTCACCACCACCTATCTTAATCCAGATATGATTTTTATTTTCTTTTACAATCTCCTTACCTAGTATCTGATTATACAGCACTGTAGCATTAAGATCTTGTGTAAGCAGCATATTACTTCCACCACCAAGTATAAAGAAAGGCCTTCTCTGTGAAGCAATGCATTTTTTCAATGTACTAACAGATTCTATAGTAACAAAGTCTCTTGCTGTTGCATCTAGCCCGAATGTATTATAAGCTTCTAAAGAGTAATTAACATTCGCCTTCATCTAAAGTTCGCTCGCCGGGTCTGTTATCTCCTTTAGTTTAGGTAGATTAAAGTCATACTGAATACCAAAGTTAAAGGTATTAGCATTGCTATCAGGATCGTAGCCATACCTCAAGATCGCCTTAGCCGAAAACCCAGATAATCCAAAGCCATATCCTATTTCCCCTACATAGGTTCTGAACCAATCCCTTGTTACACCTAGTTCAGCAAAATTATCTCTTAGTCCATAAAGTTCTGTTCTGCTCCACTGTACACCTGCTCCTATGCTAAATCCGAATTTACCTTCCTTGTTCAATCCAGATAATCCTCCAAAGTTAAACTTACCCATCACAGGAAATGCGGACATTCCTAGACCTTTGTAATCAGATGTTGCTAGACCCAGAAAGCTAATCATGCCTTGTCCTTCTGCAGAGAAGGAAAAATCTTCTCCTCCTACCCAAATTTTAGGGCCCACACCTAGATTAAGAAGGAAACTTCCTGCACTATTATATACATCGACTCCAGGATCTTCAGGATTAGTATATCTATTATATAGATTATTGGTGACACTAAAGCCATAACCAAACTGGGCTTGTAGTGAAAAGGTTATACTTACAAGAATAATAGCTGATATTAAGATTTTTTTTAATTTGATATAATTCATATGTATAACCATGATTTTATGTGATGGATAATTTATATATGTAAAATTAAGACTTTATACCATTTCCTGTGATAATTGCGGGATATATTTCTGTCTAGTTTAGTCAAGAACAGTCTTACAATCACCATAAGAGGTATTATTCTATATCATCAATAAGTTCAAATCCCAATCTTCCTCGATATATCTTTACATAACATTTTTTTCTTACTATTATTTCTTTGCTACAAGGAAGATTAGGTAATGCTCTAGATATTATTCTTCCATTGTAGTTAAAATAAATTCTCCAATGAGTTGCCAGAAGTTCTTTAGTTCGTTCATTGATATTACCATACATCTCATTATGTTCTGCTTCTACTTTTTCTATAAGAACCGACCTTAATGACTGATCACTATCTATATTTCTATTCATCATGGACATTCCACATAATAGGGAGAAGCCAAAAAATAGACTATTGAACAAATAGAGAATAATTTTTTCCTTTAGCGTAAGACCCTGTACAAGGAAAAAAGTTACACCTAATCCAAACAAAAATCCAATCGTCCAGAAAATACTAACAAATGCATTAAGTGATAATATTCGTTGGAAATGAGATAACTCTCTTACTAGAAGGAAAATACTTAGAAAAAATAGTAGTCCTATAAGTAAACCTATCTTATGTATAGAGTTCTTGATAATAGAAATTAATTTGTCTCAAATTGCAACTGAGCTAAGTTTTGATATACACCATTATCTAACTGCATAAGTGCTTCGTGATCTCCTTGTTCTACGATTACACCATTCTCTAAGACATAGATTCTATCTACGTCTCTTATAGTTGCCAGTCTATGCGCTATTATTATAGAAGTCCTACCTTCCATAAGTCGGTCCAGTGCTTCTTGGACTAATTTTTCTGATTCTGCATCCAGAGAGGATGTCGCCTCATCTAGGATAAGGATGGTAGGATTTTTAAGTATTGCTCTTGCTATAGCAATTCGTTGTTTCTGTCCACCAGATAATTTGATTCCTCTCTCCCCTACAATTGTCTCAAATTTTTCGGGGAAATTCTCTATAAATTCTAGACAGTTAGATTTTTGTGCCGCATTCATAATTTCCTCATCTGATGCTTTGATATTACCATAGGCAATATTTTCTTTGATTGTTCCTCCGAACATCAATACATCTTGCGGCACCACACCTATATTATTCCTTAGATTTATAAGGTCTAATTCTGTAATACTTTTTCCATCTATTGTTATACTCCCATTATCTAGTTCATAAAAACGCATAAGCAATTGTATGATCGTAGACTTACCTGATCCTGACTGACCTACTAAGGCAACTTTCTCCCCTTTATCTATTTGTAAATCTATGGATTTCAGCACTTGTATATCTCTTCTTGTAGGGTAAGAAAAATTGACGTTGCTATATTTTACAAGTCCTTCGTATGGCTTATACTCAGCATCCTGACCTACTATAACTTCTGATTCCGACTCTAGCAATTCCTGGATACGCTCTGTTGCACCTACTGCTCCTGCTAAGACTGTGTAGAGATTTCCTAATCCTGCTATAGAACTTCCTATAAAAACTGTATAAAGGACA
This sequence comes from uncultured Saprospiraceae bacterium, assembly GCA_964475415.1. GTDB lineage: Bacteria > Bacteroidota > Bacteroidia > Chitinophagales > Saprospiraceae > CALCMJ01. The sequence goes on along the minus strand of CAYYWZ010000023.1, from coordinate 2,795 downwards.
AAGGATAATAAATTTCCTGCTTCCATCTCTCCTGCCTGCACTAGACCAGCTCCCTGCCAAAGGATAAATAGTATACATCCAAAAAGTAAGGTAATGATAAAGGCAAAAAATAAGCCTCTATATCTGGCATAAGAAAGAGAAATTTTGACAACCTCATTGACAGATCCCTGATAGCGTTTACTCTCAAAAGCTTCATTTGTAAATGCTTTTACGATGCTGAAATTCTGAAAACTTTCTTCTACGATGGTATTGGTCTTTGCTAATTGATCCTGACGCTCTCTTGACAATTTTTTAATATATCTACCAAAAACCATTGCTAATACTATGACAACTGGAAAAGTCAAAAGCATGATAAGCGAAAGCTTAGGAGCGAGATATGCAAGATATACTAGAGATCCTATCAGGACAATAACCTGACGTAAAAACTCTGCTAGAGAAATAGATATGGCGCTTTGTAATTTCTCTACATCTGTAGTAATTCTGCTTGTCAATTCCCCTACTCGTCTACTTTCAAAAAATGTAAATGACTTACCTATCAGATTATTATAGAGATCTTTCCGTACATCAGCCATTCCTTTCTCGCTAACTATGGCAAATAAGACTACCCTAAAAAATGAAGTCACCGCCTGAATAACAACCAAGAGCATTAAAAATAAACCTATCTGTGTAAGAGAAAAATTTCTTGTGGAAGTCCCTGTAGCTACATTAAGCAATTCTCCACAGAGGTCAGGAATGATCATAAAGACAATCGTTCCTATAAATAATAGAATGATTCCTATTATAAAATATAAGCTGTAAGGCTTAATATAACTGAAAATCTTAAGAGCGTTCTTAAGGTTTTGCTTAGTTAACTTGGGTTTAGTCTTTTCTTCTTCTTTTTTCATCTTATAGAATCAAAAGCGAAGATAGTCCCAAATTGTTTATGAGAAGTCTATCTATTGTAAAAAAACACCTAAGTATTCTTTTTTTAGATAGATTAGATTATAAACTAAGAAAGTGCTAAATCTGTTTGTAGATATCTCTTAGCTCATTTTCGAACTCTGTATAACTGACATACTTCTGTATGGCTTTGTCTACATTTATCCCCTTAACATCAGCAATATTCTTAGTCTTATTATCGTATCGTACCTCTACATAATAGTTAGAGTAAGAATACAATTTGACATATTGGGTATTGGTAATCCATGATTCAATATATTCTCCAAATCCAAAGACTTCTTCCGCTCTAACAAGAAGATGGGATTTATTAAAAATAGCTATATCGTAAAATTCCATATTCGAACATTTTATGAGTTATAGAACTTATTTATAATTATTTAATACTTAACTCATTTTATATGAAGCTAATAAATATTAAGATATATTAATATTAAGAAAAATCATAATATTTAATCAATATAAAATCATATTATAATTATTTGTAATAATTACTTAATTTTGTACTATTATTTTTTAAGCTTAATTAAACCAAAATTCTATTATGAGCAAATTTGATGAATGCGTTGCTACCTATGAAAAGGAGATGACCAAGCTTGGTATCAAGATCGACGCAAAGTTACTTAGAGGTGTTGCAAAGGCTTGCGGACCATCTATCTACAATAGAGATGCAAGAACTGTATCTTCAGGAGATCCAAAAGAACTGGACAGAGTAAAGAAAAATTTCTTAATCAAAAAACTAGGGTTGAAAGATTCTCCTAAGTTAGATGAAGGAATCGCAGAAGCAGTAGCAGCTTTTGGTAAAGGCAATAGAAATAAATACAGAGCAATCATGTATTACCTTCTTGCTAAGAAGTTCAGAAAGTCTACTATGTTCAAATAGTAGCTCTTTATAATGAAATAAAAAAAGGTATTCTTTCGAAAGAATACCTTTTTTTATTTCCCCATTTATATCGATATTATAAATGTAGCCTTAAGAAAAGTTCTAAACACATTGCAACATTACCTTTGTAAGAATATACTTAGATATTCTAATTATATATAATAACTACTATCTTGCAGTAGTCACTCCCCCTTTTTTGAAAAATTAGTCTTCTTTTTTTTTAAAAAAACAAGGTATGAAATTGAAATTTACAATTTGCCTAGTAGCTCTCGCTATAGCTACCTTAAGCTAAATCTATAGATCATACAACACATCTTTCTATTCTAAGATTTGATGGACAACTGGTATACGAACAAACAATTAGGTCATCAGAAGGTATCACAAATCTAAAGCTTGATAATATACTCAACACTCCTGGTATATATCTTGCTAGAGTCAGATTAAGAAATAATGACATTCAGACTAAGAGGATTATTGTCACACAATAATATTTCTATAAAAAAGAAAAAGAGGTAGACCCTGATTAGGACTTCCTCTTTTTTTATTAACTACTTTACTGAGGGTTCTAATTACTGTAAACACGTAGAAGCACAGTCCTTATTAAACAAGCTTAAGTAATTAGGAATCATCTATACCTATTAAGACAAATTAAGGTAATCTTTAGCAAATTAGAAGAAAATTCTAACGAGACGATTTGTACCTATTTTCAATAATAATCTTAATTTCGCATCATGGCCTCGTAGTTCAACTGGATAGAATATCGGATTTCGGCTCCGAGGGTTGAGGGTTCGAATCCTTCCGAGGTCACTAGAAACTCCTGTAAGCTATTGATTTACAGGAGTTTGTATTTTTGTGTCAAGTTTTCCGTCAAGGCACTACAAACTGAAACATATTGATATAATTAGCCTTACAAACCTAAGGTAAATTTTTAAGAATCAAAAATTGAAGATTCGAGTCACTGTGAATCCCTACTGGT
>CAYYWZ010000022.1:0-53884 GCA_964475415.1 uncultured Saprospiraceae bacterium | reverse complement strand
AGGGATCTAACAGTTGGGAAAGTTTTGTAAACAATAATCCTTCTAGAGTTAAATAAACTTAGCAGAAATTCTAGCTGCTATTTCTTTCATATCTTCTACAGTAGGACTTAGTTTAGCTTTAGAAAAATTCATGTCGCTTACACTTTTTATCGGAATAAGATGAATATGGGCGTGGGCAACCTCAAGTCCGATAACCGTAACTCCTATTCTATCACATTCTATGCATAAGTCCATAGCATGAACTACTTTCTTAGAGAACACCATAAGTCTGGAAAGTAGATCATCATCAAGGTTAAAAATATAATCTACTTCTACTTTTGGGACTACTAGCGTGTGTCCCATCACTAGAGGATTAATATCTAAGAAGGCTAGAAATTCATCTGATTCTGCTACTTTATAAGATGGAATTTCTCCATTTATTATTTTAGAAAAGATAGTAGCCATTAGACTGTAATCTCTACAATTTCGAACTTAAGCTCACCTCTAGGAGTGCTTATAGTGGCAATATCTCCTATTTCTTTTCCTAACAAGCCCTGCCCTATAGGTGAAGAAACAGATATTTTTTTACTCTTTAGGTCTGCTTCTGATTCGGAAACAAGTTTATAAGTTAATTGGGCTCCGTTGTTGGTATTCTTTATTGTTACTTTAGAAAGAACTGTAACTCTAGATGTGTCTATCTGAGATTCATCTAGTACTCTAGCATTAGCCATTGCTTTTTCCATTCCATTTATCTTAGCTTCTAGAAGGCCTTGAGCATCTTTCGCTGCATCGTATTCGGCATTTTCTGAAAGATCTCCTTTCTCTCGAGCTTCAGCAATCGCTCGAGCAACCTCTCTTCTTCCTTCTGTTTTTAGCTGCTCTAACTCAGCAGATAATTTATCAAAACCTTCCTGAGTCATATAACTATACGTTGCCATAATCCTTTTATTTCTTACAATATATTAAATGAAGAAGAACGTCCCCTATCATGGAGACGTTCTCATATTTTTTACAAAAGTACAAAAAATTGCAAATCCTTCCTAAAACGATAGTTTCAGACTTACATTATGTGTTCCTCTAAATGGATTAGTAGCTCTGTATGCATAATCTATTCCTACTCTATTACCACCTGCTTTTTGCAATGGTACATCTACTGATGCACCTACGCTAAGGCCAGAATATATGTTAGCCTCTTCTTCAGCCCCTGGATTCAACTCATACTTATAAGCACCTCTTAAAGAGAATTTATTATCCAGAGAAAATTCTAATCCACCTCCTATCTGATCTCTAGAAAATGCATTAGATGTAAAATTTGTCAATGCTCTAAGGTATATCTTCTCACCGAAATAGAAATCATAAGACAATCCTATGTTCAGTACAGAAGGTAATTCGTACCTCTGCGCTCTCTGATCTACTGTGATTACATAAGATGGAACTGAACCGGGAGCACCTACTTGACTAGACAATCCTTGTCCTCCAAACTTCATCGGCGATCCTACATTTCTGAGTGATATCCCTAACTTAAAGTTGTCCTCGTCACCTGATACATATTGCACCCCTGCATCTATGGCAAATCCGAATGCGCTTACATCTGGAAGAGACTCAGATACTGTTCTAAATAAAATTCCGACAGAAATCTTATTTTCATAAGTATAAGCATATCCCACACCTAGGTTAAAAAATCCTGGAGAATAAGTTCCTCCAACTCCTTGTGGCTGATCTGTTGTAGTAATCTGGATATCTCCAAAATCTACTGACATAAGACTAATTCCAATCGCTCCACTATTTCCTACCTTAGTTACAAATCCTAAGGAATTAAGCTTAAGTGTAGAACCCTCATATAGTCTAGTGTTCCCGATAAGTAGTTCTTTTCCGTCAACTCTTCCCATTCCAGCTATATTAAGTCTCATAGCTTCTACTCCAGATATAGAAGAAGTATTCATCGTGTGAAGCCCTGCACTTCTTGCCCAGGGGTTAAACAAAAGTTCTCCTGCTCCTGCCTCCCCTTGTCTGTCTGGATTACCAGCAAAAACAACAGGTACGACCATAAGCAGTAGTCCAAATGTGATTATCTCGCGTATATATTTTTTCATAAGTTATTTATTAAAGTTGTTGTTAGCTAGAACCAAACCCTATATGATCCTTGTCTAAAAAATAGGCTTACGATTACGCTAGGCAATCGTAAGCTTATAAATATTTTATGATCCTGATGGATCGAATTTTCTATTCACACCGAACCACTTAAGTGTAGTCTCCGCTCCTAAATCCGGGGCAACTATGTGGAATAAATACACTCCACTCGCTACTGGAATATTTTTTGAATTTTTAAGATTCCATTCGAGATCAGGTACTACCTGAGTTGATCTAACTCCAGGATTATTTCCTGTTTTCAGTACTGGTGACTCATCTCTTCTAAACTGTCTTACAAATTTTCCATCTAGGGTATAAATTGTAATTGTAGCCTTATCAGGAAGATTAGTAATTTTTACAGTCGTACTATTCTGAGAAGTCTCATACTGTGAATATCCATAATATGGATTAGGCACAATATTCACCTCTGAAAGTGCATTTCCACCTTCTGCTAATTCTACATCAGTAGCTTCACTTCCTCTAATTTCGAATTCGTATTCTGGTAATTCTCCCTCCGCAGAACATCCCGATGCTACTTGTATATTTACACTTTCTACTAAATTATAAGGGTTATCCACTCTCATTCTAATCTCTAGTCTGTTAGGTACATAACCTTCATCATAAGATAACATCTCTTCATGATTAACTAAAGGAACAGATGCCCAAGTGATAACTCTAGTAGTATTTATTTTTCCTACAATATTTGATGGACCTCCTAGCTGCTCTCTTATAGCCTCGCAACTATCATATGCTGTCCTAGTTACATATACCATATGGTGATTACCAGCTACAAGATCTATAGATTCATCAATGTTAAAGTTACCAGCATCAGAATTAAAGAGTTCATTTGTAGGATTAAATAACATATCTCCTCCATTGGCGGGAGCAAGTAGTTGCTCTGTTATATTTGGATTAAGATCACTGTAGAGAGAATTCTCTCCAAAGAAAATATTAAGTCTTTCTCCTGTTTCAGCATCAATAGCATATCCAGGAAACCAACTCATCCCAATACCATCACCATCTTCTTGACCTGTCTTACCTACTGAATTAGATTGTCTAAGGTCAAACATATCTGCACCACCTATAGTGTTTCCTTCCAAAGTATTAAATCTATTTGCTGTCTCAACAACTACACATCTACTCCATTCCTCTGGATTAGGGCTAAATACAATATCTACATTGTTAAGCTTACTTAATCCATTATTAGTTCTACTAGCGTTAGAAATATTTACAGTTGAGTTCCACGCGGGTGTAATATAGAATGGAAAATCTGCTGCTGCTGGATCTTCACTGGTTGCTAAAAAGTACGGATTAAATATTCCATCACCTAGGGTACTGTAAGCTTGGCTCGGATCGAGAGCATTATCTGTTTCTCCATCAGAAGTTTTCATGAAGTTAAACATAGATCTTAGGAAGGCCGGAAATCCTCCAAGAGTTCTAGCGTCATCTGGTATACCTCCATACCAAATTGCACCTCCTTGATCTTCATATTCTGCGCTTACTGCAATTGCTCCATTGTCATCATCTACATTAGCTCCAGCATCTTCTGTCTGTCCTATCGTTATAGAAAATCCTAGATCTGTAAGTATTTGTTCATTAAGCTGATCTAGTGTTTTTTCAGAAGCTATAACATTACCATCCTCTTCTATTAGTTCCCAAGTAGCTCCTGGTCTTAGAGCACAAACAGCACCACTGTCATGTTCTCCTAAAATTCTAAGCCTATAGCTTCCATTCTTAACATTAAACGGATCATATATGTTAATACCTATAGGACTAAGACCTGGCTTATAGACAAGTTCTCCATCGAATGTACCATCAATAATAGCTTCATGAATTCCATCTTCTAACTCTACAGCTACACCACCTACACCCTGTCCAGAAATACGCTTTACAATAGCACCATCTCCATATTCTGAATTTAATGTCTGGTATACAATCGGTCTAGGAATAATAGTATAAGTCTTAATATTTTTTCTTCCTTCTAAGTATGGTGTTCTTTGACCAAACTCAGTTGCCGGATCAAATGGTTCCCACTCATTATGAGCATAAGCGAGAACTGAGAAATAATATTTCTTATGATTTATAAGTCTTCTATCTCCTGATGCAAACTGATCTTCAGTTATCTGAATAGTATGTCTTATTCCATCATCAGCACCACTTACTTGTCTTTCAAAAGTCCAGAGATTTTCAGTTATACCTTCAAATCTTTCCGCATTCCAATTAAATATATCTGTTATGCCATTTTTGACATCTACCTGACTTATCAATCTAGCTTTATCTACATCATCAAATTCTTGAGGTGTTACTAATGCATTGGCAAGTTGATATATCTTATATCCTTCAAATTTGTATAGTCTATCTTCTTCCTCTACAAAATCTGGAGATAATATATCTATCTCTTCATACTCTTCAAAGGCATTATTAGAAGATAAGGTATCGTTGCTTAATACAAGTATAACTTGCTCATCCAATTCTATAGGACATACATCTGGAGCATCTGGTCCATCGATGATTTCGAAACATGCATCAAATAAGGCTTGAGCCAAATCATCTGCAGCTTGTAATCTAGAAATATCTGGACATGGATAAGTTAAGTCTGGCACCCATACAGCTCCTATAATTAACTCATTTACAGCACCTGGCTTAAGCAAGAATGGCCCTGATGCTTGGATCGTTCTTCTATCTCCAAAAGGAAGATCAGCCGTACACATAGACCATCCGTCATTACTATTAGGATCAGCAGGGAAAGTATAACTTACAGAATCCGTACTTCCAGGCGTATAACCACTCCCACCAAAAGTCACAGCTGTTCCATCTCTCCATAATGCTCTCATGTAGTTATAGTAGTGTTCTGCTATCTGAGGATCCTCAGTAGGAGCAGGTGCTCCTAGACCACCTCTATTATAATATGTAAATGAGGACATACCCAATTCAACAATTGTATCAAATTCTGCTGAACCTACAGGTGGGTTAACTAGAACCGTATCTCCGTTTAGATCAAATTCAATATTCTTAGGTCCTAGAGGTCCTCTAAAATAATCTGTACCAATAATAGGAACTACATCTTCATAAGTTGCTACACCTCCAGCACAGTCTATCCCTGGATTTCCATCTAAAGCATCTTCGTTATAGGTATAGGCTAAAGAACGTCCTACATCACAACCTACATAATCATCTTCAGAACAACCTAAATCTGGATCGACCCACATCGCAAAATAGCAGTCTCTTATATCTTCGTTAGCTCTGTTGATCAGCTTATATCTTAAGAAGGTCATATCATTTATCTCATCATTCGTAGCATAGGCAAAGGCTTGCACCTGTACTTCCATCTGAATAGCTACCCCCATAGTTTCTGCATGTACTCCACCGAAATCATTGTATATCCAGAAAGTCATCTCATCTGGCAAAAGCTCTAATGCTGCACCTCTTGTTGGAGGCTCACATCCTCTTATTTCTATAATGGGAATATCTCCTTGTAAAGGATCATAAATTCCATCCTGATCTTCATCCCAAAAAGATCCTAATCCCTGACTTGCATCAGGCAATTCAAAATTATATCGCTCAGCAAAATAAGGATTTCCTTTTCCAGGCCAGTATAATACGTTCTCGGGAATATCATCTATTTCTAGTGCTCCTGTTTCGAACAATACATCTACAGTTTCTACTTCCTCACCAAATACTCTAAAAAATCTATCCCAGTTATCACAAGTATCTTTTTCTGTTGTACCGCTAATTGAGTTAAGAGGACCAGCGTAAAAATCTACCTGTGATCCATTACCACCTCTATACGTCTGAGCAGCAATTTTTAAATTTCCTGCTGGATCTTGTCCTCCTATCCATACAGCACCTGCAAAAATAGAAGACACTTCAGGAAGAAGAGATCCTGGAGGAGGAGCTGGAACGATATATTTCCCATCTTGGAAATCCCACCATATATCTCCACCAGTAATGAGTCTGGCTCTGACATTATTAATCTCCATGTCAATCTGCGTAGTTGCAGGAACACAGTCCTCTCTATAGTTAACTTCTAACGATGTATTATTAGACGGAGGAGTAGAATCTCCTGGTGTTGTTGGTGGGTTCTTAGCAAACAGCGATAAGCTGATACTTGCCAATAAAAACACTAATATTATTCTTTTAGTACCCATGATATGAGTTTTATATTATTATTGAAATATTGTTATTAGAATTAAAAGTCAAAAATAACTCCTAGATAAAGTCTTCTTGCTCTTGTATAATTTCCTGGATTTAGAATTCTAGCTTGGTATGTTGCTAGATAACTATTTACATCTCCACCGAATCTCTCTATCTCATCTATTCTATCTAGACCAAAAGTAGATGTTATAAATCCGTCGTCATCCGGATCACCTGTAACAGGATATACGCCGATGACATTTCTCGCATCAAATAAATTCTGAACTCTAAAATATAGATTGATTCCTAAGTTTCTTTTAGATGACTCTGATAAGGAAACACTGAATCTCTTATCTATTCTTAAGTCCGCATTGAACACCCAAGGTAATCTAGCTTCATTTATAGATTCTATTCCTGAAGCGTCTAACGGTTCTATAATCGTTGTAAAACTCGTATATGGTCTACCAGAAACACCTGTAAGTATTACATTTAGGCCTGTGTCAGCAAATAAATCTACTCCTCCTATAGAAGGACCATTGTATGCATTTCCACTTCCGTATCTATAATCTATAGTTCCTGTAAGTCTGTGTCTCTCATCATAAGATAATGGGAAAAGTGTTCTAAGATCACCCTCTTGGTTAAGTCCTGCAGAAGAGTTGGCATCAGAACCAGATCCGTCAGCAAACTGAAGTGTATAGGTTGCATTTAACTGCAGATTTCCTGTTCTTCTCATATCATAAGAGAAAGAGAAACCTTTTACAGTACCGAAATCTAAGTTTCCAAAAGCTTCGTATCTATTGAGCGGTGCCGCTAGGTTATTAAAAAATCTTCTCTGAACCATATCTCTAAGTTCTTTATAGAAAGCAGAAACTTTAAGTGCAGAAGAGTTAGATAATTTTTGTTGGAATCCTACCTCATAATCTATCGTTTTCTCTGGTCTTAGGTTAGGATTATTAGCAGGTGTTCCATTCGGGTTTAATCTACCTATTGTCTCAAAAAAGTAATAATCTAGACCTGTCTGAATTGTATTAGAAGGTGGTCTCTGTACTAAGACATCATAGTGAGCAAAGAAACCTGCATCCTCGGATATAGGAAAAGAGAATGCTAATCTAGGCATGAAATTCAGCTGAGGATCATAATCTTCGAAAGACTTATTAATGTCATATCCTCTCTGTTGTATATTTCTATCATCTGGATCTTTATCTTGGAAAGATGGGAAGACTAATCCACCACCAAACAATACGTTACCACCACTTACTCCAGTACCATTAGCTGAAAACCAGTTATCGCCTTGTCTGAATCCAACAATCTCATCAGAATCTTCGCCAGCAACATATACTTTATAATCACTGCCTACTGTAGAGGGTAATTCTTCCCCTGTTCTATTAGCGAATGCATCAGCTGATTCTATTTCGTATAAAGAATAAGGATCCTTAAGTACTTTAGTATTTGCATCATAGTAATCTAGCCTAACACCCACTCTAAATATTATGTCTTTATAAGTAAACTTATCTTGTATATAACCAGCACCATATATCGGTTGCCAAGGAGCGACATTAAACGTTCTTACTCCGTTTTCGTCTTCACTAGAAAAGAAATCACTGAAAGAAACATCAGCACCTAATTTATTTCCTAAGTAGTCATAACCGTAATAAGAAACTAGTCCTCTATCAATTAACTCCGCTGCTGAAAACATATCTAATCTTAGATCTGCAGGGTTTAGCTCATCCACATTGACATACTCATTAAGCTCTTGTCCGGTAAGCTCTCTGACTTCTCTGAAAAACTTATTATCAGGAAATTCATCTGCTAGAGATAATGGAGCATAGACTGCAAATCTTTCGCCGAACTGATCGATTGAGTCTAATACATTATTTACATCTACACCTGTCAAGTGTCTATTAGCCTGAAGCTGCGCCTCAGTCCACAATCCTCTTGGTGCAACTGCCCAGAATCTATTTACTCTTTGTTCGTAGTTAAAACCGAACTGTATATTATGTCTTCCTTTCTCAGATCCTCCTGGTAGAAAGTCAAAACCACTTGTAACATTGATAGTATATATATCCGTTTCGTCCTTACTGAATCTATTATATACCTGACCTACATTAGTGTAAAGATCCCATACATTCAATACATCATCATCAAGAATACCATTTGTTACATTATATCTAGAAAGTGTAGGGTTAATATCTAAGTTAGGCGTAAATTCTCCTATAGTCTCTGTATAACCTTGCATTGCAAAAGCTTGGCCATTAAGAAATACTTCTTGTCCTTCCCAGGTAGCCGTATCACTCACAACACCAATTGAGGGCACATAAGTTACATCTGTTTTTCCCCAGTAGCCATAGTTGAATAATCTATCTTCATGTCTAAGATCTTCTGTTCTACCTAATCTTTTTTCATACCCTACTTGTAAAGAATATGTAGCATTCTTAATAGATGTACTACTTGCTGCTTTTTCTTCATCTGTGAGATCTTCTCCAAAAGTTTGCTTCCCTAACTTGTGTCTAAATCTAAAGTTACCTCTATATCCCTTCTCGTAATCATAAGGATTATTAGTCCAGTTCAGTAATGACCAAGCATTACTTACCGTAAATCTGTTTTGACTTTCAAAATAAGAACCAGATAAGGTGATATCTATATTGTCACTAAGTTTTGCATCAATTTTTGCATTCACATTATAGTTAGTATCGTCATCATTAGGTCTAGCAGCTACAGGATCTCCTATATCAGAGGCTTGTAAAAATTCTCCTGTAGGAATCTCTGTTCCATTAAAACCAGAAACAGGATTTTTCTCTAACTCATTAATAAAAGATTCCGGCGCTCTGTATACACCAAAAGCTGAAGGGTTATTATCATTTATTTTTCTGTACTGTCCAGATAATCTGAAACCTAGTAAAGATTCTCCAGCAGAATTTTTCAATAGCGGCCCACTGACATTACCAGCTGCAAGATTATATCCATAAGGATCTAGATACTGAGAGGTCTCTAGCTCTAATCCCCCAGAAAATCGCTGAGAGGGCCCCTTAGTTGTTATAGAGATAATTCCTCCAGTAACATCCCCATATTTTGCTTCTATCCCTCCTGTAATTACCTGCATCTGATCTATATCATCTTGAGTAATAAGGTTAGCATTAGTAACTCTGACACCATCTATATAGTAATCTGTACCATTCGGTCTAGATCCCCTGATGGAAATCTCACCACCATCTACCGATGATAATCCTGCAGATGTTGCGGCTATGGCATTTATATTCTTCGTAGGTAGTGATCTAATATTTTCCGCTGTTATGGTCTGACCCTGACTTGTATTATCAAATTCTACAAGTGGAGCCTTATAAGCAACAACATCTACTACATCCATAAGGACTCCTTGTCCTATTGCGACGTTAAGTTTGTTACTTTGTCCAGCTTTAACTAATACAGCAGTAACTTTCTTTGTGGTGTAACCCACGTATTGTACTTCTACATCGTAGGTTCCTGGATCTAGTTCAGAAAACAAAAAGTTTCCATCAAAATCCGTTTCACCTCCTGTTACAAGCACATCATTTTTGTATAAGGCTATGGTTCCAAATAATATAGGTTCGCCAGTTCCCTCATCAGTAATTTTACCCTGGAGTTGGGTCTGAGAAAAGCCCGAAATAGCGCAAAACATGGCTATAACGAGAATTGTAAATCTGCTAATCATACGATGTTAATTTTCCAAATAAAATATTAGTCCGCTTCTATGAAGTCTGCAATGTTACTAAATAATGGAAGTTCGTCAAAATTTTTCTGTTTTTACAAGTCTCAGCAAGGACAATAATTATTGCCTTACGCTCGATATAACTTGATTTTGTCCGCTATAATACTTGCAATATTGAACAAAGACTCCTTAGTCCATCCAGCAATGTGAGGAGACAGCACTACCTGATCCATCGAAAACAGAGCATCATACATAACTTTCTCATTATCATTGTATTGTAACGGTTTTTCGTTTTCAAAGACGTCTAGGCAAGCTCCCTTTATATGCTCAGATTGTAAAAATTCTATAAGATCTTGTGTATTTATAATCTTGCCTCTAGATGTATTTATAAGGATAAAATCTTTTTGACATCGAGATAGAAAAGATTTATCCACAATCCTGTTGGTTTCTTCTGTCAGCGGTATATGAAGGCTTATTATCTCAGATTTTTCTATTAATTTATCGATATCAACTTCTTCAACCCACGGCATATCCTCGGCGTAATTTCGCTTATATTTATCATAAGCGAGTACCTTAACATCCCATCCTTGCCACTTTCTAGCAAATGCACTTCCATTATTTCCAAATCCGATTATTCCTATGGTTTTGCCTGCAAGTTCAAATCCTCTATTCTTCTCCCTATTCCATTGTAGGTTTCTTACTTCTGAATCTGCTCTTAACAGATTATTTGACAAACATAATAACATACCCATAGCATGCTCTGCTACAGCATTTTTGTTACCCCCTGGGGAACTGATCACTTCTATTTCTTTTTCCTTACAATATGGCAGATCTATAATATCTAGCCCTGATCCCAACCTAGCTATAAAGGATAACTTCTTAGCCTTATCTATGGCTTGTTTGTTCATCTTGATCTTACTATTAATTACAACCCCATAATAATTATTGACAACCGCAAGAAACTCATTATAAGTGATGGTAGGTAGATAATGTACATCGAAAGATAAAGCTCTCAACTTATCCAAAAGTATAGGGTGAACTAAATCAGTAATTAATATTTTATTCATTCTCAAGAGCAGTTATACATTAAATAAAAACGAATATCTATATTTGCAAGCAATTTATTACCAGCCAAATAAAAGAATGCCAAAAGATAATTCGATAAAATCAATTCTAATAATAGGAAGTGGGCCTATTATTATAGGTCAAGCTTGTGAGTTTGACTACTCAGGAACTCAAGCTTCTAAGTCTCTAAGAGAGGAAGGAATAGAAGTAAGTCTGATCAATTCTAATCCTGCGACGATTATGACTGATCCAATGACTGCAGATCATATCTACCTTCTTCCCCTTACAGTTGATAGTCTCGAGCATATTCTGAAAGAGAGAAAAATAGATGCTGTGCTAGCAACTATGGGTGGCCAGACCGCTCTAAATCTTGCTATAGAAGCTGGTAAGCAAGGATTATGGAAGAAATATGATGTAAAACTTGTCGGTGTAGATCTAGATGCGATAGAGCTTGCAGAAAATAGAGAAGCCTTCAGAAAACACGTGATCTCATTAGGGATGCATGTAGCGCCATCCTTTATTGCAAATTCATTTTTAGAAGGAAAAGATGCTTCACAAAAAATAGGTTTTCCGCTTGTAATTAGACCTAGTTACACACTAGGTGGAACAGGAGGAGGCTTCGTGATGGAAGAAAAAGACTTCGATGAAGCACTCAGAAGAGGATTAGATGCCTCTCCTACACACGAAGTGCTTGTAGAAAAAGCTGTACTAGGATGGAAAGAATATGAACTAGAGTTGCTTAGAGATAATAATGACAATGTAACTATCATATGTACGGTAGAGAACATGGATCCTATGGGAATACATACCGGAGATAGTATTACTGTGGCGCCAGCTATGACCCTTTCTGATACAGCTTATCAGCGTATGCGTAATGATGGAATCCAGCTTATGAGATCGCTGGGTAATTTTGCAGGAGGCTGTAATGTACAGTTTGCAATAGATCCTGAAACTGAAGATCTTATTATCATAGAAATAAATCCTAGGGTATCTAGATCTTCCGCTTTGGCAAGTAAGGCTACAGGATACCCTATTGCCAAGATAGCTGCTAAACTTGCAATCGGATATAATTTAGATGAGTTAAAAAATCAAATAACTAAAACCACTTCAGCATACTTCGAACCTACACTAGATTACGTGATTGTAAAAATGCCTCGATGGAATTTTGACAAATTCTACGGTTCTGATCCTTACCTCGGTTTACAGATGAAGTCAGTAGGAGAAGTAATGGCTATAGGGAGGACTTTCTTAGAAGCCTTACAAAAAGCATGTCAATCACAAGAAAATAATAGAGCGGGATTAGGTGCTGATAAAAAAGAATGGATAAGAACGGAGGATATCCTTAGAAGATTAGAAACGCCTTCTGATGATAGAGTATATAGAATAAAAGATGCTATAAGATTAGGAGTACCATTAAAAACGGTTTTCAAGCTCACAAAAATAGATATGTGGTATCTGACCCAGATCAAGAGACTGGTGAAGTATGAAGAAGCTCTAATGAAATACAATGTTCCTGAGGATATCCCGAGAGATATGTTTATGGAACTGAAACAGGTAGGATATTCGGATTTACAGCTTGCATGGCTGATGAGAATAGAAGAAAAAGATGTTACCAAGCAAAGAAAAGCACTGGGTATAAAAAGGACTTATAAAATGGTAGATACCTGCGCTGCAGAATTCGAGGCTAAGACGCCATACTTCTACTCAACTTTTGACACAGAAAATGAAAGCATACCGACAGACAATAAAAAAGTTATTGTATTAGGCTCTGGACCTAACAGAATAGGTCAAGGAATAGAGTTTGATTACTGCTGTGTACATGGACTTATGGCTCTAAAAAATGCAGGGTATGAATCTATCATGATCAATTGTAATCCAGAAACAGTTTCTACAGATTTTGATGTTGCTGATAAGTTATACTTTGAACCTGTATTCTGGGAACATATAGAAGAGATTATAGAGTTAGAAAAGCCTGAAGGTATCATCGTGCAGCTAGGTGGACAAACTGCTCTAAAGCTAGCAGAGAAATTCCATAAAGAAGGAATAAAAATAATGGGGACAAGTTACAACTCTATGGATCTTGCTGAAGATAGAGGTCGGTTCTCAGATCTACTCAAAGAGCTAGGAATTCCATACCCTAAATATGGTGTAGCAAAAGATATAGATAACGCTATAGAAATTGCTAACGAGGTAAGTTATCCAGTACTGGTTAGACCTTCTTATGTACTAGGTGGTCAGCGGATGAGAATTGTACTTAATGACGAAGAACTAGAAAGACATGTACTAAGTATATTTAAGCACCTTCCAGACAACAAGGTACTGATAGATCAGTTCCTAGAAAGAGCTAAGGAAGCCGAAATAGATGCAATATGCGACGGAGAAGATGTGTATATCATGGGTATCATGGAACATATAGAGCCTGCAGGAATTCATTCTGGAGATAGCTCTGCAGTATTACCTCCTTATAGTCTAAGTGATCAGGTATTAGAGACTATGAAAAAGCATACTAAAAAGTTAGCACTAGCGCTGAACATAAAGGGACTTATCAATATACAATTTGCTATCAAGGATGAACAGGTATATGTTATAGAAGCTAATCCAAGGGCTTCTAGAACTACTCCGTTTATTGCCAAGGCTTACGGTATCCCTTATCTGAAAATTGCTACTGAGGTTATGATAGGTCATAAAAAACTTAAAGACTACGATCTAGAAAACAAGATGGATGGCTATGCTATCAAAGTACCGGTATTCTCATTTAATAAATTCCCTAATGTAGATAAGCAACTAGGACCAGAGATGAAGTCTACAGGTGAAGCAATCAGGTTTATTAAAGATCTAGAAGATCCATTCTTTAGAAAGCTAGATAAAGAGCGGAACATGTATCTTACGAGGTAGAGTAAATAATATATGATCTCAGTAAAAAAAAAGCTATAGCGAATCAATATAGGATTCGCTATAGCTTTTTTTGTATTAACAATTCACCTTCTTATTCTAATTTTAGACATCGGCTTTTCGACAAGCAAGTAAGTTATACTAGAGAATAGGATAGTTATGACAAAGAAGAGATAAATTTTTATAGGGGAATATATACTTGTTTTTATCACCACTTTCAATACTAAACTATGGAACAAATATATACTATAGCTTATGGTGCCAATGTATCTGAGAATTCTAGTTTCTAGTATAAATTTTATAATACCTTTTCCATACTTCCCTGACCACAGAATCAATCCCCACAAAATAGCATAAGGCAACAAAAAAAAAGATGAATGGAAATCAACTTTAGTATGAAACAGCTGCTCGAAAAAATAAGGATTAGATATTAGAACAATAGCAAAAGAAATAAAGCCTATCACATTAAGGACTCTGAAGCTAACTCCCTTAGTCTCATCATTCTTGTATACGATCTCATATATAGCTATTAAAGTTCCAGTAAGGAAAACCGTAAAATACTTTATAGTTGATATCTGTGGTAAGGCATATATCCCCTCTAAAAATATGGTCGAAATAATAAGAATAGAATAGGCAAAAATCAATCTACTTAATCGCCACTTAATTACTTTATGGCAGATAAGTATAATGATAGGTGATATGAAATAATATTTAAACTCCGCAGGTATGGACCAAAAAATACTATCTCCCTTCATCAAAAGAAGATGTTTCCAAACATCTGTAAATCCTCCAATAACAGTCTGGATTCCGACCACAGTAAATAACCAATGAAGAAGTAATGCCAGAAAAAACAAAGGATAAATTCTCAAGAATCTTCTTAAAAAATAATTTTTCCAATATACCGACTGGGTGTCTTTAGATCGTATAGCAATTGTTACTTGTCTGTCTAACAAATATGCTGATAGTAAAAAAAATAAGTAAACCCCTACCTTACCAATTTTTTGAAAATTTAGACTCTCATGAAAAAATAGACTAGCATTACTTGAGTGAGACAATAAGACTAGTAAAACTGCAACACCTCTAAGTCCATCAAGTGATTTATTGTGATGTGTTTTTTGATCATGAGGAAAGAATAAACTAATAAATTTCTTTTTTATCATGTTCTACAGTCCATCTTAGTCTAGCTATTGGTATAGTAATCTGTAAATTAATTTATATCCATTAACTCTTTATCTATTTTTGAATTATCAGTTTCTTATTTATCACTAAACCATTTTCTGCTGTGATTCTAAGCCAGTATACGCCATTATCGTATATATCAGTATCTAGATTTACCTTAGGTGATAGTACGCTCTGAGAATGTACTAGCTGACCTATATTATTAATTATTATCAGTTTAGTATTTTGCCCTACCAGTTCAGAAGGAATGTTAATTTCTGTTTGTATACCAGCAGGATTAGGGACAATAGTGATCGCTCTATTATATTCTAGGTCTTCACTAGAAGAGGTAATTTCTGACAATATATTGACAGATACATCATCAAAATAAAAGCCATCTCCTTCGACAAAGTTATCACTTCTGAATTCTAGTCTTACCGTTATTTCTTCTCCTAAAAAATCAGCCAAACTCATTTCCTCTAATACCCAATCCTCCATTACTCCATCATATAATGGCTCACCTATTCTCTGGTTTGTTGTACCCTCATTGGTAAATTTTCCACAAAGAGGAACATAGTTTATCTGATCTGTAGATGCTAGTATCTGGACAAAATCAAAATCATTTTCTATATCCCACTTGGCATAGAAATTAAGAGAAGCAAACCTTGCATCACTTAGGTCTATTTTCTCTACTAATTCTATATTCTTATTAGCAGCAGGAGGATAGTTTCCTTCCTCAGAATCTGTTATAGAAAATGGTGCCGACACAAATTCTGACATAGAAAGTTCCCATCCATCAGAATTCCAATTATTAAGATCAGTTACCTCATCAGCAAAAACTGGTGTGAGGTTACCTGTGTTTTCCAAAAAAGTTTTAGTGATCTGCAAAGAATCCTTGAACGAACCATTATCTGAAACGACATAAAAATCTAATAGGTCCCCATCCAAAATATCATCTCCTAAACTAAAGTTAAAGACAAAATCTTCTGCCTCCCAGAATGTGTAATTATAATCTATAGGATCAGTATCTATAACTACACTGCTATTGTCAGAAACTAAACTTATCATACCACTTCCTCCAGATAATCCTATCATCTTAGCATTGGCAAAAATATTACCTTCTCTCTCAGTAATTACATCTACAGGATTTGTTTCTATTACCTCTAGTCTATCTATAACTAGATGTGCCATAGTAAGATTCTGCGCAAGTACTGATCTGTTCAATAAGTCTATTCTACTTTCGTCAGGCCAGAAGCCATCTGTATTAGCTCCCACCTCGGGTGTGAAAGAATAACTTTTTACAGATAACTCTTCTGCACCATACATCCAGTCGTCGCTAACTCCATTTACAATATATCCTACAGTCTGAGATCCTGTTCCTAGTGTAAAGGCGTTCTCCTCATTCATTGCATTGCCGAAAGCTTTGAAAACTACATCTTCATCTGTCGGTGTATCACTGTATCCCCAAGGATGAATAAGCAAGTTGCCAAAAGTGTGATAGTTAAGCGTCAACCTAAACGAATGATCTAGGCAGAAGTCTCTAACTGCTTGTGTTTCTATTTCGGAAAAAGCTTCTAATCCTCTAAAAGTACTACTGGCATAATTAGACGAAGAACCTACATCATCAAAACCCCAGAAATATCCATAATTTCTATTAAGATCTACACCCCATACCTCACCGTAATCATCTGCCCATCTGTTTTTTCTCCAGCCACCTCCACCATTAGGATTTGATATCTCATTAAAGATATAGCCGTCAGGATTCACACAGGGGATAAAATACATTTCAGAATTATCGACTAAAAATTTTACGTATGGATCTGTCTCATAATTTTCTAATAGATACCATAGATAAAAAATCATTTGCGAAAGTGAGTTGGGTTCTCTAGCGTGATGTAATGCGGTATAGAGCACTTCCTCTTCATCTTCTTCATCTACATCAGGATTATCTGAAACTCTTAGCCAAAGTATCTGATTGCCGTTTACAGTAGTATAGTCTCCTATAGTTTCTTTAGCGCTGATAAGGTTAGGATATTTCTCTCTCATTTCATCGAGAATATCTAGCATTTCTTGATAGGTAAAATAACCAGCTATCGACCCATCTCTATAATTATCTGGCGTCTTATAAGGATACAATTCTCCAAGATCGGAAAGATCACATCCAACGAGTTTGCTTTTTTCGTCTCCTTCCACAATTCTATTAGGATCCTGGTAATGGGCTACTACATCAGGGATAAGAATTTCCACTTCGAACCCTGCACTTCGAACCCTGTCTATTTCTTCTAAGCTGAAATCTGATGTAAGGTATCTATAGGGAATATGATGTCCATGATCTACTTCTATACCTAAGCTAGATAGCTCATCTATACTCTTATCAAAAAGCTTAATGCTTGCTCTAGCATATTGATCAGACTGTGCTATGGAGAATGAAGAATAGAAAAAGAAGAAAAATAAAATTAGATATCTCATCGCTGTAGTATTTATGTATACCACAAAATAGTAAATCTAAGCGTGAGTTATTGTCAAGAAAACTCTAATACAGTTTATTTAAATTTTTCTTTAGTTCTCAATGGCCACAGAAATAGGTGCTTCTGGGATGACCATATCTGGATCAAATCTAGGAACAAAGACTTTTAGACTTTCTTTGTCATAGTGATCTAGGTTTACAAAACTCCAAGTTTTTCCATTATCTAATGAAGCCGCTAAGAGGTTCGTAAAAGACTTAAACTTCTTACCATTTATTTCCATTACAATCTCTTGGGTAATAATACTATGTAACTCTCCACCAGAATTGATGATATCCGTAGGGTCAGATACATCTCCAGAAATATAAGTTATAGCTTGTGCATCTACAGATTTTCTCTCTTCTACAATTGTTTTCATTGTCATCTCATTGCCTCCTCCTAGTGTAATGATATTAGGATGCGTATAGGCAACCATCTGGTCAAAATTCTTATAAACTACAGCATTAACGTAGGTCTTTGCATCCGCCTTCAGAGCTTCGATCTGACCAAATGAGGTCATTGTCATTAATGTCAAAAATAGAACATAAAAAAACTTCATAATAATATATTTTTTTAAAACGTGAGATGGGATTGACATGATGTTATAAACTATCATGTAAAGGGATAAAACAAAAATCAAGGAAAAAGTTTCCTAAAGCTTACAAATTATAAGAGCCTTCAATAATAATGTATCAAAAGCTCTTATAATTTTGATTCTAATCGATTATTAGAGTCCTAGTTTAGCTCTTACCTGCGCGCTTACATCTAGGCTAGGATCTGCAAATAATACAAAACCCGTACTGTAATCGAATATGTATGTATATCCATTTTCTGAAGCGACTGCATCTATAGCATTTTGTACTTTATCTCTAATAGGCTTAAGTAAGGTTTCGCTCTTTTGTAAAATATTCTGCTGACTTGTTTGTTCAAATTCCATAATTTTTGTCTCTTCAGCCTTAAGGTTCTGAGCCTCTACTTCTAGTTGCTTAGGAGAAATTTCTCCTGACGCTTGCTTCCTTTCTAGATCTTGGTACTTTGTCTGTAGCGTCTGAAGCATCTGTTGTCCCTTCTTTAACAATTGGTCTCTATACGTTTCTATATTCGCATTTGCTTCCTTTACTTCAGGAACTCCTTGTAATAATTCTTGTGTATTTATATACCCAAATTTCTGTGCTGATAAAGAATTAGTGAATCCAATTCCTACCAATAGTGTCAATATATATACTATTCTTTTCATTGTAGTTTTTTATTATTCTTGTAAAAGTTATTTGTTTATTTAAATTATCTTATTCCTAATTTTCTCTTTACATCTTCCGTTTTGTCAAAAGCATCTGTAGCAAAAAGTAGACCTGCTGCACCGCCTTTATCGAAAATCATATCATATCCTCTATCTTGAGCATATTCTTCTATGGCTGCAAATACTTTATCTTGGATAGGTGCGACCAATTCTTGTCTCTTTCTGAAAAGATCACCTTCAGGACCAAATCTTCTTTTTTGAAGTTCTCTCACTGCGCTTTCCTTTTCCATAATCTGGTTTTCTCTTTCTACTTTTATATCATCACTTAGCAATACTTGCTCCGCCTGATATTTGTTATAAAGAGACTTAACCCCATCTAATTCTTCTGCTATCTCTTGTCTCCAATCAGCAGAAATCTTATCAATTTCTTTCTGAGCGTTATCATAATCAGATAACTCTGATAAAATCTGATTTACATCAACGATTGCAATTTTTTGCGAGAAACCAGAAATTCCGATCGCAAAAATAAAACATAATACTAAAGATAAATTTCTCATGTGTCTGTTTGTTTTTATGAATTAATATCACATGGCTTAGAACAACTGTAAATAAACAGAACTATCCTAATCAGCGCAAAAATACAAGATTTAGCAAGTATTTATATATATGACTTTTTTTGTCGCACAAAAGTTTCATTCTAAAACTATGTTAAATTTTATTAAGACAGTATATTTTATTGACACACAAGTAGTTAAAGATATATTTTTAAGATTTTACTACTAATGTTTAACGTATGTTTAACTGCAATATTTTTCTACGATTTGCTAAAAAACTACTAATTCTATGAATTTATGATTCTAAAGGCTAGCTATTATTGTATACAGAATAGTAGAATTGGCTACTTTCACACCATTGACAATTCAAAAAAAGATCTTGAAAAAGACAATCTTGTTTACTTGCTTTTTGTTTGTTCTCCACAACTTAGGAGGACAATCCTATGCTCTAGAAACTTCTCTTCTAGGAGGGAAGATATGGAAACATAAGAAGGGTCTTACTTACCAAACGCCTACATTTTCCTCTGGGGTAGATTTTTCCTTTTTATTTGTCGCTCCAGAAAGTAAAAAATGGGGCGCCAAGAAAAAATACCCCGATATCGGAGCAAGCTTATTATATATCGATTATGGAAACACGTCCGTACTAGGCAGAGCTATTGGTATTATTCCTGGCGCAAGGTTTTCATTATGGGAGAGAGAAAAAATAGATCTATCTCTGAATGTAGGTTTTGGAATTGCTTATATAAGTAAGAAATTTGATTTTCTAGATAACCCTACGAACAACGCTATCGGTTCTCATGTCAATAATATTTCTCGGCTTAAGTTTGATTTTAATTTTTATAAAAACAAACCTCTTTCTTTCTTACTCGGCGGATCATTTACACATATATCTAATGGAGGAACTCAGTCTCCTAATAGTGGCATAAATCTAATTACTTTTAATGCAGGTCTAAGAAAAAAAATCAGCAAGAAGCCGAATACTTCCTATCAGAAAACACATACCGCTTCTGCAGATAGTAGCTCTTTGAAAAAACTAGGTCTCTCTGTGCAGTACCAATATGGCTTTACTGAAAATGATGTAATAGGTGGACCCAAATATCCTATACATGCGCTCGGTGTGACAGGCTTTTATCAGGTCTCCAAAGTATATAGAATTCATCTAGGTTTTGAATATGAGTATAACACTTCTAACTATCTGTTTACATTACATACGTTTCAAGATAAGAAAACAGCAAGTAGAAATGCTAGACAGGTTTTTGCTGTTGCTGCTAACGAATTTATTTTAGGAAACTACGCACTCCGAATTCAAGCTGGAATTTATACAGATTACCCCGCGAATAGAGGAGAATCTTTTTACATCAAATGGAATTCTCAATATGCCTTCCGCTTACCAGATGGATTACTGATAGACAAAATTTTACTAGGTATAACTATGAAGTCGCACTACGCTAAAGCAGAATATATTGCGCTAACAATGGGAATAGAAATATGAAAGCATCTGAGAATTATAAAATGATGATCTCCGTACACATGCCCAAGGCGGGTGGCGCGAGCATACGGACCATTCTCAAGATAAAGTTCGGTTCTTCCTACAGAGATGATTATGATGATATTCCTTTAAATAAAACAGCCTCAGACAGACTACAAGATGTTCAGGAATTCCAAGACAAAAATTCTACTTTACAGAAACTGAAATTTCTAATCACTAATACTAAATGTATACATGGCCATTTTTTGCCGGCAAAATATAAGTCGCTTATAAGTAACGATAAAGTTGTATTTGTAAGTTGGTTTAGAGATCCGCTAGAAAGATTGGCCTCTCATTATCATTATTGGCAAAGGGCTTATAATACAGAGACTTCAGCTTTTTTACACAGAAAAGTAGTAGAAGAAAAATGGAGTTTCGAAGCATTTTGTTTCTCTCCAGAAATGCAAAACATTTATGCTCTTTTTCTACAAGACTTTCCTATTGAGAGATTTAATTATATAGGATTAACAGAATATTTTTCGGAAGATCTACAAATATTTAATAGCACTTACTTGGGCATAGATAATTTACAAATACCACATGAAAACTTAAACGTAGAGAAAAAGTCAGCGTATTATACTGATCCTAAATTTATGTCAAAGTTACAAGCTCACCATGCTTTAGATTATACTATCTACAACTATGCAGTAAGACTTAGATCCGAGAGAAAATAAGCTACTCCGATCTATACATTCTAATATCACGCTGAGGGAAGGGGATCTGTATATCATTTTCGTTAAAGACCCTATTAATGTCAAATAAGAGATCACTTTTTACATCCTCAATGATCATATAATTTTTAGAAAAAATATACAGACTTATATCTAGTGCACTATCCCCAAAAGCATTAAAACGAACAAAGGGAGGCGGATAATTTATTACATAAGGATTATCAGCTGCAATCTTAATTAATAGCTTCTTGATCAGATCCATATCTGATCCATAAGCAACACCTATATCGAGTTTAAATCTTACCGTATCATCTACATGAGTCCAATTAGTAACATTATCATTGACTAACTTAGAATTAGGCACAATAACACTTACGTTATCTCTGGTCTGAATAATAGAAGATCGTAGACCTATCTTCTTTACAACACCCCTCTGACTTTCCAATTCTAACATATCTCCTACTGCTACACTTCTCTCAAATAATAAAACTAAGCCACTGAAAAAATCATTAAAAGTCTGCTGTAATCCAAGACCTATTCCCACAAGGAGTGCTGCCGCTCCACCAAGAATCAGTGTCATGTCAATTCCAAGGTACTGCAGGGCAATTATAAACCCTATCACATAGACCACATACTTCAGGAGCTGATTTATAGCAAACTGCCCACCGATATCTACACTCTTCTTTTTGTAAACTCGATAAAGGACAATCTGAGTCATGATCCAGTTGATAAAACTTGCACCTAATAAGGTCAAAATAGCGAATAATATATTACTGATTTTAAAGTTTACTTTTTGGCCATTAATTGTTCTTGGATATAGGTCAAAATCTAAGTCGAAATTCCTTAATAAGAAAATAAGGGCAACTGCATAAACTATGTATTGGACAATCTTGACGCCAGAGTTTTCTGAGTCTTTATTCGGATTATTCTTATCATTTGTTGTTTTTTCATCTCTATTACTAAAATATCCATGAACAACAATATTAGAAATAGCCCAGTCAAACAAACGAGCTAATTGTATAATCATAAAAGCCTTTATGATTATGCTAATATTAAAATTATAGGGACTGCTAGAAGAAAAAAGTTGAATGTCCAACTTAAGAACTAAAATAAACGATAGTAGAAAAGTCGCTAACACAATATATTTTATAATCCGTCTTAGTCTGTTCTTCTCTTTGTCAGTAACATTATTTCTTTTAAATAATCCTGGTGAGTACTTAGTAGAAAACAACCAATACAAAATCCCTATTATGAGATATAACGCAGCGAGGAAAATAAGCTGACGAAGACTTACAGAAAAAGATCCAAGATTGAAAATAGGTGTATCCATAGGCTAATTAAATTATACTTGGAGATATAATAAGACTTTTGTTGAGAAGTATTCTTCTTCGTAAAAACTAGAAAGCTGCTCTAGTTCATAATATTCCTTTTTGCCTAATTCTGACAACTCGTTTTTCATCTCCCCACCTTTAAGCGCAATAATACCATTAGGAATAACATGGATATGATCTTCGTGAATAAGTTTTCTAGAATATTCTAATAGCTTAGCAATTTTTGCAACGGCTCTTGTTACGATAAAGTCATATTTGGATGTCATCTCTTCAGCCCTTGTATGTATAGCCTCAACATTTCTAATATCTAGCTTTTCTACAATATCTTTTACAACTGTAATCTTTTTGTTTGTGCCATCTACCAGTGTAAACTGAACTTCTGGAAAAATAATACTCAGTGGTATTCCTGGTAAGCCCCCTCCTGTTCCAAGATCTAATACCCGAGCTCCAGGTAGAAATTTTATAAACTTAGAGATGACAAGACTATGTAATATATGATGTAAGAAAATATGCTCTGTATCTTTTCTAGAAATTACGTTTATCTTAGAATTCCAGTCTAGATAATGAGCTTCCAGTAAGCTTAGTTTGGACAACTGTTCCTTAGTAAGATCCGGATAATACTTTTCTATAAGCTTAATTCCTTTTACCATTCTTTTCTTTTAAATATTAAAGCGGGAATCAATATTACATAATATAGGAATAGGATTACATCTAATAGAGGTAAATAATAGATTAGGTCTTTTTCTTTTAACTTGCTTATAGCTGGAGCTAATATAAATGTCAATAGAAATAATCGAAAAAAGAATATATAAAAAGCAAGTTGGACACTACCTAGTGTTACCAATATAAGTAGCAATACAAAAATTAAAATATGAGAAGATGATCCTACGCTGAGTAGCAACTTATGAAGTAAGCTATATGCACTAGAAGTACTTATATGTCTAGACTTTTGCTTGTAAAAAGATCTCCAGGTCTTTTCTGGTTCTGAATAGGTAAAGCTATCAGGATCTAGACAAACACCAACTTTATGCTGCTTACCCACCGAAGCTATAAAAAGATCGTCATCTCCAGAAGGAATATGCATATGGGAACTAAACTGATCAGAATTTAAAAAAACAGACTTCTTGTAGGATAAATTTCTACCTACTCCCATGTATGGAATATGATAGAGCGCATAGGACAAATACTGAATAGCCGTTAATACAGTCTCGTATCTTAGCAGCTTATTAAGCAGTCCTGGAAATTTAAGATAAGGACCGTAGCCTAGAATAATGTCTTGATCTTCCTTATACGATTGTAAAATTTTACTCGCCCACTGATCTGAAGCAGGAGTGCAATCTATATCAGTCAGTAAAACAATATCTTTAGTAGCTGAAAGTATACCTTTTTTTAGCGCAGATTTTTTTCCTTTCAAATCTTCATCTGGTGTAACAATTTGGGTGTCAGCTGATCGGAATTTTTCTAGTAAGGCTAAAGTGTTATCAGAAGAGAAATCATCTACAATTATAAGTTCATTAGATAATAATTTTTGATTTTTCAGATACTGTATATTATTTACATGCTTTTCTCCGTTTTTGACACATACGACTATGGATAAGCTCGTTTTTGGATTATTATTTTGAGTAGATCTATGACTTAGCAACTTTATACAAAGCAAAAACCAATAAATTACGTTGACTAGTGCAGTTGCGATAAACAGATATATGAGGTATTCTACTATCAATATTTGTTGTAATTATAGGTCAAATATCGCTATACACATCATCAAAATGTCTTTTAGAAGAGGATTTTCCACTTTCTTAAGCTAAAATGTAGGTAAAGTACCGCAAAATGTGTCTTATATTATACATAAAAAATGGTATTTAGGGCTTATTTTTACGAGTTCTATAGAACACATTATGAATTGTTAACATATTATAAAAAGTTATTATATGACTTCCCTAAAATATTTTAAAATGAAAAATATAACTCTATCTTATTTTTTACTTCTTTTTACTTTTTGCATTAGTTATGCACAGATGGATATCAATGGTCAATCATTGTTTGGAAATGAGTGGATAGACTATGACAAAACTTACTACAAATTGTCTGTAGAAGAAGATGGTGTCTACAGAGTGCGTATGTCGGAACTGGCTAGTGCTGGGATGCCTATATCGAATATAGAAGGTAAGGAGTTACAATTATATTATTTTGGAGAGTCTTATCCAATATATGTTAACAATACGGGTTCTCTATCTAACAGTGACTTCATAGAATTCGTAGGTCAAAAAAACCGAGGAGAGTTAGATAAGCAATTATATAGAGAATGGGAGACTATGCAATTAAACCCTAACTATAGCCTTTTTACAGATCAGTCCGTTTATTATTTGACATGGGAAGATGGTTCTGATAATGATATGAGGGTAAAAGATATTGCAGACAATGTTCCTAATGGAGCAACATTTGAGACTTACTACATGCATGAGGAAAAAATTAGCTTTAATAACTTCCATCATAAACCGACCTATAATGGTAGCGATAGAATTAGATATTCGACCTTCGATGAAACAGAAGGATTCGCTGGAACACTTAAGAGAGATCAAGATATAGAATTTTCAACTTCTTCCTTTTTTGATAATGCTCAAGAAAGTGCTAGTCTAAATCTAAGATTCGGGACCAATGATCCAGAAGGTGGTCACTCTGTAATTATTTCTATTGACGGTGATGATTTATATACCGAAGATTTTGATAGTTACAGGTTATTTGATTTGACATTTGATTTAGATGCAAATCAGATTGAAAATACAACGGAAGTAAATATAAGAGGAAATGCGAGTAATAGTGATAGATATAACCTTGCATATGGAAGTTTAACATATCCTAGAGCATTCGATTTTGAAACTTCAGATATTATAAGTTTCAATGTAAAATCTAACCAGAATACTAGCTACTATAGTTTTGAAAATTTTGGAGGAGAAAATATTATAGCCTTCGACTCTAAAGGTTTAAATAGAATTCAAACTTCAGTAACAGGAAACAATATAAGATATGCCTTACCAAGTGGTGAAGAGAGACCGCTTTACTTATACAATGGAGATGCTGGAATTAAATCAGTAGGTTCTGTTCAAGAAAAAAAATTTATAGATTATACTTTAGTAGATCCTAGCTATGTAATTCTCACAAGTGAAAAACTAAATAATTCAGAGGGTGAGGAAAATATTATAAGTAAATATTCTGAATATAGATCATCTTCTCAAGGAGGTTCTTATGATGCCTACTCAGTCAATGTAGAAGATCTTTATGATCAGTACGCTTATGGAATAGTAAGAACACCAATGTCAATTAGAAATTTTGCTCACTATATAGAATCTCAATGGAGTGAATTAAAGTTAATATATATCGTAGGTAAAGGAATAGAGTATAGCGACTACAGGACTACAGAACAACAAGAGAATAATAATACACCAGAATTCTATGTCCCTTCTTGGGGTGTTCCGGGCAGTGATAATTTATTATTTTCAGAAAAAGGAAGCTTTGTTCCATTTAAAGGTATAGGAAGAATAGCTTGTCAAAACAAAGAAGAGTTAAGGGATTATTTTGATAAAGTACAGGTCTATGAAGATAATGACAGATTTGCACAGACTCTAGAAGACCTAGCTTGGAAAAAAAGAGTTGTCCACCTTAGTGGAGGAGATCCAGCTATACAAAATATTATATTTAGTCACTTAGGTGATATGGGAGAAATAATAGAGGAAAGTGATTTCGGAGCAGAGGTTACCACTTTTACAAAAACATCTGTTGACCCATTACAGGATGCTAATTCAGTACAAATACTTAATGCTCTTAATGAAGGCGTATCTATTCTTACATTTTTTGGTCATTCTGCTGTAGGTACATTTGATTTCAGTCTAGAAGATCCTAGTGCATACGAGAATTATGGAGTTTGGCCATTTATAATGTCACTTGGTTGCCACTCTGGAAATATACACTCAGCTACTACAGGATTAAGTGAAAACTTTGTCTTAGAAAAAGATAAGGGTTCTATTGCCTTCTTAGCAGCCTCAAGTACTGCCTATATCAATACACAATACACCTCTGGTAAGAATTTCTATTCTAATCTTGGTAACGAATTGTATGGCCAAACACTAGGAGAATTAATCAGGGTAATGATAGAAAGCAAAAAGGATCTTACTTCTATAGGAGAGGTTACCTTACAGCAACAACTTACTTTCCACGGTGATCCTGCTTTGATTTTACAAGATTACAATGCTCCTGATTATACGCTAGATTTCACATCTGCTGCTGTAGAACCATCTATAGTTTCAACAACTGTAGACTCATTCGAATTCTGCGTAGATATTTATAATATAGGAAGAGTAGAACAATCAGATCTAGATGTAAAACTTATACACGAGTTACCTTCAGGAGAGACTTTCAATAGTTATGAGAGAATAATTTTAGCTCCTGATAATAATACTCAAATATGTTTCAAGATTGCTAACCCAGGAATTGATGGGCAAGGTAGAAACAAGATAAGGGTAATTCTAGATGAAGAAAACAAAATACAAGAACTGGCACCTGGAGCAGAAGACAATAACGAACTCAGAAAGACAGTTAATGAGATTGGTTTTGATTTCTTCGTTTTAGATGAAACTGCTCGACCAATATATCCCGGTGAATTTAGCATAGTCAGCGATAAGGAAAACTTTAAATTAAGAGCAAGTTCTACAAATATATTTTTAGAAAACCAAAATTACCATTTTGAAATAGATACAACTGAAAACTTCGACAGTCCACTATTAGACAAAGGTGTAGTAAATGCAGGGGGTGGACTTATAGAATGGTCTCCAATCATAAATATGGAAAACAACATAGTGTATTACTGGAGAGTTAGCCCGGAACCTAAAGATGATAACATTGGTTTCTTATGGTCTAATAGTTCTTTTGTATACTTAGAGGAAAGTTCTGAAGGGTGGAATCAAAGTCATTTCTTCCAGTACAGAAAAGATGATCTTACCTTCATGGATGTAAATGAAGAAACAAGAAGATTTGAAAATAGACAAGTATTTTTTGACAATACAGTATATAACCAATTCCCCACTGAAGATATATGGTGGAATTTTTTCAATGGTCAAAGGGTAAATGCTCTAAATCCAATCGATGATGCTCCTTTCCTTGCCATATTTGGTATGAATGGAAGAGGTTGGGTTAGAAATGAAAACCTTGATGATTTCGGAAGTGTACCTTATAGACCTATTCTTTTCTTATATAGGCTAGACAAGCCTGAAGATCATGAAAACATAAAAGCATTATTGGCTTCATTTCCAGATGATACGCGAGTAGTAGTAATGACTATGCTCAAAAATGAAAACTCTTCTCTTAACGTAGATATGTGGGATGACGTCAGAGCACAACTTGGTTACAACATTATCGATGTATTAGAAGACTATGGTTCTACTAAAGCAGGAGGTTTTGAACAAACAGGTACGGTTCCTTACACCTTGATTTTCGATAAAGGCGATCAAGTAATAAATGAAGCAATCGGCGAGAGTATAACTGATTTTCATACAATAAGCTATTCCATTTCAAGATTTGCTCACAGTGGAAGTTTTGTCTCTACTGATATCGGACCAGCGCAAGCTTGGCAGACATTAGAATGGAATGTAGAAGAGATAGGAGAAAATGATGTGATAGATTTAAAAATTATAGGTGTCAAATCTGATGGAAATGTAGATACGCTTTACTCTATTACAGAATTAGAAAATAATTACGATTTGTCAGAAGTCTCATCTGTAGTCTATCCATATATGAGATTACAATACAATGTAGTTGACCCTACTCTTCCTGGAGCGATAGGACCTCTAACTCCTCAACTAGACTATTGGAGAATTCGTTATCAAGGTATTCCTGAATCTGTAATAAATTCTGATGAATCACTCGTATTTAGGAGCGATACACTAAATAGAGGAGAGATTTTAAGCTTCCAAGCAAGAGCGAGTAATATAAGTTCTTCAGATATGGACAGCCTACTTGTAAAGTATACTATTCTAGATGTAAATAACAATTCTGAAGATTTTGTGGTTAGAAACAATCCTCTAATAAAAAACACAAATCAGGAATTATCTTTTGAAAGGAATACTTCTGATATGAGTGGAGATTATACTTTTATAGTAGAGATCAACCCAAATGATGATCAGCCAGAACAGTATCATTTTAATAATTTAGGAATAAGAAGATTTCATGTAAGAACCGATAATATTAATCCTGTTCTAGATGTAAAATTTGATGGTATAACAATCCTAGATTATGATATCGTATCTGCTACACCTGAAATAAAAATAGAATTAAAAGACGATAATTCTTTCTTACTCTTAGATGATGTTGAAGCTTTCCAGCTAGCTATAATAGATCCTAATGGCAATAGAGAGGATATCCTTGCAAACGATGATAGATTAGAGTTTATAGCTGCATCAGAAAACAATAATACAGCACAGTTGATATTCAGACCAAGTTTTGCAATAGACGGTGATTATGAAATGTTTGTACAAGCTATAGACAAAAGTGGCAATTTTTCTGGTGACTTAGAATACAACACACACTTTACAGTTATACTAGATAGTAGGATTTCAGAAATTCTCAATTATCCGAATCCGTTTTCTGCTAGCACGAAGTTTGTATTTACTATTACAGGTACTGTTGTTCCAGATGACATGACTATCTCTATATATAATATGTCAGGTCAATTAGTAAAGGAAATAACCACTGAAGAGTTAGGACCATTAAGAATCGGAACCAACATGACTGAATATGAATGGGATGGATCTGATGGTTTTGGAAACAAACTAGCTAGTGGTATCTACGTATTTAAAGTAGATTTCACTAACCAAGATAACTTTAATGTATTCCAGAGTACCAATCAATCTTCTTCTCAAGGTGGATTTGGCAAGCTTGTTATTATGAGATAAAACCTATAAATAAATATATTGAAAAAGCTAACTTGCTAAAAGTTAGCTTTTTTTTATGAATAACATTATTGCTATAGGAGGTTTAGGTGGGTCTGGGACTAGAGTTGTTGCTAGTATGCTACAATCAAGTGGGATCTATCTAGGAAGCGATCTAAATGATCCCTTAGATAATTTGTTATTTACAAGAATATTTAAAAATCCAGCCTTATACAAATCGAATAATAACCTTAGAATAAACAAACTTTTAGATATTTTTTCTAAAAAAATGCAAGGACAATCTTTGTCATTTTTTGAGTCTATAAGTTTAGCAAGGGCAATGTTCTCCAACCGCTGTTATTCCAGTAGCATAAGAGAAATATATTCTGTACTAACGCAAAAGCCTGACAGAACAGCTAGTCATACATGGGCATGGAAAGAACCTAATACACACATCTATGTACATCATATACTGAAAAGATATCCTACATGTAAATACATTCATGTGCTTCGAAATGGACTAGACATGAAACATTCTAGCAATATAAGACAATCTAAAAATTGGTCCTTTCTATTTTCTCTTGAGCAAAACGGTCTTACTAATCAGTGGGACTTCTGGGTTATGAGCACTCAGAGAATTCAAGAAGTATCTAAATCATTTCCTTCAAGAGTATATATAATAAACTATAACAATCTATGTACTAACCCAACAGCGGAAGTAACAAAACTTTTTCAATTCCTAGAAATAGAATTGACTAATAAACAATTAAATAAGCTTTCTGCTATTCCTAAAGTAACACCTCAGAAACACACTCAAGAAGATATCCAATTATTGACCCTAGAAGAAACAAAACTATTGAAGGAGTGGGGTTTTACAGAAATATCATAATGCCTCTTTTAAACTTTTCTCAATTCTATTTTTAACAGAAGCCTCATCTAAATCATTTAATCTATTATCCTTAGTAAGTCTATACCCAGAATTTATAAATTGTAAACCAATGACTAGAGATCTACTATTTTTATAAATAGATTTTGTGTAATGATATAATGTTTTCCAATACCTGTTTCCATCTTCATATCTCAACTTGTACCTTAGTTTACCCAGAAGAAAGTTTTGCTCCGTTTCAGTATTAAAATTTTTCTTTAAAGAACCGAGATGTTTTATTCTTAGATTTGTTAACAGAAATAATCTAATTTTAATTTTATTTCTAAGGAAAAAGTCATTGTCCTCTCCATAATGAAAAAACACAGGGTCGAAACCACCTATATCTTTGATAAGAGCAGCATGAGCCGCTAAACATACTGCTGGAATATATTCTAACTCAATTTCTTCAGCCTCAGCCTTTAAATTGTCTATCTCGTTATTTAATCCTATAAGAGAACTATGTGTTGAGTCATCTTCATAGTTGATCAGAAAAGGAGAATACATACAGTTTTTTTTGCTAGTTCTTAGCTTATCTAATAAAGCACTAATCAAATTAGAATCAAGCAGACAATCTTGATTTAAAAAAATGACGTATTCTGAATTATCTTTTATTAAACTAAATCCATAATTTATAGCTAATCCAAATCCTAAATTGGGTCGAGTTTTTACGATTTCTATAATATCAGAGTTTGCAGAAAATTTATCTATGGAGATCGTAGTACCGGAACTATCATTATCTATGATTAGAATTTTACATTTAATATTACTTGGGATAGAAATAGAATTGACACAGTTATAAATATAATCATGCCCTTTATAAAAAGGAATTATAATCGATAATTCAAATAGACTATCCATTAATCCAATATGTTTGTTTCATATTTACTAAGCTCATCATATAAAATTGAAATCTTCTTTTTAGTTTCTGCTGGGAATTTGAAATTGCCAGAATTCCCTTTTAATAACTTAGGGTCGATTATTTGATCTAAGTTCTTATATTCTAAGTTCAGCTTAAATTTTTCATTGATTTTAGCGTAAACTTTACGATCATTGTTTTTAAAAGAATTAATATTAAAAAGACAATATTTCTCCTTCGGTAGTTTTTTCACAAACTCTAGAATTAAAGCATTATTTAGCATCCAAGAGCTTGCATACATAGCCCTATGTTCTCTTCTTTTCAATAAATAATACTTACTCTTAAAAAAAAGATCTTTATTTTTTATCATCCTACTTTCTAGAGAATTAACTACTTCGAGTGCATCCCTATATAAAAAGATGAAATTAAGATCTTCTATAATACTATTCCAAAAATCTAAAAATAGAATAGATCTAGGATCCTTCCATCCCCAAATTAGATTTGTCTCTCTATTTTTGGATAGAGATTTTGCTTGTTCAGTTCTTTTTTGAGAAATAGACAATTCCGCAGTTAGGGTAAAGTGATCAACTTTATTATCGATTAATATTCCTTTATGTAAATCCACAAAATCTTTATCCTCATAAAATCCAGTGGGATTAGCAAAATCTTTTTGTATAAAATCTTTTCCTAGATGGATACCACAATCATTTATCCAATTAGAAAATAACGACGTACCCGATCTATGCATGCCTGATATCAAAAACACTTTACTCATACGCCTCAAGAATTAACGTATCTATAATTTAATAAAATACCTTTTTTAGAGGTGGGTTCTAATCCAGTGGGATAGAAATTATTATTGTATACCACAAAAGGTATGAACTGTAGATTCGTATCTGTCTCACGACCATCAGCTTTAATAAAATACTTAATAAAGTATTTTCCGGACATTAATGGAACATCTTGAATCCGAAGTCTGATAGAGCTCTCTTGCTCTTCTATATTTATTGTATCACCATTCACTCTATTATTACATATGAAAAGAAGCTCCATAAAGTGATTATAAACTTCTACTCTCATTATGGTATTCGTACTATTGGATTGGAAGTTCTTACAATAAAATAAAATATTCAATACCCCACCACTTATGATTTCTGATGATTCATTTTCTCCATAGATTTTGACCCCTTTTATTAATCTACTGCTGATCTCATCTACAGGAGAAGTAGTTTCATTCAGATATGAATTAATTATAACATCAGTATCTCCCAGTGATTTTATTTTACCATTTTCCAGTAATAGTGTGCGGTCACATATGTTACGAATTGCATTCATGTTATGACTTACGAAAATTATGGTTTTCCCGCTATTATGGATATCATCCATCTTTGCCATACATTTCTTTCTAAACTCATTATCTCCTACAGCTAATACTTCATCTATCAGTAAAATATCCGATCTTAGATGGGCCGCTACCGAAAATGCTAATCTTACATACATTCCTGATGAGTATTTCTTTACAGGCGTATCTATGAATTTTTCTACCCCAGAAAATGCAATGATCTCATCTAGGTTTTCTTTAATTTCCCTATTAGACATGCCGAGTATAGAACCATTAAGGAAAATGTTTTCTTTTCCTGTTAGCTCAGGATGAAACCCTGTCCCTACTTCTAATAAGGAGGATACCTTTCCATAAAATTCTATTTTCCCTGTAGTTGGAGAAGTTATTTTTGACAGTATCTTAAGCAGCGTACTTTTACCTGCACCATTCTTTCCAATTATACCTAATACGTCTCCTTGTTTTAAATCAAATGAAACACCCCTTAATGCCCAAAAATCCTCTACTTCTTTTTTGTTACTAAATAGATTGCTGATAGAACCGCGAAAAGTCATAGAGGTATTCCTACCTAACTGGTATTTCTTAGAAACGTTTTCGACTTTTATTGATAACCCCGCCATGTTTAAATTATATCAGCCATAATTGATTCTACTGTTTTGAAATAAAACAATGATGTAAACAACAATACTAGTGTAACGCCTAGAGAAATATATACACCAGTCCAATAGATATCTGTTGCTAAAATACTCCATCTAAATCCTTCTATTATTCCTGCCATAGGATTTAAATAATAAATAAGTCTAAATTTCTCCGGCACCATGCTCGCAGGGTAAGCTATCGGAGTTATAAACATTCCCAAGCGCAAAATAAACGGCACCAAGAGTCTTAGATCTCTATACCTTATGGTTAGAGCACTTACCCATAAACCGCTCGCCACTCCAGCTAGAATAGCAAAGAAAAGAAATAGTGGTAGAGCAATAACTTCTGAACCCGGGAATACTCCATAATAGATCATTAAAACCACCAAACACAGAAGGGTGAAAAACAAATCAACTAATCCTACTATAGACTTAGATAATGGTATCACTAGCTTTGGAAAATATATTTTCTGTATCATATTTTGTGAACTTATAAAAGCACTTCCAGATTCAGAAAGTAACCTCGAAAAATACGTCCAGGCTGAAATTCCAGTTATGGTAAATAATATGTGTGGAACAGCACCAGTATCTACATTTGCTATTTTATTGAATACAAAATGTAAGATAGCCAAACTCATTATCGGTGTGAGAATTGCCCAGATTATTCCAAGGTAGGTCTGCGTGTACCTCACCTTAATATCTCGCCAAGCTAACATCCACAACAAGCTCTTATATTCTAAAAGTTCTGTTATGCCTAGCTTTAAAGAATTTTTATTGGAATCAATTACAGTTTTATTCACTAATTTTAGCTTTTAGTCAAATTTCGTTTCTTTTATGGACATATCCGTAATTATTCCTGTTTTTAATGCAGAATCCTTTATAGCTCAGGCTATAGATTCATGTCTTTTACAAAAACAAGTAAAGGAAATAATACTAATTGAAGACGGATCTACTGATAATTCTTATGATATATGTAAAAAATATACAAGCCAATATGATAAAGTCATCCTACGCACACATGAAGACCATAAGAATCTAGGTCCTTCTCTTAGTAGAAATCTAGGAATACAATCTGCTACTAAAGAGTATATTACTTTTTTAGACGCCGATGATTATTTCTTAGATAATAGATTTGATTCAGCTATTAAAGTTTTAGAAAATGACGCAACAATAGACTCGGTATATAGTAGAATAAAAAACGTAAATCTATCAGGAGAAAAAACTAGCTATCCTGATTATATACCAGAAGAATGTTATGATGAAGAGATATTTTTAAAAATGATAAAGGGTAATACCTCTATATCCATAATATCCATGCTTATCAAAAGGTCTTCTCTAATAAATCTGGATCATTTCGACCCAAGATTAATTTTGGGACAAGATTTAGATTTTGCTTTTAATATTGCTCATAAAACGAAGCTCAAATTTGACCAAAATAGGGATTGCAAAATTATTAGAAACATACATAGAAATAATAGGTCACTATCCTCACGTGAAGATCATATTTCTAATAGATTGAAAATTTTCAGGAAATGGTTTTTTAAAATTGAAAAAGAAAAATTTACAAAAAATCAAAAGAAGGTAATTACTAGAAACTACATAAGCTATATTCTACAGAATTCAAGTTTTAAAAAATTAGATCAAAACATAATTACTCGATTCATAGCTAAGTCTACCATCTTCTTCTATCTGTATGTAAAAGAAAGAAGTATAATGCGACAGTATTTCTAAGACAACATATATCGAATATAATATCTCCAAAATTTTAACCTCATGCCTTCTTTCTTTGAAGCAAAATAAAGCGCATTAGCCTCGGACTTCTTACCATTCTGTTTTGCTCTGATGGCATATTGAATATACTTTTCCGCAACTAAATATTTTCCTATTTTACCATCTAGAGTAGATCCCTTTGTATTGAAAAAGTGATTTATAGCTTTTACATTTTCATAAGGCTTCTCTGAGAAATCCTCTTCTGCGATAACACAACTATTAAGATATATATAGGTCCTATCCTCAATCTGCTCAAGCTCATAGTCCATTAAGATAGATGCTAGAAAATAAGTATCCTCCCAATAAGAAAAATTTTCTGGAAAAGAATATTTCTTTACAATTGAATTAGGATAAACTTGACTCCCTACTCCTACCATATTATGTAATACGAAGTTCAATCCAGATTTATATTTGTCTTGGCTATAGTGAATGGAGTGAATTTTTCTATCTTCTTTTTCTTCGATAAAACCAGTTCTATAGATTCTATCCTCAGACATATTCTGATCCTTAAAGACTTGTAAATGTCTTTCAACAATATAATCATCGTCATCTAAGAATAAGACAAATTTTCCTTTTGCATTTATTATACCCCTGTTTCTTGCTGCACTTCTTCCGCTATTTTTTTGATATAAGTACTTTATTCTGGTATCGGAAAATCCATTTACAATCTGCTCCGTATCATCTGTAGATCCATCA
Organism: uncultured Saprospiraceae bacterium; assembly: GCA_964475415.1. GTDB lineage: Bacteria > Bacteroidota > Bacteroidia > Chitinophagales > Saprospiraceae > CALCMJ01. Next base: position 17,872 of record CAYYWZ010000022.1, on the reverse strand, counting down.
TCTATCACTAGCAGTTCCCAACTATCATATGATTGATTCACTACAGAAAGCACAGCGTTCTTCAGCTTAGCAGATCTATTAACGGTGGGAATAATTATAGTGAAAAACGGTCTTACCATATTAGAGCGAAAATATTATATTTTTACATAGAAATAAAGCTAAGTGGATTCCAAACTTAAAATAAAACTTCTCGTTGCTCTTTGCCTTTCAATATTTCTTATTCAGTTTCTTTTCGACAGAAGCTTATATATTGATGAAGCTGCCTTAGGACTTAATCTCCAGTCTAGAGACTATCTAGGGTTGCTGCAGCCTTTAAGTTCCTTTCAGGTAACACCAATATTATTTCTACTTAGTTCAGAATTTCTAACGAATATACTAGGCTTCTCAACGCTTACTATCAGATTATTACCATTTCTTTTTGGTGTAGTTAGCATTATTTTCATCTACCCTATGTCATATAGGCTTACGGGTTCATTCAAGATTTCCCTAACTTGTCTATTCTTGTTAGGTTTTTCTCCTCTATTTATGAGGTATTCTACAGAATTCAAACAATACGCTGTCGATCTTTGCCTAACCATACTTTTTCTTTGGTACGTTTTTAAGGAAGAAAAAGTGTCCTTATCTTCTACAATAGCTGGATGCATTTCTATTTTTCTATCTCATATTTCGATCTTCTTACTTTTTATTTATGGCTTAAAACTGCTCATAAAAAAACAAGAGCTAAAGTCACTTATAAGGTTGTTCTTATCTGGTGCCGCATGGGTTATTTGTTTTTTCTTTTATTATTCTGAATTTATAGTTAGTCACCCCTCAAAACAACATCAAGTTGATTTTTGGCAATATGCTTTTATGCCTATGAATCCTATCGAATTGATTACCTGGTTTCCTACTAGATTTTTCACCATTTTCTACAATTTCTTTGCATACAATGTATACCTTATTCCTTCTGTAAAATATAAGTTAATATTACTTCCCTTTATATTCTTCCTGATTTTCTTGATTGGTATTTATTCCCTGATTAAGAATAAGCAATACAAATTGATTTATTATACACTCTCCCCTATTGCTTTACATCTGATATTATCTTCTCTTGAAATATATCCTTATAGTGTTAGAAATACTTATTATCAACTACCTATCTATCTATTGCTTTTTTCTGTAGGAATTAATCATATAAGTACCTTAAAATTCTGGAGTTTAAAACTTAAAAAATATTTACTGCCCGTTTTCATAAGTACCTATATGCTTCTCTTTATCATAAATTACCCTTTTACTTTAGAAAAGGTAAAAACAACTATTGAGTATGTGGTATCGAATAAAAAAGAAAATCAGGGAATTTATATTTTTAAAGATATCAGAGGTATATATAAATATTATAAAAATGCACGCCTATTATCAGATGATAAATCAGTAATTATAGGTAATGTCAATATAAGCAACTTAAAAGATCTGGATCAAGATCTTACAAAAATAAGAAGTAAAGAAACTTGGTTTATCTTTGGCAATGAAAACCAACTGAATACTAGAAAAGGAAGATTTGATTTTAATTCTAAAGTTATGGATGGAAGTCAATTCTTAGAAACTGATAAAAGCTATATACTAGATTATATAAGGAGAAATAATTACGAAGTGAGAGACAGTATCATCTACAAAGGAAGTAGTGCTTACCTAATAATAAAAAACTAATGTTAAAAAAAGTAGCACTTATAGAACTATCTAGACACAATGAAGTCCTTCATGCTTATATAGATATGTTTACTAGACTAAACTGTGAAATAGATTGTTACACAAATTCTTTTTGTTTCGACCAAATAAATCTTATTGAGAATTTTGAAAATATAAATTGGAATATTATAAAATCCCAAAATTATTATAATGAACTAGAAAGAATCGAACTTGTATATGATAATATCATTTTTATTACGCTAGATCCTATTATCAATTCGATACCAAAAAAGTTTTTTACAAATAAATCTACACTCGTAATACATGATATAAATGCATACACTAAGCCGAAAAAACACATCTCTATTCTTAGAAATACATTTATCGAAAGTCTGAAAAACTTAATGAAATATGGTACGTATATTTTACTTGATAAAGAAAAGAAAATTAAAAACCTTCTTGATTCAGCATGTAATTATGCATTTCCTACTGAAGAAACTAAATCATATTTCGCAGCGTCTACACAAAATAAAATAAATACCTATGTATTGAATTTTGCAGTTCCTAAGCACGATATTAAAATACATGATCGGCCATATGTAAATATTACTATACCTGGAAATATCAGTAATAAAAACAGAGATTATAATTTATTACTAAAAGCTATACAATTATTGAAGCCGAGTTTTCCTGTTAATTTTTACTTTTTAGGCAATTGTCAAAGTAACTATGCAAAAAAAATTATAGAATTAACTAAGAAAATTAATAACCCCTTGATCAAGTTATATTTCTATGAAGATTTTATTGAACAAGATAAATTTGATGAACAATTAGAAAATTCAGATTTTCTAATATTACCTTTTAGTGAAACCATGTTATATCAGATATTTAAAGAAAAAATGGGCTATAGTTGTGTTTCCGGCAGTATAAACGATATGGCTAAATTTTATATTCCTAGCTTATTACCTGAGTTTTACCCTCTAGAAAATGAATTAAATAATATAACTGAAAGATATAAATCAGCAGAAGATCTGGCTGTACTTCTTGATAATTGGTTAAGAGACAAAAAGTATAATACTATCAAAAAAGAAAATTCATCAACTCAATATCTTAAGAAAGTAGAGCATAATTTTACAACATTTCTTAATGCTTAAGATTGAGTTCATCCATCCATTTTCCAGCAATAAATAACCTCCAAATTAAATCAGAATTTCCTTCTAATTTAAGTTTATCAAAGTCTATAAATGCCTTAAGCATATCTCTGTACTTATCTATTTGCTTTATATAATAAGCTTCGTTATTTCTTAACCAGTATTTTTCCGGTGTTGCAAAGCCTAATTTATTTTTTCTATTATATAATACGGAAGGCAAAATAGATTTATTCGCTTCTCTAAGAATCCACTTTCTGACACCTTTATTTATTTTATAATTATCTGTAAGTTGCAAACTGAACTCCACAAGCTTATGATCTAGATATGGCACTCTAGATTCTATACCATATTGCATAGCATTTTTATCCTCATATCTAAGTAAGGCAGAAATACCCATTCCATTAAGCAAATTTTTTGAAATATTTTCGACAGTATCTTCAGGATACTTTAAACTATATCTTTGTAATGGATCAGGAATTAACCACCCGGGCTTATTCTCAATATTCTTGCGACTATAATTTCTAAATGCTTTATATGCATTTTTTAAACCGAAGTTTGTTTTGAACATAATTTCATTCAATAGAAGCAATGCTTGGAATGGATTAGACTTAGAAAGCTTTTTAATAATCGGTAAATAGAATTTTTCATAGCCCCCTAATAATTCATCAGCGCCCTGACCATCTATCATAACCTTGACATCATCTGAAGAAGCTTTTCTAAACAATACATTCTGAGCCATTACTCCAAAACCATTAAATGGCTCCTCCTGATGATATAATACATTCGGCAGAAGATCTAATAGTTCTCGCTCATCTGGTGCAATAATAGAATTCTCTAATCCAGCAGATTTCACAACAGCTTCTAAATACTTTTTTTCATTAATTTTCTCAGACTCATAAACTACCGAATAAGTACTGACATTTTTTTTATTAAAAACATTAGAAATTCTTAGTGCCAGAATACTGCTATCCAGTCCTCCTGACAAAGCCATACCTATAGGCCTATCTGATCTCAATCTTAACTTAATACTACTATCCAATAAATGAGAATAAGTAGATAATAAAGTGTCTTCATTCTCATTGACATATTGTATATGCTCTAGATTATAAAACTGAGTTTCTTTAAAATTATCAGCTTCTAGATCATAAATTAAAGTATTACCCTTTTTCACATTAGAAACACCTCTATAAAAAGTATTACTTGTGTGATCATGCATTTTGTAAGCTAAAAAATCAGCCATACTGGATACATCGACTTGTCTCTCGAATCTAGGTATAGTAGACAAAGCCTTTATCTCAGAACAAAAATAAAAGGCATCATCATTTTCATAGAAATAAATAGGCTTTATCCCTATTCTATCTCTACTAAGAATTACTTTTCTCTTTGCAGGGTCATATATGGCAATTGCCCACTGTCCATTAAACAATTTAAAACAATCCAAACCATACTCAGCAAAAGCAGCCAGAACCACTTCAGTATCCGAATTACTTCTGAAGCTATATCCTTTTTTTACAAGCTCTTCCCGAATTTCTATATAATTGTATATCGCACCATTGAAGATAAGATGGCACCCAAAGGCAGTCATAGGTTGACTTCCCTTATCTGATGTATCAAAAATAGCTAATCTAGTATGTCCAAAAGCAACCTTAGAATCTGTAAAACTGCCGCGACTATCAGGTCCTCTATGGGATAATAAATCTATTCCTGCTTCTAAATGCTTAACATTTACTGTATTTTTAGATTTTTGAATTATGCCAAATAAACCACACATTTTTTCTGATTAGAAACAAAGATATACAGATTATAATTCTTTAGGTAACAGTTGTTGCAAAGAGCCATGAACGAGCGTAAAATATTATATAAAGAGTTTGTTAATTCAAGGAGTGATATTCCTCTATTCCAGCAGCCTTACTGGCTAGATGCAGTTTGTGGTGAGGATAACTGGTTTGTTATCTTACATAACAATTCAGATGGAGCAATAGACGGATTTATGACCTACTATATGGAAAAAATAAAAGGTCAAAAAATAATAAAGCTTCCCCCATTAACTCCTTATATGGGTATATGGCTGGATAGTGAAGTATACGATATTAAAAAAAGATCCACTTATAATAAAATTTCAGCGTCTCTAATTGGACAATTGCCTAAGACCACTTGGATCAACCAAGCACAAAGCCCGGCATATAATAATTGGTTACCATTCTACTGGGATAATTATAATAGTTCTGTCATGTATACCTACATCATTCCCAAGGATAAACAATTAGAAGTTATAAGTAGAGATCTTAAAAGCAGTTTAAAAAAAATTATCAAGCGATCAGAATCCAGACTAGATTTTGTAGAGAGTGAAGATATTGATCTATACTACTCTCTCTTAGAAAAAAGCTTTTCTAAAAATAAGGCAGCTATGCCTTACAGTAAACAGTTTTTAGACAATCTGTATAAAAAATTAAAAGAAGAAAAAGTAGGACAACTCTATCTTGCAATAGGAAAAGATAAATCTGTCAATGGAGGGATCTTACTAGGAATGGATAAACAGCAAATTCATGTTTTAGGCTTTGGTAAGAATTATAATATTGCAATAAGCGAAACTAGTGAGTTTATGCAATGGAAATCTATAGAAATTGCCTTAGGTAATAACAAAGGTTTTAATTTTAATGGAAGTATGGTCAAAGGAATAAATAAGATGATCACTGCTTTTCCCTCTGAACAGCAAATTTACTACAGAATGTACAAAGGCAAGAACAAATTGATCGATGCCTTACACTCACTTAAATAACAGTTCTTGTATAAAAGCCAAAACATAATATTTCATTTCGATACAGAAAATAAGTTTGCTCTAGAAATAGAGTACACTATTAAATTTATTTTATCCCACCCATTATTCGCTTCTGTATATAAACTAGATAAACAAGTAGATATATATTATGGGAAAAAGCCAGCAAAAGAAGGAGCTACTTACATCCCTAATCAAAAACTGATTTTTTCTTCTTCTGCAATTCATATAGACTCATTATATATGAATTGTTATTACGCTGATCAGTTAACCGTATACTCCATAGAAAATAAGTCTGCTAGAAAAAAGAAGTTCGCTAATGAGAGTGCTATAGAATTTGATATCTTAGAATCTATATTTTTTCACATCAGTCGTTATGAAGAAGTTTTTGCAGAGAAATCAGATAACAATACTGCGGGGTGGCTAAGAGAGGAAAAACAAATATTAGTAAAAAATAAATTACAGGAATATCCTATCGTAGATGATTTGGTGCGGAATCTAGTACAACTAATAACAAATCAAAAAATAGCTGTAAAAACAAAATATTCTATATCACATGATCTTGATATCTTATTCAAGTTCAAACCTTTTCCAAAATTTATACGATCCCTAGGAGCAAATCTAAGATATCGAAGAGGTGCTACAGCTATGAAAAACTCGATTGCGCACTATAGAAAAATGTTGCTAGGTAAACAGACTGACCCCTATGATAATTTCTCAGAACTGTTAAAAACAGAGAAGCAATGGGAAGAAAAGATTCTTTACCTGATGGTAGGAGGAAATACTAAATATGATAATAAGTATTCTATAGAAAACTCTTACATAGATGAGATTCTAGAAATAGCAAATAGTAGATCCTATACTATAGGGCTACATCCTAGTTACAATTCCCATGATAATAAATTAATGTATGCATCAGAAAAAAAGACATTAGAAACTAGGGTCAATAGAAGCATCCAACACAACAGGCAACACTGGTTAAGATTTGATTGGGATAACACTCCGGACCAATTAACAGATTCAAATATTACACATGATTCCAGTATGGGTTATAATAAACATTTAGGATTTCGATGTGGCACAGGATTCTCCTATCACCTATATAACTTTAAGAAACGAGTAGCCTATTCTTGGAAAGAAACGCCTCTTGTGTTTATGGAAAGTTCAGCAATCCACTACGCAAAGAATAATGGACAGCCATTGAAGGAAGTTATGTTTAATTTTCTTGTTAAAAATCAGATGAATACTGCAGTAATGATAAATTTCCATAATAGCAACTTTGATCCTACTACGGAAAATGGCATAATAATAAACCAGTTTTACCACAATGATCTAAATGATATAGTTGGAAAATAAAAAGAAGATATTACTGTTAGGAGAATTATATTTTCCTTTAATCCCTTGGTTTCTTGAAGATAAAGATCCCCAAGGCGTTCCTGCTGTTTATAATTTATATAATTATCTAGGCAACTCTGAGGACTATATATTTCATTCTATCATATACAATAAGGAAATAAATAGGATCAAAACTTTACCAAATGGATCTGTTATAGAATTAAAAAAATTTAATTTTCCAGTTTACTACATATGGAAATTTATTGTGTTTTTTAAACAATACTTTGCTTCAAATAGAAAACTAAAGTCAGATAAATATGACTTGATTTACGGCTTGTCTACCTTTGCAACAATTGCAGCTTTAGTGGGTAGAAAAAATAGCGTTACTTCTGTCGGTAGAATATACGGAACAATACTTACTAAGGATGTAGAGCAGAAGAATTACTTCAGATTGTATACAAGATTTATATTTGATGTATTAGCTATTAAAAAACCTGCCGATTATGTACTTGCAACCTTGGATGGAACTGAGTATGATAAAGTATTCAACTTTTTTAATAAAAATAAAAAAGTTGATCTTATGTATAATGGTATGGAGCATAAATTGCGAGAGAAATTACTAGCCTACAAAACACCAAGCGTACTTTCTAATGATAAGGTTTTCAAAATCTCTTATATCGCAAGATTAGAACCCTATAAAAGACAACATAAAGCGATAGAAATTATAAGAGTATTAAAGGAAAAATATAATTATACGAATGTAAAGCTCAGTATCGTAGGCTCAGGAAGTCAAGAAGGTAAGTTAAAGGAACTGGTAAATAAGTATAAGCTAAATGATCATGTAGTATTTTACAAGGAAGTTGCGCATGATGAAATACCTTCATTTATTGAAGCACATCACGCAGCAATGTTCTTTTATGAAGGAGGAAGTTTAGGAAATATATTGTGGGAAAGCGCATTAGCAGGTAGGTTAATTATTACAATAGATAATGCGGGAACGGGTACAATTTTTAAAGATGAAAAAAATTGCTTTATTTTAAAGGAAAGTGAAAATTTCGAAGAAGAGATGGCAGCTAAAATAAATAGCTGGAAGGGAAGAGATGTTTCTGACATCTGCGCTGCTGGAAGATCTACAGTTTCAGAAAAAATAAAAACTTGGGATCAAAGATTTGATCTAGAATTTCATAGATACTTTAATGACTAACCGATCTGTATACTTTATTCTTAAAAAGTACTAAGCTATCATAGGCGCCATGTAACCATCTATCCCAAACCTTATTGGTTTGCCACAATTCTAATGAGTCACGGTTAACTAAAAAATCATTTTTTCTTTGCTTTATGAATCCTGGAATTATTGTGAAAGCAAAGGAGAAATTATTTTTTTCTAGATATTTTTGTAAAACTTTAGGTGCATGAATTTCTTGCCCAAAAGGGTAAGCAAACAACTTAACAGCTTTGCCGGTAATATTTTCTAGCAAGGATCGATTTAGATCTATTTCAGTTTCATAGTTGCTATGATCTATTAGACTAAAATCTACATGATTGTGGGTATGGCATCCAAAATCAAAAAACGGAATTTCAGCTATTTCCTTTAGTTGACTTTTTGATAAAGGCACTAAATTTTTAGAATTGCGTTTTAGATTACTTTTTACAAACTTATTCTTATCATCACCTTTTAGATCTAGAAAACCAGTATTTACAAAGAATGTAGCTGGAATTTTGTACTCCTTAAAAAAAGGTAATACTTCTGTAAACCAAGATTTATAACCATCATCGAATGTTATGGCTATTTCTTCCGTGGAACCTGAAGTCATCAAATCAAGCACAGGTACTATTTTAAATCTAGCGTTTAGCCAAAGAATTTTTTCTCTAAATAAAATAGGATCATAAATTTCATGGAAAATTATAATCCTATTCCCTTTTCGAGGCTTGAAAAATAGATTGTTAGAAATTATTAAATCTCTAACTACGTTTTTAAGTTTCCTTTTCAATTCCCCAGTCTAATTTTCTATTTAATAAGTTTTCAACAAATAAAATATCCTTTTGGAAGGTAGGTATTAAAGAATTATATACCTCTGGAGATAAGAATGGTTTATTGACATCTGTATTTGCATTTCTTAATTTTTGCACTATACCAGTCTTCTTGATAGTATACCATATTTTTTCACCTGCTGAAAATGACTGCAAAGTTTTCGCCACCTTATTGCTCAACTTATCAACATTTACGTTGACAGGCATACGTGATACATTATATTTTTTATCTATAGCTTTTGGAATAAAGGTATCGTCCACATTTAAAAATTGAAATAACTTTTTGATGAACTTCTTAGCATCACTTTGAATATCATCATAAAGGGATATATAGATTTGTTCTCGAGGAAAGATCTCCAAGTATCTTTCTAAGTGGTTTTTGTAATTGCCTTTTGAAAGGTATTCTCTTTCGTGCATTAAGTCTGAGAATGCTTTACTAGAATCAATTGCCCCTGCCATAATATCATTCATATAATTCGAGAAGGCCCTATCTATAGGATTTCTTAAACACACAATAAGTTTGACATCAGGAAAATCATTATAGATTCTTTTCGAAGCGATTTCACTAGTTAAATACTCTGTAGAATACTCCCCTACTATTTTTGGGTTTTTACATCTTGTATTGTAGAAAGTATTATAAAAATCTAGGCCTTGAGTATATAAAGATTCTTCCGTAAAAAAATTAAATTCCTTTACTGGAATACAAATTTCTGGATGTTCATAAAGGCAGGCAAATATCCATGATGAAGCTGATTTTTCTGCACCAATTCCTAGAAAACTATTTTTCATGAAAATAATAGAAAAGCATTAAGTTATTATTAGAAAAATTATTGAATATTTAATGCCTTATATATTTCGTCGACAATATTTTTGGCGATGATACGATCATCAAATTCCTTTATTGTTTTTTGTCTTCCTTTTTCACCCATAGATTTGAGCTGATCATTATTCATATTGATAATTTTATCCATCGCCTCTCTAAGCGAGTCCCTATCTTTAATAGGAACGAGGAATCCATTTTCACCTTGATCGATAGCCTCTCTACAACCCGCAGTCTCTGTTGCAATAATAGGCTTACCCATAGCCATAGACTCCGTTAACGATCTAGCTATTGCTTCTCTATAAGAAGGAAGTACAATACAATCTGAGTTACTTATAATTGATCTTACATCTTTTACATAGCCTCTATAGTCGATAATATCTTCATGAACCCATTCTGCAAGTTCATCCGGATTTACAGAAGAGGGATTGTCTTTATCTATTTCTCCTACTACTGTAAATTTCGATTTTCCATTATAACGGGTTTTTATATCTGAGGCAGCCTGTACAAACTCCTTTATACCCTTATCATATAATAACCTACCTATAAAGGTAAACCTAGTAATACCATTTCTTACGGGTGCATCCATCGGTGCAAAATGAGCAATATTTACTCCACAACCTTTTATAGAAATAGCTTTTTCTTTTTTCACAAGTTTTTGCTTGATAAACATGACCCTATCATCTTCATTTTCGAAAATTACTTTCTTATGAAGTCCTGAAGTCAATCTATACATAGTAGCCACAAGCTTTTCCATCCACCCTTTCTTTAGAAATGGATAGCCTAGACCTGTTACTATTCCTATGGTGGGTATATTGGTAAGTTTTCCTGCTATTGCTCCATATATATTAGGCTTATGTGTGTAATGAATAACAATATCAAGCTTTAGCCTTTTATACTTCCGCCTAAGTTCCTCTATGAGCATAAAGTCTTTAAGAGGATGCTTACCATCTCTTGTTAGCACTCTTAAGGGAATATGTTTAACAGAAGGGAATCGTTCTTTATACTCTATATACTCGTCTATAGGCGCCATAACGAATACATCATGACCTTCTTTTACTAGAAGATCAATAACATTAAGCCTGAAATTGTAGATATTCCAAGTTGTGTTTGCAACAATGCCTATACGTTTACTAGAAATCACAGGTATCTTTTCGTTATCACAAAGTTAGATAAATTTTATGGCTTTAGAAATTCGTAGTACAGACCTTTAAAATTTTATTACTACCGATCTATTTTGCTAATAATAGTGATTGATTCCTATTTGAGTTCATGTAACTTCTTTACTACACTTTTAATCTCTTGTTCATCAGATTTAGGGTAAATCAATAAAGATCCAGGTTCGTCGATGACAATATACCCGTCCAGTCCTTTAATAACGATTTCCCGTTCACTACTGGTGCGAATTATAGAGTCTTTAACATCTTCTATATAGTAATTATCGGATTGTATAACGTTGTTCCTATTATCCTTGTCAAGATAAGCATGGAGACTATTCCAAGTACCTAAATCACTCCACCCAATATCTACAGGAAGTGTATAGACATTATCAGCTTTCTCCAAAATTGCATAGTCTACTGAAATTTTATCTGTCTCTGGATAAACTTCATCAATATAAGATTGCTCCGCATCAGTCCCAAACTTTTCTACTTGCTGACTAAGCGTTTCCATAATCTGTGGAGCATTTTTCATAAAAGATGATAGTATAGTTTCTAAACTCCAAATAAACATTCCTGCATTCCAATGATAATTTCCAGCTTGTAAATATTGTTGAGCAATCTTAAGATCTGGCTTTTCTCTAAAAGAAATTACCCTTTTTATCTCATCTTTGTCTTCTTTTTTTGTTTCTATATATCCATAACCAGTATCTGGTCTCGTAGGACTAATTCCTAAGGTAACTATAGAATTGTTTTCCTTTGCAAATGTAAATGCTTTTTCTAAAGCTAGTACAAACGCATTCTCCTTCAAGATCATATGATCAGAAGGTAATACAGCAAATACTGCCTCAGAATTTCTTGCTCCTATATGCAGTGCTGTGTAAGCAACAGAAGGTGCTGTATTATTCATAGAAGGTTCGCATAAAATATTCTTTAAGGGTAGTTCTGGAAGATGCTTTACAACTAGATTTTTATAACGCTTATTAGTGATGATCAAAATATTTTCATTAGGCACCATTAGAAGACAACGCTCATAAGTTAGTCTAATTAATGATTTTCCAATATTTAGAATATCAAGAAATTGTTTTGGATTATCTATTGTAGAACTAGGCCAGAATCTGGAACCTATTCCTCCTGCCATGATGGCTATGTAGTTATTAGAATTCATATTTGAAATAACTGTATACAAAATTTTTAGTTAACTATCCTTAGATTTTTGGGCTACAAAAAAAGCATTAGAGCACATTAATGGTGAATTAACTTTGAGTAAAAACTTACTCCATATTTTCTCGAAAAAATGTAAAAACTTATATCGATTTAAATAATTATGACCTACATAACCATTATACTGGATTAGCCTATATCCCACCTTTTCTAATCTTGCTATATTTTTTTTAGTTGGGCCAAAACACCATTTGTAATATGCTTTGAATTTAGCATGAAACTCCTTTTTTCTGGTTTGAAAAGTAAATACTAACCAGTCAGAAATAAAGTCAGGTAAAACTTGGTTTAGTAGGGTGTGAATCGAATATTTGGTAGCAAAAAAATGTACAACAAATCCCTTATCTGCTGTAATACTGACACAGTTCTTATGAAATTGATCAGGCGTATTCACATGTTCCATAACCATATGAGAAAAGACTAAATCGAAAGTTCCCTTATATTTACTAATATCAGCTTCATCAGATGAAAGATCTACAATAAATGAAGGATACAATTTTTTTGCTAATAATAATTCTTGCTCATCAATCTCAAATATAGTATAATCTATATTATGATCTTCGATAAAAGAAGAATCCAAATATGGATTCCTTCCTCCTCCAATTTCTAATATTTTCGAAATATTATTATTAACAATAATTGATTTTATTATTGTATCAAAATCTTTCCAAGACTGACTAATTAAACTTAACGAGGTATTTTTATGACTGATCTTATATTTATATGAGTGAGCTGTAGTCAACTAATTACTGTATTGATTCCATAGTCTTTTTTAGTAAAACAACTTCCTTGTGGAATTCATTCTCTATTTTACCATTGATCTTTTCTGATCTATTTGAAAGGATCTTTTTTATATCTGCAAAAGGTCTGACAGTAAGATGAAAAACTACCTTCAGAAGTAATAAAAATATATTATGAATTGTCTGAAGCGGGTGGGTTTTCCAGTAAGTAGAAAAGAATAACAAGGAAAATCTATAAGAATTTAATATTTTCCAATAGTTAACAGAATTGAGTTCGGAGTATACATACCAGATTTTATCAGAAATTAAATAATTTTGATCTTTCAATACTTTTATTAGAAAATCAGAATCTTGAGATCTGTTCAGCTTTAAGTTATAGCCGAAGGATTTAGCTCTTTTCATTCGCATCATGCAAACTGCATTAGGAAATTTTGGTTGAACAATTTTTTCAAAGGATAATTTCTTATTCAAATTCTTTTCTCCAAATCTGTAGCCAAATAAATTGAAATTACCATCTGTAGCTGCTATCCCTCCACCAACTACGACAAGATCTGGATCAGATTCTAATAGTTGTACTTGTTCTTCTAATTTCTTATGGTAAATCCAATCATCAGAATCTAAAGTTGATAAATATTGCCCTTTCGCTTCATTAAGGGCTTTCTGTCTAGCATAAGCTCTTCCTTTATTTTCTTGAAATTCAAAATATCTAATCCTTGGATCATCAAATAAATCTACTTTATCTTTAGTACGATCTGTTGATCCATCATTTACAACTAAAGCCTCCCAATTAGAATAAGTTTGATTAATTAGAGAAGCTAAAGCTTTAACAATAGTTTCCTCAGAGTTATAACAAGGTACTACTATAGAAACTAAAGGTTCCATAATACTATTTTTTTCCATCTACGAATCTGCTGTTACTTACTTTTAGGGTTCTTAATTTTTTAATATTCTTTTAACTGCTTTTAATTTTCTGTTTATGCACAATACAATTTTAAGAATATTAAATTATCCAGAAGATACCATGTTATATTGAGGAATTTAATATAACACTTTATCCATAATCGGAGTATAAGATGATCATGAATTAATTACTGTTCTAGTGTAACTAAAAATTTCTTTTAGGAATATTCTTAAACCACTTATATGCCACATTGGATTTTGGGAATATCACTACCCAAGCTGTGGCAAAGAGAATTTTAAAATCTGTCCAGAAAGAAAAATTTTTTTGATACCACTTTTCTAATTCACCTTTATGAGGATATATTTTATGAATGTAAAATTTTTCTGGGTCTCCTCCGTCATCTTTTACCTGAGTAATCAGATCTTCTTCATCTCTGAAAATTAAAGAACCAATACCTGTAAGACCAGGTCTTAGATTATAGATTACTTTTTTAACATCCTCAGGGTAATGATCAAAGCTTTGTTCTTTCATTACTGGTCTTGGTCCTACGAAACTCATATCTCCTTTAAGTATATTCAGCAATTGAGGTAATTCATTGATTTTTGATTTTCTTAAAAATCCTCCCATTGGTGTAATCCTAGGATCATTCTTTACAGTTATAGCACCACCTGGAAGATTAGGACTATTTTTTAGCATAGTTGCAAATTTGTATACTTCAAAAAGACTATTTTTTAAACCAACTCTCCTCTGCCTATAGAATACGTAGCCTTCTCCTGTTAACAGTAAGCCTATGACGATAGGTATAAGGAGCGGAGACAAAATTAATAATGCAAGTATGGATAAAACAAAATCAGCAACGAATTTAAAAGGTAGATACATTATTGTGCTAGTTTATGCTTATACGAAATATAATAGTAAAAAACTGGAAACAACCAGATGAAGGGTGATCTCAAATTATTATGAAATAGAGATAAAAATAATAACGGAAACACTAAGAGCAAATCCCACCGTAGCTCATTAAAAAAATAATAATATGCTCCAAACAATAATAAAAACCCAACAATACCATATGAAAATAAAATATTACCATAGGAGCTGTGTATTTCATATTTATCATTAAATCTTTTTTTAGACTGCTTTTCTCCAGCGCCGAATACTATATACTGTGGGTATTTTAGGATTCTCCAATATCCTCTACCCATAAACGAATCATATTTGCTGCTTGATTTGAGGTACTTTTTTTCAATCTTCTTGACATCTCGATCTATTTTAGAAGGCCCTATTAAATAATGTATAGATAAAATACCTAAGGATAAAATAACTGCATAAAGAATTAAGCGTATATTTTTTATTGCAATTATCAACAATAACATTAATAAACCACCCGAAGCGGCTCTACTTATACTTAGGTAAGAGAGACAGACACACAGGGATAAAACCAGAATATAAATTTTGCTGCTAATAAGGGTTTTATAATTCTTATATATCAACGCAAAAGAGACCGGAACAAACAATACCCAATGTGCTAATTGATTCTTATTGTTAAAAGTAGCAATAGAATTTTCTTCATAGCTAAAATATAATATGTAAATACTAATTACGATAAGGGTCAGTAAATTAGTCCAGACGAATATAGAAACCAATTTAATTTCATACTTTATCAAAACAACCATTGAGGCTGTCGCAAATAGAAAATAACTTATATAAACATAGGCATTACCTAAAAATTTCGGATCTGAAAGTTTGTATCCATAAATTATGTTTATGAATAGAGTCCACAAGGAAAATAGTCCTAAGTATTTAAACTGTTTCTTCTTAATTAAAGAAACAAAAGTTTTCTTGTTAAATAAAATAACTGTAAAAGTGAAAAATAAAGTAAAATAGTTAGTAATTTGTATTTCACCATTTTTAAAGACTTTAATCGGATAGAAAATAAAAATACAACTAAAGAATAATAGAATGAGTAGATCCGATTTAGCTATATTCCTAATTATATTATTTCTTATCATTAATTAATAATCCTCTCTTATCAAACTTAAGCTTAGCGTCAAGATCTTCTTTATTAATTTTATGGGTATAGATAACATTACCCAATTTTACAAACTTTCCAACATCAAAATCCTGTAAGTCCTCTCCATTAAATATTAAATTATCCACTTCTATATTATTTCCATTCCAAGGATTTTTGGAATATATAAGTTTGTTTACTGTGTTATCGATTCTTACTTTATCCATTTTCAATTTCAAGATCTTTTTACCTTTTGAGCTACTTATCTCTATGGGAGTAGACTCTTTAAAATAGCTATTAGTAATTTTTGCATTCCCCCCCTTACTAAAAAAGATAGCTGAGTCATAGTCTCCATCAAATACACATTTATCAATGTCAATAATGTTTGTTTCCACATGAGTAAAGTTTTCTATATTTAAGAGAGCATAACATGCCTTTTCGCCTTTTTTATCAGTGTAGAAATTACAATCTATAAATTTTAAAGATTGATTACCTTCTCTCCTATAAGATGTTTCCATATATATTCTCAAACCAGTTATAAATTCATCAGATCTGTAAGTAGTGAAATTACAGTTTTGAAAAACTACCGATCCAGGAAAATATAGTCTTGTTTTTTTCATGTTTTCAAAAACAAAGGAAGAGTTTTTAATATTTACTTTTCCATTGTCTTTCGCCAAAAGAAAAAAGCCTGGGCCGGTAACCTGTATATTATCTCCAGTAAAAATTCCATCTTTGGGCATATTTACATCAAAATCGCCTTCTAAAAATATATCTTTAAAATATACTTCTGTCTTATAGCTATCTCTAAATCCTTTACCATCGATTTCAATATCTACACCTGTTACATCATCTTCACCACCTGCTTTGAAATTAATAACTGATAACTTGCTATGTCCTCCTGTAAGAACAACTCCTCCTCTGAAAACATTATAGGCGGAACAATCCTGAACTTTTACGTCAGCATTACAATAAATAGAAATTGCATCCGCTACACTATTCTTAAAATGACAATTTTTTACTAGTGCTCGTACTCTTCCTTTTTGCTTCTTATTTCCATCTATAAAAATCAGATGCTGTTGTTGTAATTCGTACTTTTTATACGCACCCTGTTTATCTTTATTTCCATCAAAGTTTAAATTATGGAATTCTATCCTATCACTATCTTCATCACCAAGATGTTGAGTTTTCTGAGTTGTAAACATTCGAGACCACTTTCCAGCATTAGGGACTTTAATAAATTGTGATCCTTCTTCCCCTAAAAATATCTGACCAGGATGTATGTTTACGGAATTCAATATATATTCTCCTTTAGGTACGAATATCGTATCAATTTTATTTTTAAAGCTATACCTAATGGCCTTTTGCAGAGCTTGAGTATCTTCAAGTCCATCATTAGGCTTACAACCAAATTTAATTATGTTAACACTACTTTTAGACAGTGGAGTTACTTTCTTACTACAAGAAAACACTCCTAAAAGACAAATGCATATAATACATTTTGAGATTAATCTATAATACATAACATTTTGATCTATAGTTTCTTTACGTTTATTTTAGGATTTTATTATCCTCAGGGATTTATTACTACCCTTCGCATCTTGTATTCTGAGAATATAGATTCCATCTTTTAAATTGGCAGTGTTTATGGTCTTCTCATTACCACTAACAAATTCTATCGACATAACGCTCTCCCCTAATAAAGTGTATAGTTCTACAGTTATTTTTTCACTTGTAGGATTACTAATAGTGATGAGTTCTCTAAATGGATTAGGAGCAATAGTAATTCGATCAAATAATAGATTAGAAGTACTACTTGTAATTGCATCTTCTCCATCGCAATCTTCGTCGATACCATTTTCTGGGATTTCTTCTGCATCTGGATTGATCATCGCATTCGTATCATCGCAGTCATCAATAATCGAAAAACCATCTTCATCAAGATCATCATCTAAGGTGCTTTCATCGCAATCATTGTCAATGCCATCATAAACTATTTCTTCAACTCCTGGATTGATTGCCGCGTCCGTATCATCACAGTCAAAAATACTTCCATAACCATCTCCATCT
>CAYYWZ010000021.1:0-55229 GCA_964475415.1 uncultured Saprospiraceae bacterium | reverse complement strand
GTTTCTGATAACTGCAGTGAGACAACGCTTAGTGCTAATTTTTGGTCTGGTGATGTTTTCCCCGTTGGTACAACAACTGTAGTATATACAGCTGCTGATGCTTGTGGCAATACTGCTCAGTGTAGCTTTAAAGTAACCGTAGAGAATGCTGGCAGTTTAGAATTACACTGCCCTTCTGATCTTACTATTGATTGTAATACCAATCTTTCTGACGTATGGTCTTTACCAACATATACAACGACTTGTAGTGATTGTCAAAATGGTTATATCCCAGGATTTATTTACATGGGATCTATGAATGGTTCTAAATTCTATTGTTCAGCTTCTATAGCAACATGGGAAAATGCTCAACAAATTTGCCAGAGTAAGGGAGGATACCTCGCCACAATTTCTAATGCTCAGGAAAATGCATTTTTATCAAATTTCATAAATTCAGGTTCAGCCTATATCGGACTTAGTGATGCTGGTAGTGAGGGTAATTTTACTTGGGCAGGTGGAGAACACTTAAGCTACCAAAACTGGTATCCAGGTCAACCTAATGATTATCTAGATGATCAAGATTATGTGGAACTGCTAAGTAATGGTCAATGGAATGATCAGTATAGCCACAAGAAATTAGAGTATATCATGGAGATACCTTGTGTAAATGTATATCAATCAGGTGGACCAAATATCAATTCAGATCTTAGTGCTGGAACCTACACAATAAGCTATGAAGCAGAAGATGCTTGTGGCAATACAGATTGGTGTAGTTTCAAACTTACCGTAGAAACAAGTATATCTATAGACTGTCCTGATGATGTAGTACTTACTTGTCCTTACAATAGCTCTGGAGTTGTTGTGAACTGGAATACGCCTACAGCAACGACATGTTGTAGTTATACTAATAACCATATCCCTGGATATATCTATATGGGAGAATACAATGGTTCTAATTATTACTGTTCTCTGAGTCCTAACACTTGGGAAAACGCTAATAATGCTTGTAATTCCTATGGCGGAAGTTTAGCTACCGTTAATAGTGCAGCAGAAAATAGCTGGCTTACAAGTAAGCTCCAGGCTTCTTCTGCTTATATAGGTTTAAGTGATGCGTCGTCAGAAGGAAACTTTACATGGACTAGTGGACAACCAATGACCTATAGTAATTGGTATCCTGGTCAGCCTAATAATTTTAATGATGGACAAGATTATGTAGAGTTATTAAGTAACGGACAATGGAATGATCAGTACAATTACAAGCCTCTAGAATATATCATGGAGCTTCCAGCTGCTGTATCTGTAACTCAAATTGCTGGACCACCTAGTGGTTCTGTTTTCGCTAAAGGTTCTGTTACGACAATAACTTATAAAGCTACTGATGCTTGCGGAAACTCTACTACCTGCTCATTTACAATCACTATAGATGGAGAAGATTGTAACCCTGTAGGTATGAATGGAGAGCTAGCTTGGATAGACGAAATACAATTTGGAAACTATGTAAATCACTCTGGAAACAACTGGGGTTATGCAGATTTCACCAGCACTTGTACGCCTGTATGGCAAGGGGCTAGTTATACACTTAAGTTAGATCCAGGTTTCAATGTCAATACTACTGCATTTTGGAAAATCTATATAGATTTTAACATGGATGGGGATTTCTTCGATGCTGGAGAGTTTGTAGCTTATGGAAGTAGCCCTGGAACAATATTAGGCATGCTTACTATGCCGTACAATGTTTGGCAGGGCAATGCGACTATGAGAGTAATTATGCAAGCAGGTAGCTACCCTAGTGGCCCTTGTGATAATAGTGGCTACGGGGAAATAGAAGATTATTGCTTACACTTTGTTGCTGATGTACAAGGAGATGATGTAGTGGAAAATAGATCAAGTGAATCAGGACCAATTGAATTGACACAAGTTATTAGTGAAGAAATAGGTGTTTACCCTAACCCTACTGTAGATAAAGTATTCATTGATAATAATAATGTAGATAAAGTTGAAGTTTATACTATAGATGGTAAATTAATCAGAACTGTAAATCAAGAGAATGAAGACAATATTTCGATTGATTTATCTGATGCTGGTAACGGTGTTTACATGTTAAGAATATATACACGAGATAATAAAATACCTATCACCAAGAAAGTAATTGTAAATACTTTCTAACGAAGATTTATTGTGTGATTGTTGGAAGCCGTTGGCAGTTTTTACTGCCGGCGGTTTTTTTTATTCCCGATATTATTCCTATTCCATCTAAATCGAAGTATTTTTGACACAAATTACGTAGTATGAACATTAAATTTCTGGGGCACGCATGTTTTCATATAGAGTTAGATGACTGCTCATTACTCTTTGATCCATTTATAAGTCCTAATGAATTAGCTTCTCACATAGATATAGATTCTATAGATGCTGATTATATCTTATTGTCTCACGGTCACCAAGATCATATACATGATGCAGAGGCGATTGCTAAACGTTGTAACGCAAAGATTATCTCAACCTATGAAGTTGTGACTTGGTTTGGGAAATTGGGTATAGAAGGACATCCTATGAATCATGGAGGTTCTTGGGAGTTTGATTTCGGAACTGTCAAAATGGTTAATGCAGTACATACCTCATCGTTTCCTGACGGAAGTTATGCTGGCAATCCTGCTGGTTTCGTTATCAATACAAAGAAATGTTGTTTTTATTTCGCTGGAGATACAGCACTGACCATGGATATGCAACTGATCCCTATGATCTGTCCAAAACTTGATTTTGCATTTCTACCCATAGGTGATAACTTTACAATGGGTTATGAAGATGCTATATTAGCTTCTGACTTTATAGATTGTACTAAAATAATACCGTTCCATTACGATACTTTTGGCTACATACAAGTAGAAAAAGAAAAGGTAAGTTCAGCTTTTGAAGCCAGAGGAAAGGAATTACTATTTTTAGAAATCGGGGAAACTGTAACTAAATAGATGGGAAAAATAATAGCAATAGCAAATCAGAAAGGAGGAGTAGGAAAAACCACAACAGCAGTAAATCTAGCTGCAGCGTTAGGTATCCTGGATAAAAAAGTATTGCTTATAGATTCAGACCCTCAAGGAAACGCTTCTTCCGGATTAGGCTTTAAAGAAGAACATATCAAAGCGGAATTATACGATAGCTTGATCTCTGGCGAAGGAATGGAAGATCTTATTATAGAAACTAAGTCTCCTAACTTATCACTCATTCCTTCCACGATCGAATTAGTAGGTGCGGAAATAGAACTTGTAAATTCTGAAAATAGAGAATATAAACTTAAGGCTTGTATAGATCCTCTTAGGTCGATGTACGACTATATAATTATAGACTGCCTTCCCTCTCTAGGAATTATTACTGTCAATGCTCTGACCGCTGCAGACACTGTACTTATTCCTGTACAATGTGAGATATATTCGCTAGAAGGGCTCGGCAAATTAAAAAACACGATACAACTCGTTAAGGAAAATTATAATCCAAATTTAGAGATTGAAGGAATCGTACTTTCTATGTTTGACAAGAGATTGAGAATGGCTAAGATGGTTGTCAATCATGTCAAAGAACTCTTATCTGATACTGTATTTGACACAATTATACATAGGAATTCTAAAATAGGTGAAGCTCCAGGAACCGGAAAATCAGTTCTAATCTATGATATTGCCAGTAAAGGCGCTAAAAATTTTCTAAACTTAGCCTATGAATTTCTAGAGAATAATAATGATGTAGTCTACAAGAAAGTAGTGTCTACTAAACGTAAAAAGATCACAAAGTAAAGCTATGAGCAAACAAAAGAA
The DNA here is from genome assembly GCA_964475415.1 of uncultured Saprospiraceae bacterium. GTDB lineage: Bacteria > Bacteroidota > Bacteroidia > Chitinophagales > Saprospiraceae > CALCMJ01. The sequence goes on along the minus strand of CAYYWZ010000021.1, from coordinate 51,444 downwards.
TGAACTTGGAAAAGGCTTAAGAGCTCTCCTTACTGGAATAGATAAGACAGAAGGGAAAATAGAAAAGAAGGTCGCTCCTACTCCAGCTGCAGCTAATATGTCTGAAATCAGTTTATCGGATATCGAGTCCAATATAGATCAGCCAAGGAAAGATTTTGATAAAAAAGAACTAGAAGAATTAGCACAATCTATAAAAGCTTATGGTCTAATTCAGCCTATAACAGTAAGAAAAATATCAGGTAAAAGATATCAAATTATCTCTGGAGAAAGAAGATGGAGAGCTTCAAAAATTGCAGGCCTTACCAAGGTTCCTGTTTATATCAGAAAAGCCAATGATGTAGAATTACTAGAAATGGCTCTAGTAGAAAATATTCAGAGAAGTGACTTAAATCCAGTAGAAATAGCAATCAGTTATCATCGACTGATAGATGAATGTAATATTACACATCAAGAATTATCTTCTAAGGTAGGTAAAGAAAGAAGTACAATTTCTAACTATGTCAGACTTCTTAAACTTCCCCCTAGCATACAAAGTGCTCTTAAGAATAAGATCATCTCTATGGGACATGCTAGATGTCTTGCTGGCATAGAGCATAATACTGATCAGCTTAATATTTTTAAGGAAATAGTCAGCAGGGGCTTATCCGTAAGAGACACGGAAAAATTAATCAAAAATGCTAAGCCAGGTAATAATAACAGAACTAGTTCTAACAAGAAAAAAGGACTTACTCCAGAAGTCCTAAAAATCCAAGACGGACTTAGCAATCTTCTCGAAACAAGAGTCAAAATAAGTAGAAACGAAAAAGGCAAAGGTCATATAAGTATACCTTTCTCTTCTGATAAATCTTTCAATAACTTATTAGAACAATTAGGCTATCTATAATACAATTGTAACCATTTATTCGTTTACAATCACATATGAATTTACACGCGAAAATAATATCTAGTATATTCTGTTTATACCTATTATGTGTATGCTCATTATATGCTCAAAGACCTCTGCCTAATACTGAACCTGTCGCAAAAGATAGCACAACTGCTCCTATTGCTAGTAACAGGTACTCTTTATTTTCATTGTTTGATGGAAAACCAGGGAAAGCGGCATTTAGAGGACTTATAGTTCCTTCAGGTGGCCAGATATATAATAGAAAATATATCAAAGCAGGAATTATCTTAGCTCTAGAAGGTACAGTACTTTTTTTTGCTATAGATAGAACACAAAATTTCAATAGATTACAAAATGGATATCTAGATGTCCTTAATGGAAGAGAACCCGATTATCAAGGAATTACTTCAGCAAGCACGCTCAGAACCGCAAGAGATAATGCTAGGAAAGATAAAGATTATCTTTGGATTGGTTTCGGCCTTGTACATTTCTTGGCTATAGCCGAATCATTTGTGGATAGACACCTCATGGATTTTGACGTTAGTGACGATCTCAGCTTGAGACTACTACCTCCATCTTCAGATAGCTATAGCCTTGGATTAATTAGTTTTCAATACAATATTTCTGGTAATAGATAGAAACGGAACTAAAATAATTCTGCTATTTCAACAGTTCTCCATCCTTGAATTTAACAAGATAGGCATTAGGGTAATCCGCTGCAGCTTGAGCTTGAGCTTGCATATAATTTTTAGCATCTTTTTCTTCTTGAAACTTACCTATGTAATATATATAATTACCTGTTGTAGTTTTATATTCCTTTAGATCTCTATTTTTTTGATAAATCATATGAGATTGGTTTAAAGGCTTAGAAGAAAAATGCAAAACTATAGATACATATTCTGAAGATAAAGATGAACTATTTACTGGAATAGAAATATTATTAACTGCTGTCGTAGTTGTATTCTTAGTTACTGGAGCTGTTTTAGAATTCGGAATATCAGAAGGATTAATAATTTTTTCAAATTTCATCTCCTCATTACTAGCTCCTTCTCCGTTACTTAACCTGTAGGCTTTTTCCTCATCTATGATAATATCCATATTGGGATCATTAGCATTAGCATTAGCACTGCTGGCTGCTATGACTTGCACAACATTTGAAGAAGTAGTTTGGCTGCTTGTATTTTCTGGTTTGTTGATTCTTTCTATTTCTTTTTCCTCTACACGTGGTTCTATTGTTGGATTCTCTACCACAACTTGATTTCCTACTTGTTGCATAGGCTCGGAAGTTCTCACCGTTTCTATCGCAGCTTCTACAACTACATTAGAAGTTGTTGAGTTGGAATTATACATTGGTGCCATATCACTTTCAGAACTCTGCTCTATACTACCCTGTCCTTCTTTTTTTACATCAGGAATTTTTACAGGTGCATCTGTAGGCGGTACTTCCTTTTCTGGAACCTTGATTTGTTCTTGATTCATAAGATCTAGAATTAATCTCTCCATATCCTCTTCTTTCTTTCTCTCGGCAAGAGACTTAACTGCTATGTTAGGATCTATTCCTAAGACTTTGATCTCAGTCCTTCTATTGATAGCATGTTGTTCTTCTGTACAGTCTGCTGAGCTGTTACAATCATTTACAAGTTTCGATTCTCCATATCCTCTCGAAGAAAGTGATGAAGGAGAGATATCTGTTTTTTCTAATATATAGTCTACAGCAGCTTTTGCTCTCTTACGTGATAGTGCAAAATTCTTATCCTCAGTACCTCTACTATCTGTATGACTTCCTAATTCTACTCTTAGGTTAGGATTATCCTTGAGAATTACAATAAGCTTATCTAGCTCTGCTGCTGCTTGTGGTGTAATATCTGCCTTACCGTAAGAATAATAAAGATTGTCTAATCTAAATTCTTTTCCTAATGCGACTGATTCCATTTCTACGTTGGCCAGTAATACGCCCATCTCATTTCCTTCCGTCAAATTATCAGTTACTCCGGGACGAACTTCTCCTATACCTTCAAAACAAAGTATACATCCATCGATGTCTACATGAGCCTCCATTCTTTTCGTCAGATACCCTTCCTTACGGATCATTATTGTATAGTAATTACCTTTTAGTAAATTGACATTGAAATCTGGGTTAGGATGATCTTCTAAAACCAACTCCATTTTGTTCTTAGTATTATTATATACTTCTATATCAGCACCCTTAATGGCGTCAACGACTATATTTTCGTCATCTCTCTCATTCGCAAGCGTTATCTCAAAAATATAACCCGGAGCTCTCCTCATCTCTAGTTTAAGAAAGATCTTTCCAGAATCATTTTTATCAGCTCCATTTATGGTTTGTTCCTTTTCTAAGAACATACTTTTATTGGCTACCAGGACGTAAGAATCTTGCTCTGGAACTGTGCACACAAAGTGCCCATCATTGCTAGAGAATACCTCTGCAAGTTGAGTACTCTTATCAGAATTATATATAACAACTTGAGTTCTATTGAGAAAACCTCGATTACCAGATTCAAAGGCATAACCGTCTATGGTAATATTCTGTGCGTATAGAGTCGAGCAACTCAGGAGTAATAGCAGGAGTGTTATCTTATTCATGGTTTACTGTTTCAAGCGCTAAAATAATCTAATTATTTCTATTAATGAATTGATTAGCAATACAATATAGACGCTATTTTAATATTTCAGATAACTATAGCAGGTATTTTAACGATTTATTAAATACCATTTTCTAGCAAAATATAGCTATTTATAAATTACCAAATATAATTTTGGTCCATTCGTATACTAGTCCTTCCCTTCTTTTTATTTTACCTAAAAACTAACTCCTGATACTCCTTACGGCATAGATGGATATATAAGCTCTTTATAATACCATCTAGTTTTTACAATTTATTTAATTTACACAGATAATCTAAGCATTAAGAAAATGAGTCTAAGAATAGTATTTATGGGTACACCAGAATTTGCCGTACCATCTTTAAAGGTTTTAGTAGGAAACAATTATGAAGTGGTAGCTGTCATAACCTCACCTGATAGACTTGGAGGTAGAGGACGAAGTACGATTATAGAGTCAGATGTCAAAAAATACGCTGTATCACAGGGACTAAAAATCTTACAACCTACTAACCTCAAAAACAAAGACTTCTTAGCAGAATTAAAAGGCCTTAATGCTAATCTCCAAATAGTAGTAGCCTTCAGAATGCTTCCTGTTGCCGTGTGGGATATGCCTGAACATGGAACTTACAATCTACATGGATCACTTCTACCTGCTTATAGAGGTGCTGCACCAATAAATTGGGCTGTGATACAAGGAGAAAGGCAAACAGGCGTAACCTCCTTCAAACTGAAACATGATATAGATACAGGCGATATGTTATTCCAAGAATCTCTAGAAATTTTACATCATGAAAATGCTTCCGCCGTACATGATAAAATGAAAATCCTAGGTTCAAAAGTGATACTAAAAACCGTAAAAGCTATAGAAAACAACGATATAAAACTTATAGAACAAGATAGTAGCAAGGTCAGTAAGGCTCCTAAAATCAATAAAGAAATATGTCAAATAAATTTTGATCAAGCTACCTATAAAGTCTATAATATGATAAGAGGTCTCAGCTTATATCCTGCAGCATGGTGTACTATAGACGGAAAAACAACTAAGCTGATAAATGTGAGAATGTTCAGAGACGAGGTATCGCGAAAAGCTGGAAAAATTTTTACAAATAATAAAACCTATCTGGCAATCTCTACGGCAGATGGTTATATCCATATTGACAAATTACAACAAGAAGGTAAGAAAAGAATGGAAATTCAAGATTTCTTAAACGGTTATAAAATCCAATCTAAACAGCTTTAATATCACTTAAACTTACTAGTTCTAAAATATTAGTAACCAGTATCTTAACTAGATAAACATCCGGCGTTATAGCTTCTTGACAGTAGCTAGTCACCTGTGTATCAGTACTAATATGTATATCTACAGAATACTCTGTTGTCTGTATATTGAGAATACAAAAAGATAAAAGACTGAAGAAAAGGATAAAAGGAATGATCGACTTACGTAGAAATTTTGGAGTTTTCATTGGTGATGGAGTATTGTTTAACAAATTGTTCAGCATTAGTTAGAATTGTCGTCCCTATTACTATAACAAACGTACACATCCTCTAAAAAGTTACACTTGAGTTAAAATTATTCTAAAAAGAATCAAATTATGTGGGTATAGCACTTATTAATCGTCTTGTATATTCTTGCTCAGGCGACTGAATAATCGATTTCGCTGGTCCTCGCTCGAGGATCCCACCATCTTTCATAACCATTATTCTATCGCTGATAAACTGAACAACAGCCATATCGTGTGAAATGAAGATATAAGAAAGATCAAATTTCTGCTGAAGATCCATCAATAAGTTAACGATCTGAGCCTGAACAGATACATCTAAAGCTGAGACACATTCATCACAAATGATAAACTCTGGCTCTACTGCTAAAGTCCTTGCAATAACAATACGCTGTCTCTGCCCTCCAGAAAATTCATGTGGATATCTATCATACTGATTTGCTTGCAAGCCTACCGTCTCCATCAGCTCGATGGTTTTTTCTTTTATCTTTTTGTTGTCGGTATAGATTCCATGTACTTTCATTGGCTCCGATATAGAATAACCTACCGTAAGCCTAGGGTTAAGACTAGAATATGGATCTTGAAATATAATCTGTAGCGATTTTCTCAGTTCTCGGAGTTCTTTTTTATTGTAATTTATAATATTATCTCCTTTGAAAATAATCTCTCCTTCTATCGGATCAACTAGTCTCATGATGGTCTTACTCAGGGTAGATTTTCCACATCCTGACTCCCCTACTAGTCCTAGACATTCTCCTTTGCCGACCTCAAAACTTACTTTATTCAAGGCTTTGGTATAAGACTGCACCTTACCTATCCAGTTTTTCTTTTTAGGATACCAGGTAGATAAATTCTTAATCTTAATGATAGGCTCTAGCTTTTCCATTTTATCAGGATAAGCTATCTTATGCTGAGCTACATACGATCTCAGGTCTAGACCCCTGTTATCCATGAAATCCGAAATGATCGGAAGACGATCCATTTTATAGTTTAGTGGTGGCCGACACGCTATTAATCCCTTTGTATAAGGATGTTCTGCATGATTAAATATCTTATCCACACTACCATATTCTACAATCTTTCCCTTATACATTACTGCTACATCATTACTTATCTCCTTGATAACTCCTAGATCATGTGATATAAATATCACGGACATGTTATATTCTTTCTGAATCTCCTTGAGCAGGGCTATAACTTCCTTCTGCACCGTGACATCTAGAGCTGTTGTAGGTTCATCTGCAATAAGTATATCAGGATTACAAGATATAGCCATTGCTATCATAATACGTTGAATCTGTCCTCCAGATAATTGATGAGGATATGAATTATAAATTCTCTCCGGTTCCGGTAATTTCACTCGCTTGAATAGCTCTAGAGTTATTTGTTTAGCCTCATCTTTATTCTGAGTTCGATGCAATAAGATTGCTTCTGATACCTGCTTCCCGCATTTCATAGAAGGGTTAAGGGAGGTCATCGGTTCTTGGAAAATCATAGAGATCTTGTTACCTCTATAGGTCGTATAAGTTTTTTCATCCAAACCATTAAGCTGAACGCAGGAATTATCGCTACAATATAAAATTTCACCATTTTCTATCACGGCTTTCTTAGAAGGTAACAAGCCGATAATAGACAAGGAAGTAATAGATTTCCCGGATCCTGACTCTCCTACTATACCTAGATTTTTGCCGCGCTCTAGTTCAAAACTTACCCCATCAACAGCTTTGACAACATAATCCGAATCTCTAAAGTATACTTTGAGATTATTCACCTTGAGAATTACATCCTTCATCTGTGCAAAAATACCAGTAATATATTATTATTTGGTATTGTCGGGAATTATCTTCTCTTCTTACGCGCTGGTAACTCTTGTTTCTTTTTCCCAAAAACGTAACCCATCCTAAATCCAAAAGAAGCGCCTAGACCACTTGTCACGCCAAAAAATTCTCCATTTGCAAACGGGTCGCTGTAACCTAGATCCACTTGAGAGTCTTTTAAACTACGCGAATAAAAATGAGGACCTCCAAATATTTCGAGCGAAAGAGAATTTTGTATAACCCACTGGATACCAAAATCTAAGCCTATATTACCCATTGTGTAGGATTCATCTCGAAAACTTACAAAATCTTCATTAACGATGTCAAAACCTGCATTAGGTCTTATGTATCCGCCACTGAGGATATGTCCAGGTCTATAACCTTGTCCTGCACTGAATAAATTGTTAAACTTAAGCTTATAACCGAGGTTAAATCCATATCCAGAATAGTCTTCAACTTCATCATTTATTGATATTCCTTGAAATTTAATAGTAGCTTCTATGGATGATCCTGGAGTTAGTGATCTTTCATAAGTTAGCGAAAGGACATTACTTAGCAATGCTGTGAAACTAAACTTCAGGTTATTTACTTTATCATCAATAAAAAATAACTCGTTAGCAACCGGCTCTGTTTCTACAACAATTTTACCAAATTCATATTGTATTTCGCTTATTAAACCTCTACTCATAGTAAAAATTATTCCTCCTATGTCTCTGTAGTCGTTATATTTTACAACCGTGTCTGTAATCTCTTTAATCTTAACCTCATGTTTCTCACCATCTTTGGTAATGATTATATCCTGAGAGGATAAATTTATAAATGAAGCTAAAAGAATTATAAGACTTGCTAATTTTTGGTAAGTTTTCACAATGTTTGTTTTTGTTGAAAAAAATTTATAGAACTAATTTACAAAATCCATAAAACTAAATAATGAATTTAGAGATCTAATTCTAATACTCTCGTAGCTTTAAACGTATATGCTTGATGACTCAGTAGTTAAACGTAATTACCTAAAATATGATACTTAATATGTGAAATTTGATATAAATAGTATATTTCTAATTTCAATTCGACTCCTTAAGGAATACAAAGTACACTTCTCATTAAAATAAAACTTCTATATCATAATTTAGTGAGGCTCTACAAATTTTTATCTTTGTAAATCTTAATTTTCTGTTACACAGTGTTATAATTTTTTAAATAAGGGTATACATCGATTCTTTCCGTGCGAAATATATGTATTATCACTTCGGAACTCGTCATTATACTGACATTAGTCATGTCATAAATTAATAGTTATGAAAAAGATTTTTAAAATATTACTCTGGGCTATTATCGCTCTTATTATAGCCTTACTGCTACTACCCTTCCTATTTAAGGATGATCTTATGAATGCACTCAAAACAGAAATAAATAAAAATGTAAATGCTGAGATTAACTTCTCCGATGTAGATATTTCATTTATCAAAAGCTTTCCAAATGTAGGTCTAACACTGCATGACTTGAAAATAGTAGGTAAAGAAAACTTTGCAAACAAGGTATTGACAGATACAAAGTCTGTAAATCTTAATGTCAATTTATCTTCTCTTATCAACAAAAGTGTTCCTTATAAGATAAACAAGATAGAACTAGAAGAAGCTGAGCTAAATATTATCGTGGATAAGTATGGAAATTTCAACTATGTTATATGGAATGATACTGGCGACGGAGAAGAAGCTAGCGCATTCGAACTTAGCTTATCAAAATATACATTAAAAAACAGCTCATTGAGTTATGTGGATTACCAAAGTAATATAGCAATGAGTGCTACAAATATAGAACACACCGGTACAGGAAATTTCAATCAAGATAAGTTTAAACTAGAAACTAAATCAAATATCCCCGCTTTTACCTTCTCTCAGGAAGGTACTACTTTTCTGAAAAAGGCTTCCATAAGTGGAGATGTAAATCTAGAAATAGATTCTAAGAATGAGAGTTATACACTAAGTGATAATAAGATTCAACTTAATGGTCTAGAGATGAAAGGAGAAGGGTTCTTTAAAATGTTAGATAATGGGATCAGTATGGATGTAAAAGTAGAGTCACTTAATGAGACTTTTGCAAGTTTTCTAAAAGCTGCACCACTAGTCTTAGCAGAGGAAGTAAAAAATCTTCAGACTGAGGGTACTGCTACCATTGTAGCTAGTGCAAAGGGAATCTATAGTTCTGCTCCAGAATCTTTTCCCGCAATAGATCTATCGATCAAAATTCTAAATGCATCTGTAAAAAATAATGATTATGCTAGCAATATCGAGGATGTCACCACAGATATATTTGTCAAAGCAGATAATCCACAATGGGATGACCTTAGTATCAACATACCTGTCTTCAGAGCAAATGTAGCTGGAGAACCAGTTATTGCAAAATTACTATACAAGGATGTCATGACTAATCCATACATAGATGCTGTAGCGAAAGGTAAAATAAGTCTAGATGAAGTCAGTAAAATCATCCCCCTAGAAGGAGTAAAGACGATGACTGGAACCATCCATCCTGACTTCAGTATCCAAGCTTATGAGAAAGATATCATAAATGAAAATTATGAATCTATTGCCTTTGATGGTCAACTAGAACTTGAGAATATCAACATAGATAACCAAGACACACCAGATATAAAAATAAAGTCAAGCACTATAAAAGCATCTCCATCTACCCTTGTGGTAGATAAACTTTCTGGAGAGATAGGTAATACAGATTTTCTAGTAGAAGGAGAAATAAAAAATCCGTTAGCATATTTTGTCAGTGACAAAAGTATGGGTGGAAAAATAGACTTTAGTTCTAAGGTATTAGATCTTAATGAGTGGATGCCAGAAGAATATGGAGCTGCAACAGCTGTTCCTCCTAATTATGCTATAGATAAGAATTTATTAGATAAAAGCACTGTCAGCTTTACAGCAAATATAGAACAGATGAAATATCTGAATTACGACATTAAAAATCTATCAGGAAAAGGAAGTATCAATGCTAATAAAATAGCTGTGAAACAAGCCAACGGAGATCTCCAAGGTTCTGACTTCCAACTATCTGGCAACATACTTAATGCTTACAATTTTATCAATACTAATGACACCTTAAGAGGAGAACTAAATATCTCGAGTAAGAAAATGGACTTCAATAAATTACTAGTAGAAGAAGGTGCTTCAGCTACAGAAGAAACTGTTACTCCTAGGATACCTAGTAATATAGAAATGGATATCAAGACAAGCGTCAGAGAACTAAAATATGATACCTATAATTTCAAAAACTGGACAGGAAATATAGAAATAGTCAACGGATCAGCTGCAATCAAAGAAGGAAGCATGGATGCTATGGGAGGTGAAATGAGATTAGAAGGAACATATAATAGTCAGCCTGAAATTCCAGAATTTGCATTTAAGTATAATATTGACAAGTTTGAGTTTAGTCAGGCATTTAAGGATATTATTACTTTCAGTAAACTAACTCCAGTCGCAGAATTCTTACAGGGATTATTTAACTCAACTCTTATCATGTCAGGCAACCTTAAGGATGGCTTTCCTGACTTATCTACCCTATCTGCTTCAGGTTATTTAGAAACGATAGATAGTAGAATAAAGGGTTTTGCACCTTTAGAAAAACTAAGTAGCAAAATAGGAGTAGATGAGCTCAAATCATTTTCTATAAGCAATACTAAAAACTGGTTCGATGTAGAAAATGGAGTTGTTACAGTTAAGCCTCAAGACTACGAAATCCAAGGCGTAAAGATGACAGTAGGTGGAAGTCATACCCTGAATAATGAGATGTCTTATATTGCCAAGCTAGAAGTTCCTAGAAGTCTACTCAAAAGAAATGCTATAAGTTCAGCAGCAAATACAGGCTTAAGTTTCATATCTGATGAGGCAAGTAAGTTAGGAATAAATGTAGCACAAGGGGATTTCATTTACTTGGATGTAAATATTTCTGGATCATTCAAAAATCCCAATATTTCCATAAAACCGACAGGATCTGGTGGGAAAAATTATTCTGACCAAGCTAAAGATGCTATTACTACTAGGATAAATGATGCTAAAGAAGAATACACTGAACAAGCAAAAGAAAAAGTAGAAGAGGCAAAAGATTCTGTCAGAAAAGTAGTTACTCAGCAAATAGATACGGCTAAAGCTAAGGTAGAAGACAGAGTAAATACTGAAGTCTCAAGAATCAAAGATAAAGCGAAAGAAAAAATAGATAGTACAATTACTAGTACCATCAAGGACTCGGTAGCTAATCAAGCTAAAGATAAACTAGGTGACATTATAGGTGGCAAGGCTAAAGAAGAAAAAGATAAACTCAAAGACAAACTAGAAGACTTTAACCCGTTCAAGAAAAAGAAAAAAGGGAATTAGAATAGATAGACAAGCTATAAACAATATACTTATAGAAAAATATATGCTAATTATTTGTCAAGATTAAAAACTCATCTATATTTGTCATAATGAAAATGAATAATAACATAAATTGGTGGCAGTTAATACTTCTTAAGAAGTTTGACTAAGCTATTTATGTTTTTAAAAAATATAAAGCGACTTGTTGAACTTCAGCAAGTCGCTTTTCTTTTGTAAAATCTATAAGCTCTTATGAAATTATATACTTATAAGAAGAAAATATTAGCTGACCTGTTTACACCTGTAGGTGCATATCTAAAAATCAGAGAGCTCTACAGTCAGGTCTTATTATTAGAAAGTTCAGATTATGCAGGTAAGGATAATGCGCAATCATTTATTTGTTTTTCTCCCCTAGCAGGGCTTAGCGTAGAAGATTATGTATTAGAAACTTATATCGGACAAGAGAGGACTTCTCAGAAATTTGACAGAGAACTGCCTACCCTTATTTCTGATTATGTTCATTCTTTTTCAGCAGAAAGCGAGATACCAGGATACAATGGATTTTTTGGATATACCACATTTGATTGTGTACAATATTTTGACACCGTAAAACTGAAATCTGAAGAACTAGATACTAAAATTAAAGACGTTAGATATGATCTCTATGAATACATTATAGAGTTCGATCATTTTCATGAAGAAATAACCATCCTTAAAAATACTTTTACAGAAGGAGACGACAAGCTAGAGGATATAGAACAAATCTTACGCAAGCAGGATAATTCTAATTTTTCTTTCTCATTACAAGGAGAGGTACATTCCCCTCTTCAGAACGAGGAACATAAAAATAACGTACAGAAAGGAAAACAACATTGCCATAGAGGAGATGTATTTCAGGTTGTATTAGCTAAGCGATTTCAGCAGGCATTCCAGGGAGATGATTTCAATGTATATAGAGCATTGAGATCTATTAATCCCAGTCCCTATTTATTCTATTTTGATTATACCGAGTATAGATTATTTGGATCCTCTCCAGAGGCACAGATTATTGTGAAAGATGAGCTAGCAGAAATTCATCCTATAGCAGGAACTATGCCTAGAACGAGAGATAGCTCTATAGATTTAAAAAATGTCGAAAAACTCAAATCCGATCCTAAAGAAAATGCAGAACATGTGATGTTAGTAGACCTTGCAAGAAATGACCTAAGTAAAAACTGCGATAATGTAGAAGTTATCAAGTATAAAGAAGTCCAATGGTTTAGTCATGTCATGCACTTAACTTCTAAGGTCCAAGGTAGAAAACACAAAGAAATAACTGACTATCAAATTTTTGCAGATACCTTTCCAGCCGGCACGCTTAGTGGAGCACCTAAGTATAGAGCATTAGAAATCATAGATGAACTAGAACCTCATAGAAGAGGATTTTACGGTGGATCGATCGGTTCTATTTCTTTGAACGGGGGTCTCAATCACGCTATTATGATCAGATCATTTCTAAGCAAAGAAAACACATTATATTTCCAAGCTGGTGGAGGCATCGTGATCGACTCAGATGAAGAAATGGAATTACAAGAAGTTAATAACAAACTAGCCGCGCTAAGAAAAGCGCTTGTGATGGCAGAAAATATATGATATGAATAAGATACTAGTAATAGATAATTACGATTCTTTTACTTACAATCTGGTCCAGATTATAGAAGAAATAAGTAAGCAGAAACCCGATGTCATTCGGAATGATGTTTTAGATCTAGAAAGTCTAGAAAAGTATGAATATATTTTTCTATCTCCCGGGCCTGGCATCCCAGAAGAAGCTGGAGATCTTCTAGAGGTAATAAAACGATACGGTCCAACCAAAAAAATAATGGGTGTTTGTCTAGGGCTTCAAGCTATAGGTCTTGTATACGGATGTAAAATCAAAAACTTGGCAAAAGTATTTCATGGTTTACAGACAGAAATGCAATTGACAGATAAAGAAAGCCTCCTATTTGAAGGTATCGAACCTACCTTCAAAGCAGGAAGATATCACTCGTGGGTAATAGACAAAGATACCCTAGTGGACGATCTTAATGTGACTTGTATCGATACAGATGGAGAGATAATGGCTGCTGAGCATAAGGATTATAACGTCTATGGAGTACAGTTCCATCCCGAATCCATACTAACGCCTATTGGTAAAGATATTATTGCTAATTTTTTGACCAAAGGCTAAAAATATATTTTAATGAAACAAATACTCAATCATCTTTTTGATCATAATAAGCTTACTAAACAAGAGGCAAAAGATGTACTGATCAGCATTTCTAAAAGTGAATATAATGAGACACAGGTAGCATCCTTTATCAGTGTGTTTCTCATGAGAAGTATTACGGTAGATGAGTTAGAAGGCTTCCGGCAAGCTCTGCTAGAGCTAGCAACTCCTGTAGACATCGATAATAGTGAATTGATAGACTTATGCGGTACGGGTGGAGATGGGAAAAACACCTTCAATATTTCTACACTTACTTCTTTTGTTGTTGCTGCTTACGGTAAAAAAGTTGCTAAGCATGGCAACTATGGTGTATCTTCCGTTTGTGGGTCATCAAACGTCTTAGAATCTCTGGGTTATAATTTCTCTAATAAGAAGGATATACTAGAAGAACAACTAGAAAAATGTAATATCACCTTCCTACATGCTCCACTATTTCATCCTGCCATGAAATTTGTTGGGCCTATAAGAAGACAAATGGGTGTTAAAACATTCTTCAACATGTTAGGGCCAATTGTTAATCCTATCCAGCCAAAATATCAGTCTGTAGGGGTGTTTAGTCTTAAATTACAGCGATTATACAGTCACATTTTCCAAAAATCAGAGAAAAACTATAATATACTATATGATTTAGGGGGTTATGATGAGTATTCAAATACAGGTACGACTAAGTTAATTCGTCGATCAGGTGCTAAATTAGTAGATCCGTCACATTTTAATTTGAAAGCTTTCGAAAATAAGGATATATTCGGGGGAGATACGGTGCAGGAAGCTGCTAAAATATTCAGTAATTTACTTGAAAACAATTGCCCACAAGCCCATAAAGAAGTCGTTAGTGCTAATGCCGCTATAGCCTTATCTCTTTACGAGAAAGATAAGAGTTTAGAGTCTCTATTCCATGAATCAATGGAGCTAATAGAGTCTGGCAAAGCGAATGAAAAATTTAAGGATTTAGTTCGTTTATCCCAACAGAAAACCAAAAATTAAAAATGAATATCCTTCAGGAAATAGTAACTGCCAAAATAGAAGAAATAGAAGAGAGAAAGAAAAAACTCCCTGAATCTATATTAGTAGAATCACCTTACTTTATACGATTACCAAAATCATTATCCGAGTCCATAAGAAAGACAGATCCGGGTATAATTGCAGAGTTCAAAAGAAAATCACCCTCTAAGTCTGATATACAAATAAATGCATCAACTTCTCAGATCATTCCATCCTATGTAAAAAATGGTGCTGCTGCAGTATCTATATTGACAGATAACGAATTTTTCGGAGGTTCTATAGAAGATGTAAAAAACAGTAGAGCCATTTGTAGGTTGCCGATTTTAAGAAAAGACTTTATTCTAAATACTTACCAGATTCTAGAATCTAAGGCGATAGGAGCTGACGCAATACTGCTAATTGCTGAAATATTAAGCAAAAAGCAAGTGTTAGAATTATCCTCTTTTGCATTTAGCTTAGGTCTAGAGACCCTACTGGAAGTACACTCGGAAGATCAACTTGAAAAAATATGCGATCACATCAATGTCATAGGTGTCAATAATCGTAACTTGAGGACTTTCGAGACAAGTATCGAAAACTCTAAAATGATATACCCTAAGCTACCAAAAGGTCTAACAAAAATATCAGAGAGCGGATTAGACAAAGCTTTCAAAATAAAAGAATTGATGGATGTTGGATATGATGGATTTCTCATAGGAGAATATTTCATGAAAGAAGAAGATCCTGGAAAAAAATTAAGTATGACCATAAAAAAAATCTAATGATCATAAAGGTATGCGGTATAAAACATCAAGGGAATCTAGATATGATTTCTGGAGAACCTATAAACATGGTAGGTCTTAATTTTTATCCCAAGTCACCTAGATATATTAGAACTCATATAGATGTAAACAATCCATCTATCAAGACCGTAGGTGTATTTGTAAATGAAACTATAGAAAATATCCAGAGCATAACTACGGTCTATAACTTAGATTACATACAGCTACATGGCAATGAAGATGTAGCTACTTGTGAAGCTACCTCTAAGATTAAGAATGTTATCAAAGTATTCAGACTAAAGACAGATTTTGATTGGAGTCAGATAGAAGCATTTGTGCCTCATGTATCCTATTTTCTATTCGATACTCATACCGTATTATATGGTGGATCTGGCAAAAAGTTTGATTGGACAGTATTGAATAAATACACCTATGAGATTCCTTTCTTATTAAGTGGCGGTATCATGCCAGATGACGCCTCAGAAATTCTAGATTTAAATCATACTAAATTTGCAGGCATAGACATCAATAGTGGTTTCGAACTAGAGGCGGGTGTAAAAGATATCAATAAAATAAAACCATTTACTAAAGCAATAAGAGATGGCAGTAAGTTATCAGATAGATAGAAGAGGATACTACGGTAAATTTGGAGGAGCATACATTCCAGAGATGTTGCATTACAACATAGATATACTTCAGAAAAAATATCTAGAAATTATAGATACTCCACATTTCAAAAAAGATTTTAACCACCTACTTAAGGACTATGTAGGCAGACCGTCTCCCCTATATTTTGCCACTAAACTATCTGCAAAATATAACACCAAAATATATCTCAAGAGAGAAGACTTAAATCATACAGGTTCTCATAAAATCAATAATACTATAGGGCAAATACTATTAGCAAAAAGTCTAGGCAAACAAAGAATTATAGCTGAAACGGGAGCTGGACAACATGGCGTCGCCACTGCAACGGTATGTGCATTGATGGGAATAGAATGTATGGTCTATATGGGAGCAGTCGATATAGAACGACAAGCCCCTAATGTTTCTAGAATGAAAATGCTAGGTGCTAAGGTTGTACCTGCTAATAGCGGTAGCAAAACCCTAAAGGATGCAACTAATGAAGCTATCAGAGATTGGATAAATAACCCCGAAGATACGCACTACATTATAGGATCTGTCGTAGGTCCACACCCCTACCCTGATTTAGTAGCAAGGTTCCAATCCGTCATCTCTGAAGAGATCATATCTCAGCTAGAAACGCAAGAAGAAAAATCTTATCCTGACTATATTCTAGCTTGCGTAGGAGGAGGCTCTAATGCTGCTGGTGCTATGTATCACTTCTTAGATAATACATCTGTACAATTCTTTCTAGCAGAGGCAGCAGGTAAAGGAATAGAAACCGGACATTCCGCCGCTACTAGTATTCTCGGATCCGAAGGAATCATCCACGGAAGTAAGACTTTACTCATGCAAACGAGGGATGGTCAGATCGTGGAACCCTACTCTATCTCTGCTGGTCTGGACTACCCAGGAATAGGGCCTATGCATGCTCATCTTATTTCTACAAATAGAGCACGTGTCTTTCCAGTTACTGATGAAGAGGCTATAAAAGCTGCATTCATGCTGACCCGAGAAGAAGGTATTATACCTGCCCTAGAAACTGCCCACGCTTTTGACATACTAGAAAAACATACCTTCGAGAAAGATGCTATTGTAGTTGTCAATGTATCAGGCAGAGGAGACAAAGATCTCAGTACTTATATAAAATATCTAGATCAATATGCTTAACAGCTTATAGCATGAAGAATAGAATATCAACACTTTATACTAAGAAAAAATCAGAAATACTAAACGTGTATTTCACTGCGGGCTACCCTAAGCTTGATAGCCTTCCACAGATTGTAAAAACACTAGACGATACTGGAGTAGACCTAATAGAAATAGGGATGCCTTATTCTGATCCATTGGCTGATGGAGAAACAATACAAAATAGCAGTACCATAGCCCTTAAGAATGGAATGGTACTAGACCTAATGTTTGATCAGATAGCTCAAACAAGATCTGTATCAGAAATTCCAATTGTACTTATGGGCTACTACAACCAGCTACTGCAATATGGAACAGATAAGTTTTTTGACAAACTAGAGCAAATAGGTGTCGATGGAATAATTATCCCTGATCTTCCGATGGAAGAATACGAGCGAGATTATAAGGAAATACTAGATAAGAAAAACATAGGTATCTCTTTTCTGATAACTCCGCACACCTCAGATCATAGAATATCTAAAGCACTAAACTTAAGTACCTCCTTTACTTATATCGTTTCTAGTGCAAGTATCACTGGTAGCAAAAATGAGAAAAACCCTAAACAGCAAGCTTATTTCAAAAAAGTAAAGAAAATGTGTGATGGAAATTTCAGCCTTATAGGTTTTGGAATCCATGATCATGCAAGTTATATGCAAGCTTCCACTTTTTCTAATGGAGCAATTATAGGCAGTGCCTTCATCAAACATATAGGTAAAAAAGGAGCTGACAAAAATAGTATTACAGAATTTGTTAACAGCATAAGAAACAAATAGTATACTCATGCTACGTTATCCTACTGTCAGAAAGCTAGTCCTGTCTAACCATCTGGATTTATTGGGTGTTTTGATTATTCTTATTGTATGTTATGTCAAAGATTTCCAAGGTACTATATATCAAAATGGAGGTATAGAATTCGGCATTCCATTCAGAGAACTACCCAACTATATACAACAAGGAGCCTTTCCGCTGGGAATAGTTTCTATCCTTAGCTCTACTTTCTCATTGCTAGGAACAAGACTGGTTGGCAAGCAAAATAACTGGGGCAACTTTATAGGTATTATTGCAAGCTTTACTGCTGGAAGCATAGATTATTTGTTTGGTAATCACTCGGCTATAATAACCTATCCTTTGACATTTTTTATTACAACTTTCGCATTTAAGAAATGGCAAGACGGCGTAAAAATAAAGAAGCGTGATACTTTTTATTATATCATTGTAGTAGTAGGTATTCTGATTGCTTTTGCTCTAGTATACTTAGGAGCTTATTTATTTGGCGGAAGAACAGACCATGCTTTCCTAATTATTATAGCTTTAACTTTTGGACTATCATTAGGCGGAAATTTTGCTAATGCTTATAAGTATGAGGAAACTTGGCTCAGCTGGATTATCTATAATATTGTACAATTAACTAAGGGCATCATGCAGCTAAATTTTGCCAATGTAGCCAAATACAGCTTCTATCTTATTAATGCAGTGGTTACTTTATTTGATTGGAAGTTCAATGGAGACAGATCAAAAACAGCAAGTTAAATAAAGGAATTACAAACCTAAAGTTGTACGAATTATTTTGCTTCTCTTTCCAAAAGAAAAGATAATTTAACTATTAAATACTTATTTTTGTAATCTCAATAATTGCTTAACTCACAGATTTATTTTGTTTAATATTTCACAAAAAAAAGTATTGAAAAAAAGTCTCTACCTTATATTTTTTATAATTACGCTTAGCTTATTTCTAGCTTATACTTTCTATCTACATCCTCGACTACCCATAATAAATGGTTACGCAGCTAAGATGACTTGCACCTGTCTATATATATCAGATAGACAATTATCTACTATCAAAGAACAAGATCTAGCAATTTCTCCTTTGAATCTTGTAAGTATCGAGATAGATAATAAAAACAAAGTGGTCTATGCAGATCTTTTTGGTCTTGGTAAAGAAAAAGCTGTATACAAAGATGGCTTAGGTTGTACTTTGATTCATGGCGAAAAAGATGATTACGATATCAGTTTCAAAAATGAAAGACCATTTCTTACCTGGAATGATGATCAACTCCCCTACCCATATGGCAGAAAAGATACGATCATGCGTACGTCTAATATAGACATGCTTAAAATTGAAGAGGCATTAGAATTAGCTTTTGACGAATCGGGAGCATATGAAAAACAGACTAGAGCTATCGTAATATTACACAAGGACACACTAGTCGCAGAAAAATATGCAGAAGGATTCACAGCAGAAACGCCTATACTAGGATGGTCTATGACTAAGAGTATAACCAATGCCTTGATAGGCATACTAGTAGGCCAAGGGAAATTATCTGTCCATGAACCACCAAAGATAAAGGAATGGGAAGATGATCCAAAAAGAAGCAAGATAACACTAGATAACTTGCTTCGCATGAATTCAGGTCTTTTTTGGGAGGAAGATTATACCGCTGTTACTACTGTTACAAAAATGCTTTTTAATTCAGCCTCTGTAGTGGAAACTGCTGTCAATCAAGATGCAGAATTTACACAAGGTACAAACTGGGAATATTCTTCTGGAACGACTAATATTATTTCGGGAATCATTCGTAAGCTTTTTGACACACACTTAGAATACCTAGCCTTTCCCTACATAGAATTATTTGTAAAACTTGATATGGCCTCTGCACAACTGGAAACTGACGAGGCAGGAAATTATGTTCTTTCTTCCTATTGTACTGCTACACCGAGAGACTGGGCTAAGCTAGGCCTATTATATATAAACGACGGCGTATGGAAAGACGAGAGAATCTTACCTGAAGGATGGGTAGACTACAGTATTACCCCTACTCCAGTATCTAAAAACCTAAAGTATGGTGCACAAATATGGCTCAACACCAATAAAAATTACTTTCCCGATGCACCTGAAGATCTCTATTTCTTTAGTGGCTTCCAAGGACAGCATGTTATCATCATCCCCTCTAAAGAATTAGTTATTGTAAAGATGGGACTGAAGAATGCAGAAGAGTTTGACATGAATAGCGTGATCAAGACAATCGCAGCAGCAATAAAGTAGAATGGAAATATCGTTTAATTTACATTCTATCCAATAAACAATTACCTATGTACAGATCTATCATACTAAGTATCGCCCTAATAGTTCAAGTATCCTTTATCTTTGCCCAGCAACCTATAGAACTTGGCAAAGTGAATTGGCAGAGAGATTATGATACTGCTCTAGAACAATCCGAGCAACGAGACAAACCAGTATTCATACAATTCCAAGAAGTTCCTGGTTGTTCTACTTGTTCTACCTATGGTAAAAATGTTTTAAGTAATCCCTTGATCGTAGAGGCGATAGAAACATATTTTATCCCCCTAGCTATATATAATAATAAAGGTGGTAAGGATAAGGAGATCCTAAAAAAATACAAGGAGCCTACATGGAATAATCCAGTAGCTAGAATTGTCAATAAGAATGGTAAAAATATCGTAGATAGACTTTCAGGAAATTATAGCGAGCTTGCCGTTGTAAATACGCTAATGAATGCGATGATAGAATCAGCTATCCCTATTCCTGGTTACTTGGAATTATTACAAGAAGAACTTTCTGCAGAATACAGCGGAACTAAAGAAGCAGTCTTTTCTATGTATTGTTTCTGGACTGGAGAAAAAGAAATTGCGCAGATTCCAGGAGTAGTGGGAACTGACGCAGGCTTCATGAACGGAGCTGAAGTTGTCAAAATCAAGTATGATCCTAAGGTAGTATCTCTAGAAAAATTAGCTACATCAGCTAATAAGCAAAGTTGCGCATCGGCTGTATTTACAGATGTGAAAAGTGAACAAAAACTTGTAAGAGACAAACTCGGCCTCCCTACCAAAAGTACTGGGAAATATAGGGATGATAAAGAAAATAAATATTTCCTTTTCAACTCTAAATACAAATCTATCCCCATGACAAACCTACAAGCCACAAGAGTAAATAGTAGCTTGGCCAAAAGGATAAATCCAGAACCTTTACTTTCTCCTAGGCAGTTAGCCGTTCTTAATTCTGGCAATAGGAATAAAAATATGATAGGACAAAGTATTGACAAGATTTGGGAATTATAATTAAATTTACAACGAGTTCTAAATCTTTAAAGACTTTCCTAGCAGTTGTAGATGAAGTATTTGTTTGTATTATGTGGCGGTTTTGCACTTTTGTTTTTCTTAATTCTAGTAACGAATAAAGGAAAGCGTTCTGCGCATTGGTTTTTGTCACTGATCTTTTTCCTCATTATTATATCCTGTAGCTATATCTTTCTATTTTATAATAGTGATGGGAATTTCTATATGCCTGTTTTTTCTGAGCTAAATTTTGCTATACCGATGCTTTATGGTCCTTTGCTATGGTATTATACAAGGACTCTACTGTATCCACATAAGAAACTAAAACTGATAGATTCCGTCCATATACTTCCGTTTGTAATATTTCTCGCCTTTGTACTTATCCAACTTATTATAGGAAATACACAGGAAGCTATTAATAATAACGGTTATCCGATAACCAAGTTAATTGTAACACCTTTCTATTTGTTTTCTGTTTTATTCATTTTACACAAACACCACAAGAGACTAAAGAATAACTATTCTTATAAGGGTGAAATGTATCACTTTTGGCTGAAGTGGATTACAATAGGTGCTATCATATTATGGTTAATTGCTTGTATTGGTAATGTGTATCAGTTTTTGACACCTGCAAGCAAGGTCTTAACAGGTGATTTTTATTTGGTTTCTTTTCTTGCCGTATATCTTTTCATTCTAGGATTCATTGGATTCAATAAAACAGAAATTTTCCAGCAACACAGAGAACCAGCAGAATCTGAGGAAGAAGATTTACAAGAAACAGAAGCCATCATAAAGAAATCTAATGATTCCAAGATACAGACCTCCGATACTGAATATAAGGACCTACAGTTAAAAATGTTAGAAGAAAAACCATATCTAGATCCTAAACTAACCCTCACTAAACTTTCTAAAATTCTAGATATTCCAAGTTATAAATTATCTGCTATCATTAACCAAAAAGCGGAATCTAACTTCTATGATTTTGTAAATAGATACAGAGTGGAAGCTGTAAAAACAGCCTTAGCAGAAGGAAAGCTTAGTGAATTTAGTATGCTAGGTATCGCTAGCGATAGTGGATTTAATTCTAAGGCTTCATTCAATAGAATATTTAAGAATATGACAGGTCTTACACCCTCTCAGTATGTCAAAAAAATAACGCAGTAGAATAGTATTTGTATTTTATATACCGTTATTATACATTCTATCAGTTCAAAATAGTAAATGATACTAAGTATTATAATATTGATTTCCATTTCTCAAATATGTCTCTTTGTATCAATGGATAGTATCTATGTCAAGTATGGAAAAACTACTCTTTTCCTCTTGATAATAATTGCCTATCTATTTATTCTCCCCTCTTTATTTTTACCAGAATATGATCCTAATGGAGCCAACTGCGGAATGCCAGCATTGGGAATAACTTTAGCTTTTGGGGTCATAGGAGGAGGTGCAACAATTTTAATTCATATTATCTATCACCTTATTAGAAAATGGATGAACGGCAAACTGAATGACTTAAATCTATTCTAGACTAAAACCGAAATAATAGATACAACATAACAAATGGAATCAGCCAGATTTGTCTAGAGATGCAATAAGATTATAAAAAAGAATGACCAGCCACTATAAAGGGCCGATCTTCTTTTCTAACTCTGCTTAATTAAAATCTAAAACTATACTACTATCTACTATTATACTAATAAGTTGTCCTTCATCATCTGGAAGGCAATAGCAATAAGAATTATACCGAAGACTTTTCTTAAAGTACTGCTTACCTGAGGACTCATTTTCTTTGCTATCCATGGCATAGATCTCAACGTGATATATACAATCACGAGATTGATCAATATGCCTATAATTATACTTGTATATCCATACTCTGTCTTAAGGGATAGGATCGTCGTGAGTGTTCCTGCTCCAGCTATAAGAGGAAATGCTAATGGCACTATGCTCCCCGCCTCTCCTTCATCACCATTACTCCTAAAAAATCTAATCCCTAGAGTCATCTCTAGACCAATAAAAAAGATAATAAGAGAACCTGCTAGGGCAAATGAGGTGATATCTAAACCGAAAAGACTCAGAATAGAAACACCAAAAAACAAGAAGCAGATCATAATAGCACCTGCTGATCCTGTCACCACTTCAGGGTTAATTTTAACCCCTTCTTCTTTCATATTTATTATCAATGGTATGGAGCCTATTATATCTATTACAGAAAATAAAATGACGCTCACTGATAATATCGCATGTATCATAACTAATATTTTTACGCTTATCAATATACTGTAAATTTACATTAATTATAATGAATATGATATCTATATAGTTCTATTAATGTCATAATCATTTAATATATTAGAATTTTAAATCAATATTCATATATTCTTTCAGAAAATATATAACTATGAATCAACTTGACCCCATAGATATCAGAATCGTAAATGAATTGACAAAAGATGCCAGAATGCCTTATGTCAGACTTGCTAAAAAGCTAAAAGTTTCTAACTCACTAGTCCACCAAAGAATACAAAAAATGAAAGATGCTGGTATTATATCTAAAGCTGTATTCTTACTAGACCCGCTCAAACTTGGATATGAGACCTACGCATTCACACAAATAATGATTGCAAATGCTAAACAGCATAATAAGATAGAAGAAGAACTAAAAAAAATTCCCGAGATTGTAGAGTGTACAAACATTGCGGGTAGATATGCCCTATTTGTTAAGATTTACGCCAAAAACAACAAACACTTAAGAGATGTCATATACGAAAGAATATTGACTATAGATGGCGTAGAAGGAACCAACACAACCATGTCTTTCGAAACTGCATTTACACGATCTGTCCCTATAGTCTTAGATAACTAATTGCAATAACTATTACTAATTTTTTATTGCAGAAAAACTTCTCTATCTTTTTAACCCGAATTATGCAATAGAAAATCTATTGCGTTCTGAAAGACCTGCAAAATATAGCGCTATGCTTGATTTTCTTCCTTCACCATGGCGGTGCTATGCCTTAGTCAGGAAAATCCTATATTTTATTGCTTTTTCAACCCTCATAACGAAGTTCTAATGCATAATACGTGTTTAATCAAATATAAAACTGAAGAGCTTTAAAAAGCTATACATTCAAACCACTTTATTCTATATCAAAATAAAAAGCTTTTTTCTATATCACTACAATCATATTTTATAACTTCAAAAGATATGAAGAGATTACTGGTATTTTGTGGCTCTAACCCTGGAGTTAATCCTGAATATGTCGAGAAAGCATATGAATTAGGAGCACATATAGCCGCCACTGGAAAAGAACTAGTATATGGAGGAGCAAAGATCGGCCTCATGGGTGCGATAGCAAATGGAGCCTTAGATAAGGGTGGAAAAGTTATTGGCGTCATTCCAGAATTCCTAACAAAAAAAGAGGTCCTGCACACTGGACTTTCTGAACTAGTTGTAGTCGAAACCATGCATGAAAGAAAAGCAAAGATGATGTTCTTAGGTCATGCTATTATTACGCTACCAGGTGGGTTTGGCACTATGGAAGAGTTATTCGAAGCCCTTACTTGGTCACAACTAGATTTACATCAGAAGCCCATAGGCGTATTAAATATTAATGGTTATTATAACAATCTCAATGATCAGATCAGCAATATGGTTGACCAAGGTTTTCTACATCAAGCAAATCAAAAAAACTTATTTGTAGAAAAAGAGATTCATACATTATTACAATTACTAGAGGACAATTGCATGGCAACTTAAACAACTAATAAGAATTTACTAAAAACACAATACCCACTTACTATGAAAAACATACTTGCTACATTTTTATTAATTACCATCTGTATTTTAGATGTATATGGTCAGAGTTTCAATTCCGAAGAACTTTATAACTCGGTCGAATGGCGAGCTATCGGTCCATTCAGAGGTGGAAGATCTTGTGCTGTCACGGGTGTTCCTGGCGCTCCTAACTTATACTACTTCGGAGCAACTGGTGGTGGGGTATGGAAAACAAAAGATGGAGGTCGATCATGGAACAATATATCGGATGGATTTTTTGGTGGCTCGGTAGGATCTATAGCGGTGGCTGAGTCCGATCATAATGTGATCTATGTAGGTGGAGGTGAAAAAACAGTGAGAGGGAATGTATCTTATGGTTACGGTGTATGGAAATCAGAGGACGCCGGAAAAACATGGACTAGTAAGGGCTTAGAAAAATCAAGGCATATCTCTCGGGTAAGGATTCATCCAGAGAATTCTGATATTGTATATGCCGCAGTAATGGGAAACTTATTTGCAGATAATCCTGAAAGAGGTATTTACAAATCTCTAGATGGCGGTGATAGTTGGAAAAAGGTCTTATATGTAAATGCTTCTGTAGGCGCAGTAGATCTAATTATCGATCCTAATAATCCTCGTAATTTATTTGCCACAAGCTGGAAAATAAGAAGAACGCCATACGACCTTTCTAGTGGAGGCGCAGGATCTGGCTTATACAAGAGTACAGACGGAGGAGAAACATGGACAGACATATCTAAAAACGAAGGACTGCCCTCAGGCGTATGGGGGATATCAGGGGTCACAGTTTCTCCTGCCAACTCTGACAGAATATGGACACTTATAGAAAATGAAAAAGGAGGTATATATAGATCAGATGATGGAGGTAAAACATGGAAAAAAATAAATGATTCTAGATCTCTTCGCCAGAGAGCTTGGTACTACACAAGAATCTATGCTGATCCACAGGATGAAGACATAGTATATGTTGTAAACGTAAATTATCACAAATCTAAGGATGGCGGAAAATCATTCCAATCTTCTAGAGCTCCTCATGGTGATCATCATGACCTTTGGATTGCACCAGATAATCCAGATAGAATGATTATTGGAGATGATGGTGGTGCACAGGTAACTTACGATAATGGAGAAACCTGGTCTACTTATCACAACCAGAATACTGCACAGTTTTATAGAGTCACGACAGATAATCACTTCCCATATAGAATCTATGCTGCACAACAAGATAATAGCACTATACGTATCGCATCAAGAACTAGTGGTAGCGCCATTACGGAAGATGACTGGGAGAGCAGCGCAGGTGGTGAGTCCGCACATATCGCTATAGATCCTACCAATAATGATATCGTATATGGAGGATCCTATGGAGGATTTCTTACAAGAAAAGATCACGCTACAAATCTGAGTCGAGCTATAAATGTATACCCTGACAATCCTATGGGCTATGGTGCAGAAGGAATGAAATACAGATTTCAATGGAACTTTCCTCTCTTCTTCTCTAAGCATAATGACAAGAAATTATATGCTGCTTCTAACCATTTACATGTCACCACTAACGAGGGACAAAGCTGGAAAATAATCAGTCCAGATCTGACAAGAAATGATTCGACTAAGCTAGTTTCTTCTGGTGGACCTATAACTAAAGATAATACAGGTGTAGAATACTATTGTACTATATTTGCTGCCCAAGAATCACCACTTAAGGAAGGTTTAATCTGGGTGGGATCAGACGATGGACTCTTACATATCACAAAAGACGGTGGAGAAAACTGGGACAATATCACACCAACTAATATGCCTGAGTGGATGATGATCAACTGTATAGAACCTGACCCACATGACGAAGCAAGTTGTTATATTGCTGGCACAAAATATAAGTCAGGTGATTTCAAACCATACATTTACAAAACAAATAACTACGGAAAAACTTGGACGAAGATTGTAAATGGCATTGACGCAGAACATTTTACAAGAGCCGTAAGAGTAGATTCTAAGGAAAAAGGCGTACTTTATGTAGGTACAGAAACTGGGATGTATATCTCAACTAATGATGGACGCTCCTTTGAGAAATTACAACTTAATCTCCCAATCGTTCCTATTACCGATCTCACTATTAAGAATGATAATCTTATTGCGGCTACACAGGGCAGAGGTATCTGGATAATAGATGACCTAACAGTTATAAGGGAAGCTTCTAAACTCACAGGAAACCCTAACTTCCATTTGTACAATCCATCTGAGGTTTTCCGAATGGAAGGAAAACAGAACAAAAAGAATACGAGCGCAGGTCTTAACTATCCTTCAGGATTGAACGCTCATTTTTATGTCAAAGAATATGATGAGAAGAAGGATACTATATCGCTCAATATATTTTCAGAAAAAGGAGACACCATAAGAAGTTTCTCTAATCATGCTAGTGAAAAAAATAATAAATTAAAAGTAGAAAAAGGAGCTAATCACTTTAACTGGAACTTAAAAACAGAGGATGCTAAAAAATTCGATGGGATGATTTTCTGGTGGGGTTCTCTCTCTGGATCTAAAGTAGTCCCCGGCAACTACATCGTAGATCTCAATGTAAATGGAGTGAATAAACAAAATAACTTTGAAGTGAAAATAGATCCTAGAATAAGCTACACTACTAGTGATCTAGAAGATCAGTACAACTTTATAGAAAGTGTCAATAATAAAGTCACCAAAGCCCATGAGTCTATTATCGAGATAAGATCTCTGAAAAAACAAATGTCTAATTTTTCTGAAAAACATAAATCAGATCTAGTAAAAGATAAGATAAATACCATTGACTCTACTCTTACACTAATAGAAAAAGAATTATACCAAACACAAAATAGAAGTAGACAGGATCCTCTTAACTTTCCTATAAAGCTAACAAACAAACTAGCTCACCTAAACTCTCTAAGTCAGCTAAGTGATGCACCACCTACTAACCAGATGATAGAAGTAAGAAATACACTGACGAAGCTAATTGATGACCAACTAGACAGATACGAAAAGATCAAAAATGAAGATATAAAAGAACTCAATACAATTATAAGATCAGAAATATCCGATATTATAAAAATATAAATTATTGTTTTTCGCAGGTACCGCCAGCGGTTTCGTATATATCTATAAACTCGTCGATTTCATCGCTGGTGCCGTCTATTATATCACAGACTGTCGTATCTACAAGTTGGTCACCACCTTCACATACGTAACAACCATCAGTTGCGCAAGAAGTCATAATTATGGCAATAAAAAGAACAAACAAAAATGCAAAAGACTTTAATATTGATTTCATAATTTCAATTTGGCACGAAAGATAGAAAGAAATCGTTTAATCCAATAATAGAACTAGAAAAGTAAAAAGTAGAATATTGAGAATTAAACTCATATTGACAGGAGGAGGCACACGAGGTATCTATCAGATAGGTGCTATGAAAGCACTTGAAGAGTTAGGAATCATGGATCATGTCGTCTCTATTTCAGGTTGTTCCATTGGAGCAATCAACGGAGCTCTAGCCCTTAATTATTCTATGTCTGAAGCTCTAGGGGTATGGGAAAAATTTGTAGGAAATCCAGTTTTCAAAAATATAGATCAGTATAGTAAGTCCTATCTCATGCAGCTATGCAAGGAGTACCTAAACCCCATAGATGGTATCGGTATAAATATAGATCCAATGATAGACTACCTGAAGGACGCAATAGATGAAAATAAAATTAGAACATCAGGAAAGGAGTTAGTCATCTCTTGTTTTAACATGTCAAAACAAGAGTTAGAATATAGAAATCTGAAAAACATAAAACCAGGCTTGTTACCAGATTACATTTTGGGCAGTGCAAGAATTCCTTTTTTCAAACCCATTTTTATTGATGGGTCTAAATATGTAGATGGAGGTGTAGCTGATAATGAGCCTAGATATAGTCAGCTAGAAAATAAGCATTTTGACATGGTTATAACCATAAGAATCGCCTACATAACAAGATATCTTCTTATCAATAGGATAAACAACATAACCACCAAGCATAATATCGTCCTGCGACCTAGTCAAAGGCTTGGAACACCGATCACTTTTTCTAAACCTACCTTCGAGGAAAAATATGCATTAGGTTACCAAGATACCCTAAGCTATTTCAAAAAAAATCAAATCCTATATCATCTATGATCAGCAATATAGAAATTATAAAAAAATGGATAGGTGGATTTATTATATCTTATAATTTATGCCCTTTTGCGTCTCCTAGTTTTACAAAAGATCGTATCAGATATGTAGATTATATTTTCGATGATACAGCCTTACTATTAGAGAAAGTAATCACTGAAGTAGAGTATCTAGATAGCATTAGCGAGACATTAGTTTCTAATACTATTATTATCCTATCTAATTTCAAAACTTCTTTTCTGGATTTCTATGATATCTTTCTTATAGCTGAAGAACTCGTAGAGCAATCTCCCTTCAATGAATTTGCTCAACTAGTAAGTTTTCACCCACAGTATCAGTTTGCAGATACAGAAATAGAATCAGCGCGTAATTACACCAATCGCTCCCCCATCCCACTTATCCAAATTCTAAGAAAATCAGAAGTCAAATCAGCAATCGACAACTATAAGAATGCTCACGAAATACCTATCGAAAATGAAATAAAACTGAGTAACATGAGTCAAGAAGAGTTGAATAAATTTATTCCCGAAAAATAAAACAGAACATTTTCTTACCTTTTTAATCCTATCTGTGAGCTAGTAATGAATAAGATTTAGTTTACTAATTAATAGAAAAAAACTTCACATATAGCAGGCAAAGGAATCATTATTAAATTTACATTGTTGATCTAAAAAAAACTTGTGAAAAACTCAATACTTATAAGAATCGTAATTTTTCTTGTTATCTATTTTGGACTAAGACAATATGGAGGTGTAATGGGTAATAAGATCTTATATCCCATCAATATGTTAGTTACTTTTCTACACGAACTCGGTCACGGAATTGGGGCTCTGATCACTGGAGGAGAAGTCGACAGAATACAGATCAACCAAGATGGCAGTGGATATACCGCTACAATAGGTGGTAATCGGGCTATCATACTTATGGGAGGCTATCTAGGCAGTGCTATTTTTGGGAATATCTTATTCTATATAGGAGCACGAGTACAGAGTTTGGTAAAACCTATTCTAGCACTTCTTGCAGCAAGTATGTTATTTACTGCCTTATATTGGTTTAACTCAATGTTCACAACTAGTTTTCTATTCATTTTTGCTGCTATGATTTTATTCATCATATGGAAAACAAACTTTGGAAGAGAGATCCTTATGTTTCTAGGTCTAACAACCATCGTCTACATTATTCAAGATTTCAATGTAGGTCCTAGCTCTGATCTTGCTAAATATGCTGAGCTGATGGTTGTCCTTCCTGCCTCAGCATGGATGTATATATGGCTTTTTATTGCTCTAGCACTTTTTTTTCTAAATATGCGACTACTTTTTAAAACTCCGCAATACGAGTCATAAGTATATTTGTAACTTTGCGTCATATATATCGTTATCTTGTAATAAGCATTTTCATTTAATTAAAACGAAAACTTGCAATGAACACCAGAAACATAATAGCCCTGATACTAATTATTATTTCTCTTTGCTGCCTCTACCCTGGCCTAGTAAAACCTATTCTAAGTATCAAAATAGGAGCAGTGCTTCCCATTGTAGGCGAACTAAGTCTTCACGAATCTACTCAGAGCATAATATCTACCATCGAGGAATTGTATGAAAATAAGAATACTTTAGTTGCTAGTCTTATCCTCATATTTAGTGTCGTTGTACCTGTACTCAAAGCTTTACTCTTGCTATTAGTAATGTTTGTCAGAAATCTTAAAAGTAGAAAAGCTATACATAAATTCGTTTCGATAATTGGTAAATGGTCTATGGCGGATGTTTTTGTGGTAGGTGTATTTTTAGCCTACCTTTCGACAAAATCTGATAACAGTATAAACTCTCAGTTGCACGAAGGATTTTATTATTTTCTTGCTTACTGTATCATATCTTTAATAGCTATTCAAATTATGGATGTAAAGTCTTTATTTGAAAATTCAGAAATTGAAAAAACTATATAATTAATGAAAACTATTTTCTTATTTCTTAGCCTTATATTTTTCTATAATGCTAATACAGTAGCTCAACTAAACGGTGCAGAACTTATCCAAAAAAGTATTGCTTTACATGATCCAGATAGCAGTTGGAATAAACTATATACAGATATAGACATCGTGATTGCGGTGAATAAGAATAACACCCTAGATACAACGGAGAGGAAGCTGATGCTAGATCTTGAACAAGGCGTCTTCGAAATGAGATATGTCAAGGATGAAAAAGATGCCTTACTACACATGTCTCTTGACACCTGTTACGGGACCTTAGAAAATGAGTCTGAAATAGATCCTATATTTATGGATTATCACAAAATCACTTGTGCCAGAGCTAAAATGTTCGACAGCTATTATAGATATCTTATCGGACTCCCTATGAAGCTTGCAGACAAAGGAGTAATTATAAATCCTCATGTTACAGAAGTCACTTTCAAGGAGAAGAACTATAATGTTGTAAAAGTCACATATGAACCTACAGTAGGCTCTGATACTTGGAAGTTTTATTTGAATCCAGAAACGCATCAACTAGAAATAGCTGAATTCTCTAAGAATGGTCTATTTGACAAAGGAGAGAAAATCGTAATGAGTATGCACCAGAAAGTACAAAATGTATTGCTTCCGGGTAGAATGGAATGGTATGCACTTCCCTATCATGTATTTCTAGCAGATGAGAAACTGATATACCGAGCAAAAAAAAGAAAGAGTGCAACAGGAGCAAACTAAAACAGCACTCGTAAATGCCTGCCTAGAAAAGATTACTGAACGAGAGAAGGTTATACAATCTAAACTAGCTAGCTTACAAGAAGCCTTAGAAGGCGAGAGTAAAAGTTCTGCAGGTGATAAGTTCGAAACAGGAAGAGCGATGTTACATAATGAATTAGACAAGCAAAAATCGCTTACTCTAGAACTAGTAAAAATGCGTAGAATTCTAAACGATATCAATTCTTCAGAGCATTCTAAAACCGTAGCCTTGGGCTCGCTAGTAAAAACGGAGGCTCAGCAATTTTTCATGAGTGTAGGCCTTGGTAAGATCACTGCAGAAGTAAGCAATAATTATTGGATATGTATTTCACCAGCTTCACCACTAGGTCAACAACTTATGGACCAAGTAGAAGATTATGAATTCTCCTTAAATGGAAAGACATTTAAAATCATAGAAATAACTTAATGAATAATATAGAATTCAAGTTAGTCAACCAAGAATACATAGAGCTACATAATTTGCTCAAAGTATTGGACATTGTAAATTCTGGAGGTGAAGCCAAGGTAAGAATCCGAAGTGGTGAAGTCTTATATAACGGCGAAGTAGAAACAAGAAAAAGAAAGAAATTATATCTAGATGATACGGTAAAAATTGATGATATAATTATAACGATAAGATAGCCATTATGAGATTCGATGACTACCCTATCCAACAGAAAATCAAGGACAACTTAACTAAGCTAGGCTATAAACGCCCTACCGATATACAATACAAAACTATTCCTTCTATTCTGAAAGGTGAAGATGTTCTAGCTATCGCACAAACAGGCACTGGCAAAACTGCAGCATATGTTATTCCTCTGCTAGAACTCATACTAAGAAATAAAAGAGACCATAAGATATTAGGTCTCAGAGCGATTATCATGGTTCCTACTCATGAATTAGCATTACAAGTTACTGAAGTTATAGAAACCCTTGCTCGACAAACTAAAATCAAAGCATTAGCCGTATATGGTGGCGTAGATCAAGCACCGCAAATAGAAGCGCTAGAAAACGGAGTAGACATAGTTATCGCCACACCTGGCCGACTGTTCGACCTAAGGAGTCAAGGATATCTGAAACTAGATAAGATAAATACGCTGATCTTAGATGAAGCTGACCATATGCTAGATCTCGGATTTATAGATGATATAAGAGATCTTATGCGTTACTTACCTAGCAAAAGGCAAACATTATTTTTCTCTGCTACGATCAATAAGAAAATCAAGAAGCTAGCTTACTCTCTTGTTACCAATCCTATAAGAATACAGCTCTCCCCTAAAAATCCAGTAGCGAAAAACATAAATCATTATATGAGTTATGTAAAAATGGATGACAAAAGATTTTTCTTAGAGCGCCTGATTCAGGAAAACCCAGAAGGAAAACTACTTATATTTGTTCGAACTAAAGTTAGAGCAGAAAGAGTAAAGAAGGCTATGAAAAGAGTAGATATAGATGTAGAGACCATACATGGTAACATCCCGCAAGCTAGTAGACAACAAATTATACAAGATTTTAAAAATGGAGACAATAAGATCCTAGTTGCTACTGATGTAAGTGCACGTGGACTAGATGTCGCTAATGTAGATGTTGTTGTAAACTATGACCTACCAGACAGAGCTGAAACCTACGTTCATCGTATAGGCAGAACAGGTAGAGCTAAGAGAAGAGGTAGAGCCTATAGCTTTTGTAGCGATGACGAAAAAGAATATCTTACACTTATCGAAGCTTATCTAACCGAACCTATAGACGAAATTCTTTTTACCAAATCAGAATATAAGGAAACGCTAGATATTATTCATGATAAGACTAGTGACTGGAAATCTCTTATGAAAGAAATGGAAGAATATAAGGAAAAGAAAAAGAAGACTAAAAAGAAGAAAAAATAAATTTTCTCTCAAAATCAGAATCTATACCTTTAATAACTTTCAATAAATATACTTTGCAATAAGGTAATTCACACTTAAAATTGACGTTCATCTCATTTAGCCCAGTTTTCTCTACAAATAACTATACTTAGGGTTAACTTTAGTCTCCACAATTGTAGAGAGAGAGAGAAAATCATTAGTTTTATATTAGGAAGTTGTTCTATAACAATGTCTACGAAAATTAGACATTCGCTCCACATCCCGTCTGGAGCTTTTTTTTAGTCCCTACTGAAACCCTACAGCTATTTTTTTTTAATTTCCTGTCATTTATTTTACTATAGTTTAAGATGGTTATGATAAAATTGGGCTTTGTAAATTAATTACACATTTACATTCTAATAAAAAAAAGGTCGCTGTAAATTAATTACAACGACCTGCTATTTTTAAAATTAGATCTTAAGTTAGATTCTAATTATGTAGTTTCATCTACTTCTTCAAACTCTACATCAGTAACGTCTTCTTCGCTATCTGTTGCTCCACCTTCAGTTCCTGCTCCAGCATCTGCTGTTGCACCGTTAGCAGCATCAGCCCCCTGAGTTGCTTGGTATATATCCTGACTAGCTGCCTGCCATGCTGTATTCATTTGCTCCATAGCAACATCTATCTTATCTAGGTCCTGAGACTTATGTGCTTCTTTCAGTTCTGTTAGAGCCGTCTCGATTGCACCCTTCTTGTCTTCAGGAATTTTATCTCCATACTCTGTCATTTGCTTTTCTGTCTGGAAGATAAGCGAATCCGCTGTATTCAGTTTATCTACACTTTCTCTAGCTTTCTTATCAGACTCAGCATTCGCTGCTGCTTCTGCCTTCATCTTTTCTATCTCTTCTTTTGACAATCCGGTAGAAGCTTCGATTCGGATATTCTGCTCTTTGCCTGTACCCTTATCTTTGGCTGATACATTAAGTATACCATTAGCATCCATATCGAAAGTTACTTCGATCTGTGGCAAACCTCTAGGTGCTGGTGGAATACCATCTAGGATAAATCTTCCTACAGTTCTGTTATCTCTAGCCATAGGACGCTCTCCTTGTAAGATATGTATCTCTACACTTGGCTGATTTTCTGCTGCAGTAGAATATACTTTCGTTTTCTTAGTAGGTATCGTAGAATTAGATTCTATAACAACATCGTATACACCTCCCATAGTTTCTATTCCCATAGATAATGGCGTAACATCTAAAAGCAATACATCTTGTACATCACCACTCAGTACACCTCCTTGGATAGAGGCTCCTATCGCTACAACCTCATCAGGGTTTACAGATCTATTAGGTTTCTTACCAAAAAATGCCTCTACAGCTTCTTGTATCTTAGGAATTCTTGTAGATCCTCCTACTAGAATTACTTCATCTATTTCAGACTTATCTAGACCTGCGTCTTTAAGCGCTTCCATACATGGCTTTAGTGTTCTAGAAACTAAATCATCCGCTAAAGCTTCAAATTTTGATCTACTTAACTTAATAACCAAGTGCTTAGGAACACCATCTACAGCAGTAACATATGGCAGATTTATTTCTGTTTCTGCCGAACTTGATAATTCTATCTTTGCTTTTTCTGCAGCTTCTTTCAGTCTCTGAAGCGCCATAGGATCTTTTCTAAGATCTATATTTTCTTGCTTCTTAAACTCATCTGCTAGCCAGTCTATAATTACCTCATCAAAATCATCTCCCCCTAAGTGTGTATCTCCGTTAGTAGATTTTACCTCGAATACTCCATCTCCTAATTCTAAGACAGATATATCAAAGGTTCCACCTCCTAAATCATATACTGCTATCGTGCTATCTTGGTTTTTCTTATCTAGACCATATGCTAAAGCAGCAGCAGTAGGCTCGTTGATAATTCTTTTTACAACTAGACCAGCTACTTCACCAGCTTCTTTTGTAGCTTGTCTTTGAGAATCATTAAAGTAAGCAGGAACAGTAATAACTGCCTCTGTAACTTCAGTTCCTAAGAAATCCTCAGCAGTCTTCTTCATCTTCTGCAGTACCATAGCAGAAATTTCTTGAGGAGAATACTTTCTATCTTCGATCTCTACTCTTACCGTATCGTTATCTCCTTTTACAACCTTATAGGCTGTTCTTTTGACCTCTCTAGATACTTCAGAAAATCTATTTCCCATAAATCTCTTAATAGAGGCTACAGTTCTTGTAGGATTAGTGATTGCCTGTCTCTTAGCAGGATCACCTACTTTTCTTTCTCCATTGTCTAGGAATGCTACAACTGAAGGAGTTGTTCTTCTTCCTTCTTCGTTAGGAATTACAACTGGTTCGTTACCTTCCATAACTGCAACACAAGAATTAGTTGTACCTAAATCAATGCCAATAATTTTACCCATGTTATATTATGTATTTTTTAATTTAAATATATTTCGTACTAAATACTAGT
This sequence comes from uncultured Saprospiraceae bacterium, assembly GCA_964475415.1. Classification (GTDB taxonomy): domain Bacteria; phylum Bacteroidota; class Bacteroidia; order Chitinophagales; family Saprospiraceae; genus CALCMJ01. The sequence goes on along the minus strand of CAYYWZ010000021.1, from coordinate 15,368 downwards.
CAATTCTAGTGCCAATAGGTAAAACGTGAAATTTTGACTTTTCTTAGAGAATTATTTACAAGGAATTGTCATAATGACTGACAAAAAGACAGAAAAAGTAGTTTTTAGAAATTTAACGGTCCTGTAATAGTGCCATTGATTAGTGAATCTAAAGTTCTATTAGAAAGCGGTAATCCAATCCTAGATGTACGTGTTCTTGATGAGAATAATCCCCGCCCTTCTGATAAGTTTGTAAACGTAGGAATATCCTGAGATGAAGTAATTCCTAGATTAGCTAAACCTACAGATTGGTAATCTAAAATTTCTTCTCCGCCTGCATCTGCAACAACATCTACAAATTCGAACTGACGGGTGAAGTTTCCTTCTTGTAGATTACCAGCTAAGAACGTATAAAAGTTTAAACCTAACTCCTCATGCCTTACCGCTACATCTCCATCTGGTGATTCGATACCATTGGCAACTTCCCACACTATACTTTTACTTTCAAATTGTGATCCGGCTACATTATCATCTCTTTCTCTATAATAGAAGATAAGTTTTATATCGTATAAGAAGCATGTCTCATTCCCTAATATCTGGAAAGGTGTTTCTCTATCATAGGTAAAATCCATTATACCGCTAGATGATGGCCTTGTAATTACTGGTGTTTCTAGGAGTCTTGTAGTAGCTGTAACTATCGGTAATTGATCACCTCTATCTAATTCTAATCTATACCCATCAGATTCTACAAAATCTATCTCATCAGTTTTTATTTTGTAAAGTGTATTAGGTGTATTAGCAAAAGCTCCTTCTTCTCTTACAAAACCTTCCTCATTACCATCTACTTCTGTTAAAATGAATTCCTCTTCTGTATCTACTCTCACTATTTTCACAACGATATCATCATAATATAGCTGAGTAGGATCTTGAGCGATAACTATAGGTGATACCGTCTCATCTACAAATACCTTTTCTATTCTGAGATACTGAGCCGTATCAACTGGACTGATCAATCCATATACAACAGGTATATCCTTTCTTTCTTCTATTAGTTCGAATGTATTATCACAAGCGAACAAGCCTAAAAAGAGGAATACAAATAATAGATTTTTCATCAAAAAAGTTTTTAAACCTTCCATATCATTAAACAGTAATACAGTAAAATAACCGCTATCATGATAATAAAGTACAATATTACTAATATTAACTCTATATACTAGATATATATTGAAAATACTCTAGGACATTTTTACATCTTATTTTATCGCTTTGTAAAACAATTAATAACTTGCAGGGAACAATTGAAAAACCATGTCAACAGCTAAAAAAGAAGTAAAAAGGATTACAACACATGTTCTTCAGAAAATGAAGGATAACGGAGAGAAAATCTCAATGATAACATCTTACGATTTCAGCATGGCCAAAATAGTAGATGCTGCCAAAATAGATATCATCCTTGTAGGTGATTCTGCATCTAATGTGATGGCTGGCCACGAAACTACACTACCTATCACTCTAGAGCAAATGATTTATCATGCTCAGTCGGTTGTCCGTGGTGTACAGAGAGCTCTAGTAGTTGTGGATCTACCCTTTGGAACCTATCAAGGAGATAGTAAGCTTGCTCTTCGCTCTGCTATTAGAATAATGAAAGAATCTCGAGCTCATGCCGTAAAGCTAGAAGGCGGAGAAGAGATAAAAGACTCTATCAGTAGAATATTGAGTGCTGGCATTCCTGTTATGGGTCACCTAGGACTTACACCTCAATCTATATATAAATTTGGAACCTATACGGTAAGAGCAAAAGAAGAAATAGAAGCAAAAAAGCTAAAAGAGGATAGCCGATTGCTAGAAAAACTAGGTTGTTTCGGAATAGTACTAGAAAAAATTCCAGCTAAATTAACTGCAGAAGTTAGCAAACTCATCAATATCCCAACAATAGGAATCGGAGCAGGAAATGCCGCAGACGGACAAGTGTTAGTAATTCATGATTTATTAGGTATAAATAAAGATTTTAGCCCTAGATTCCTAAGACGTTACTTAGACCTCTATGAAGAAATAAAAGGTGCGGTAGAAAATTATATAGAGGATGTCAAATCTAGTGATTTCCCTAATGAAAATGAACAATACTAGTCGACTTTGAAATATCTAAAATATATATTCCTTTTCCTGATGCTCATAGGTTTAGCTGTGGGAGTATATCTCTACACAGTAATATGGTCCCCTAATGTTCCGTCAGAATTGAGTACTGAATATGTAGAGATACCTTCAAATATAACTATAGACCAACTTTCTCAAAAACTTGTAAATGAATCATTTATAAAAAAGGCATCTAGTTTTAATCAGGTTGCCAATTGGATGAGCTATACAGACGCTTCAATAAAATCTGGTAGATATAAGCTTACAGCCGGTCAAAGTAATCGTGAGCTAATCTCAATGCTAAGAACGGGTAAACAGACTGCAGTAGATCTCACTTTCAATAATCTTAGGAGCTTAGAACAATTAGCTGGTAAATTATCAGCTCCACTTATGATAGATTCTATCTCTATGTTTAATACATTGACAGATGAGAAAATAGTAGATCAATACGGATATAATTCAGATAATATCATGTGTTTGTTTATTCCAAACTCCTACAAAACATGGTGGAATATAACTCCCGAAGATCTAATAAAAAAGTTATCTACTGAACACAAGAAATTCTGGAATGCAGAAAGGTCTAAGAAAGCCGCAGACCTAGGACTTACAACTGATGAGGTCTATATTCTGGCTTCTATCGTAGAAAAAGAAACCCTAGCATTAAGTGAAAAAAATAGAATTGCAGGTGTATATATAAACAGGCTCAAAAAAGGTATGTTGCTGCAAGCAGACCCAACGGTGGTATATGCAGTAGGTGATTTTTCTATAAGAAGAGTGCTAAACAAACATCTAGCTTATGATTCCCCTTATAACACCTATATATATAATGGTCTACCACCTGGACCTATATGTATGCCTGAAATAAGCTCTATCGACGCCGTTCTCAATTATGAGGACCACAATTACATCTATTTTTGTGCTAAGCCCGATAATAGTGGTAGACACGCATTCGCTAGGACAGGCGCTCAACATGCTAGAAACGCTAACGCATATAGATCTTGGCTCAATAAGAGGAAGGTCATGAAATAATCAGTATAGTATTTTTTCCTACTGCTTGTAAGTTGCATCCGGAACTCTCTCCAGCTTCATTTGATACGGGTTAGGTCCATATTCTGGATTTCCTACAAGAACCATAACATCGCCAGCAAATTTCGTTTCATACTGAATAGGATTCTTATTTTCATCATCATCTACCATCAGCATAAGACTTGAATCTAAGCTATAGTGATATCTACCGCTACCCTCAACAGTGGAATTCTTACCGTAATCATAGCTGAAATCCGCTTTGAAATCTATCCACTGTCCATCATAGCTACCTGGAGGTGACATCTCATTGCCATCAAAGACAAATTTGTACTCCCAGATATCTGCTTCTACAACTGGAAAGGTTTTTCCGTCGCTTTCTTTTATTCTATAATCTAAAATAGATAAAGCACTGCTTCTCTTGTCTTTATCAACAACTTCAGCATCGTCATTATTTTTACTAGTGTTAGCAGCTTTAGAGTTTCCACTGTTAGCACATGCAGCCAGAAAGACTACAAAACTTAAACAAATCAATTGTAAATATTTCATGCGATTATTTTAATCCATTTATCATATTGCTATTTACAAGCTGAAAATTATCTTATAAAGCAATAGAGTAACCTTGCATTTCTAATTCTATCTATCTTTGCGATAGTAAATATAAAATCAAAATAGCGGATAACTTGTATATCAGCTTATTATTTTAAATCTTAATGAAATATAAAGCTATTGTTTACTTTTGGTTTTATTTCTTTTAATTCTAATAATAGCACACCAAATAGAGTGATAGAAAATCGATTCATAGAGCTGCTTATGCAAAACGGTATTTCTCCTGAGAAGGGTAAATTCCTCTTAGCAGTAAGTGGTGGCATAGATTCTATGGCACTCTTACATCTTTTCAGCCTTTATACAAAAAATATTGTTATAGCGCATGTCAATCATGGCCTAAGAACCGAGGAATCAGAGCAAGAAGAAAAGTTAGTACTAGACCTTTGTACTCAAAAAGAGCTTACCTGTGAGGTCTTACACTTGAAAGGAGAGCACAACGGAGAAAATATACAAGTATGGGCTCGGAAGAAAAGATATGAATGGTTTTCTCAGCTATTACATAAATACCAACTAGACTATATCGTTACTGCTCATCATCTAGATGATAACGTCGAAACCATCATCTATAATCTTATTAGAGGTACTGGCTCAGCCGGAATGACTGGAATGAGTACCATATCACAGAAGGTATTGCGTCCACTATTAGGGATAACTAAGTCAGAAATTATTGCCTATGCCGAAACCAATAAAATAGAATATTTAGCAGATAGCTCTAATGATTCTACAAAGTATAGCCGAAACTATATCAGAAAAAAAATATTACCTGAAGTAGCTCAGATATTTCCTAATTATAGAAAAAGAATAGAAACAACTAGACAAAATCTAGCCTCTGATTATGCTCTTCTAGAAGAATGTATTGCTAAACTATCGAGAGATATTATCAGCAATGAAGGCGAAAACATTACAATCGATAAACAGAAAATACTATCCTTTTCCCAGTCAGATAGGATCCTTTATAGACTTATAAAATCTTTTGGTTTTACTTTTGACCAGGCCAGTAACACCATAGTTTCTGCAGGCAGTAAATCAAAAAAATTTCTATCCAACACTCATACACTTACTATAGAAAGTGATAGATTTATTATACAAGCCAATAAAGAAAATAGATCTGATACAACAGGATTAATACATATCTCATTACATGATCTCCCTTGTCAGATAGAATCTAATGGGCAGCATTTTACGCTAAAGCATAATACTGATAGTTACTACGACCCTGAGAAACATGCTCTGAGTATAGATACAGCTAATCTTAGTTTTCCACTGACGCTTAGAACTTGGAAACCTGGAGACTTCTTCACACCTATAGGAATGAAAGGTAAAAAGAAAAAAATCAAGGACTTCTTACGAGATATCAAAGTAGAATCTATACATAAGAAAGACGTGAAAGTCTTATGCTCCGGAGAGGATATAATCTGTGTAATTCCTTATAGAATTTCAGAAAAGATTAAAATAAATAAAGAAGTAAAGCAAGACTTCTTAAGTCTAACGAAAAGTTAATTTCGCTTCTTCTTAGTAGTTTTTGGTTTTACGATAGTTCCTTCCTGTGTATTATCTAAGACTGGCTTTGGCCTAGGTGCTTCATCGTAGACATGATTATAGATTTTCTCTACATATTTCCATTGCCCTTCAGATAAGGCATATCCTTCGTAGCTGCCATCTGGAAGATAGGTTTCGCCTTGCCCTTCTAATCTACCTATTCTTGGTATAAGATGATCGTACATAAGTAAATTTAAATCCTCATTATAATTTACAGAAACCATAGCATCATCAGCATATCTCAGGACCAATCTATTGAGAGATCTACCATCCCTAACAAATGCTGGATGTCCAAAAACCAGCTTTTTATCTTTTATAGTTAAGGTCTCTACGAGCTTGACATTATCATACTTATTAAATTGGTTACGGCCGAAAAGCAGGTAAACTTTCCCCTCTGAACTTTCGTACTCCATTATTTTGTAATACAAAGCGCTAATCCAATCATCCATTGTTCGCTCGTCGTAGGCTAAGTCCCTCCATTCACTTTGCTCCCCAGTCAGTTCTACAAAACTATTATCAGGAAACTGGATAAAACCAAAGTACTTGTAGTTATCTTCATCTTGTTTCCATTCCCATGTGTATATTTTAAAAGCATTATCATCGGGACTCAGAACTGAAATCCATCGTAGCCAAGACCAATCTTCATCGTAACTATCTTCACCCGACAACTGTTCTTTGAATAACTTATAGAATAATTTTTCAGCCCGCTCCCTAGTAGATGACTCTAGAGCATTGATCATAATATCACCATAAAAAAAAAGGTCATCCTTAGCAGATGGCTGGGCCTTTACTGAATTAGCCAGCGTAGCGAAAATAAATAATGCATATATTAATTTCATAAAACTGCTGTTTATATCAACAATATAACGCGAATCAGTAAGATATGATTGTTAATGAAATTTTAAAGTTAAGCCTCACAGCATTTTGATAGCGTTTCGTAGTTTGGTTTATCAGAAGCAAGTTCATGTATATAGCTTCCTTTCACTTCTCCATTGCACAGCACAAAAACACCTGGCATCTGGAAAGCATCCCCTATCTGCTTAAGGGAAAAACTAGTTCCATGCATCGTTGCATTAAATCCCCTTATCCAATTTTTTAAGCCAAATAATTGGTTGAAATTCCCCTTCGCTAGACCGAATTTTTGGTAAATCGTACAATCGGGGTCAGCAACATGCTCCGTGTCTGACAAATCAAAGTGTTCAAAATATTCGTCAGCAGTTTTATTATCTGACATGTGAAAGAATACAATTTCTACTCCTTTTCTAAAAAGTCTTTTCTTAGCATCCGCTATCTCGGCTAGACCTTCACGGCAGAAAATACAGCCGAAGTGTCTTAAAAAAATAAGGAAGACGGGTTTCTCTAATGACATGTCGATAACCCCTCTTCCGTTATTTGTTTTTACATTTTGTAAAATTAATTCTGCTTCCATATTTCTAGTGTTATATAGTTAACATAGAATATTATTATAAGTTTACATACTTCTGTTAACCTTACACATTATACTCTAACTATTGATTAAGAGTATGTCAGAAATATTAAACTAACTTCATTTTTTTGAATTTAGCTATTACTGATTTTACTGCATCAGCAGACTTGTGCAAGCTTTTCATCTCTCTCTTGTTAAGCTGCAGTTCTAAAACTTCAGTAATTCCATTCTTCCCTAGTTTTACTGGAGCCCCTAAATACATGTTTTTAAGCCCGTATTCTCCGTTAAGCATAACGCAACATGGGAAGATTCTATTTTCATCTCTCACAATCGATTCTACCATCTGTGCCGCGGCAGCTCCAGGTGCATACCATGCAGAAGTACCCATTAATTTTACAAGTTCTCCACCACCTTTCTTTGTTCTTTCTACTATAGCGTTCAACTTTTCTTTATCGATCATTTCAGTAACTGGAATTCCTGCTACTGTTGTATATCTAGGAAGTGGAACCATAGTATCACCATGTCCTCCCATAAGTACTGCCTGTATATCTTTAGGAGAAACTTTAAGCTCTGTAGCTAGGAAAGCTCTGTAACGAGCGGTATCTAAAATACCTGCCATCCCAAATACTCTATTAGACTTAAGTTTAGAAGCCTTGAACGCAGCGTGCGTCATTACATCTAGTGGATTAGAAACTAATATGATGATCGGATTCTTAGAATACTTAAGAATAGACTGAGTCACTGATACTACAATTTTAGCATTAATAGTAATGAGATCATCTCTACTCATACCAGGTTTTCTTGGTATACCTGCTGTTATCACTACAATATCTGAATTTCTTGTTGCAGTATACTTATCTGTACCTGTCAATTTAGTGCTATAATAATCGATAGGTGCTTGTTGCCAAGAATCTAGAGCTTTACCCTTAGCAAAGTCTCCTTTTAGATCCAATAAAACTACCTCTTTTACGATATCTTTGTGAGCTAACACATTCGCCACAGTGGCTCCTACATTACCCGCTCCCACAACTGTTACTTTAGTCATTATTACTTTTTTAGATGAATAAATTTAATTTTGATATAAATTTGGTGCAAATGTATGAATTTTTGAATTCTTATTGACTTTATGTAAATGTCTTATAAAGGAACTTATTTAAAATATTCTAGCCGTATCTTTGGGTTAATAAGAATTAAATTTTCAAAACATATTAAGAAAAGCTTATGTTTACTCACTGTTCTAAGCTTAGTAGTAATATATTTACAGACAGAAAAATTATAACACATGAAATTATTTATTAATTCCTTCCTACTTTTTTTGCTTACAGTAGGCTTATCGTTCTCTACTGTTTCTGCGCAGGGGACGCACAAATGTGGGAATAAAGCCACAGAAATAGAAAAAGAGCACCTATTAGCTAACAAACGAGCCCTAAAAACAATCGGGAAGAAACTTGTAGATAATAGATTTGTACCTGTACAATTCCACTCGGTGGGAAGTTCTACCGGTGGCGGACACACACCATTCAAATCAATATTGAGCGCCTTGTGCACACTTAACGAGCATTATGATCCGCATCAAGTTGTTTTCTATCTAGCTGGAGAACCACTACAACATAACAATGATGTAGCAGCAAATAATCCTAGTTCTGCTTTTCAGTATCTAAACAATAGAAAGAATGATTCTGCTATGAATGTTTTCATAGTGCAATCTGCAGGTGACGGTGTTGCGGGTTATTATACTCCAGGTGGTGATTATATTGTTGTGCAGCAATCAGATATAACTTCAGTATCTTCTACTCTTACTCATGAGGCTGGTCATTTTTTCAGCTTAGCACATCCACATAGAGGATGGGAAGATACACCATATAATCCAGCTATTCATGGAGAAACGGTTACACTTCTGGAAACTGGATCTAGCCAATCAGCTACTGTTCCAGTAGAGCTTGTTGATAGATCTAACTGTGAGATAGCTGCAGACTTTGTTTGTGATACACCAGTAGATTATGGATTTGGTCAGGGTATTTCTACCTGTGTCAATCCTTATATAGTTTATGATAGAAATGGAGACCTAATAGAAACAGATCCAGAAAACTATATGGCGTATTACTTTAATTGTGAAGATGAGCATTTCACTAACGATCAAGTGGATATCGTGCACGTAGATTTTGATTCTAATAGAAGAGCATACATAAGATCTTCTTATGAGCCTGATACAATGCCTACAGTCGACAGTATAGTTTTAGTAACTCCAGAAGCAGGAGTTGGGGGTCTTAAGGTTGTTGACTTTTTTGATTTTGTAGAATTTACATGGGAGCCAGTAGAACATGCAACTGGATATATTCTAGAATTATCTGGAAGTGCATCATTAAATTATTTGACAACTGAAACTAGTTTTGTCGTTCAGGATTTAGAACCTAACAAGGTATACAACTGGCAAGTAATTCCTTTTTCTGAGGTAGGTAACTGTTCTGAGGGAGGAAATAGAATTTTCATGACCCCTTCTGTCTCTAGTACAGCTGTAAACGATCTAGATGTAGTCAATAGTTTTTCTGTTATTCCTAACCCTACTAATGGAGCGGGCTCAATTACAGTAGATATAGAGTCTAAGGAAGGTGTTGACGGAATTTTCTCTCTATATGACATAGCAGGAAGAGCAGTTAAAACGTATAACCAGCAAAACATCAAATCTGGAATACAACAAATCAAACTAGATATTTCGGATATAAATGATGGCGTGTATATTCTTAATTTCGCATCTCAACAAGGAATTCTTACTGAGAAGATTATCATTAACAAATAAAACAAAACTGAAAACATTTTATGAATCTACATGAGTACCAAGGAAAACAGCTACTAGAAAAATATGGCGTAGCGATACAACCAGGAATATTAGCTGAAAATGTCGAAGAAGCAGAGGCTGCTTACAAAAAAATCGTAGAAGATAGTGGTGTCAATGTAGCTGTTGTAAAAGCTCAGATCCATGCAGGAGGAAGAGGAAAAGGTGGAGGAATCAAGCTTGTAAAAAATAACGATGAGCTAAAAGAGCAGGCTGGAGCCATTCTAGGCATGATGCTAAAAACACCACAGACTCCAGGAGGGATGGATGGTGAAGGAAAAAAAGTAAGAAAAGTACTTATCGCAGAAGATGTATATGCACCAGATTTCGATGCTTGTAAAGAGTACTATGTCTCTATCCTAATGGACAGAGATCGTAAGCAAAATGTCATTATCTATTCTACTGAAGGTGGAATGGATATCGAGCATGTTGCAGAGACTACTCCTCATCTTGTGCACAAGGAATACATTGATCCATTATTAGGAATGATGCCTTTCCAAACAAGAAAGATTGCTTTCAACTTAGGACTATCAGGTGTAGCGTTTAAGGGAATGGTTAAATTTATAGGCTCTCTCTACAAAGCCTTTGTAGGATCGGATGCATCTCTATTTGAGATCAATCCTTGTCTACAAACTGGTGACGATAGAATTATTGCTGTAGATTGTAAGGTCTCCCTAGATGAGAATGCTTTGTTCAGACATCCAGAGTTAGCTGAGCAGAGAGACGAGCTGGAAGAAGATGCAACCGAGGTAGAAGCTAAAAGTTACGGACTGAATTTTGTCAACCTAGATGGAAATGTAGGCTGTATGGTCAACGGTGCAGGACTAGCTATGGCTACGATGGATATTATAAAACTATCTGGTGGATCACCTGCCAACTTCTTAGATGTAGGAGGAACAGCCGATGCAGAAAGAGTAGAACAAGCTTTTAGAATTATCCTTAGAGATCCTAATGTCAAAGCTATTCTCATCAATATATTTGGTGGTATAGTTAGATGTGACAGAGTAGCTAATGGAGTCGTAGAGGCTTATAATAATATGGGTAATATATCAGTTCCTATCATAGTAAGATTACAAGGTACCAATGCGGATATTGCAAAGAAGATTATCGACGAGAGTGGATTAGAAGTGCAATCAGCAATACTGCTGAAAGAAGCTGCAGATAAAGTAAAAGAAGTGCTTGCCTAGTAGGTAAGAACTAAAGTTAAAAAAACCTGGAAGCAAAACTTCTAGGTTTTTTTTATGCCTAAATTGGCAAAATCATATACATCCCAATGGTACTAGTTGACTAGAATCGCTGGGGAATCAACCAAAGTTCTTCTACTATTATTACTTTTAAAATCTAAGAAAAGAAACGTTAAAAAGGTGAAGTTTATTTTTTGACATACAAAACCAAAGCGATACTTACCTTCCTTTGCCTTCTGTCCTCAATTATCTATAAAACAACGCTTAATACTTTAGGTATAGTAAAAGATAGATCATTTGTAATTTAGTTATCTGTCAAAGTTTTACGAGATTTGTCACATATAACAAATTTATAATATATACATATGGTTACTTCTCCTCCTGAACAGTTAGGTTCTTTCTACCTCGGAGCCAAATATGATATTGATAGTTCTACCATTCTAGATGATTCTGTAAACTATGATTCTAGAGATCTTACAACGCATGCAGTATGTGTGGGTATGACAGGTAGTGGTAAGACAGGACTCTGCATAGGTCTTCTAGAAGAGGCAGCCATAGACAAGGTACCAGCACTCATCATAGATCCTAAAGGAGACATGACAAATCTTATGTTACAGTTCGAAAATCTCTCTCCAGATGATTTTGCAAAATGGATCAACAAAGATGATGCAGGGAGAAAAGGAATGACTACGGAGGAGTACGCTGCTTCTATAGCCGACAAATGGAAAAAAGGAATAGATTCATGGGGACAGGATCTACAAAGAATCCGAAATCTAAAGAATGCGGTAGACTACACAATATATACACCTGGATCGGATGCCGGAATCCCTATCAATATAATGGGATCCTTTTCTGCGCCCTCAGTAGATTTTGAAAGTGAGGCAGAAATGATAAGAGAAAGAATCCAAGGCACTGTCGCTGCCCTACTCGGCATGATTAATCTTAAGGTAGATCCAGTAAGAAGTAAAGAAGGTATTCTTCTTTCTAACTTATTCGAACATTACTGGAAGAAAAATGAGGATCTAGATCTGGCTACAATTATAAAAGGTGTGCAGAGTCCTCCATTCCAGCAACTTGGTGTTTTTGATGTAGACACCTTTTTTCCGGAGAAAGACAGATTCGATCTAGCCATGTCCTTTAACAGTTTGATAGCCTCACCTCAATTTAAATATTGGTTAGAGGGCGTACCGATGGACATCGAGCAATTGTATTATACACCAGAAGGAAAACCCAAGCATAGCATTTTCTACATCGCTCACCTATCCGAGTCAGAACGTATGTTTTTTGTTACGCTGCTTCTCAACAGTCTTATCAGTTGGATGAGAAAGCAATCAGGAACAACTAGCCTTAGAAGTCTCTTATATTTTGATGAGATCTTTGGTTACTTCCCCCCTACCGCTAATCCTCCTTCCAAGAAACCTCTACTCACTATTCTCAAGCAAGCAAGAGCATACGGTGTGGGCGCAGTTCTAGTTACACAAAACCCTGTAGATATAGACTATAAAGGATTATCCAATGCCGGAACTTGGTTCATAGGAAAGCTACAAACAGAAAGAGACAAGATGAGGGTGCTCGATGGATTAGAAGGCGCCATAGCAGAAGCTGGAGCAGCTGGCAAACATGACTTTAGTAAAATAATCACTTCTCTATCTTCTCGAGTTTTTCTTATGCATAATGTACACGATACTGCACCTATTGTCTATCACACACGATGGGCCTTATCCTATCTTCGTGGACCTATGACTAGACCTCAGGTCAAAACACTCATGGCCAGTAGAAAAGAAGATTTACAACAAAACACAAAAGCTAATCTAAATCAAAATATTTCTCAAAGCAAATCAGAAAAATCTGTAAATGTAGAGGTTGCTCCTTCCTTAGATCATGCTGTAGACCAACGCTATTTTTCTGTTTGGAAATCATCATCTGAGGCAGCAAGAATTCTGAATAGTGATGAGCAATTAAGCTTAGCCTACCTACCCCACCTTATCAGTAATTGTAAGGTGAGATATTATGACAGCAAACGAGATATAGACATCATTGAAAATAAAGCATTGTTAGTTTCTCCACCTGATGATTTTGGTAGAGCTGAATGGAAAAATGCTACACAGCTAGATAACTGGGAAAAAGATGTTTTCCCAAAACCCGATCACCCTGAAGGAGTTTCTGTAGATTTCTACACGGTACCTGACAGTATGAATTCCGCTAAGGAACTTAAGCAAGTAAACAAGGACTTATCAGACTGGCTCTATCAGAATAAAAAGCATATAACTATGGAGCACAAAGATCTTAAGATATACAAGGAACAAGATGAGTCTAACCAGTCCTTCCTCAGTCGTGTGCAACAAGCAGCGAGAGAAGAGAGAGACGAAGAGCTCGATACTTTACAAGAAAAGTACGAAGTAAAATTTGACAGAATAGAAGAAAAAATACGTAAAGAAGAACAAGATCTTGATGCTGCAAAAGCAGATGCTAGAGATCGAAAAACTGCAGAGATGGTAGGTATAGCTGAGACTATATTTTCTGTTTTTGTAAGAAAACGTTCTAGGTCTATAAGTTCCGCAACTTCTAAATCCAGAATGAGGAGAAAGGCGGCCCAGAAAGTAGAAGCAGCCAAAGAGGACTTAGAAGAATTAATGATCACGCAGGAAGAACTAGAGCAAGAACTCAAAGAAAAAGTAGAAGAGATAAAAGTAAAATGGGATACGGTTTCTCTAGGTGTTACAGAAAAAGAAATAACGCCTAGAAGAACAGATATTAAAGTAGATGAAATGATTGTTGCTTGGGTGCCCTTCTGGAAAGCTAAAGATGGAAGAACTGTAATCGCTACTCGATAGTCTATGAAGAAATAAAATCATTAACTTATTAAATAAACAAGCGTAGCTAATGACAATAGTATGAATACAAGTTCCAAAGAAGAAACTGAAGAAGCAGCTACAGATCTTTCCATCGAAGAAATAGATAAGTGCATAAAAGTGCTAGAGACGCTTCTAGGAGATACCAATTTCTTATTCGAATTACCTAGGGAGAAAAAAACAGCTCTGATGAAAGCTGCAGGTCTACTATCTAGACCCAATCGAGAAGAGTATAGTCGCCGAAGAAAAGATGCTAAAAAAGCTGCAAAACGTAAAATGGTAGAGCGGGATAAGCACGCTCGTAAGCACACTGGAATTCGAAGCGCCAGAGAAGCCAGTATTTTTCAAGCGCCGCAAATGATAGCTTTGACAGGAAAAGAAGAGCATGAAGCTAGCCTCCTAGAATCTCCACGTAACTGCTATGTATGTAAAACAAAATATAGACAGGTACATCATTTCTATGATAGCATGTGTCCTGAATGTGGAGACTTTAATTATGCTAAAAGATTTCAGAAAGCAGACCTCAGAGGGCAAGTAGCATTAGTTACTGGCTCAAGACTCAAAATAGGATATCACATCACACTTATGATGTTACGAGCAGGTGCAACAGTAATTGCAACCACACGCTTTCCAGCAGATTCTGCCATACGATATGCCCAGGAACCAGACTTCAATAAATGGGCATCTAGACTCAAGATACATGGACTCGATCTCCGACATATTCCCAGTGTTGAGATTTTTTGCGACTTTATAATACAACAGTATGATCGCCTAGATATACTTATCAATAATGCTGCTCAAACGGTTCGCAGACCCTCAGGCTTCTACAAGCACCTGATGCCTAATGAAACTAAGGATATCAAAGAGTTGCCTATCTTAGCACAAGAGATTCTAGAAGATCACGCTGCTTGTATCAACCAACTAAAAGCTCATTCACTAACTTCTAATAATGACAAAAATCTTCCCGTATCCTGGAATGGCAAACAATTAGGCATTGGTATTACAGCATCAGCTAAGTTGTCACAGATACCTTACAGCATAGATAATTCCCTGCAAGAAGATGATGTCTTTCCAGAAGGAAAACTAGACGCTGACTTACAGCAAGTAGATCTTAGAAAGGTCAATAGCTGGAGACTTAAATTAGGAGAGATCAATACTAATGAAATGCTAGAGGTACAACTTGTAAATGCTGTTGCGCCCTTTGTGCTATGTAACCGACTAGCAGAACTCATGAAACGCGAGCAAACTGGTATGAAGCACATTATGAATGTATCTGCAATGGAAGGAAAATTTCATAGATTCCATAAAGAGGATAGACACCCGCATACAAATATGGCTAAGGCAGCTCTGAATATGATGACACATACTGCAGCTTCGGATTTTGCCAAGTACGGAATCTATATGAACGCTGTAGATACCGGCTGGGTTACGGATGAAGACCCTGCTGATCTCGCTAAATTCAAAGAAGAAGTACATGACTTCCAACCACCCTTAGACATAGTAGATGGCGCCGCAAGAGTACTAGATCCTCTCATAGATGGCATCAACACAGGTAAGCACTGGTGCGGTAAATTTTTAAAAGATTACAGACCTATAGATTGGTAGAATTATAGATATAAGTTATGGGATATACAATAGCTAAACTATATATAGTTTCTCACTAGGCACGAGTGAGTTATTGTAATTATCGCTAGTCCCCAACTTTAGGTTTTCTATCCCAAATTTGATTACTATTAAAATCTCCAATTATAATAGTAGGTCTTGATAGTTGTTGTTTATAATAATTA
>CAYYWZ010000020.1:48332-56056 GCA_964475415.1 uncultured Saprospiraceae bacterium | reverse complement strand
AACCTTCATATTTCCATCATCATCTTTTATATTCATCTTATAAGATTCTTTCTTAATCATCTTATGAGATTTTCCTTTTAAATCTTTTTTTTCTCCATCCTTATCTATCCAGATATTTTTCTCCTCAGATAGTTCTATGTCTATGTCAATATCTTTCAGTTTTTCCGATTTTGCTTTTTCTATAAGTTTGTCTGCTTCTTCGCCACTAGCTTCTTCTCTAGTAGTAACTTCTTTACCATTTTCATCTATGGTCTTTTTGATTATAACTACTTTCTTAGTGCTAGATTGTGTCTGAGCTTCTAATTTGGAAATCCCCATAGCAAGAAAGAAAGCGAGAAACATGGTTAAAAATAATTTGGGTTGCATAGTTTGTTGTTTTTTTAGTCCTCCTAAGATACAACCTCTAAGCTAGATATCTATTTATTTTTTCTTACCGAAGTGTTAAACCCAAGTTATGCATTAGAACTTCGTAATGAGAGTTGAAAGAGCAATAAAATATAAGATTTTCCTGACTAAGTCATTGTATCGCTACCGCGTATCGCGGCACGAGTTATGGTGAAAGAAGAAAATCGAACTTAGCGTTATATTTCGTAGATCTTTCAGAACGCAATAGATTTTCTATTGCATAATTCTAGTTAAACCTTTATAGATAGTTAAAACATAAAAGAAAAGAGGTGATCCACTGTTGCGAATCACCTCTTTGCCTACGTCTAACTACTTGATTATATGGATTCAAAAAACCTTTTATTATTTTCTTCGTACTCTATATCAAAAAATACTTTAGAGTCTTTAGTAAGATGAGTTCCTAAGTTTTTCTCATATATTTTTCTGTACTTATTCCAGATATTTTTTGCTTGCTTTTCACCATTTATTTTCATGTGTTTTCCAGAGAGTTCTACCTTGTTTTTTCCTTCTATGAGAAATCCATCTTTTGCTAGGGAACGACTTATTTTATCTTTAAGACTATTGCCTCCAGAAATTCTATGACTTATGTCATTACCATCAGAAAGAAATCTTTCTATTTGTAAATTATTACCATTAGGAGAGCTAAAATATTCTTCCATAAAGGTCTTTGGTAATACTTCTGCCAACAGAGCATCTACATCTATATCTTCTCCATTACTAAATTGAAAAAATCTAGTTCCCGAGTCTTTAGGTAATTTTATATGTCCTAATCTATCTCCTAGGTTTCGGAGTTGTATTTTAGTGTCTTCTATTTCTGCTAAACTGAAATCATGATCTTTTAGAACTTCAGTTAAATTTTTCATATTCTCCTCTATCAGAATAGATATTTCTTCATTGTTAGGTCCTCTGTGATTAAACCATGAATCAGCATCAATATCTATATCATAACTCCTATTGTTAAACCTGAGTGAATCTCCCCACACTTTTATATCTCCATCTTTCTCTATTTCTATAACATCAGAATAGGATCCTATTTCTTCTTTAGGAACATCTTTCCCATTAACTTTAAATCGTTTTATTTCTCCATTTTCTATGGATATTTCTACATCCTCATTATTTTTCTGTTTGAATACTTTCAAAGTATTTTTCTTATTCGGTAGAGTATCATCCTCTATGATAAGACTGTAGTCTAAGTCACTAAATTTTTCACTAGATAAGATGTCCTCCAGCTGGCAATCTGCCTTATCCTCTGGAAGAATAAGTGTATGATCATTGTGTGCAAAAGCTATAATAAATGAAAAGAGAAGAGCTACGGCAATAAGTTTTTCTCTTAAGAATTGGCTTGATGATGGTTGATTTAATATTC
This sequence comes from uncultured Saprospiraceae bacterium, assembly GCA_964475415.1. Taxonomy (GTDB): domain Bacteria; phylum Bacteroidota; class Bacteroidia; order Chitinophagales; family Saprospiraceae; genus CALCMJ01. The sequence continues at coordinate 54,285 of CAYYWZ010000020.1, read as the reverse complement.
TCATAATTCTATTTTTAAATTGCTTATTATTTCCTGAAAAAGCGAGTGCTAGTCTAGTGTTATTTACGGAAGAGAGCTCTTGTATTTTAAGTAGAGTTTTAGCATAGCTTAGCTTGTCCGATGTAACACTGATTGCCATGTCGTCGCAACAGTTTTCTCTTTCCTCTCTTATGATTTTACATAACCACCACACAAGAGGGTGGTAATATAGTATTGCCTCAGTACAAGATTGTAAGAGATTGATGATAAAGTCATTTCTCTTAATATGCGCTAGTTCATGAGCAATAACCGATTCTAGTTCGTTTATACTTAGCTGAGAACACATAGCAACTGGAAACAAAATCAGTGGTCTAGCATACCCTAGTACAACTGGACTTATGATGTTGTGTGATTCTAATATACTTACCTCTTCTGTTATATTTAACTTCTTCTTCAGTCCGTTCATTAGATAAGCTAATCGTTTGTCGCTACTACTTACTGCGTTGTGTTTTAGATTGTAAAGCCCTAGAACCCCTGAGCTGAATTTTGCAAAGAAAAGTGCCGAACCCATTAACCACAGTCCGGAAATAAGAGATAAATTTTCTTGGATAAACTTGTCAAAAGAAAACTTACCGCTGACAAAGGTATTTGCAAAATTTTGAGAAATTACGCTTTGGCCAAATAGAGGATTAGAAGCATTGCTGACAGTTTTATATTCTATGAAAAAATAGATAAAGCTTATTACTGATATCGTAAGAGAGCTAAATAGGCTGATGATGGCTAGATTGTATTTAGCTCTTGAATTATCTTTTACAAATATCTTTACAACTATGTAGTAGATAAGTGAGACCAAGCATATCTGCCATAGGGAATGCAAGACTGTAAACCCTATAGCTTTACTTAATGTTTCTGGAATGAGCGAAGTGAAATATTCCATAATTATTTATTTTCTAGTTTTTCGATAAGTGATTTTATTTCTTCTAGATCTTCCTTGCTGGTTTTTTCAGAACCTAAGGCCTGCATAACTAGACTAGCCGTAGAACCTTTGAAAGTATTATTTATGAAAGTTTGTAGTAAGTTCTTTTTGGTCTCTTGTTCTAGTGACAAGGCATCGTATATATGTGATCTACTTTCAGTATTTCTTTTTACTAATTTCTTTTCTGTCATAATCTGCATAATCTTTAGGGTAGTAGTATATCCTATAGAGCGCTTTTTGTTGAGCAAATCATTTACATATCTAACAGAAGAAGGCCCTTTTTCCCAGAGGATTTGAAGGATCTCTAATTCTGATTCTGTAGGCTTTATTTTATGTTCTTGCATATCTGTGCTTATAATACGAATGGTTTCGTAATGCAATATATACGAAATCTATCGTAATTAAAAATTAAATACGAATCAACTCGTACTTTAAGAATTTCTTAACAGAAGGAATTTCTAAATGGGAACTTTGGCTAAAACAGGATTGGCGAGATTTCTATAAACAAGATAATAGCGATGAGCTTAAAGTGTAGCCTAGCTCAGAGCTATAGCTCAAGAGTATAATAGCAATTTCTTCACTCCATAAAATATATTAAATATGGAATCGATCATCTCTAGTATTTACAAATTATACTTTTTTACAAACGGCCGGCCTTTACTTCTTTATCCGCATAATCAACCGCTCTGGCAGTCAATGCCATATAGGTAATGCTTGGATTTTGTGTACCTGAGCTGGTCATACACGATCCATCTGTTACAAATACATTCGGCACATCATGAATTTGATTCCATTTATTCAGTACAGAGGTTTTATTACTATGTCCCATTCTTGCTGTACCCATTTCGTGAATACATGCACCTGGAGCTGTTGCTTCGTTATAGGAGTTGATATTCTTAGCACCTGCCGCTTCTAGAATCTCTTCTGCGCATATGACACCATCTTTTCTAAGCGTCATTTCATTTTCTTTTAGTTCTGCATCAAAGGTGATGATAGGCATGCCATGTTTGTCTTTTTTCTCAAAGTTGAGAAACATTTTATTATCGTGGTAAGGTAGAATTTCACCAAAACAGGTCATCCAAATATGGTACTCGCCTGGTGAAAATATTTGATCTTTTAGTTCAGCGCCAACCAATCCATCTGGCACATTAGCTACTCTCCCTGCCCCACCTTGATATCCAAATCCACGTACATAATCATCTCGCTTAGTTTCTTTGCTTATATTCCTGAATCTAGGTATGTAAAAACCATTCGGTCTTCGGCCTTTGTAATATTTGTCCTCAAAACCATCTATGGTTGCACTGGCTCCCATACCATAATGATGGTCCATCATATTATGTCCCAACTCTCCACTTGTATTTCCTAGGCCATCAGGGAAGGTCTCTGATCTACTATTGAGTAAGATGGCGGTGCTACCTACAGTACTTGCATTACAGAAAATAATTCTAGCAAAGTATTCGTGCTCCTCTCCTGTAATTGCATCTTTAATTCTTACACCAGTAGCTTTACTTAACTTTTTGTCATAGATAATTTCCGTTACTATACTATCAGGTCTTAAGCTTAGGTTGCCTGTATCTTCTGCTACAGGAAGTGTTGCTGATTGACTACTGAAATATGCACCATACGGACAACCTCTAACACATCTATTTCTACTTTGACATTTCCCTCTTTTACCTAAATGAATTTTGGGATCATATTCTGTAAGATTAGCACATCTACCTGGTGTTATGATACGGTGAGGATATTTTTTCATTACCGATTCTCTCATGTGTTGCTCCACACAATTTAGATCATGGGCTTTTAGAAATTTTCCATCTGGAATTTGCGGTAAGCCTTCTTTTTGCCCACTTACACCCACAAAAGTTTCTACATAATCATACCATGGCTCTATGTCTTTATATCTAATTGGCCAGTCAATGGCTATTCCTTCCTTAAGGTTAGCCTCAAAATCTATATCACTCCATCTATAACATTGTCGGCCCCACATCAATGATCTTCCACCAACATGATGGCCTCTTATCCAGTCATATCTTTTTACTTCATCGTAAGGATATTCATCATCCTTATTGATAAGATGTTTATTATCATCATTAACCCACCAGCTTAATCTGTTTTGCTTAAAGTAATGCTTGTCTATTTCTTCTTGCTTTAACTTACCTAGATTGTCAAAATCCCATGGGTCCAAGTTTGCAGTAGGGTAGTCGCCGTGTTTAATATCTCTTCCTCGTTCTAAGACCAAGGTTTTGTAACCTTTAGTACAAAGCTCCATAGCTGCATAACCACCACTAATGCCAGATCCTATGACTATTGCGTCATAAGTACGTTCTTCTTTTCCTTTTGAATTAAACATCATAATGCCCAAGCTTTTCCGTTAACCTCTGATAAATCAATACAACCTTCATAATCTCCAGGAACTGGGAGATAGTTCAGATAAGTGGTCGCTATTTCTTCTGTATTTAGATAATAGGCAATGGTTTGTTGCTTAAGTTCTAGATAGCCTGTTTTTGCTAAATTATCATTTTCTGGACTGTCTAAGGTTTTAAGTATTGTTATTCTTTCCTCTTGCGGTATATCTACAAATTCCTTATCCCCCGCTTTGTCCTTTAAGTATGATACTAACGCTTCGAAATTAGTTTTATATTTTGTTTTTTCATCTGCCTCATAGCATTCAGTCATTGCATCTATCATTCTATGTACGCCTACTTCTGAAGCAGCGGGAGTATCTGTTTTTGGTAAAATAATATCTACTAATTTTTCCAGATTTGTAAATTGTTTTTTATTAAAAAATACAGGTTTATAATTTGCTACAGTTCCTGCAGTATCAGTTTTACACCCAGATAATAGTGTTGTAACCAAAGGAATGCTAACTGCAGCTCCAGTAGCATAGCTTATATACGTTAAAACTTCTCGTCGATTCATATTTCGAATTTTTGTACGGTTGCTAAGTAGCAGTTGTTGCTATAATTTTAATGGTTATCCATTGGTGTAAAACTATAAATAGCTAATCAGGTAAGCAAAACTTACACTTGACAAATTAAGAAAAGCAATTAACTTTTTTTAATGAAAAGTCAGATAAATCTATTTACTTTATTTTTTATATATAGATTTCTTAAATATAGCCATATTCCACTCAGTTCTTGTTGCTCAAAAACATAGGATGCTAAGGAGATATAGTGTAATGAAGAACTTTAGGTCTTAGGTAGGTTTGAATTAATACACATTCTAGGAAAAAGAGGTGAATTTTAAACTTTACAAAGTGAGAGAAAATTTTAAGCAATTGTATTATTCTTTTCTCTCTGCCTGCATTGATCCTGACCAATTTAGCATTAACATCATCAACTCATTCCCACTTATTTTTTTGTTCAATTCGTATACTTGTATTACTTTTCTATTGAATTTACCGAATTTTATAAAACCTCTCTTTCTGATCATGTCATTTTCCAATTCTTCCATATAAGTAGAATATACACTCTTAGGAAAATTATCCAAGCAGTAAAGTGAAAATAATGACCAAGTCATGTACTCATTGAATACACTATAAGGTGTTGAGTAGGCATCTAACCCTGGATCATCTAAAACCCAGTAAAATCTTTTGTTAAAGCTTTAATTCTGACAGTATCTTTTTGGTTCAAAATAACAGAAATAGGAATAGATTCACCAGGAAATTCTAGGATATCAATAGATGTGAGCAAAGTAACATGATTTTTACCTCCCTTATATGGTAGGTTTATTTTTTTCTTTTTTATCTCCCAAGGAAAACTCCTAATTATTAAACTTAATAATTAGAGTGCTATCACGGGTACTGATGTAGCGTTCTTTTTTATGGTACTTAGTTAAAATTTCATTAGGCTCTTTATTAATCCCACAGCTAATTATTAAAAACGCTATTAATCCTATCAATAGTAATTTATTCGTCGGGGTTATATTTTAATATTTGAACTCGGGAGTTATAACTAGTCGATTATTTCTCGCGAGGACATATGAGTAATGACTTGCGGAATGGAATGAGCGCCAGAGCTATTATGACCAATGCATTTGTTATAGCCAGCATTTACTTTAAATAATTAAGTGTATTTACAAGCTCATATTTGGGACTTCTTTCCATAAACTCTTTTAAAAATGCTGCATGACTACCTCCAGAGAGAATAAAAATTCGGTCATCTTTAGTTGCATGAATCCTATTAAGATTGGAATAAATTCTTAGATTTCTTTTATAAAATTTTGCTGCTTCATCTGCTCCTTCATATCCCTTTTCTGTGCCTATATGCGTTAATAAATCTGCATTGATTGTAATTAGGAAATCTAAATATTTTTGAGAATTGTTGATTTTTAATTTTTCTAATAACGAAAGAGTCGCAGGATTGACAGTGCTTAATTCAGGCATAGAAACAAAGGGGTTTGCATAAAATTTTTTCAATGTTGTAGAGTCAATGGAATTTACTATTTCTGATCCAATGTTATAGTTATAGCTCATTTCGTAGTCAATGCCTTCTAATCGAGCCACCTTACTAATTCGACCAACTTCAAAAGCGACTAAACCAATCTCTCCGGAGTAGGTCGATACTTTACTTGGATTAACTAAATACTTTTGATACTCCTTATTTAATTCTTCGTTTTTCTCCCTTGGAACTTCGACACAAATTATGGTAGGCTTAAATTCAGCAATTAACTTCGCTATTGCTTTTGCATCCGCTTGATTCTTTTTGTCATTGATGTCAAATGGAATACTGTTTGCATCAGTTGTACTTCCCATGTGAAAGGTTCCAAAGTTTAAAACTTTAATTTTCCCATTATTTACAGATGTTTTTTGTGTAGTATTTTCATCGATCTGACTTATAAGGTCACTGCAGTTTATAAGACTAAGGATGCTTAAAATTAGTATAATCTTGTTCATTGTTATTTTTTTAATGGTAACTTAATTTTTACTCAATAGATCAATATCTATCATTGCCTAACAAAGGTATATCTTCTAGGATTTCAAAAACTTAGCATATGACA